>NZ_CACVAN010000001.1:2570326-3212907 GCF_902726655.1 Virgibacillus ihumii
CCTTCCTTTTAGAAAACTAAAAGCCTGGTTTGCGGCCAGGCTTTTGCTTGTTAAGACATCCATTTCGGCGGGATATTTTTATCCCAGTATATTTCACCGATTTCGTGATGTGTTTCAAATTTATCATTTCGTAAATGATAATGAAAATTAAACCAGTAGCCCTCCAGCGGACGGTTGTCCCGACGCACATGGAATCTGGCTATATCTTTACCGGTCCGGTTATCATAAACGTTGAAAATCTTCTCCCCGACACCGCTTGACGGGTGCTCTGTTATACCTATGTATGGAAGGTTATCTTGTCCAGCTTCTGCCAAAATCATACTTAGTGATTCTTCCATCTTTGGTAAAATATCATTTTCAAATTCATCATCTATCTGATCTCCAATACGCGTGCCAAGTTTCGAAATCGCTTGTTCCCTGGCCTTGCCGGTAATCTGACTCATATAGGTTTCCTCAAACTGAAAAACCTGCTCAGGCTCAGGAACATCTACGGCAATATTATCATTGATAGAATCCGCATCAGAAGGCGTACTGACTGCCTTGTTTTCCTCATCAGCTTCGGGATGCATGTGAATAGTCGGGACATAAATGCCAAGCGTCATTATCGCAACAAAAATTACAGCTATTTTTCTCATCCAGACCTTCATACGAATCCCCTCACTATTTAAGTATTCACTTAAAAGTTTACCATTTTCATATAAAAAGTCTATATAAATTTTGTAATAATTTTGTGAAAATCTAACGAAGATGCACCGTGCATTCTTTTACAACCGATACCGTATGCACCCCGAAAATAATTATCGTTTTTTGAATTAATCAGCAGGGCCCACAGTTTTATCGGGAATTCAGGATATTAGCACCCATAATATTAGAAAACTTGGTTGTCACCAAGCCTTTAGGTGACAGCCATAGTTGCACTTATGCAGTAAGAAAGGATTTTATACTTTCTTAACTGCTAAAAAGACCTGCCGCCGGGGCAGGTCTATCGAATAGTTAGCAAGTATTAATTCAGCTTTTCCACGTCAGTGACAGTAAAGTTGTTTTTTTCAAGATCCCGATTTATTTTTTGCATCATTTCCTCATTGACTTCTTCGGGAAGCACGATGCAAACACGACGTACATATAAGGAATTGTTATTCAACGATATGACACTTTGTACATTACAGTATTTATTAACAATCTTCAGCATCTTTCGCAGCGCTCCGGCATATTCGATGGTGCCAATCGTCAATGAATAGCTTCCATTATTGGCACCCCATGCATTTTCCAGCACCTGAATGACATTGCCGTTGGTAACGATCCCCCGGAATTCTTTCTTATCATTGACCAAAGCAAGATACGGCAGAGGTTTAATGGCGGAGAACACCCGGAAAAACGCATCATCCTCTTTGACATACCCTTCATGATCCTTTGTAAGTTCTTTAACGGGTTTCATCAAGTCATTTTCTTTTTCATATTCTAATAGATGTACTTTGTATATATTTCCAACAAATTTTGTTCCTGAGTCATCCAATACCGGAATACAGCGATATCCCGAATCTTCAAGCGTTTTAAGGACGGTATCCATTCTGTCGCTCTCTTTCACAAATACAACGTCCTGTTTCTTTACATAGTCATTTTTGACGAGCATTTCCCCACTTCCTCCCAAATAAGTATGCTTTCATTTTCCTATATTTTCTCCGTAATTGCAATTAAGGGAAAATTGGTATAGTTTTCAAATACACTCTATCAGTCTATTTTAAAATAACACCTGTTATGCATTGAAAATATCTGATGCTTTAACATTGATAATTATACATTTGCTTTACGATTTCATACCTTTTTACCTGCAAGTTACTTACACTTTTTGAAGTTTTTAAAATATTAGTGTATAATTATATCTTACCCTGTATTATTAATCACCATGCTTACGGAAAAACTATTTTTTGACCCGACAATTAAATATTACCCTTACTTAGCAACAATAAACCACTTTTAGATTATGTTCATTTAAGGAGGACCTGTATGAAAGCATTACAAGGAAAACAAGCAACAGAAAAGAGTACCGCAAAAGTTTACGCAGACAAAGTATTTGAAAAAGTTCAAGAACGAAATCCGCATGAACCGGAGTTTTTACAAGCAGTAAAGGAAATCATTGATTCACTTTTACCTGTTTTTGAAAAGCATCCGAAATATATGGATTATGGCATACTGGAACGGATGGTTGAACCTGAACGGTTTATCTCATTTAGTGTACCGTGGGTGGATGACCTTGGAAATGTCCAAGTAAACCGTGGATTCCGCGTGCAGTTTAACAATGCACTCGGTCCGTATAAAGGTGGCATCCGTTTTCACCCTTCAGTCAACAACAGCATCGTTAAATTTCTCGGCTTTGAACAGATTTTTAAAAATTCACTGACCGGACAGCCAATCGGAGGCGCAAAGGGCGGTTCGGATTTTGACCCTAAAGGTAAATCTGAGCTCGAAGTAATGCGATTCACCCAAAGTTTCATGACCGAATTATCCAAGCATATTGGCCCTGATACAGATGTGCCTGCTGGTGATATTGGTGTCGGCGCAAGGGAAATCGGTTATATGTTCGGTCAGTATAAAAAACTGCAGGGCAGATTTGAAGCAGGTGTCTTAACCGGAAAAGGGCTTGAATACGGCGGAAGCCTGACACGTACCGAAGCAACCGGTTATGGTGTTGTCTATTTTATGCAGGAAATGCTGCAGGACAAAGAACTGGATTTCAACGGTAAAACGGTGGTTATATCCGGGTCCGGAAATGTTTCCATCTATGCCATTGAGAAAGCGCAGCAACTGGGTGCGAAGGTTGTAGCATGCAGTGATTCCGACGGTTTCATCGTTGATACGGAAGGCATCAAACTCGATACAGTTAAAAAACTGAAAGAAACCGGTGATGAACGGATCAGTGAGTATGTAACAGAGCATCCGAGCGCACATTACTATGATGAATGTACGGGGATTTGGGAAATACCTTGTGATATTGCTCTGCCATGTGCGACACAAAATGAACTGGATGAAGCAGCGGCACGTAAATTGATTGCGAACAAAGTCATTGCTGTTGGCGAAGGAGCAAATATGCCATCGACAGAGGAAGCAATTGATATCTTCCTCGAGAATGACATTATGTTTGCACCCGGGAAAGCTGCCAATGCTGGCGGTGTAGCTGTTTCTGCCTTGGAAATGGCCCAAAACAGCGGTAGAAGCTCCTGGGATTTTGAAGAAGTGGATGTCAAACTGCAAGAAATTATGAGAGATATTTATCAGAAAAGCATGTCCTCGGCTGAAGAATATGGCACAGCCGGAAATCTGGTAATCGGTGCAAACATTGCTGGTTTCCTTAAAGTGGCTGATGCGATGACGGCACAGGGAGTCGTATAGTGATCAATAATACAAATGTGAGGCTGACCCACTGCAATGTGGTGTCAGCCTCTTATATTTGTATATATGTTTACTTTTTCAATTCAGATGGATGTTTCATGAAAAATGGTACGTTTTCAACACCGGTCATTCGTACATATGTGAACAATTGACCCTTATGATGAATTTCATGATCGATGGCATTGGACAGCCAGAAACTTCCCGGAGCAATGTCTTTATTAAATTCCACTTCCTCTGTCAACTGTGATTTGCTGAGTGATTTTAAATCTCTGGTGGTTGCAGTCGTATACTTATGAACGATTTCCCGAACATCCCCAATTGTTTTAAAATCGTCCTCCTTTTGCGGCATCGTGAACTCGCCATTCAGAACTGTTTTCACAAACATATCCATCGAAGTCGCAATATGTACAGCCAGTTCACCAAGCGGTTTTGCGCCTTCCCACGGTTTAAAGTCAATACCCTGATCATCAACCGATGCAAGCAAATCATGAACAACCAGCCGATGCTTCAGCCAGCCATCCACAACTTCATCCATTGTGCTCATCGTAAACCCTCCATTTCTGAGAAAATTTTTACACTTTCTATGATACAACTATTTTAAAAATTTTTAAATTGAAATGCAGTGATAGATACCAGTTTAACCGGCAGTTTTACGGTGCATTTTACATATTTTTATCAGTCACTTCCTCACTTCTATCGGTCACTTTTACGTTTTTATCAGTTCACTTCCTCACTTTTATCAGTATTTCCTGTCATAACAATTCCCTAATCAGCCCAATTTTGCATACGATAATTCTGTACAAAAAGGAGGTAAAACTATGTATCATTATCCGTATCATAATCTGCCATATGGTGACGCTGTACCGCCGGAACATATGAGGAATATGCGGCAGCGGCCAAGTTTGCAGCAGATGATGCAAACAATCCGTACCGAACACAGCAACTTATACACGCAGATGGAGCAGGCCGGGCTGAACCGGGGGCTTGCTGATTATTTATTCTCACTTGTTGTCGGCTACACCCTAAATCAGGCAAATACAAACTTGCCAGCATATCAAATTTACAATCAATTTCACGCTCAGGTGCCGTGGATCGGGTTTCTATTCAATTTTTATCCTGAAAATGTGTTGGATCGGGTCCTCATCAGAATCATTGAAATAGTACTGAATGCCATCGGTGGTGGCAATGGCGGGCAGCCTGACCAAGGCTGGATAGGCTGGGAAAGTCTTGGCGGAACACTTACATCCGCTCCTGCCGTCGCATCGTGGCAGCCGAACCGCCTGGATGTCTTTGTCAGGGGAACCGGCCAAAATTTGTATCACAAATGGTGGAATGGCAACAGCTGGAGTAACTGGGAAAACCTCGGCGGAACGCTTACTTCTGCTCCTGCAGCGGTGTCATGGGGGCCAAACCGCATCGATGTATTTGCACGGGGAACCAATCAAAGCCTTTACCACAAATGGTGGAGCGGCAGTAACTGGAGTGACTGGGAAAACCTTGGCGGAACGTTAACGAGCGGCCCCGCTGTTTCTTCACGCAGATCAAACCGGCTGGATGTCTTTGTCAGAGGAACAGGCAACAGACTTTACATGAAATCATGGAACGGATCCAGCTGGGGGGATTGGATCAATCTGGGAGGCAACCTGAACTCAGAACCAGCAGCCGTTTCATGGAATGCAAATCGGATCGATGTGTTTGCCAGAGGTCAAAATAATGATTTAATCCACAAATGGTGGAACGGCAGCAGCTGGAGTGATTGGGAAAGCCTTGGCGGCACATTAACAAGCGGTCCAGCTGTATCCTCCCGCCGAGCCAATCATCTCGATGTCTTTGTCAGGGGAACGGGCAACAGATTATACAAACGAACCTGGAACGGATCCCGCTGGACCAATTGGGAAAATCTCGGTGGGACGCTAACCTCATCACCAGCAGCGGTATCGTGGGGACCGAACCGCACCGACGTTTTTGCACGCGGACAGAACCAGGATCTGATCCATTTGTATCGCAATCAGTAGTGTCATCAAAGAGCTGCGCCCAACATCAGGTGCGGCTCCTTTTCATTAATTAACCTGCCTGGTGTAGAAGAACCACACAACAAAAAAAGAAAAAGCCCGGCACAAAATGCCGATTCAAGAAAGTTTCCTTCAGACAAAACAGGGAAGAATTTTTTATCCCTGTTCCTTACCAATCAATTCCACAAAATGGGTCAATATCTTGGCTGTGAGTCCCCAAATAACTTTATCTCCATAAACATAAAACAATTCATCTATTTTTCTGGGGTGCCAATTGTAGTTCCTTCCGCCTGGAAGAAGTTCATGCGGAAAACCGGTTTCCGGTTCCATCCTGGCATGCACGTAATGCACTTGCGGCGGATTGTTCAGGAAAAAGGACAGGGGAACTTCAAACACTTCATCCACTTCGGAAGGGTTGGGCTGAACCGATTCAGGATCATGAATCAGTCCGGCGTGCGGATAAATCATCATGCCAAAAGGGGAGACCAGAAAATCAAGTGGGAATACATCGGTAATTTGCTTCGCACTGATGCCCAGTTCTTCCGTTGTTTCTCTGACAGCTGTATCCTGATCCGTTTTATCCTGCGGGTCCATTCGTCCTCCCGGAAAACAGATTTCCCCCGGCTGTCGGCGCATTTTATGTGACCGGACCTCAAATAAAACATGAATATCATCCGTTTTTTGAATTAACGGCAGCAAAACCGCATACTTTGAAAAAGCCTTACTTCCCAACACGGAAGGGGAATGTTTTTTCAATTTTTGCTGAATCGAATTCAAATCCATATTTCCACCCCGGAATTTCTATATTTCTATCAGTATAACATGTGTAACCATCACCAGGCTGATTACAAGATTTCAAACAGGAATTCCCGCCAAATTTTCTGTACAATGGAAGACAGAAGTGATTTTACCCAGGAGATTTTGCATATGAACACGACAATAAAAAAACCATGGCTGCTCGTCCTGACAATCGGGCTAGGTACATTGCTTAATCCGTTGAATTCATCCATGATTTCGGTAGCACTGACCCGATTGCAGCATATTCTGGACCTTTCCTTTGCAAGCGCGACCTGGCTGATCTCCATTTTCTATTTGGTAAGTGCAGTCGGACAGCCGGTAATGGGAAAGCTTGGCGACATGTTCGGTCAGAAAAAGTTATTTCTGACCGGGTTACTTCTTGTCGCTTTGTCCTCTGCGCTGGCACCGTTAATTGCAAATTTCGGGTGGCTGCTCGGATGCCGTGCACTGCAGGCTTTAGGCAGCTCCTCCCTGTTTCCGAGCGGGATGGCGATGGTGCGAAACTATATAACTACCGGCCAGGCAAAAGCATTATCTGTTCTAGCAGTTTTTTCATCCGTTTCAGCAGCATTTGGGCCGACAATCGGCGGATTTCTTATTGAAGGATTTGACTGGGAAGCTATTTTTCTTATTAACCTGCCGTTTATTGTAATTTCCTTTATGATGGCACTGCTTATTTTGCCAAAACAGAGCGGCGGTAAAATAGCACTTGGACGGATTGATTTCGGCGGAATCAGCCTGTTTTCCGTGTCCATCGTATTTTTAATTCTATTCCTGCTTTCGTTAAAAGATGACATCCGCTACTGGACAATACCGATATTTACCGCTGCTTTCATATTATTCTATCTGTATGAAAAACGACGGCGGTTTCCGTTTATTGACTTGGATGCTTTAAAAAACAATACGAATGTGATGCTTGTCTATCTGCAATTTATCAGCATTAATATCGTCTATTATTGCTATTTTTACGGACTGCCCACCTTTCTGTTGCAGGTACGGGGCTACAGCGAAGGCACCACAGGACTGATTATGCTGGCAATGGCTGGGTTCGGAGTCATTATTGCACCGCTTGCCGGCAGGTGGATTGATCATCGCGGGTCAAAACCAGCAGTGCTCACCGGCGCGATTGCACTGACTCTGGGAACCGCACTGCTTCTGCTTATCCATCAGACAACTCCATTGATCGGTCTGCTGGTCGTGATGTCCGTAATTGGGATGAGCAATGGATTTAACAATATTGGCATGCAGACGTCACTATTCAGATTTGCGGAACCGGAGAAGACCGGGGCAGCTGCCGGATTATTTCAAACAAGCCGGTACCTGGGAGCTATTTTATCGACGGCACTGCTCGGTATTTTCTTTAATGATCAAATTGATGTGCAGCACTTCCACATCGTTGCCGTAATCAATCTTGTATTCTGTGCATTCACATTGTTTCTTTCCATCCGGATGCCGGGAAAGCGGGCAGTTGCTTGAATGTGAACAAGCTGATCAGTAAACATAGTTTTCCTGCAACAATGTCCTGATAAAAATTGCCGGCTGTTCACACATTTTCGCTAACAACCAGCGGCTTAAACACATCATGCTAAACCGGAAAATCATAAATTCAGAAATGGGTGTAGGTAAGGTTGAAGATTATTTTTTCGTCCCTGCAGTGGGCACTATTCATATTAATGAGCAGTGTTGTAGTTCCGATTGCCATCGCCTCCAGCTACGGACTTCATGACATTGCAACAATCGAATTTGTACAGCGGACTTTATTCGTACTCGGACTTGCCGGCATTTTGCAAGCCCTTTTCGGACATCATATGCCGGTGCAGGAAGGGCCCGCCGGTCTTTGGTGGGGTGTTTTCTCTTTATACGCCGGATTGGGTGTCGTTTTATACGGATCACATATAGAAACATTGCGCGTTTTACAGTATGCCTTTTTGTTAAGCGGCGTCATCTTTATTCTGTTAAGTATATTCGGGCTGGTGGAAAAACTGGCAAAGCTGTTCACACCAACGATTGTCGGGATCTACTTAATTCTGCTGGTTGCACAGTTAAGCAGTTCTTTTTTTCATGGAATGTTTGGCCTTACCGGCGGCCAGCAAACGGTTCAATCCAATGTTTTGCTGCTTTCCATAGTGATTGTCATTCTTTCGTATTGCATTATGAAAATTCCTAAAATCGGACATTACTCTGTCCTGTTCAGTATTATTTTCGGATGGCTGTTATTTTCCATTTTCGGCCTTGCCAAGCCTATCACGACGGTCAACAGCTATTTCAAACTGCCAGAAATCTTTGCATTCGGATCACCAAGAATTGATCCCACCATGATCATCATGGTTATTGTTATTACATTATTGCTGCTGGCAAACCTGCTTGCTACAGTAAGGGTGGTTCAACAAGTTCTCGAACGCCAGCATGTTACAGTTGAAACCAATCGTTTAAAGCAGACCGGAATGATCTCAGGGGTCAACCAATTATTGGGCGGCTTGTTTTCAGCAATCGGAGCTGTTCCTATTTCCGGTTCCGCCGGGTTTATTGAAACGACCAACATTACAAGCAAAAAGCCGTTTATCATAGGTTCACTGATTATCGTAGTTATCAGCTTATTTCCGCCATTTACAGCATTTGTCGCATCACTCCCTGAAGCTGTCGGATATGCAGCCATTTTTCCGGTTTTCGCCAGCATCATCAGTTTGGCTTTCCGGCAATTTGAAACAGTTGAAAACAAAACCGTCCTATTCCGGGTAATCAGCATATCCTTATTTGCAGGAATTGGCACGATGTTTATTCCTTCTGAGGCATTTGCGGAAATGCCGCCGGTACTGGTGTCCATTCTGAGTAATGGTCTCGTTTTTGGTTCGGTAATTGCGATAATACTTGAAACATTAGTGAGCCGAATGAACAGACGGAAAGAAAAACAATTCCATTATCGGGCACATTAAAAAGCGGCTTCTCCGGAGTACGATTTTTGCCCGGAAGATGTTTTGGTTACTGCAAGGTGATTTTTGCCAATGGCTTTATTACCGCCGATTTGACGAATTGAAACGATAAGATAATTATTTCATCTTCACCCAAAAGGGTATAAACTAATAGGAAGTTGATGATACAAATTGGAGGGATACTTATGAGTCAGGAATTGCAGCAAAAAGTTGCGTTTATAACAGGTGCTGCCAGCGGAATCGGCCTGGAGATCGCCCAGGAATTTTCCAAACAGGGTGCAACAGTGGTTATTTCCGATTTAAAAGATGAAGCGGCACAACAAGCTGCCAACCAGCTGACCGAAAAAGGCTACGAAGCACTCGCCACTGTCTGTGATGTTACCAATGAAGAACAATTGACAAAAGCCATTGATAAAACCGTTGAAACCTATGGACGGCTTGATATTGTGGTTAATAATGCCGGGTTACAGCATGTATCCGCTATCGAAAATTTCCCGACTGAAAAATTCGAACTCATGCAGAAAATAATGGTTACCGCACCATTCATGGCAATCAAAAAAGTATTTCCGATTATGCGAAAACAAGGGTACGGCCGCATTATCAACATGGCATCAATCAACGGTGTCATCGGCTTTGCCGGAAAAGCTGCTTACAACAGTGCCAAGCACGGGTTGATCGGACTGTCAAAAGTAGCGGCATTGGAAGGTGCTGCTGACGGAATCACAGTCAATGCACTCTGCCCGGGCTATGTTGATACACCGCTTGTCCGAAATCAGCTGCAGGAAATTGCCGATACACGGGACATCCCGGTTGAAAAAGTCATGGAGGAAGTAATTTATCCGCTCGTCCCGCAGCACCGGCTGCTGGACGTCCAGGAAATTGCCGATTACGCCGTCTTTATCGCCAGCGAAAAAGCAAAGGGCATCACAGGCCAGGCTGTAATTTTGGACGGCGGATATACAGCACAGTGAACGGTTAAAATACATTGCTCTTTTCAGGAACAGGACATCTGACGGTTGATGTTTTCGTCCAGCGGTTGATGTTTCCCTGGTACGGTTGATGTTCTCGCCCAGCGGTTGATGTTTTCCTGGTACAGTTGATGTTCTCGCCCAGCGGTTGATGTTTCCCTGGTACAGTTGATGTTCTCGCCTAGCGGTTGATGTTCTCGTCCAGCGGTTGATGTTCTGACCCAACCGTTGATTAAATAAAGATATCTGCCCGGAAAGGCACAAATAGTATTCCGACAGTGTGGTGAAAATAACATGTCTAAAATTCTACTGATTGAAGATGACAGGACGCTTTTTGAGGAGATCCGTGACAGGTTATCTCAATGGTCCTTTGAGGTGCATGGGATTAAGGATTTTGGCAATGTCATCAGGGAGTTTACCACCGTCAAACCTGACTTGGTCATCATCGATATTACATTGCCCAAATTTGACGGTTTCCATTGGTGCCGGCTCATCCGTGCCCATTCCAATGTGCCGATCATTTTTCTGTCATCACGCGATCACCCGACAGATATGGTCATGTCCATGCAAATGGGAGCGGATGACTTCATTCAAAAACCATTCCATTTTGATGTGCTAATTGCCAAGGTGCAGGCCATCCTGCGCCGGGTATATAACTACAATACGGAAAATACAATCGAACTCAGAACATGGTGCGGCGCGAGCGTTGACTATGCGAAAAATACCGTTGCAAATGATGCGGGTGAAGTGGAGCTGACCAAGAATGAGATGTTTATTTTAAAAGTCCTGATTGAACATAAAAATCAAATTGTCAGCAGGGAAAAATTAATACAATACCTTTGGGATGATGAACGGTTTGTAAGTGATAATACATTAACCGTCAATGTCAACCGGCTGCGGAAAAAACTCGGGGAACTCCACCTCGGCAAGTATATCGAAACGAAGGTCGGGCAGGGCTATATTGCATTGGAGGGAGAATCTTCATGATTACAAGCTACCTGAAAGAACGGCGCAGCTGGATTTTGTTGATTATCATCCTTCAGGGAATTACGTTATTTATTGCAGCGATCGATCCGACCATCCCGTTCAGGTCCAGCCTGTATATCGTGTTTATTTCGCTGATTGTGTTTACCATCTTTTTCATCACTCGATACCGAAAAGAAACAAGCTTCTATCAAAGCCTTCACAATTGGGACAAAACGTATGACCTGGCGACCATAGAATCTGCTGAAAGTCCATTTGAAAAAATCGTTGAAGAAGGTATGACGCTTCAAACAAAACAATACACAAAGAATATTTCGGAAAACCGCCAGAGTGTTGAACAGGAGAAAGATGACCTCATGTCCTGGATTCATGATGTAAAAACGCCATTAACCGCGATGCATCTGAAGCTGGAACGAATAGAAGACTCAACGTTAAAATCTCAGCTCATGTATGAATGGCTCCGGATTCATCTGCTGCTGGACCGGCAGCTCCATCAAAAGCGAATACCGTTTGTACATAATGACCTGTACATGGAAACCGTCCAACTGGAATCACTGATCCATCGTGAAATCAGAGACTTGCAATCATGGTGTATCCAAAAAGGCATTGGTTTTGACATATCCATTGACGTTCCTTCCATTACCAGTGATGCTAAATGGCTCAGCTTTATTGTCAGGCAGCTGTTGACTAACGCACTGAAATACAGTGAGGCATCGGAAATCACGATTCAGTCGTTTATAGAGGATGATCTCGTCAAGCTGGCAATCAAAGACCAGGGCCGCGGCATTGACGCCAAAGACATGCCGCGGATTTTTGACAAAGGGTTCACCTCTACAATCGATCACGACAACAGTTCATCAACAGGGATGGGATTATACTTAACCAAAAGAGTTGCTGATGTCATGCACATTCATATTGACGTACAGTCTAAACCGGGAAAAGGCACAACATTTACACTTACCTTCCCAAACAAGAATGAATTTCTCAGCATTACAGACATGTGACGATAATGTCACATGTTTTCCTGTTTTGTTAGCGGAATCGAAGGAATCAGACTTAAATCTGTTTTATGATGAAGATAGCAATTAACAGGGAGTGTTCATTTTGACAGTACTGAACGCAAGCAAAATTTCAAAAAGCTATGGTAATAAATTTAACCGGCAGGAAGTATTAACTGGCCTGGATTTACAGGTCAATAAAGGTGAGTTTGTCAGTATTATGGGGGCATCGGGATCAGGCAAAACAACCTTACTGAATGTGCTTTCTTCGATTGACAAAGTTAGTCAGGGTTCCATCGTTATTAACGGCAACGAGCTGACAGCCATGAAAAACAAGCAGCTTGCCGAATTCCGGAAACGTCACCTCGGATTCATTTTCCAAGAGTATAATCTGCTGGACACATTAACGGTAAAAGAAAATATATTGCTGCCTTTATCGATCCAAAAAGTTTCCAAAAAGGCTGCTGATAAAATGTTTCAGGCTATCGCCGCTGAACTTGGTATTTTGGATGTTCAGGCTAAGTATCCGAATGAGATCTCAGGCGGACAAAAGCAGCGCACATCAGCAGCACGGGCTTTCATTCATGATCCGAGCATTATTTTTGCGGATGAACCAACAGGCGCACTGGATTCAAAATCCGCATCCAATCTTCTTGATAAATTAAGCGAGTTAAATGAAAAACGGAACGCGACAATCGTTATGGTTACACACGACCCTGCAGCAGCGAGCTATTCATCGCGAGCAATTTTTATTAAAGACGGACAAATTTATACGCAGCTGAATAGAAGTGATGAATCACGGCAGTCCTTTTTCAAAGACATCATCAAAACACAAGGCGTTCTTGGTGGGATAAACTATGAAAATTAGTCAGCTCATCTACCGCAATCTGCGCAAGAATCTCAAGACGTACTATCTGTATGTATTTGCTCTAATTTTCAGTGTCGCGCTTTATTTTGCATTTGTAACACTACAGTATGATCCTTCCATGGATACTGCAAAAGGATCAATTAAAGGTGCAGCCGGACTGAGAGCCGCTTCTGTTTTGCTGATTGCGATTGTCGGTGTCTTTCTGCTGTATGCAAACAGCCTGTTTATCAAACGGCGGAGCAAAGAAATCGGGCTGTTCCAATTAGTCGGATTTACGAAGGGAAAAATCTTTCAAATCCTGACGGTGGAAAATCTCGTTCTGTATTTTGGCTCGATGCTGATTGGAATTTTTCTGGGATTCGCTTCTTCCAAACTGTTTCTGATGGTTATTATGCAGCTAACCGGCATTCAGGGGGTTGCCCAACTGCATTTTTCCGGGTCGGCGCTCAGCCAGACACTAATTGTTTTCGCGGCCATTTACTGTCTGATCATGCTGATGAATTTTATATTTATCAAACGGCAGAGTATCCTGGCACTCTTTCAGGTCAAGTCAGCATCAGAAGGAAATATTAAAAAGCTGTCATGGTTTCAAATGGCCATCGGCATATTGGGTCTGGTTCTGATTATATTTGGATACTATCTGTCCACTAGACTGTTTAGCGGTGGTTTTGCAGGAACGATGGGGTTATTTTTTGTCATGATTGCCATACTTGGCTCGGTCATCCTAGGAACATATCTTTTTTACAAAGGATCCGTAAGCTTTATCTTTTACCTGATCCGAAAAAAGAAAAACGGTTATTTATCGATAAAAGAAGTATTGTCCCTGTCATCGATTATGTTCCGGATGAAATCAAATGCCCTGCTGCTGACGGTCATTACCACTGTATCGGCGCTGGCTATCGGACTGGCATCATTAAGCTATATTTCCTATTATTCAGTGGAACAAACAGCTGAGGAACGGGTACCAAATGATTTTGGCATTGCGAATGAAGAGAATGCGGAGAAGTTTCAGCAAATGCTGGATGATCACGGGATTAATTATGAAATAAGCCACGTTGACTTTTTCCAAGCCACGGCAAATATTACGGATATACTTGAATCCGTACCGAAAAGTCAAACGTTCAATCCCGGTATAACACACATGGCGGTAGTCAGCGATGAGAAGATTGAAGAAGTCAATGTTTCAAAGGATGAAACGGTATTCGTTAATCCAAGCGGATTATTGAAGAAGGCTATGTCTTTTAAAGATAATGGAAAGATGACCTTATCCGGACAAAACAACACCATCCGTCTAAAATACAAAGGAATGAAAGACATCCAGGTTTTGCCGACGATAATAGCAGGCGGCGGATTCCCGGCGGCAGTCGTCGATAAAACTGTCTATCAAAAATTGGAAGATGATATTGATCCATCGATAAAAAGTGAGTATTCCACATATTTTGGGTTCGATGTTCAACATGATATAAGTAAAGCGAACGAACTTTTCCAACAGAAGTTTGGAGAAAAGTACGGCCACAGCTCACAATTGGAGATAAGCAATTCCTTAAAGCAAAATATGGGATTCACCATTTTTATCGTCGGATTTCTTGCACTTGCATTTCTGATTACATCCGGCTGTATTCTGTACTTCAAGCAAATGACCGAGAGTGAAGAGGAAAAGCCGAATTACACAATTCTGCGAAAGCTCGGTTTCACGCAGGACGACTTGCTGAAAGGAATTAGGGTCAAGCAGATTCTCAATTTTGGGATCCCGCTGGTCGTCGGCTTGGTACACAGTTATTTTGCGGTAAAATCAGGCTGGTTCCTGTTTGGAACGGAACTTTGGACGCCAATGATTGCCGTGATGGTTTTATATGCTATTCTGTACTCCATCTTCGGAATACTGTCGGTGCAATATTACAGGAAGATTATAAAGGCATCATTATAAACGAAAAGCTCCAGTCATTAGCTGGGGCTTTCTTTTTGAAGAAAAAAAGTGAAGTGCTAGAAGTTTTCATGAAACTGCTCGAATATCCGATTTAACTGTTAGAAGTTCACAATTGAAGTACTAGAAGTTCACAAAGTAAGTGTTAGAAGTCACAATTGAACCAAAGGAAAGTCACTTTCTAAAATCGGCAAAACCGATATTCGGTATTCAGCGGAAAGCAGCCGCTCCTCAAAATAACTGCATTGCACATCCGAAAAGAAAAAGCATAAAATGCCGTTTCCGGCAATTTATGCTTTTTGAACTGTATTTTCGTTTAAACCCAGTGCTTCTGCAGTCATTGCGTTGGTTTTCTGAAGAAGCTCCGGATTATCTTTTAATGATTTACCATATGAAGGAATCATTTCTTTAATTTTTGGTTCCCATTCCTCCATCTGCTGCGGGAAACATTTCGCCAGTATTTCCAGCATAATCGGAACTGCAGTTGAAGCACCTGGTGAAGCGCCAAGCAGCGCTGCAATTGAGCCGTCAGATGAACTGATAAGCTCTGTGCCGAACTGAAGCGTTCCTTTGCCGCCGCCCTCAGTATCCTTAATAACCTGAACACGCTGACCTGCTACGACCAAGTCCCAATCCGCGCTCTTGGCATTCGGGATAAATGCACGCAATTCTTCCATGCGTTGTTCTTTTGATAACATCAGCTGCTCGACTAAGTATTTCGTCAATGGAATATTTTTCGCTCCTGATGCCAGCATCGTCAACACGTTATACGGCTTGACTGAGCCAAATAAATCCATATTTGAACCGGTTTTGAGGAATTTCGGTGAAAAACCAGCAAACGGTCCAAACAGCAGCGACTTTTTATTTTCGATAAAGCGTGTGTCCAGATGCGGTACGGACATCGGCGGAGCACCGACTGCGGCTTTGCTGTACACTTTCGCATGATGCTGCTCAATCACATCCGGATTGTTGCACACCATAAACAGTCCGCTCACCGGAAAACCGCCAAGATGTTTCGACTCAGGGATACCGGTTTTTTGCAGTAACGGCAATACTCCTCCACCGGCACCGATGAAAACAAATCGTGCGGTGCGATGTTCAATTTTTTCGTCACTGTGCACTTTTACTTCCCATGTGCCATCGTCCATTTGGGTAATGTCATCAACCGTATGCCCGTAATTAACTTCCACATCGGTCTGCTCCAAGTGTTCAAACAATTTGCGTGTTAACGCACCAAAATTAACGTCCGTTCCGGAGTCGATTTTTGTTGCGGCAATCGGTTCGTCCGATGTACGGTCCTGCATAATAAGTGGAAACCACTCCATCAGTGTTTCCGGATCCTCGGAAAACTCCATCCCTTCAAATAACGGATTATCCGACAACGCCGCAAAACGTTTCTTTAAAAAGTTTACACTGTCTTCCCCTTGTACCATGCTCATATGCGGCAAAGGCTTAATAAAATTCCCGGGATTTTTGAGCAATTTCTGCTGTACAAGATGCGCCCAAAATTGCTTGGTGACCCGGAACTGTTCGTTAACTGTTGTTGCTTTGCTGGTATCAATCGATCCATCTGGCTTTTCCTTCGTATAGTTGAGTTCACACAATGCAGAATGGCCCGTACCCGCGTTATTCCATTCGTTTGAACTTTCCTCGCCTGCTTCATTAAGTTTCTCATACACGATAATCTTCATATCCGGTGCCAATTCCTTCAGCAGTGTCGCCAAGGTTGCACTCATAATTCCGGCACCGACTAAGATAACGTCTGCGCTGTATTGTTTGCTACCCATATTAAATTTACCCTCTTTACAGTATAAGATTTGAGAATAATTCAAGTATTCCTGATAACGTTGCAAAATACCCGCCACAACGCTGGAATATATATTTTCTATTTCCATTATAACCTTATATATTGTATCATAATTATATATAGATTAAAATGTTTACTGTCTGGAATAGAAACAAACTGTTCAGGCCAGCAGTAAAAGTTAGGGAAATCATCCACAACATCAGAGATATGTGGTTGCTTAAGCATATTAAGAATACCGTATAGGAGTGGTAATGATGAATCAGCATCAATTTGAAAAAATCAAAAACGGAAAAGGTTTTATTGCGGCACTGGACCAAAGCGGCGGCAGTACACCTAAAGCACTGGCAGCGTATGGCATTCCGGAAAGTGCATATTCCAACGAGGATGAAATGTTCGATTTGGTTCATGAAATGCGGACTCGAATTATCACCTCACCTGCTTTTAATTCCGATAAAATTTTAGGTGCGATTTTGTTTGAACAAACAATGGACCGTGAAATTGAAGGCAAGTACACCGGTGATTATCTGGCAGACGTAAAAGGCGTTGTACCATTTTTGAAAGTGGACAAAGGGCTTGCTGAAGAAAAAGACGGCGTTCAACTGATGAAGCCGATTGATAATTTGGATGACACATTAAAGCGTGCCAATGAGCGGAATATTTTCGGTACCAAAATGCGCTCCGTCATCAAAGAAGCTAACCCGGAAGGCATCAAAGCTGTTGTCGATCAGCAGTTTGAAATTGGACATAAGATCATTGACGCAGGACTTGTTCCAATTATCGAACCGGAAGTGGACATTAACAGTCCGGAAAAAGAAAAAAGTGAGGAACTGCTGAAAGCGGAAATTAAAAAACACTTGGATAACCTTAGTGATGATCAGCCTGTCATGTTGAAACTATCCATCCCGACAAAGACAGACATGTACAAAGATCTGATTGATCATCCGAAAGTGGTTCGTGTTGTTGCACTTTCCGGCGGTTACTCCACCGAAGAAGCGAACGCAAAGCTCAAGGAAAACGACGGCCTGATCGCCAGCTTCTCCAGAGCACTGAGCCAGGATTTAAATGCGGATCAGACTGATGAAGAATTTAACAAGGAGCTTGCCGACGCAGTAGAGTCGATTTATCAGGCTTCTGTTTGAGCATAAGGGATTTAAATATTTTTGTTTGAAAAGCGAACGGCTGTAACGGCTGTTCGCTTTTTTTGTTTGAAGCAGTGCTCGGGGTTCGTGCGATTGGGGCGGGTGTTTGCACGTTTTGGGTGGGAGTTCGCACGTTTCGGCCGGACTTTGCACGTTTGGGGCATGGGTTCGCACGTTTTGGTGAAAGTTCGCACGTTTCAGCGGGACTTCGCACGTTATTCGCCATAGCTTTAACAATTCATTTCAGCCAGCTTTTAGTCTCCTCATTTATTAGCCATTTCATTAAAGTCACTTCCCATAGCTAAGAAAAGGGCTTAACCAATGTAGATTCTCAAGACGGACAAATGGTATTAAAAGGGGATGTAACATTAACATAGGGACGGATAAGGCTTCTTCCTCCACACCTTTGAAAGCAGAAAATCCGTCCCCTTCCTTAACAAAAATATTCCGTGTCATCACAGGCGAAGCAATTGTTTAACCATTTACCTCGAATCACTTCACCTGCAACCACTCTCACTTCCAATAGTTATTAGCAGCTGCTACCGTTTGATAGTGAATGGCAATTACTTGTGAAACCATTGTCAGACTATCCGCATTCCGTGCATACTTTGGCCGCAGCTTTTTTCTGATAGCTGCTGATGGCTGGGTATATTCCACGCCCTTCCTTGCCAAGGTGATGGCCAACTCAAATCCTTCCTGCGGTGTTTCCGTTTTTAGGCTTGTAAGCCAGTCACTCATAGAAATATCCCCCTTTAACTATATTCTATAAGGGACACATCGGAAACATTCCCAAAAACACTTAACAGGCATGAGGTGAATATCCAAAAAAAGAAAGATGCCTTCCATCCACGAATGAACAGGCACCATTTATACATCCAAAGCCATTTTCAAATAGTCAACGAACAGGCCGGACTGCTTTTCCAGCTGCACATCATCATCCGGCAGAATGGAGTCTTCAAGCGCCAGACCATCGATAAACGTGATGATAGAACGTGCGAGCAGGTCACTTTCATAACGATTGCTGAATTCACCGGCATCCTGACCGGCCTTAATAACATCCCTATAAATGCGGACTCCTAAATCATACCTTTTTTTGGCATAAGCTTTTCGCCGCCCATCATTTCTGCCTGTGATAAAAAATTCCAGCTTGCTTGGGGCGAGTGGATCCATTTCAGCGTCAGGATTTCCGCTTTTTCCGAACATCAACTGCATCAGCAGTTCCCAGTGTGATTCAGTCGCTCGCAGTAATTGCTCTGTATTCGCTGCTGCATCACTAAGCTGCTTTTCAATAATGGCTTCGAATAAGTCTTCTTTATTGGAAAAATACCGATAAAGCCCGCCACGACTGAGACCGGTTGCATCCATAACATGTTTCATCGTGGTATGTGCATAGCCCTGTTCGATAAAAACATCAATTGCGGCATGCATAATATCAGCCCGTCGTTGCTGCAGATGTTCTTCGCTCATGCGTGGAGCCATGTGAATTCCCCCGATCTACTTTCCGCCTTGTAAAATATCCAATCAATGACACAAGAACCAGCATGCCAGCTGTGATTATAAATGTGGGGATAACCCCAAGAACGGTCGCCATCCAGCCGCCAAGCAGCGGTCCGATAATCGTTGCAGTTGTCATAACGCTGTTGATTACGCCAAATACGCGGCCAGTCATGTTAACAGGTGTATCGACTTGAACAGTCGCCTGAAATGGCACGAAAATCAAACTGGCTGAAAACCCGGCAGTAAATCCGAGCGCCGGTGCCCAGATAATCGAATAGCTAAGATCGTAATAGGTCAGTGCTCCCATAATGCCAAAGCTCAGTCCAATCCCACAAACACCCATCAGCATAAGCGGATATGCCCGGTAATCGGTCTTTTTAGCCAGCATAACGCCAGCAAGGAACATGCCAGCCCCGGATCCTGTAACGAGATATCCGAACAAATCGGGCGATGGATTGGTTAACTCCCTAATTAAGACGATGAGCTGCGTGTCGGCTGATTGAAGGATCAGGAGACTAACCCCCATCATCAGTAACCCGACTATCATAAAGCGACTTGATTTAATGAACGAAAGCCCCATGGCAAACTCTTGTTTGAATGACTCCTGTGTCTGTTCAGATTCCTCCGTATGCTCAATATTTACTGCATTGGGTAAAAAAAGCAGCAGAACGGCTGAAACAACAAATGTAGCTGAATCAATTATAAATACCTGCTGGGAACCGAAAGCCGCAACAAGAACCCCGCTGATAAGCGGACCGAGAATTTTTGTTGTGGAATCAATCATCGAGGTGATCGACATGGCACCTTTCATATCATTTTCCCCGACCACTTCTTTCAACTTACCATTTTTAGCCGGAATGAACACAGCCGAAAATATTCCGATCGTAAACAGGGTAGCATAAACCATCCAGAGCGAACTTGCGATGGTAAGGACAAGAATCAATCCTGCCCGAACGACATCAGAAATAATCATAATTGTTTTCCGACTGAAACGATCTGCAACAATTCCGGCAACCGGTCCGAGCAGAGCCATTGGAACGGCCAAACAAAGAATAACAGCCGAAACCTGTATTGGTGAGGCGTTCCACTTCAACCCGACAAGTGTTATGATTGCCACAATACTGAGCCAGTCACCAATACTTGAGATCGCCTGCGCGCCCATCAACGTCATATACCCTTTGTTCTTCGCTAAGCTTCTCATTCCGATCTCCTCTTTCTTAAAACGACACTGATGTCTTTTTGCTTATTACTATTATAACGACATAAGTGTCGTTTTTCAATTGTAAATTGGCATAGCCGTCATCTTTTTTTGATTAACATTGAAGGGTGGTTATCCGGTGAGTCCACTGGGAGAGCTGCCTGTTACGATTCGGAGCTATATGAGTATGGACATTCTTTGCGTTACTAAATAAAAGCGTTGTGATGCTTGCCTAATAAAATGCAGGCATCACAACGCTTCTGATTTTTTACATCGCCGTTAATCCGCCATCAATTACAAATTCGGACCCGGTTGAGTAACTCGATTCATCCGATGCAAGATATAATACAAGATTGGAAACTTCTTCAGATTGCGCCATTCGTTTAACCGGGATTTGTTTAGCGAATTCTTTTATTTCATCAACAGCATCACCTTCTGTCACCATTGGTGTTTCGATGACCCCCGGATGAACAGAATTAACACGGATTCCAAGCCCTCCCAATTGAACAGCAGCTGCTTTTGTCATTCCCCGTACAGCAAATTTCGTGTCAGTATAGCCAATCGCCCCTGCAACCAGGCCGTTCATCGATGAAATATTGACAATTGAACCGCTTCCGGATTTTTGCATCGAAGGCACCACAGTCTTCATGCCATGGAATACGGAAATTTGATTGATATCCACAATTTTGCGGTAATCTTCCTCGGTCATATCAAATAGACTTTTATTCATACTAATTCCGGCATTGTTAACCAATATATTAACTGGTCCAAAAATCTTCTCCGTCTCGGACACAACATTTTCCCAGTCTGCAGCCTTCGTTACATCCTGTTTCACAAATGCCACGTTTTCACCTAATTCATCAGCCAGTGCTTTGCCGCTTTCTTCATTCAAATCGGTTAGAACGACTTTAGCTCCTTCCCGTACAAATGTGCGCACGTGAGATTCTCCCATGCCCCGTGCACCACCTGTTACAATCGCAACTTTATCATCAATTCTGCCCATTTCTATTCCTCCCTTGCTTATATTTCTTTTATTCGGTAAAATTATGATAGTTTGACTATCATAATTTAATCATACCTCTCTCTTTACCATATAACAAACGATTTGATTTCCGATATAATGGGATACAAACAACGATACGAAAGGTGAACAACCAATGGGATTACGGGAACAAAACAAAAATAAACGTTACAACAGCATCATCAAGACCGCGGAACATTTATTTATTCAAACCGGTCCGGAGCGTGTACAAATGCAGGATATTGCGGATCAGGAGGAAATCGGAATCGCAACGTTATTCCGATACTTTCCAAAAAAAGATAAACTGATTGTGGCAGCGGCTGTTTCCATCATGGAAAAAGAGTACACTCAATTTGAAATCTTGATGAACCGTGATACAACCGCGATTGGGAAATTGGAGCTGATTTTTAACCACCTGATTCATATCTTTCTGAACCCTTCGAAAGATGCTGCGAAGTTCATTGATTCGTTTGAAAGCTATGCTGCCAATTCCGCGGAACCGCTGGAAGACATTGATTTATATTACGCAGCCAGGGGGGAAATTTCGGAATTGTTCACGATGATTATTCAGGAGGGAAAGGAAGACGGCTCCATCCGCGACGATATCAATACAAAAGAGAATATCGTTTCCATCATCAACAGCTTTGGACTGTTCACACGGAAGCTGACCGTAACCAACACGGCAAGCTTTTTCGAATCGGATGTGGAGTCATTAAAGCAGTTGGAAATTATGAAGGAGATTTATCTATCCTACGTAAAGACTTAACAGCGGGGTGCAACCAACGCACCCCGTTCCATCAACCATGCAATTTCGCGAGCGCGTTTCCCAATTTTTGCACCCCGTCAACTATTTCATCACGACTGGCATAACTAAATGAAAGCCTGAGAAATTCCTTCCCATCTTCGTGATTCAGGAAGAAATACTGCCCGGGGATAAATGATACCCCTTCATCCAGTGCAGCCTGCAGCAATTCCGATGTATCCGCACCTGATACTTTGATCCATACAAAATAACCGCCTTCCGGGATGTACCAGGAAGCCCTTTCCGGCATGGATTTCTCCAATTCGGAAATCATCACGTCACGCTTTTCCCGGTATGTCTCCCGTAATAGGCTGAGCCGCTGCACCATATCCGTATTTTCCAAAAAGGCCGCCATCGTTGCCTGAATAAACGGATGATCCAAATCCTTTTTAAACCAGGCAAGAGCTGTAATCACTTCCGGACCGGCATTTACCCAGCCAATCCGCATTCCCGGTGCAACAACCTTGGATAATGAACCAACATGCAGTACGCGGTCATGATGATCCATTGCTTTTAACGGTACAGCCTGTTCCTCGAAAAATAACTCGCCATAGGCATCGTCCTCGACAACCAGGAAATCAAATTTTTCAGCGAGCTCCACTACATGTTTCCGGCGCTCTGTTGACATTGTCGTTCCAGTCGGGTTTTGAAAAGTCGGAATGGTATATAAAAGTTTTGGCAGCGGCAGTCCCTTTTCTTTTCTGTCTGCAAGCACTTCCTCCAGCCGGTCTGTTTGCAGTCCGTATTCATCCACGGGGATGCTCATAAAATGCTCTGTATAGTTTTGAAAGACTTCCAAAGCCTCCATATATGTCGGAGACTCCACAGCAACCAATGTCTGATCATCGATGAGAATTCGGGCAAGCAGATCAATTCCCTGACATGCACCGGCTGTGACCAGAACCTCCCCGTCCTTTAACCCGCGTTCCTGCAGCCTTTGCTGAATATAATCTTTCAATCTTGCAAACCTGGGACTTCCCAGATAATGGAGCGGCAAATCCTCCTCTTCCTCAAGCAAACGGTTAACCGCATTCTTTAACCCGTCTGCAGGCACAAGCTCCGGTGCAGGGAATCCGGAACTCAACCGGATACAATCATCCGGAAGCACCGGCATCCATTCCCCCGGCGGATCGTTCTTTAATGCATCCTTTATATTTCTTGAAAAATAACCTTCCATTTTCACGTGAAACACTCCCCCTCATCGTTCAAACGTATTTTTATTTACTTGAAAGACTAACAGAAAGCATTGGCGAATACCAATGCTTTCTGTTAGTCCTGCTTATTCCAGATAATAATTACAATTTATTACTTTCCTGCACGGGCCATTTCCAAAGCACGTATATCCATTTTTTTCATCTTCAGCATTGCATCAGCGGCTCTACGGGCTTCATCCTTTGGTCCTTTAAATAAAACTTCCTCCATATTGTCCGGTACGATCTGCCAGGAAACACCAAACTTATCCTTTACCCAGCCGCATTGTTCAGCTTCAGGTACGGCAGATAGCTTATCCCAGAAATAATCAATCTCTTCCTGGTCTTTGCAGTTTACCATCAGCGAAAATGCCTCATTGAAATGGAAGTCGCCCTCCATACCATGATCCATTGCGGTAAAATGCATACCGCTAAGCTGGAAATCGGCATATTTCACTTTTGCCTTTGATGTCTGTGCCTCATCCGCTTCATATTTGTGGATTGACCCAATTTCCGCATCCGCAAAAACATCTGCGTAAAACCTGATAGCCTCCTCAGCCTTTCCGCACGCATCGCTTGAAAAAAGCAGGTTCGGCGTAATCTTCTGTTCGGCTTGTCCGTCATCTCTGAGCATCAACTGCCAGGTCAGCCCATATTTATCCTGCACCCAGCCATACCACTTGTTAAACGGGTACTCCCCCAGCGGCATTAATGCAGTCCCGCCGTCGATTAACGCTTCCCATTTGGCATTCACTTCCTCCACACTGTCGCATGCCACCATTAACGAAACGGCAGGATTAAATGTGAAATAAGGGCCTGCACTGATGGCCTGGAATTCCTGCCCTGCCAACTGGAAACTGACAATCTCTGAATCACCGGATGGAGTCTCTTCCAAAACTGTCACATTCAACAGTTTTGAATCCTCGAACAGACCCATGTAGAATTGGACAGCTTCTTTCGCTTCCCTGTCATACCAAAGATGCGGAACTATTTTTTGCATGAAAAATTCTCCCTTCCTTTATCTGGTCATCTTAAACACCTTGCCCCATCCGCAGTATCCCGGCACATTCCTGCACTATTATTTTTCCGGAATCGTTTCACTGTATGTTTTAAAATTGTCCAGAATAGACTGCCAGCCTGTTTTCTGCAACTCCATCGAATTGGTGTCTTCGGCTTCGAATGTTTCCACTATTTTCGTGCCACCTTCTGAATCAGTAAACGTAATGTCAACTTTCCTGCCATCGGTCATCGTGTATTCAATGTACTCATGTTGCCGCACATCATCATACACGCCAGTAAAATCAAATCCGAAGCTGCCGTCTTTTGCTTCCATCCGTGTCAGAAAACTCCCGCCTGCCCGCAAATCATTCTCCGCATTTGGCGCATGCCAGTCATCAGAAGCGAACGACCACTGTGTAATATGCTGTGGTTCCGTCCAATATTTCCAAACCACTTCAACTGGTGCACGAACTGTCGTCTCAATCGTTATCTTTTCCTTCTCCCCTGCCTCCATCAACGTCAGCACCTACCTTGTTAGATTTAAGTTAATAATATATGCAAGCGCTATCATATTCAACTCTTACTTCATGATTTTTATTCCCTCCGGAAACAAAACTTTGCACTTATCCGATACAATAGAAAAGTTGGTTGTCACCAAGCCTTTAAGTGACAACCATAGTTGGACTAGGCAGTAAGAAGGATTTCTTAACTGCCGAACAAAAAGCATTGGCGAATACCAATGCTTTCGAGAGTCCCGCTTTATTTTAAAAGAAAAATACATGAGCCATGATTGCTGCAATCGGCAGTGTAACAATCGTACGCTGTAAAAAGATAACAAACAGTTCCACAAAGGAAATCGGAATTTTTGATTTTAACAGAAGAACCCCGATTTCCGACATGTAAATCAACTGTGCCAGCGACATGACGCCTATTACAAAGCGGGTCAATTCTGATTCTATCCCGCTGCCAACAACTGCAGGTAAAAACATATCCGCAAAACCGACAATCATTGCCGGAGCAGCAGCCTGTGCTTCCGGAATTTGCAATAACTGCAGGAACGGCACAAACGGGTAAGACAAAATATTAAATACAGGAGTAAACTCCGCAATGACAAGTGCGATCGTACCCAACGCCATAACCAGCGGGATTAACGCAAACCAAATATCAATGACATTCAGTACCCCGCTTTTGGCAACAGCCCGATAGCTTTTAACCTGGCCAGCCTTTTCAACAGCCTGTTGAATTCCCCACTGGAAACTGGATACATTTTCTGGAACTTCCTCATCAATTTGTTTTCCTACCGTCTCCAAATACAATTCTTTTTTGCGGGATAGCGGTGGAATCCGCGGACAAACTATCGCAGCAACGATTCCAGTCACCACAACGGTCGCATAAAACTGTATAAACATGTGATCGATATTCAGGAACCTCGCGATAACCAGACTGAACGCAATCGATGCAATCGAAAAATTCGTTGCAACAACCGCTGCTTCCCGCTTCGTATAGTAGCCTGATTCGTACTGTTGTGTTGTTAACAGCACCCCTACCGTTCCGCTTCCCATCCACGAGGCAAGCGCATCAATCGACGAACGGCCAGGCAGTTTAAATAACGGCGACATCACTTTACGTACCATTGTTCCGATAAAATCCATCAGGCCGAACTCCAGCAGCAGCGGCATGAATAAACACGCAAACAAAAACCAGACCATTAATACCGGAATTAAATCATAAAGCATAACCCCGCCGGTAAGTTCCGACCAAATCAATTCAGGACCGATTTGTGTCAATGTACCAACTGCAAATAACGCCCCGATACACCTCGAAATGAGCCAAAAAGATGAAATATCGAATAATGCCGTTAAAAATGGGCTCTTTTTCACAAGGCTGAGATCGGTAAATTTTACAATGAGACTGCCAACCGCTGACAAGCAGATAACCGTTGTCATAAATAGCGGAATATAATCCGCAATCGCGTACTGCAAGGCATCCGCCATAATTCCAAGCCCAATGGTTACCTTATCATTCACAGGTATCGGGACCAGAAAAAGCAGCACTCCAATCAAGGAAGGCAGCCAAAATTTCATATATTGCTTCGCTGTATATTCTTTTTCAACAGTGGCCTGTTCGGTCTGTTCAAGTTGTTCCATCATCATGTGAACCACCTCGTTTTCTGTAATTATCCCCAATTGGATGTTTATAAATATAACATTTTATGTATAAATATACAATAGGTTGTATAAAAATTATAAGAATAAGGTTGACTGAAATCTTCAAACTGGTAGCCCATAATGTTTTCGATCATAACGGTTGATGTTTCGCTCATACGGTTGATGTCCCGCTCGTACGGTTGATGTTCCGCTCGTGTAGTTGATGTTCTGCTCATGCGGTTGATGTTTCGCTCGTACGGTTGATGTCCTGCTCATACGGTTGATGTTTCGCACATGCGGTTGATGTTCTGCTCATACGGTTGATGTTTCGCACATGCGGTTGATGTTCACGCCCGTGCGGTTGATGTTCCGCACGTGCGGTTGATGTTCACGCTCGTACGGTTGATGTTTAACCTGAAATATGCACACTTATAATGTCTGCTATGTTTACAGCTCCCCACCACGTGGAAATCGTCAACTAGTTAAAACTTATCGTGACAAAGGAGGTAATCATATGGATCCCAGAGATATGCAGAAAGGCAGTACACCACGCCAGCGGCAGGAGAAACAGCCGGGAATTGAATCACAAATGAATCCGTTGCCCGCACAACCCACTTCATATAAAGGGACGGATAAATTAAAAGGACGAGCAGCGCTGATTACCGGTGGCGATAGCGGTATCGGGCGTGCTGTGGCCATTCTTTATGCAAAAGAAGGGGCCAATGTCGCGATTTCGTATCTTGACGAGCATGAAGACGCTCAGGAGACGAAACGAATGGTCGAAGCTGAAGGAGGAAAGTGCATACTGCTTCCCGGTGATATAAAAGAAGAAACCCATTGTCAGCATCTTGTGGAAGAAACAGTTTCAGCATTTGGTGCTATCAACATTCTCGTCAACAATGCGGCGATTCAATATGTGCGTGAGGATGTGCTTGATATAACGTCTGAGCAGTTCGAGGAAGTATTCCGAACAAATTTCTTTTCCCAGTTTTATTTAACAAAAGCAGCTGTACGGCACATGCAGGCAGGCGATTCGATTATTGCCACTTCTTCCATTAATGCATACCGCGGGAACCCCATTTTCATGGATTATTCGGCAACAAAAGGAGCAATCACCGCCTGGATACGCAGTATTGCCCAAAGCCTCGCGGACAAGGGTATTCGCGCCAATTCAGTGGCACCCGGCCCTGTATGGACTCCACTGATCCCGTCCTCCTTTGATGAAGACGGTGTGGAAAGCTTTGGCCAAGATTCATTAATGGGCCGTCCGGGGCAGCCATCCGAACATGCGTGGCCTTTTGTCATGCTTGCCTCAGATGATGCTTCTTACATGACAGGACAAACGATTCATATCAATGGCGGCTCATGGACGTCATCCTAGCGGGACAAAGGGACAGGCTTTCTGTCCCTTTAATTATTCAGCAAATACAAGAAACTTGTACAGCACCAGTTTTTAATTTGTCTCATTAGGGAAGGTGTAAAACATCACGGTTAGAGGAGACAATTTATGCTGGAATTTATACTTGATTTTCTTAAAGAATTTGGTCCTATTGGTTTATATATCAGCCTTGCCGTTGAGTCATCCTCTGTACCATTTCCAGGTACAATAGTGGCGTTGGTATACGGTTATCTGTTAAATCCCTCTGTTATGGATGCCGTCTGGATTTCACTGCTGGCCAGTTTTGTGTACACCGTTTTCAGCTTCATTCCATATGGGATAGGTTATAAGCTCGAAGAAAAAATTAAACGAAAGTGGAATAGGAAAAAGATTGAAAAAGCCCAATCCTTTTTTAATAGATTCGGCCAATGGAGCATTTCTTTTTCAAGAGTACTCGGGATCGGGAACTATATTTCCTATGCAGCCGGAATAAGTAAAGTCAAGCCTGTGCGTTTTGGCATTTTAACGTATGTCGGTATCCTGCCATGGCTGTATGTTATGCTGCTCCTTGGACAAGCAGGTCAGTTAGATACGGTAACAAACTTTCTTTCCAGTGCGCAAAAATATATCGTTGGCGGAATCATCCTGCTGATCATTTCATACTTGATCTATCGCTATATGAAAAAAAGAAACAAGAAATCTGCGGGATCTCATTCGCAATCGCGTGAAACGTGTGGAAGTTGAGTGTGGGATGGAGAGTAAGCTCTCCGCCCCAAGTAAGTTAATATCGGTAATTAAGCAAACACTTCCTCCAAGTCCGCTGCCAATCCCTCGAACACATCGGATTGAACCGTTTGGCGGGCACTTTTTGAATACGTTTTGTTGTTTACGATTTCATTGTCCTCCAGAGAATAAACCAATATATGCTCATTGATTGGATCGACAATCCAGTATTCTTTAACATCACATTGTTTATATAACTCAAGCTTCGTCAACATATCCTTACTTCTCGTGGAGGAGGATAACACTTCCACCACCAAAGTTGGTGTCCCTATATACTTATCTTTCTCATCCAGATTGTCCTTGTCGCAAATGACCACAATATCCGGTTGAACCACACAGATGTTGGATTGTTCCTTAATAAACGTTACGTCAAATGGGGATGTAAGTGGCGTACACTTTTTTTCTTTCAACCAATTGTAAAAGGTACCAAAAAGTTCACCAACCACATGCTGGTGCTTATAAGAAGGTGAAGCAAGGTTGTAAATGACACCATCAATTAGTTCAAATCTTTTTTCCGACTCGCCTGTCAGCTCCAGAAACGCCTCATACGTCACCCAGCCACTGGAAGATTTATAACCTGATTGCTCTTCTCTGACAGAGTCTGCATTATAATAAGGCATGATTTTGGCTGCATCTTTCCCGCTTTTCGTTACAATGATTTCCTCACCGGCTTCCACATACTTCAAGTATTTTCCGAAACTATTTTGCATTTTGGTCGAAGGCACTCTCATGCATAACCACATCCATTATTAGCTAATTTATATTTATTATATAGTTAATTAGGTATTTAAACAACTAAAAAGCAGCTAATTAATGGGACATAAATCCTGTCTAGCTGTCTCTCTCCAAAATTGGCTGCTTCCCTGTTTCTGCTTTTCAATCGAATTGGTCTCTTCTGATTCAATTGTTTCCACTATCGTCGTGTCACTACAAACAGAATGTCCACGATCTTTTTCAGTCCTGGTCAAATTTCAATTGCTGGATTTGTATCTTTTGCGTTCAACCTCCAATCAACAATACATATAATAAGTACAGCAATAATCAATTGGAGGTGAAACGGTGTATTTTTTTAAACCTGTTGCTGATGAAGTCCGTGCATTTCAAAACATTTTCAATAAACGTAATAAAACAATGAAACTTATTTTAGTGTCTATTTTTGGCTGTATTGCTGCTGTTTTTCAGGCTGCTGGCGGTTTGTTGCCTGGGATAGGATATTTTTTAAGTCCACTGGCCACTGCGCCTATTTTGCTATGTACCATGTTTTCCATTCCATTTGGCGTAATGTCCTATTTCCTGACCATGATGCTGCTGCTCATTTTACAGCCAACGGAACTTATTATATTTCCTTTTACAACGGGATTATTGGGACTTGGTATTGGGGCAGCCTTTTCCTTTTTCAGGAAAAGAATAAGTATTATTGTTGCTGGCTCAGTTCTATTAATGTCGGGGATCATGAGTCTGCTGGTTATTTTTCAGTTTCCTATTTTAGGTCCGGTCGCCTCTAACTCTTTTTCATTTCTAACAATTGGAGGTGTTTTTTTATTTACTTTTTTTTATAGCTGGTTATGGGTTGAAATTGGTTTAATCCTCTTTAAAAGAATCAAAATAATTAGGGTTTAGAATGGCACCATTTCAAAAACAGTTCCCTGGTTAAAATCAGTCACATTCATAGAACCATAAACTCCCAAATATAAGCGGCTTTGGTCCGGATTGGTTCCAAGACTAACATAGTAAGCAGATTGGGACCCAAAATCATAGCCAGTTTCAATCACGCTAAAATCACTCAATTTACAATCCGGTTTTACCCTGGTATAAGCTATAACCCCTCTGGCAGGTGCTTGGGAGGCATCTGTTCGGAAAAAATCAGTAAACACAACACTTCCCGTTAAATCGGAAATGCCCCTCCCCATATATGGTTGGACCCCAGTAAGTGCTGTTCCCGCAAACTTATCAGGGCGGGGATCCTGATGGTAATAACTAGTTAACTGCTGAATCCGCTTCACGGAAGTTTTAATTACTTCATCGTAATAAGCAATCGTTTTCTCATCCAAATCCGGATTATTCGAACAGTCCCTTAAAATGGAAGTAGGCAAAACACCTTCCCAACCGCGCCAGCCAAGATTGATAAATCCTTCCTGGTCAAGATCTTTGTTTCTTAACGAAGCTTGAACCAGCTGAGGCACAGGTAATGGTTTATAAGACACGAATGAAAAAATCGACTCTACCAATTCCTGTCCGACATTTCCCACATATTTCATATACTGATTGTAATACCTTTGAAAAGAAATACCCGGTATATTGCGAACGCCCTTGGCAATTACCGTGAGTGTTTCCTGAATAGGCCGGGGCAGTTCATCAAAACGTGTCACGATAGGAGGATGATGGACTGAGGTATTTATAGTCACGTCAATCTCTATTATTTTCCCGCAAATTTCCATGTCATCCTGGCTTAAATTAAATGGATCATAGCCTGATCCGCCATCTCCGGTTGTTAAAACGAGTCTGCCCGTTTCAGGTGAAAAGCTTAAACTATCAACACCATTATGATTAGAAAATGGTCTCCTTAAATTAAGCAATGTCCGTCGCATTTGCGGTTGACCATTCGATTGTAACCCCCACTCTTCAACGGTATCAATATGGTCATATTGCGTGTTCCGGTTGGTCCAGCTCAAATTTAATGTTTGAGGATCACACGGGTCAGGAATAAACGATTCAGGAAGAGCACCCGGGCCTTGTGTTCCGGCCACTGAATAATGAAGATAAAACAAGCCGTTATAATAAAATTCCGGATGAAACGCCAGTCCCAGTAATCCCCGCTCATCATATCCACTACCGGAAGATCCCAATTCTATAATCCGCGAGCGAATATCCAAAAACGTTCTGATTTCCCCGTTTCCTATGCAAAAGATTTCTCCTACCTGGGTTGCAATAAATAACCTTTCCATTGGGTCACCCGGAAATGCAGTTGATTTTAAAACAGTGGGTAAATTTAAATTGGTTACAATCGGCCGTAATCCAACTTTAACTTTTTTCAAGAAGTTGACCTCCTTCTTATTGGTTACCTTTATATGAATATGATTAAGACTGTTCTGTAAGTACCAATTCTTGACTGGGAGAACGGGTGACGGAAGTACAGGAACGGTTCAACAGCTTCCATCAGGAAATATGAAGGAAGAGTTCCTCCCCCATTCTCCTACCACGTAACGCTAAATTACTTTTTCAGATTATTGTTCTCAATAAACCGTTCAAAATCATCTTCTGACTGGTTATCAATTCGGTTTTGACTGTATTTACCATACTCCTGAGTTGCTAATTCATCCGCCACAACCTTGGACACTTTGCCTGCATTTGCAAGGATTTCACGATCATTAAATTGAAGAAAGGCATCAAGTTTGCCAATCCAATCTTGCATATGCATAGGACGTTGTCTTTCCGCCTGATCTTCCGCATAATCCAAATACATCGTGACAAATCTATTGAGCGATTTTAGTTCCTTTTCAGTCAAATAATTATTGGCAGCGGTTACATCACTTTGACGGACTTTTGAGCCTTTCCATGATGTCAGACCCATATTTTCTTTATCCGCCTTGGCTCGTTCTACTATGAGTTCAGCCGCTGTTTGCCCATGTATTGCATAGTGGAGTTTATTTTGAACAGTTGCGAAAAATTCCTGTGTGATTTCTGCACTTGAATCATAATCCACAGACGTTGCATAAATATCTGTTATCTTTTGATAGAACCTTTTCTCTGAAGCACGTATATCACGAATTCGCTCCAGTAACTCTTCAAAATAATCCTGACCGAAATTACGCATTTCTTTCAAACGGTCATCATCCATTGTAAATCCTTTGACAAGATATTCATTCAGACGCTCTGTTGCCCATTTCCGGAATTGTGTTCCTCGATGGGAGCGAACACGGTAGCCTATTGCGATAATTATTTCCAAGTTGTAATGTTTCGTTTTATAATTTTTCCCATCTTTAGCAGTTGTCAAGTAATACTTGACAACTGCATTTTCATCTAACTCCTCTTCCTCAAATATATTTTTTATATGGAGACTAATATTCTGCTTAGTTGATTGATACAAATCCGCAATAGCCTTTTGTGTCATCCAAACAGTTTCATTTTCCAACCTGACGTCTATTCTGATATTACCATCTTCTATCTGATAAATTAGGATGTCAGTTCTATTTGCCATTCCTTCCATCCTTTACGTTTGAATAATTCAACCTTTTTTCCATAATAAATTTAAAAACACGATTCAAGCCATTAAATTCTTCACCTTCATTTACTCTAATAAATTGGACTCCTAATTTTCCCTCAATAAATTTCTGTCTTGTTTCATCATCCATAATTTGTTTTACATGATGTTTTTCATCATATTCAATTACCAATTCTAATTGTGGTATATAAAAATCAACAATGTATTTATTGACTCTATATTGAGGATAAATATCCACAATCCCTTTTAAGGAACCCTTTAACATTTCACAAAACTTATGCTCTTTAATTGGTACAAATGTTATAAAGTTCTTATTAACTCGATTTGCTTTTGCAAAAGTCATAAATCTATTAAATTCCTCAAAGTATTGACCTCTAATAGCAATGTTATAAATAATATCTAGGTTATAGTGAAGAATTTTCCTTTTTATATTTCTCGCACCTTCTTTTTTTACTACAGTATAGTATCTCGAGGAATTTTGATCCTCTAAAAATTTTATGATATTTCCTATATGAAGCGTAATATTCTGTGTTGAGGTTTGATACAAATCCGCAATAGCTTTCTGTGTCATCCAAACAGTTTCATTTTCCAACCTGACGTCTATTTTTTTATTTCCGTCCTCCTTTTGATAAATCAACATATCCGTTTCATTATCCATTGCCCACCGCTCCTTTTTAATTAACACCTGTTTTAATTATACCATATATACGAACATCTGTTTCAGTTATTGAGCATAACACACTGATTATTCTGCTATTATTTGGGTAAAATAAGGCGCATATACGGGTACACCAACAAATAAAAACAATTCACTTAGGATCGCATTATTGTATTAGCTCGATTATTTAGTCACTAAACCAATTTAACAAGCGTTTTTCGACTCTTATGCTTTAAAACGGGGTTAGACAGTCGGGTATAAATTGCTATAAAGTGTTCAACGGTGACTTTAAAGGAGGATTAATCATTTTATGTCAAAAAAATTTGGGATTATTTGTTTAACTTTCATTTGTACACTCGCATTATTGCTTTCTGCTTGTGGAAATGACGATAATGCAGGAGAGTCAACAAACGGCATCGAACTTGGCCAAAAGGAATTAACTATACCTTATGTTTCGTGGGCATCTACAGTTGCCGGTGTAAATGTTATAAAAGCAGTACTTGAAGATATAGGATATGATATCGAATTAACACAAGTAACCCCTGGCGCATTGTTTGCGGGTATTGCTGATGGATCGGCTGATATGTCGGTAGGCGCCGTTACACTTCCATATACGCACGAGAGTTATTGGAAAAAATATGGTGATCAAATTGACGATATCGGTATAACCATGAAAGACAGTGTTACAATTGGCTTAGCTGTTCCTTCGTATATGAAAATTGACTCGCTTGAGGATTTGACCAACAATACGAACAATATTGGTAAAAAGTTGGAAAAAACAATTGTAGGGATTGATCCCGGTGCCGGTCAAATGCAGCTTACCAAAAACAAGGTTATGCCCGGTTATAATCTGGATAAGTGGACATTACAGGCAACATCCGCCCCTGCTATGACGGGAGCACTTGCAGGCGCTATCGATGACCAAAAACCTATTGTTGTTACACTATGGGAACCACACTGGGCTTTTATTGAATGGGACTTAAAATATTTAAAGGATCCAAAAAACCTTTTCGGAGAACCAGATAGCCTCCATGCGGTTGCACGCAAAGGGCTGAAAGAAGACGCTCCAGCCGCATATAAAGTTTTGGACCAGTTTCATTGGACAAAGCAAGATATGGGAAAAGTCATGGTAAAGGTACATGATGGAATGGAGCCAATTGAGGCTGCCGAAGAATGGATTGAAAATAACCAGGAGAAAGTTAAGAAATGGAAGAAAGGGTTAAAAACTTCAAAATAGTACTGACTCAAAATACATCAATTACCCCCACCTGATTGATTTACAGGTGGGGGTAATGTTATAAAAAAACAGTTCATTGTTCAAAAAATATACATCTGATACCCGATATATCCAGTAGCTACAATCATCAAAGCCATGACAACATGTTCAATAACTCCACCGGTATGCGTATAAATCGGCAGCCGTATTTTCAGGGTCAGCGGCCATAATAATGCAATCCCGCGTGCTGTTGCCGCATCCAACAGCAAATGACTCGCCATGCCAATAATGATGCCGGCTGTGATGCTTGCCGGTACTGGCGTGGATGATAAAATCGCACCCAAAATAACCATGAATAACAAGCTGTGTGTTACCGTCCGGTGACCAAACAGGAAGCGGATAAGGTGTGATATAATGGGCAGCTTTCGCCCGATTTTGGAGCCTCCATGACAAATATCCGGCAGCAATGATCCAGCTGTGCATGATGCTAAAAACAGCAGATCCTGTGTATAATGGCCTGTAAAGTATTGAACGGCTATCCCGGCTGTTAAACCTCCGATAAGATGTGTTTTGCCTGTCATTGTTGTTCATCCTTCTATCATTTTTTTTACAACTTCATTTTCTAAATCTACTTTTTTGCCCGAAAAATAGATGGATAAGTTTCACAGTACAGACGTTCCATTTTCCTGCTGATTTAGTATACCAAAAAGATACCAGCTTGCCTATATCTTATTTTATCCACAATCGTCACCCCGCTATCTGCCTGATGATACACCATACAATCTTCCATACCTTTCTTTCGACCAATTTCACTCTAAATAAAAAAATTTTATGAAATTTTAATTTTAATGCCACCTTTTTAGCCTTTGATACGATTTATATATTGAAGGAGGAATAGAAACCTCCATATTCCGGTATTTATAGCCTGCAAAAGATTGCCATCACAGAAAATACAATCCTGGAATTTGATGACTCCGACAAAAATCTTACTATTCTATTTAAAGAAGAGGCGATAACATGAACTATATCAAAGAAATGAACGCATTTTATCATCACGTAACGTTCGACCCGATATCCGGCGGAGCCGTTGCGCTGTGGTCGACACTAATGCACCTCAACAACAAGAGTGGCTGGCAGGAGACTTTCTCAGTACCCGCCAGCCTGCTTGAGTTACTGTCAGGCGTAAAAGGCACGACCTTTAAACGGGCACGCCGCGAATTAACCGAATGCGGTTTTATCGAAGTGACAGCGGGAAAAGGAAGCAAATCGGCAACATACCGGATGATTTCACTGGCAGACAAAATGGTAGGTCACACCGGTTATGTCGCAACGGAAACGAAATCAAGTTATGAGGATTCACCAACAACAGACAACCAATCACAACATGAAAGTACAGAAGAAAACACTGACACGGGTAAAGAAACTGAAGCACATACTGGAAACAAATCAGAAGGGGCTGCTGCAAAAGAAGCCCACAACCTAGCCCGAGGGATGGTCCACAATCAAAACCACAATTCGGCCTGCAAATCGGACCGCAATATGGCCCACAGTCCGGCCCCATTATTTAAACAATACATAAACAAAACACAAACCAAAGAAAAACCAAAAAAACAACTACTACCAAGCAATTGTGATTCAGATGCAATCCATTTTTACCAAGAAAACTTCGGCATGGTCAGTCCATATGTCACCGAGGATCTCACAAACTGGATTCAGAATGCCGGCGAGGCCTTAGTTCTGCATGCCATGAAACAGGCACTGGACCAAGGAAAAGCGAACTGGAGCTATGTGAAAGGAATTCTGAAGGCATGGTTGCGAAAAGGCGTTAAAACCGTTGAACAGGCTGAAGCAGAAGCGACTGCATTCCGTCAGAAAAACAACCGCGGCAATTGGAATAACTCCCAACAGGAAGAGGTGATTCCTGATTGGTTCAAAGAGCGCCAGCAAAAGCAGGCTGCAAAAAGGGCTGAGCAACAAAGGGCCGATGCACACAAGGAGGTGGACATGGAGGCGTTTAATGAACTGTTAGCCGAGTTTACGGGGAGGGATGGTGAGGAAACCAGCTATATCAACAGTGTTCAAAATTGATTGGCGGAAACTGTGTTCTTTAGTTTAAAAGTTACAATTGGCGCTTGAAAATACAATTTTACGGCCACTTTTAAAAGTTAGCGGCAGTTTCAAATATTACATCACCGTATACATTGCAGAAGGATACGAAAGGGGAAGAAAGTTTTATGCAAACAAAAACGCCATTTACATTTGAGGAGTTTTTCAAACAGAACCGGGACCGGATTCGCTACCACATCCGGGATCTGCACATCCAAGACCCGCACAACACGTTCTTCGTGGAAGGGTTGTACACCATGTGGCTTGCTTACAAACGGTACAGGCCAGACGAAGGACCGATGGCAACATACTTCAACACCGCCATCCGCAACCGGTTGCTGGAGCTGCACAAGCGGGAAGCAGGGGAAAACACAGCGACATCTCTTAGCGCTCTAACTATTACGTAATTAATTTTTATTTAACATACCATATGTAAGTAAAAAGCCTAAGATACAGGAACTTAAATCCTCTCCCTAGGCTTTATTGTGAGCTCCCTATTTTTCCATGTCTGCTACTAATCGACCAGTCACTTTATTATCTTCTAACATCTGAATACCTTTAGGGATTTCATCAAAAGAAATCTTAGTTATTTTAGGACTTACTTTGCCGCCCGCAAATAATTCATATATTTCTTCTATATCTTGTTTAGTACCACCGTTACTTCCAACGAGTGTTGCTTGTTTTGTGATTAATGAAGTAACATTTAGAGTTGTTTCCAGTTTGCCCATACCGACAAGAACTACTTTTCCTTTGAATTTAACAGTTTCCAGAGCTTCCCGCGTTGTTACGCCAAATCCAGCATAATCAACAATAACTTCAGGTTCAAACTGTTCAATTTCTTTTACATTTTCATAGACTCCTGCTGCACCCAATTCTTTGGCTAATTCACGGGCTTTTGGATTTAAATCAACTGCATATACAGTAGCTCCTTTTGCGACAGCAGCTTGTAGGGCAATTTGACCCAATCCACCAATACCAATCATCCCGACTGTCATACCTTCTTTTATGCCGCCTTTGTTAAAAGCAGCGTGATAAGAAGTCATTCCTGCATCGGTACCTGCAGCTGCTTGGGCAAATGAAACGCCATCAGGTATCTTCACTAAGTCCTCAGCCGGTGCTAAAACTTTTGTGCCGAATCCTCCATCATATGCATAACCTGGAGCTTGTCCACTCGGGCCAGTAGGACAAACAGCTACTTGGTCACCAACTTGATAGTCTGTTATACCTTCACCAACTTCACTTATAACACCTGCAACCTCGTGCCCCATAATAACAGGTAGGTCACCAAGTAATGCTTTCCAACCTGGATCTCTTAATACACCAACATCAGAATGACAGATCCCTGCTACCTTCGTATCGATTACAACTTTTCCGGCATCAACCTTTGGATCTTCTTTTTCCGCAAGTTCCAAAGGTTTATTTGTTTCAACAAACTGCCAACCTTTCATGATGATTCCTCCCTGATTGTAATTTTAATTTGATATAAACAAAGAACTATATTCTCTGTCTGTATTCATTATATCCTGAATTCAAAATATATTGTTGAAATATGCTTGAATGAAGTTACAGTCAACTTTTATACAAAAAATGATGACCATTTAAACAGGATTGGCCTAACCCTACCTACCCAACAGGGATTCGGCACACTATCCTTTATTAAAAAAAACAGCCGCGAACCGAATCAAGTACCGCATTCAGGGCTGTTTCTGTGTTTCCAAATGTTTAACGCTCAAACGATTCTCTTAAACTCCTTGCCCCTTTCAACAAAGCAGCTTTTGCTTCAGGAACAAAACCGGTGAAATTCGCAAATCCATGGATCAGATCACTCATTGGCACCTTTGAAATCGCATTAAATTGATCAAGGAAAACTTGAATTTTCGGATTAACTGACATGTACATGCTCCTTCAGATAGATTATTTAGATACCAATATATCTACAGTAGACAAAGAAAATCCTTCTTTGGGAAGCACGAGGACGATTCCAATTGCCATTTGGAAAAGGAAGCAAGGGCTCCGTCCCAAAATTATCATTAATAATGCAACTGGATAGAATCAACACCGGGCAAAATTCTGCATTTGTAGTGATAAAGTAGGTTCCTCTATCTTTTTTACTTGTTAAAGCGCAAAAACTTGGAGTCAATGTACTCATTTTTTAATACTTTTAAATAATTTGAAGGGTTTTCGTTACGTGAAAAAGAATAGTGGGAAGTAAATATAATTTGGAGGGATGTAAAAGTGAAAGGAAACATGAGGAAATTTGCTTTGATTTGTTGTACTGCATTGCTAAGTGTGGGGATGTTGGTTCCCGCATATGGTTTGACCGCAAATGCTCAAGCTGCTCCCAGTGTGACGAAAAAGCCGCCAATATCCGGGTTTATAAGCCATGATGAGCTGACTAAGAGGTTAAATCAAATTGAAAAATCAAGTCAGGGAAATATCTCAGTCGATGTGGCCGGTTATTCCAACCAAGGCCGAGAAATTTTCAAAGCAACTATTGGCTCAGGTGATAAAGTTGTACTTATTCAAAGCGAGATTCACGGGAATGAAAAAGTTAATACAAAAGCGCTGTTAAAAATGATTAAACAATTGGGTTCCAATAAACCCAGCATGAAACAGTTGAGAAAGGATTTAACAATTGTTGCCATGCCAATGATTAATCCTGATGCAACTGAACTAAACCGCCGTGGTAATGAAATGACATGGGAAGAAGTTGTGAATGCATTTCCGGTACTGGAATCAGCCGAACCTTCTTGGAATTATTACACGTACAAAAATCAATATTGGGATTATGAATCAAATCCAGGTTTTGATGTGAACAGGGATTTTAACCCTAATCTGAATTACACACCACAACCTGAGGATTTTCCGGGTGCGTCTGATCAGCCGGGCTGGTATATTACGCCTGAATCACAAACAGTCCGCGATGTGTATAAAGATTTGCAGGATCAATTCGGCACTGTTGATGTGTTCGTCGACTTGCATCACCAGGGTGAATATGTCATTGAAGGAACAGATGATCCGGTAACACTTTCACTTTCCGGGGTTTTCGTTCCGCATCCTGATACAGAAGAGGGAGAAAAATATCGCGAATATGCTGACCAATATGATGTGGAATTTTCCAAGCAATTGAATGTTGCCGCTTATGATACCCTGCAACAAATGGGGAATTCCCCATTCGGAAATATTTCCTTATATCCGCAAAACTTGGATTTACCTGGTACAGCACTTGGTTCCTTTGCATTAAATGGGAGTGGGACTGTTTTATTTGAAGTCACTGGGCAAACACAGGATTTCGGTCAAAAGAAAATGGGTCAGCTGCAAAAAGCTGTTGAAACAGGTTTATATGGTATTTTGAACAGCGTTGCCACAGGGGAGGTTCATAATATAGATGCTGAGAGATATAATGATATACCTTTGACAGAAAGGTAGATTATCTGTGTTTAGTTCCTGAATTCTGTCAGAATATGTTCCCGGGGAAAAGGAAGCAAAAGCTTCATATCCATGCGGGGGCGGGAATAAGGATAAGAAGTTCTGCAAGCGATAACTGTCCAACAAACAGAAACAGCCGCGAAACCGAATCAAGTACCTTATTCAGGGCTGTTTCTGTGTTTCCAAATGTTTAACGCTCAAACGAATCTCTTAAACTTCTTGCCCCTTCTAACAAAGCAGCTTTTGCTCTAGGAACAAAGCCGGTGAAATTGTCTAATATTGAAACCGGCGCACCCCAGTGAATAATAATTTTCTTTTTTGCGTACTAAAGAAAAACCATCCAGGGTCCCATCCGGATGATTTTTCACAACCTAACATTGTCAATATGAATAATATGTCATTGCCGTTTGTATACCTAAACTCGGATTTCTCCCGGCTCTTTCTCTTTCGCAAACGGGCTCAGATTCATAAATAATCCCTTTAATTGTTCTTCCTCAATACCGGCGCTCAGCAATTGATCCAGCAAATCACCCTGCCGTGCCTGGCCAAGGCTTAATCGGTATAGTGTCAGCACTTTCATCAACCGTCTATACTTTGCCCCATCACGACTGAGCGGATATAAAGGAAAAATGCGTTCAATACCTTTTCCATCTTTTCCCGGCAATGACCAAAATGGCACGAGTTCGGATGTATTATCATCCCGCTCCACCTCATTCGCCAGTGTAAACATCTCATTCCATATTTCTTTATCAAAAGAAATGTTTCCATAACGATTGGCGATATTCTGTCTGATCGCATGGCATTTATAACGGTTGATTCTGCCATCCCGCTGTTCCAGGTCAATCGGATTCGATGGTAAATTCCAATGCATGATTTTCCTGCAATAATAATGAAAATCAAGCCCTTCCTGACCGATGGAAGTTGTTGCCAGTACAAATGGGCGAAATGGTGAATTAAAAGCTAATCTGACATTATCTTTACGGTTTTTAGATTTATCTGCATTCCGTTTATCATAAAACCCCACGGCGAAATTAGTCCGCATTTTAATGGACGTATCGTCCTTTCCAGATTCACCTGAGGCACGTTTTTGAAATGATTGATACGTGTCAACGTTTAAACTGGCGGAATGGGACTTTAATGCAGACGTCATCACATTCATTAGACGTTCATTCCGCTGTCCCGATTCCATTCTGTTCAAACCGCTTTCTTCAAGCAGCATGTGGGCATACTCATCAAGCATTGCCTGGAAATTTCCATCCACACAATATTTAAGAACACCTTTCCAGTGGGCATCTTTGGAATATTCTAATTCAACTATTGAAATCATTTCCTGTATATTAAAACGATCAATGATTGTTTTCCCGAGTTTAATAGCATAAGGCAAATTTTCGCTTTGGACATTTTCCATTAAACGCAAAGAACAAATTGCCGGTGAACCTAATACCATTGCAGTAAGCACATCCAATAAATCATCTGGCTGCCTGCCCAATACTGGCAGTGAACCCTGATAATACATCTCCCGAAGCTCCTCAAAATGCTGAGCAATTCCGGCAAGATCCTCCTCATCCCTCTCCCCATCCTTATCATCTACAGCTAGTAGATTCTCTTGTTCAAACCAGTTTTGAACGACTGTTTCATCCAAATCAAATAACAATGGAGCCATATAATACCAGCGTTCATCGCGGCGCGTTTCATCAGCATTGGACTCATAGGACAACCCATCCAACAGACCTGCCAGTTTATCTTTAGTCTCAGCCTTAATTGCTTCCAATGACAACCCGCGATTTAATATATCAACTGGATCAAAAAGCTTCGCCAATGTCACAGATGGATATAAAAGCGTTAGGTGGTTCATGTTAGCAGGTGCATTATTTTTAATTCTAAAATTCAATCTTGGGCGTGGATATCGCTGTTCGGCAAAATAATTATAAGCCTTGGACCGTTTTTTCTTCGGTGTTCTCCTTACCAATTCACCGACTGTTTTCCGCTCTGCTTCATAAGACAGAAGTGTCGCGATTGAGCGGGGAACCATTTCCCAGCCGGAAAAAACAAGTACCTTCGAAAAGGAGCTCATCCCTTTGTAGCACCCCTCAAACTCATAGTATGGTAGTGAAGGAGGAATCCACATCAACCGTTCCGCACTGTCGGCTAGAGCAATTTCCTTCAGCTTTTTCATTCTGGCATTCGTTTCCCGTAACGTTCCGTATTTTCCTATAGTTTTTCGATTAACCCACAAAAGCGGATTTTTAAGCGATGCATTGTTTACCGGGTTCCTGCTTACTTCATTCATTATTTTATCTTTCAGTTTGTAATGATCCATAAACGACATTAAAAACGGTGCAGACTTTACATATTCAACTGGAACACTATCCTTTAAACCAACCCGCTGTAATAACTTGTCCATTTCTATAAAGGACGCCACATCATCCTCCGTTATTTGTAATGTTGTTTTATCGATTGATTCATTATTGACGTCGGAATTACCTTCTTCCAAAACACGTTCTGTTCTGGCAATTCCTTTATAAAGACTGTCTTCAGCAACCTGCTTTTTGGCCAGAATCATCGCAAAATCCTGTGTCGAAACTTCACTTAAAGATGTTGAATAATCACCCCATACACGCCGGAACTCTTGTTTATGCTGTGGGTGCTTTTCAAACAGAAAGTCAGTAACCTGCATGAATTCCTTATAATGTTCGTCAGTTCCAGATTCCGATATTTCTTCCAGTGTGGAGTATGGTTTGTATGGAGTGGCAGACAACAACAGAATTTTTACCTGGGAATTATCTATCTTTGGTTTGTTAAAAAACTTACTTGCCAGCATGGCTGTTTCACTTTCACGTGCTGCGTTAATCAGTTCCGGAAAACGTTGAAATTCATCCATAATTACAAGGTCGGCGTCAATTAAATCAACACTTGCTTCCGCCATCATCTTCCGCAGCCTTTGAATCACCTGCGTCTGGCCTTCTACCCGCTTTCCAGGATCACCTTGTTTTTTAAATATGTCACAGACATCACTAAATTCTTGTTGAAATCCTGGATTTTCCGAAAAAAATTGATCGATTTTCGTCTGCATCGTCTCTAAGTAAGCACCAGCCGATTTTTCATCACATTCCCTGACTCTTTTGTCATATTCTTCATTCCAAACAGCCCAGCCTTTATAAGCAGAATCAGTCATCATTATTTCCAATTCCTTTACGTAAGGTTCAAAAAATTCATGACGCTTTAATATCGCAAAAATCAACGCCCTTTCCCTGACACTGCCACACCCCTGGGTCATTTTAAATGAGGTGGAAGGTGTTAACGGAATAAGCTGAATATAATTTTCCTGTACTGCCTGACTGTATTCATCTTCAAAAATCTTAAGATGCTGCATGGATAAGCGCGTATCGGAAAGTCCATCCAAGGTAACCCGATGATCAATTCTTAACTTACTAAGGTTTTGGGAAGCAATATTCTGGTTGGAGCATACATAAACAACCTTAAATAAGTTATCATTCTGTTCCTGATGATAACGGGCAGTTTTAGCCATTACTCCTTTTGCAACCATCGTCTTGCCAAGGCCGACTTCATCCGCAACAAGAACCCTGGAATAATTAGTTGTGAACAGCTGATGTACGCGTTCAACTGTTGCCCGCTGAAAATCTTTTAAACCAGCCAATATTTCCTTTTCCTTATAATATAAATCAATCATCTTTTCACCTTCTTTGCCGCCTGAGTAAATGTCTGGTACAACTGATTAAATTCTGGAGGAACAATCGAATCATCATCAATCATGCGAATCATACTTTCAATATCCTCCAATTTTTCCGGTGAATGTGCTGCAGTTTTTAACATATTTTCATAAATTACTGGAGTCTCACTTTCCTGCACGTCCCAGGAATCCAGCACGAAATTCTGTTTATCTTTATTTTCCATTGCTGCCATTAAAAAGTCATCTGCCAATAAAAAGGCTATATATTTTAAAAATGTATACGAGTCCTTAACGATTGAACGATAAATTTCATGTTCACGTTCTACAGGCAAACCATTGGTATTAATTTTGATAACCCGCTCAATGGATTCACCGTCTTTCTCCGCCCGAATTTTATAAAAATGTCCAAGTTCAAGTATGCTCAATCCACTGATTATTGTTGACTGTTGCAGTATTGCAGTTGCTGTACTAAGCAAAGGACCTATTGTAAATCCAATATCTTCATTTCCGTGAAAATCTTCAATTTTTATTTCTACGGTGTATGTATTGTCATTTTGTGTTACTGTTGCATGCAGCTGCGATCTGCAAAGTGACTTAATCCCTTGTTGTAGTTGTTCCAATACATCGGATTCTTCAGCTGTTTGCTCCGGAATATCTTCTACCCGTTCAAAAGGATTATCGTCATCCTCCCCGAAAAAATCATCCAACAGATTCATAATCTGAAACCCGCGCTTCCGGTAGTTCAGCTGTAACAAAAACTCAACATTGCCATGAAATGCATTGCGTGAGCAATTAGCTGATCCTACATATATAACGTGTTGATTATACTTGGATTTAGCATACAATTTGGCATGGATATCCTGAAGCTGCGCCATTTCACCAGACTCATCTTCTTCACTTATCGCACTTTCTCCGTCAACCACTGAATCTTTTAACGTATAAACGATAAAATCATGCATGAGTTCAGGTGTGAGCTTATGGAGTTCAGTTTTCCTTGTAATCAACACTCGTTCAGGCACGTTGTGTTTTGATTCCGTCAGTGTTTTTTTATGAAGTTCTCTGACAGTCGACCCACTTATAAACGGTGACATGACAATTAGTTTATGAAAACTGTCAAATACACCTGTCGATTCTTCCTCATATCCGTCGATTCCAATTGGACAAAATTCAAAATCAGCGTATTGATTTAGAACAGGATTAAACTGAACATAATCGAGTTCTGAAATAAGCTGATCCATCTGTTCAGTCTTATCTTTACTTGTTGAAAACTCAGTAAGAAACTGCAGAAAGTCAGCCAATGGACGGTTTTTATCAGTTTGTTGATATACCTTTTTTCCTTCAAGCGCAATGGCAATGTCCCAGCTGCGATCAAATGTCATATTACGCGTCAGAACAAGTAGCCTGTATAGTTCCCCTTGCTCCTCATTCCGATATTTAATCAGCCATAACTTGGGATGAAATGATTTTCCATTCTCCAAGGATATTTCAAATACACTGTTTTCCATCAAGGCAAAAAGTGAATTGTTTTTCCGTGGCACCTTTATTTGTCCACCTTCACAAAAAATCGCAAATTTCTCCGCACTCTTTCGTAATCCCTCGAGTACGTAGACCGGGTCATTCATCATCGTTTGATCCATCTCTTCTGACAACCCTAAGGCCAATGGAACACCAACCAAGGCCTCTAAATCAAGAGAATATGTTGTCCCCAGTGCGAATTCAACTACGTAACCAACAGGAGGTTTCAATAGTTCAGAGTAGTTCAGTCTGTCTTCATCTGGCTTCAGCATATTTACCCTCCAAACCTTTAGCGATGTCTTCCATAATTATTTTTGAATCCAGGAAACGATATTGCAGCTGGTCATTTCCAATCCAGTCCCCTTCTTTATAGCTGTACATTTTGGAATTGTGTAATTTTGCCCTGTCTTTTGACTTAAGTTCAATTTCCCGGCTGATAATCAAATCATCCATCGCATCCTCATCACCAGCATTAACTGCTTCCTGCCAATCCCGCAAAAAGCGGAACAACATGTAGTTATGGATAGAAAGCCTGTGGAGTATTTTTTTAAATGGAAATGTGGCAAATTCATATTTAACAAAATCACTGTTAATCCAGTTGGTCCATTTTTTCACAGCAGTTTCGCTTTGCCCATTGGAGGCAATCAGGTTATAACGAATATGTGCCCCATGCAGAAACTGACTGAATTTATTTGCCTGATTATAATCATCCCGCAATTTGCCACTTTCCGGAATAATCGCATCCAACGCTTCGAAACTATCAATATCTTTCCATTCCCTGTGATCCATCTGTAGCAAATAGGATAATAAGCTATCTTTGGACTTCTCTGCCGAAGTAATTCGCGTTTTTAAAAATTGCGCCTCATCATATATAAGATCCATAGTAAGATTGTTCTTCCAGTCTGATTCGGGCAAAATACACTGCCAGAAGGTTCCGGAATATGCACCATCATTATCACCCAGATCATCCATTTCCTCATTACCGTACGTATTCACTAACTCTTTATTACGTTTCATCCGAAACAACGCTTTAGCATAATTCGTCAGTGAAAGTGATGGATGGCGGAAAATTTCATATGTCCTTAGACCATTCCAGTAAATCTCTGAAGGCTTCCGTTTAAGCTTTGTTCCAGCCCGTCCGCCTATCACACCGTCTTCCCCTTCCTGATTAAGTGTTTCAATTAGGGCAACCTCTTCATCCCCAAGTTTCCCCAACAGGTCTTCAGGTTTTGCATACCTTTCCTTTTCCAGTTCCATCAGTAAATAGGGCACAATCAAAAAATACTTTGCCCTCGTCTGGATGGTCGATGTACCCGGAAAAAGAATATCAGCAAACCCATCCCGTATCCGACCAATACCAAGTTCATCTACTGCCCCCGGAGCAGTAAGTGCATCCAGGACCGCCATCACCTTATCCCTGTGCTCACTGGAGTAATCGATCCAGCCCAGTTTTAGTTCGTTCAATGTAAAACCCCTTCAAATTAACGTTTTCAATACAGTGTAAGAATAAATTTATGATAATTGTCATTCAGTAAAGCAAATCTAGTTTTTTTAGCTAAAAATAAAATTATCCTTATCGTTCAGCAAACATATTTAAAATGTCAAGATCACTTTGTTCGTCACCCCGATTATCTGAAAAGAAAAAGCTTAAATTTGTGTCATTACAAAATCGTTCATACAGATGGGGACGCAATGTCTCTGCTTTATTGCTATTTTCAAGGTTTTATACAAAGAGGCAGGCATGATAACGTATTATGTGTGAGCCAATATCCTTTGATACTGGCGCCTTGGCCGTGAATCATGCCCGCAGAAGCACCGTGTCAAACCGACTTCGATTCTATCTGTTGGTTATGCTCCCAACATCAAATAGCGAGCAACCATTTAAATTGAATTATTAATACCTAATCCATTCAATACCGATTCATATAACCCATTCTTTACAATATGCAAACTTTCCTTAGCTCTAGTAATTGCAACATAATGATTTTGTTTAGCAAAATTATTATGGAAATCAAAAAACGAATCCGCATTTACAAAAACGTGTTCAAATTCCAATCCTTTTGCACTATGTATAGTTAGTGCTAGCTTCTTAGGTTTTTCAGCTATAAAATTTACACTATACTGTTTATCTAGGGTTTCAAAAAAGTTTTGTTTTTCTACCTCCAAGAGATTCCTGTCCGTTATTTCTTCAATTTGTTTCAGCGCCTTTATTGTGTCGATATTTAGATTTTCTTGAAGAAGTTCAGCTTTACGAACCGTTGAACTCTTAATTTCAACATCTAAATCGTCCAACATACTATAAATATTATAATGACTGGAATCAAAATATAATTTTAAAACCGGCTCCAACACTTCATAATTTGGATAACTCGAATTTAGGGGAGTCTTGTCTATAAAAACAAAACCCTTGTTTTCCCAATAAGTTCTTTCTCTACCCCACTGATTTCTCCTAGCAAATAAATAGACAAAGGTATCGTCTTTTGTGCTTGGTTCACTTATAAACATATTAATATTTTTCAAAACGTCTAAATTCGAATAATACCTAATTCTATTCTCTTCATGGGGTATATCAAGGCTTTGTTCAAAAAATTGATAGCTATAATTTACAATTGATAAATGGGATCTGAAGTTATGGATTAAACGATAATTATTAAATTCATAATCATCTTCTAAACTTTTCATGATTTCGGCATCAGCACCTCGGAAGCCATACAACATTTGCTTTAAATCTCCAACAATAACTAAACGAATTTTTAATTCATCTTTTAAATACATATACAAATGATGCATATCATAATCTACATCTTGATATTCATCGACCATAACAACCTGAAAACGCGCTTTCAAATATCTTTGTGCATTTAAGGACTTTTTTAAAATCTCTAAACCTAATTGATATGTAAAATTCTTATTATTATCCCTATAACTTCCAATCACATTTTGTCCCTTCATTTGCGATAATCCTTTATCGAAGTCATCAAATTTATAAATATTATTGTAATTTTGAACGAAGTCCTCCCCGCTTGGAAACTCTTTTCCAAAAGCATCTCTTATGAAAGGCTTTATTACTTCAGATAAAATAAAAGATTCAGTAGTTATAACCTTAATCGCCTTCAAATAATGTTTGTTATCAGTACTTTCCATAGGAAGCAACTCTTTTACCTTATCCTTAATTTGTCTTGTGGCCAATCTAGTGAATGTTATCATGGCTATTTGTTGATATGGTTGGATTAGTTTCTTTTCTATCACAGCGAAAGCCTTTTCAACTAAAATCGTTGTTTTCCCGGAACCTGCACTTGCCGATATTAAGTAATGTGGATGATTACTAGCTAATATTTCGTCTCTTGTATTTTGATCAATAATCATACTCGTCAACCCCAACTAATTTTTTCAGACAATTAAACCGATCATCATAAAAAATTGTTTTAGCTATATCTGTAGTTAAGTAATTATTAACGTATTCATTCATATTTTTCTTTTTTGCGTCTTGTAAATGAGTAATAAAATTACTAAAGGGAAGTTTATGTATATGATCTTCAGGTAGTGCGGCATATAAATCTTCTTCAAGTTCTATTTCTGACAAGTATATTCCATTATCTGCCCATTTTTCTATTTCACTTTTATATGTTTTATATACCTCATGTTTTACTTTATTTCGATCACTGATAGATTCATAATTCAAGCCTGTGCAATACTGATATGGTTCAGCTAAGCCATATTTATCATTACTTACACCGTTAATCATGGCGTTCATTTTTTGACATCTTCTTATCCCAAGTAATGTAACTTTGTTTTCATTATTAATTTTTTTAATGTCATTATCAGTTTTTATTAATGCCGTTATCCCTAGTTCATTTAAAAATCTAATGTAACTTTCAAAACCTATTCCTTCTATACTTAATACTTTTATTTCCTCAACTACATTAAAATCTATACATCCGACCTCATAAATCATTTTTTCAATAATGTACTCAAAAAGGATTTTTTCAGACATACCTTCTACTAACAACACTCTATCGAAAAATAATGCCTCTGCTAATTTTTCATTGAATATTTTTCTAGTACCCTTATATTCTTCAGGCACTAAAAAAAATACTGAGTTATTTTGCACAAATCCTTCTTTATCTTTGTATATTCGTATTAACTTTACTTCATCCGCATATGTAAACATATGTTCCGAATGTGTAGTAACAAATAAATACGGGTATAAATCCTTATTTTTGTAAAATAAATTACGTGATATAATTTGTTGCATAGTTGGGTGTAAACTATTTTCGATTTCTTCCATTAGAAAAATAGATATTCTTTTATCCGCTTTTTCTTCAATTTTTAGTTCCTCAATTAAATTTGTAAGTGCATATGCTAAAATCTTTTGTCTACCGTCTCCAGCTGTTGGATATAGAAATTCTTCTACTGCCGGATTTTCATCATGAATATACGGTGTTAAATGATTAAATATTCCACTTACTTCATGTTCCGATTGTAATTTTATTTGTACACTTTCACTCCTAATTTCTTTATATTTCTCAGTTAATTGACTATTAACATGCTGAACTCTACTGTCCTGACTTATAACTGTATTTAAAAATTCTATTGCCCTATTGATTTTGTCTGTATTATCAGTTTTTGTTTCTTTATACAATAGTGTTCTGTGCTTTTTAAACAATTCAGTTGGGGATATATTTGGACTAACGTATATTACTTCGAATATATTATCCAACGAAGATATAATACCCTTTTGTGTAATAAGTGACATCTCATCAATTGCGCCACCCCATTTTAATACTGGATTTCCTATTTGTTTCTCTTGATCAAATTCACCTTCAATCTGGATTATTAATGTATCTTCTGAAAAAGAGGTTGCTCCCTTCACCCTTGCTCTAATAAATTCATTATCGTCACATTGTTCACTTATATCTAATTCAACTTGAATTATAATTTTTTCATCAATATTCCGTTTATGATAATCAGTTATTTGAAAGCCATTTTTTCTGACGGTTGGATCAAACAAAAAGCGAAGTGCATATAAAAAATTTGTTTTTCCAAAATCATTTCTTCCAAAAATAATATTTTTATTATCCAAGTCCAAACTTACTTCCTTAAAGTTACGGAAATTATTTATTTTAATATTTTTTAATTTCATTTTAACCTCCCCTTTAATTTTGCCGAAGTAAAAGTCTGTTTCTTCAAAACCTCACCATATTCGATGCCACTGAAGAGTGAGTGGAGGTCCTTCTTCACTGTTCCCTCAACCGATAATAAACCTCTTCCTTCATCTCATTCATAAGAAATGTACGCTGCTCCTCATTCTCCATCATCTTCTGGAAGAAGTTCCTATCTGTCATTCGATCAATCAGGAAGTCCATAAAACGATCCTCAAACGTAAATGCAAAGTTATCCATTGAATTATTTTTGGCTCTTTCCTTCAAGCCCTCATCTTGCACCATGTCTTCTACTAATTGATCTCGGGATAGTTTATCTTGTGGGTCAAATTCTGTGCCAAATCGTTCATTCATCCGTTCAATGATAGATGACAGTTTCTCTTTTTCTTCTTCTGGTCTGCTGGCACTACCACCATGTTGTTGCCCATCTAAGTTCACTTGTCCTTGTTGCTCTAATCCAATGTTCCCTTCAAATACTTTTTCATTCCGGTAATATTCTAAGGCAACATCATCTGCTAAATATACACGTTCATTCGGTTTTTTAGGTAATTTTCTTAACAGGTAATTCAAATACACATACAGTTTATGCAGTGCCACATCCGTGAATGGACCTATTTGCAGCACAAATGCATATGTACGGATGAATTTTGTTGCAAGACTTTTAAATTGATCTTGATCCTCTTCATCCAATTTATTTTTAAATCGATCAACAGCTTGATCAATGATTGGATTTAATCTTGCTTGTGCCTGTTTATCTTTTAACTTCCCGTTAAATTCAAGTTCGCTTACTGCGTTGATTTCAGACTCTGTATATACTTGCATTGTCCCAAGTTCATATTCTAAATCGTATAAAATGTTCGGGTCTGTTACATCATTTAGTCCCGTTACCTCATAATAATCCTGAAAAGCATTTTGAATTGTTTCAGTATCATTGACAAAATCGAGTACAAACGTATCACTTTTTCCTCTGCATGTCCTGTTCAGGCGCGATAATGTTTGTACTGCTTTAATTCCGCTTAATGGCTTGTCCACATACATCGTGTGCAACAATGGTTCGTCAAAACCTGTTTGATACTTTTCAGCAACGATTAACACTTGGTATTCATCTGTTGAAAATTTATCGGGAAGTTCCGCCTCATTAATCTCATTCATTTCGGCCTCTGTATATGGAACACCATCGTCATCAACTGTACCAGAGAATGCGACAAGTGTTTTTAAATCATCATAGTTTTGTTTTTTAATATAATCATCAAACGCCCGTTTATAACGAACGGCATGTAATCGACTGCGTGTAACCAGCATTGCTTTTGCTTTTCCGTCAATCTTGTGTTGTGTCACCTGTCGATAATGCTCAATGATGATTGCCGTTTTTTGTGCAATACTATGTGGGTGTAAAGAAACAAAACGGGCAATTTCCTTTGCAGCCTTTCGTTTTGCAACTTCTGGGTCTTCAAGAATGCTCTTTTCCACTTTATAAAATGTTTCATAGGTGACGTAATTCTGCAATACATCCAAAATGAAACCTTCTTCAATAGCCTGTCTCATCGAATAGGTATGAAAAGGCTCAGGTATGCCATCTGCATTAGGCGTGCCAAATTTTTCAATTGTCTTTGGCTTTGGTGTCGCAGTAAAAGCGAAGAATGAAATATTATCCTGTTTCCCGCTTTTTTCAATCGTTTCCACAATCTTTTCTTCTGTATCATTCAGTTCTTCTTCCATCACCTTGTCAGCCTCATAGGCATCTTCTAGTGACTTATCTGATAAAATACTAGTCATCGCTGTGGAAGCTTTTCCGCCTTGCGAACTGTGTGCTTCATCAATGATTATGCCATACTTCCCACGAACAAACTGACCAACCTTTTCAATGATAAAAGGAAACTTTTGCAGGGTTGTAATGATGATTCGTGTTTTATTTTGGATGGCCTCTGCAAGTTGATTAGAATCTTCATCAATTTTCTGAACAACACCCGCTTCATGTTCCAATTGATAAATTGCATCCTGGAGTTGTTTATCAAGCACACGGCGATCTGTGATGACAATGATACTATCAAATATTGCATCATTGTTCTTATCATGTACTTTTGCCAATCGATGGGAAAGCCAGGAAATACTGTTCGTTTTCCCACTACCAGCGGAATGCTGCACAAGATAATTGTTTCCTACATGGTGCTCTTGCACATCTTGTTCGATTTTACGTACGACATCTAACTGATGATAACGCGGAAAAATAACGATTTCCTTTTCATCTATCACTTTTCCTGTCGCATCTTTCACATCTTTTTTCTCGATATAGACAAAACGGAACAAGATATCCAGTAAACTGTCCCTTTGTAAAATGGAGTTCCAAAGGTAGGACGTACGGTAATTATTATAAATAACAGGATTCCCTTTCCCACCTTGATTGCCACGGTTAAATGGCAAAAAGAATGTCTGCTCTTTATTGAGCATGGTTGTCATCCACACTTCATCGGTATCGACAGCAAAACAAACAGCAACTCGTTTTTTAGGCTGAAACAAAAGTTCTTTCGGATCACGATCTTTTTTAAATTGACGTTTGGCATGTTCCGCTGTTTGACCCGTAAACTGATTTTTCAATTCCAACACAACGACAGGCAGCCCGTTTATAAAAAGCACGATATCTAAGCTATTGTTATGTTTACTGCTGTAATAGACTTGTCGGCAAACAGTAAAAATATTGCTTTTATAGTTTTCAATAAGCATTTTATTTAATTTACTTGGCGGCTTATTGTAAACAAGTCGGAGTGAAACACCATGGTCCTTGATTCCATGCCTGATACAGTCGTTCACACCACGACGGTTTAACTCCTGTTCCAAACGATGTAAAAAACGTTTCTCAAATTTATCTCTATAGATTGTTTTTAACCGTTCCATCTTTTTCGGCTGTGTTTTCTGCAGAAATTCAAAAAGCATTTCCACGTCAATCGCGTGTTGTTGGAAAACATTTAATGCTTCTCCCTCCAACCGGCGTTGCCTATAACCAGATTCAAGTAAGCTTCTTTCAATGTTCGCTTCTAGACCTTCCTCTGTATAATCAATCGCCATATGCTTCACCTCTTTCCGCTACTAAAGATTTAGTTTCTTCTCCGTAATCTCGTAAATCTATCTTGCCTGTGACAGCTTCAAATATGAGGGATTCGCGGTATTCTTTAAATTTAGATATTTGTTTTTTCATATCATTTATCAAATCATCATATTTTTTTGCCTTATTTCCTAAAAAATTAACTATTAGGTCTTGTTCGTCTATAGGAGGTAAAAATATTAAAAATTCCTTTATTTTATCTAAATGTAGATTAACAATCGTGCTTTTTTTACCACCGAACGCGATTTGCTGGTCCACTAAATTACTTTCGAAAAAATAACTGCAATAATATGGATTAATTTTTTCTTTTTTAAACTTTATCAAGCAAAGACTTACAAAAATACTAAAATCAAAATCCCAGTCAACTACCCTAGGAATTCCAATTGTACCGTTTTTTGATAATAATAAATCCCCCTTTTCTGGTTTACATCTTTTTATTAATTGACTATGTTCTTCCAAAGGTATATATTTAACATCACCTTTAAGCAAATCCTCTCCCTTAGATTTTGTTAAATCCGTTACCCTAAGAAAGGGAATACCCTCATCAATATAAGTTGGCGTGCTATGAGCTCCGTCTATTATTTGATTAGAAATAAATTTCAACTTGGATTTTACCCAATTCTCTGGAACTTCCCCTATCCACTCGATACCTGAATCTTTCATTTTGACATTTGGATCAAGTCCTTTTGTGACTGTTTCCGTAATCACAGCTTGCCGCTTTTCCTCTAGCAAAGAAATGTATTTTTCTTTATCTGCAATAAGTGCATCAATTTCGGATGTTTTTTGATCTAAAAAATTAATAATTGTTCTTTGTATTTCTAGTTTTGGCGCAAGAAATAAACTATTTTCTATATCTGTTTTTGAAATCCCATATCTAGTGACCCCATTTGCTAGCGAATGTAATTGCTCATTTAGTGTTGTTGAAGCAAGCATATAAAATAGATACTTTCCCATTATTTTTTTTGATGGCCTAATTTGCGCTAAATGATACCCACAAATCACATTTTCCAAATCAGCGGATACCCATGTTGGTACGCCAATATCATTCGGTGTCTCAGAATCCTTAGTAATTAAAACATTGTCTTTTCTTAGTTTAAATTTATCAATTTGTGACTGTTTTGCTGTAGCTTTCATAAAATTTAATTCTGACGTAATTGTATTGTTGTAATATACATCTGTATAATTGCAAAGTGAAATTTCAATTTCATTTTCTCTCGACTTTTTATCTATATTACTTAATTCTACTGATACAATCCTTTTTAATTTTAAATAGTTCCATTCTGGAGGAATCTTACCTATCCACTTTACACCGCTATCTTTATATTCCGGATAAGGCTTCAACTTTCTATTCATTCCATCACCTTCTTCAACTTCTCAACAATACTAGCTTCAAGTTCTTCAATCTCCGCCTTAATTTCACTAGATGGGCGTAATTTTGTATATTTATAGAAATAACGTGTGAAAGGTATTTCATAGCCAATACGAGTCTTATCTTCATCAATCCACGCATCTGGTACGTGTGGCAGGACTTCACGTTTAAAATAGTCCTCAATATTTTCTGATAGGGGAATAATTTCTGTATCTCTTAATTCTGAATCTGCCTCCACCTTGTTTTTATTCTTCATACAAGGTTCCGCCGTTTCATCGCGCTTCGACAAGGCTGTCCAAATTGACTTTATCAGCGGTGCACGCAAATTAACATCCGTGTCTTTAAATGCCTCTTTGATTAAATCAATAAAAGCTTCTCGGTTTGTATACACGAATTCACTTTGCATATCCATTAAAACACGCTTAATTGTATCTTGCTGCTCTTTCCCACGTGCTATTTCTGATTCTTTTGCTTCTCCTTTTTTCCGAGACTTAGCCAAGTTGTGAAACGTCCGTTCATCATCTAACCGATGGATGCGTTCTTCTGTAATTTGGAAGTTTAAACGAAGTGGTCTTTCCACTGTGACGCGATAATATCCAAATTCCTCATTATCAAAGATTTTCACGTTCTCATCAGCAGTGTTTTGACCATACAACTGTACAATCGCATTGATTTGTTCTTCTGTAATTTCGTTACGCTTATTCCCCAGGCTCTTCCGCATTTTTGAGAAATAATCAACCGCATTCACGAGCCTCACCTTGCCACATCGATAGGCTGCTTTGTGATTTGTTAAGATCCATATGTATGTGGAAATACCTGTGTTATAAAACAATTCATTAGGAAGTGCAATAATCCCTTCTACTAGATCATTTTCAAATAAATACTTACGAATCTCACTTTCGCCGCTTCCAGCATCACCTGTAAATAAAGGAGAACCATTCATGATAATAGCTACACGTGAACCATTTGGATTGTCTTCTGTAACAGGTTTCATTTTTGATACAAGATGTTGTAAGAACAACAGCTGTCCATCCCCTATTCGTGGCAAACCGGCACCAAAACGTCCACTAAACCCAAGATCCTCATGTTCTGATTCCACCACATCTCTCGCTGGTTTCCATTCTACTCCATATGGTGGATTTGTAATCATATAGTCATACTTAGCGTCTTTAAACTGGTCATTTGACAATGTATTGCCCATTTTAATGTTGCGTGCATCATGACCTTTAATAAGCATGTCTGCTTTTGATATCGCGTACGATTCCCCGTTAATCTCTTGCGCAAAAAACTCTAAATGTGCAGACGGGTTTTGCTCCTTAATATATTCTTCGGCTACAGTTCCCATTCCGCCCGTACCAGCACAACTGTCATAAAGTGTTTGCGTGACACTTGGTGTATTTAAAATCGGGTCATCTTCAAAAAACAATAAATGAACCATTAAACGAATCACCTCGCGTGGTGTATAGTGATCGCCCGCCTCTGCATGTTCGGAAAAACGTCTAATAAGCTCTTCGAAAATGTACCCCATTTCCATATTTGATACAACGGAAGGATGTAAGTCAATTTCCGAGAAGCGTTTTATAACAAGATACAACAGATTATTATCATCCATTTTGTCAATCTCATTATCAAAATTAAATTGATTTAATATTTCACGTGCCGAGCTCGAGAATCCTTGAATATAATCACGTAGGTTATCCGCAATATTATCTGGATCAGTCAATAGCTTTTTCAGATCAAATAAACTCGTATTATTAAAGCCTTGTTTAGCAGTACGATTTAATATTTCGTCCCTTGTGGACTCTGGTAATGATTGATATTTTTCATTCTCTTTTAATACAGCTTCTTTCGTATCCGCGAGGACTGCATCAAATCTTCTTAAAACTGCCATTGGCAAAATAACATCCCCATAATTTTCTGGACGATATGGACCTCTTAATATATCAGCAACCGACCATATAAAACTTACTTTATCTTGAAAGTTCGCAACCATTAACTTATCTCCTCTTCATCAAATTCTAGCTCTTTTTAACTGAATAAATCGCACGTCTCGCAACATTAGTTTCCCGATGAATATCCATCACGCTTGTTCCAGATGATTAAACTAAACGCTTCTACAATTCTTTCAAATCGGGTGCTTGCCAAGCAAGATTTTGGCTTCCAGATTCATCCTTGCACAATCAATAATCATTCAAAACATCTCGGTATGTAAACACATTATCATACTACCTTAATCATACATTTGAAACCTATTCAAATCAATGTTCGTTGCATGGTGTATAATGGACCCAAGATTTTAGACACGAAAAAAGGAGATGTTAAGGTAGGTACATGAAACGAAAAAGATACACCCCCGAATTCAAATCTCAAATCGTGTTGGAAATCTTGAAGGAAGAAAAACCAATGAGTCAGATTGCATCGGAACATGGTATACATGTGAACCAGCTGCATAAATGGAAAACGCACTTCCTGCAGGAAATGCCACAGGTGTTTGAGAAGCAAAACAGGGATCAGGAAAAAATCAAAGCAGATTATGAAAAACAGCTGGAAAACCTTTATGCAGAAGTTGGGAAATTGACCACGCAATTGTCGTGGCTCAAAAAAAAATCTGGCATCTACCACGACTAGACGGGAACGCATGGAGATGGTGGAATGGGAAGACGCTGAACTTCCCATCACCCAACAAGCCGAACTGTTGAACTTAAATCGTACCAGTCTTTATTACAAACCGGTTGAGCCTTCACCTGAAGAGGTAGCCATGAAACACCGGATTGATGAGATTTATACGAAATTTCCATATTTCGGATCACGCAAGATTGCTGAAAAATTAAAGGCTGAAGGAGTGAACATCAACCGCAAAAGAGTACAGCGTCACATGCGTGAAATGGGCATTCAAGCAGTTTATCCCGGTCCCAATTTAAGTAAGCGCAATCTGCAGCACCGTGTTTATCCATATCTGCTGAAAGGAATGAATATTACCCGTCCCAATCAAGTCTGGAGCATTGATATTACGTATATTCAATTACAGCATAGCTGGATGTATTTAACAGCTGTTATCGATTGGTATTCCCGTTATATTATCAGTTGGGAATTAGACCAGACACTTGAAATGAGCTTTGTATTGGATACTGTTAAGCGTGCATTAACCATAGAAACACCTGAGATATTCAATAGTGATCAGGGCAGTCACTTTACCAGTCCAAAGTATATTAATCTCTTAAAAGACCATCCATCCGTACAAATCAGTATGGACAGTAAAGGTCGCGCATTGGATAACATCATGATAGAACGTTTTTGGCGAAGCCTCAAGTATGAAGAAGTCTATTTAAAAGATTATGGCACGCCAAGAGAAGCAAGACTAAATATTCGCGACTATATGGGGCTTTATAACTGTGACCGCCCGCATCAGTCATTAGGTTATAAAACACCAGCATCCATTTATTTTCAGTAGGTCATTGCCCCTCCATCTTGGAACGATTATCTTTCCTATGCCAGAACCCGTCAAGGGAAAGTACGCCCTTGACAGAACCTGGCACAGGAAAGGCGTGGTCTACAAGATGGGAAGGGACACAACTAATGACCCCACCTTATTTTTATAAAATTAGTGTCTTGACAATGGGGTCCACTTTAGTGAAGCAATACTTAATTTTGAAAATCGCCCCGAAATACATTATTAGAACCACGGGACAATTCTCATGCCTCCTGAACAGAAATGTAAAAAACAACAACATTCACCCCCCCACATAGGCATACACACATTTCACCCATGAACATAGCCTATACCAAACGTCTAAACGTATGGGAGGTATGCTCCATGGTTGATGAAGAAAAAAGTGATTCAGAAGTTCCTCAGAATCGTTCGAAGTGGCATCTTTATGAAATAATTGGTGTTTCCATTGTTATCATCTCACTTGTACTGCTTTTCCTAGCGCCTGACTCACTTTCTAAGCTTTTTGATACCATTATCAAAGAGGTAAAACCAGTTGTTGTGGATACCTTTTTAACGAGTGAAGTCGGAATTGCTGTCATTGTCAGTGTAATTGTGGGACGTGTATTGGAGCGCCTTGGCTTTACGGATGGGTTAATCCGGCTCATTGTGCCGATTTTGCAATTGTTCAAGGTGAATCCGGCCGTTGTTATTCCGAGTGCTTATAATATTCTTGGCGATATCAACGCGGCTGGTAAAATTGCGGGTCCTATCCTTGTGAAAGCAAAGGCTACGAAAGCCGAGCAAAAGATAGCGGTGGCGACTATGATTCAATCACCACAATCATTCGCAACTTTTGTATTAGGGCTCATTGCTTTATCCGTTTTTGGGATAAATGCCTTTCCACTCATTATTTTAGCCATTTTCGCACCTTTAATTGTTGTACCTTTCCTTTTATCTAAAACCATTTACCGCGATACGAAAAAAGTCACCCTTCATGAATTACCACGATTTACACCAAAAACGACATTTTTAAATACCATCTTTTCCTCTGCTAAAGAAGGAACAAGTTTACTATTGTTAGTGATTATCCCAGCTGTCACTGTCGTATTTATTTTAATCGGAATTCTGAAATTCTCTGGGGTTTGGGCCCCGATTGAAGGAAGCATGGCAACCATCTTTACTATGCTTAGCATTGAACCTGACACAGGAATTGTCTCCTTTCTGGTCGCGCCAACATTAGCGGTAGCACAAATGGCTGAACTGGCAACTACTATTGATCCGGCATTAATTGTCGGTGGCTTTGTCCTGGCAAACTCCGGCCTGCCAATCTACGTCATTGTTGGGCAAACACCTGCAATCTGGGCGGAGGCGTCTGACCTGCATGAAAAAGAAGTCATTTACGCCGCTTTGGTCGGAATGGTAATCCGAATTGCGACTGCATGTTTACTTGGGTATTTCCTAACTCCTTTCTTGGTGGGGGCTTAATTAATGGATAATGTATATGTCATTCGTGCAGGAAAATTAGTAACCGTAAGCAGTCTAGGTACCATTTATGATGGGGCAATGATGGTTAGGGATGGTATTATTGAGGCGGTTGGGGATTGGGATACACTCCATCAACAATTCCCTTCTCTTCGTGTCATTGATTATTCCGATCTGGTGGTCACACCGTCTTTGGTCGATTGTCATACACATCTTTTGGAATTCGCGCCGGGTTCTCTTTACCCGATTACAGCTGAAACGCATTTTATGGCAGGCAAAGCACTACTGTTACACGCCTTAACCTCCGGCATAACCGCACTTGGTGAACAGGTATGTGGGCATCCCAAGAGCGCTTTTTCGATTAACGATTATCGGAATGCAGTAAAAGATTTTCCAATGGATATGACGTTTGCCGCAACGAGTATCTCAATTGGGTTTAACGAATTAGCCCACTTCACATCGATCACCGGTGCAAAAAGTGTCAGGCAATCGGATTTATCCAATCCACAGCTGGTAAAGGATATGGCAAGCAGGAATGATTACCCGGGTGAGAATTTATTTGTTAATGCAACACCAGCAAACTTTACAGCAATTGATGTACCACGGGCAGGGGAAATCATCTACACCCTTGACGAACTAAAAGAAATAGTCAGGATTTTCCACCAACAAGGGAAGGAAATCGGTGTGCATGTTGCCGGTGAAGAAGCAATTGATATGACACTGGATGCGGGTGTTGACGTTCTGCATCATGCACATGGTATTACGGAAGAACAAATTGCAAAAGCGAAATTACAAGGCACAAAAATCGTCGCAACTCCAATGGGCGGAACACATTCGGAACCGAATTCACCAGAAAATATAGTGAAGTTAGTTGAGAATAATATCGATGTCTCCATCGCAACCGACGCCTATTTACCACCTTACCCCGAAGTCGATTGGCTGCCATTTAAAACACAAGCATTACGAGGACCGGATGTTTTCATGCTGATTGCCCAACCCGGAATGAAACGATTACAAGCAAACGGATATGATGAAAATCAAACACTAGCATTGTTGACGGCAAACCCAGCTACTATTTTAAGAAAAGGGGATCAGTTTGGAAAGTTACAAAAAGGCATGGATGCTAACTTTTTAGTAGCAGACGGCATCCCTGGATTAGAGGTCACGAATGTAGAGAGTATTCAGCGAGTTTATTTTCGTGGGAAGCTTGTTGTTGATCGGATATTTGGATAGATTGGTTTATAAAGCACTGGGACGGTTCGGCCGCTTAAATATGAAGCAAAAGCTCCGTCCCCATGCTTTTCTAAAAATTTTACGTTTCAACTAGGTGATTCTAGTTTGTAGATTGCTGAGATATTTCCACCTGTATCATAATCAATTTTTAAATCAACTGATTCATTTAAAAAGTTTGTATCTTTTTTTAAATTGTCCTTGCTTTGTTTAAAATTAATTATCTCCTGTTTCATTTTTTCTCGTAAATAGTCTAACTGTTTATTTAATTCTTTTTTTCTTTTTTCAATATATTCCGCTCGTTTTAGCCTAATATTGAATTTCACACCTATAGAATCGATCTTTTCATTGAAATACTTCATAAACCTACTTTCAATTTTTATTAATTCATTTAAATAATGTTCAACATCGGATATTCGATTTTCATTAGATGATAAAATGGGGGTTATTTCTAATTTTAAATTTAAACACACATTTAATACTTCTAAAAAACCAAGACATAAATGCATAGTTTGCTCATATCTATTACTTATATCTTTTAGGGAATCAACTTGTATATCTGCTTTATAAATGGTCTTCATTTCTACATTATTTACTTCATTTAAAATATCCCTAATATTGCTGAACAGCATATGAATTTCATTATAAGTCTGATGGGTTATATTCTCCACTCTATTATAATGGACCGATTGAAATTTTGAGTTCTCTTGGACCTCAGACAATATGGTTCTTAGATACCTAAGACTACCCTCTATCTTCCCTATTTTTTCATAACTTAAATGTTTCAATAACATATTTACTTTACTGTCAATCTTTGTTAGTTGTTTATTTATACTTTCTAAATGTTCCTGAGCGGTAATAACTGTCATTGCACCTAATGCAACATTTGCAAGTTGGGTTGGGTTTAATTTCTTTGCATCTTTTAATTCTATCCAACCTTGACCACGAATTTTGTTGTTACCATCTACTGCGAGTGGTCTAAACTCATTTAAGGAATTTCCCTTTTTCATAACTTTTAGTTCGCCAGATTTTATCTTATTAATCACATCATTTTTAAAATGGATTATTATTTCTTTATCTTTTTGTACTATTTCTTTTGCCTGTGGAGTTAAACTTATAATATTATTAATTTGTTCATTTAAACCATCAGTTATCTTAATCGAAGTTGAAGGTTTGTACTCTTGAATATTGCCAGTATTAGCACTCCATATTTCCCATAGCTGTTCATCATTATATGATTTTCTTTTATCGTCAAAAATGGATACTTCCTTTGAATTAAAATTTTTATTCTTGAAGTACATCCAAATTAGTACACTCATAGCTAATATTAGTCCTATCAGCAAGAATACTTTTGCTTCCATGAAAGACCTCCGATGAGATAAGCATGTTATTTAAATACAATTATACCACACACATACCTTCTTCTATGAGCCACTCGAATGAGAAAGGATTAATTGCCTTAAAAATTACTTTCCCCAATAGCTACATATTTTTAATGGGATGCAGGGGGTATCCCTACTTCACCTGCCCACTCCCCCTAACAACATACTTACTCGACGTCAATGCTTCCAACCCCATTGGCCCACGGGCATGAAGCTTCTGCGTACTAATCCCAATTTCAGCACCAAATCCAAATTCAAATCCATCCGTAAAACGGGTTGACGCATTGTGATAGACAGCTGCAGCGTCAATCTCTGTGAAAAATTGTTCCACATTTTCCGTTGAGGCGGAAACAATCGCCTCAGAATGTTTGGTTCCATATTGATTAATGTGTTGAATAGCTTCGTCAGTGTTTTCAACAACCTTTAATGCAACTTCCAGCCCTAAATATTCAGTACCATAATCTTCTTCAGTTGCCGGAGTGATATCTGCTCCTGACTGTTGTACTGTTTCATCTCCATAAATTTGTACTTCTTTTTCCTGCAGCGCCGTTATTAAATCGGCTATATGATTGGATGCCCAATCACGCTGTACGAGAATGTTTTCACAGGCATTGCATACGGACGGACGTTGTGTTTTGGAATTAATGGCAATATCAATCGCCATCTTTGGATCGGCTGTTTCATCAATATAAACATGACCATTGCCTGCACCGGTTTCCAATACGGGAACGGTAGCGTTTTTAACCACTGTCTGAATCAATTTTTCACCGCCGCGCGGGATTAGAACATCGAGATATTCATTCAATTTGAACATTTTGGATGTTGTTTCCCGCCTTGTGTCTTCCAGCAGTTGTACAGACTCCACCGGCAGATCACTTGATTCAAGCGCATGGCGGATAACGTTGACAATAGCTTTATTGGAGTTGATCGCCGTTGAACTTCCACGGAGCAAGACGGCATTTCCTGTTTTCAAACAAAGGCTGGAAGCGTCAACCGTAACATTTGGTCTTGCCTCATAAATCATTCCAACTACTCCAAGCGGAACGCGGATTTGCGTGATATTAAGCCCATTTGGACGTTCCCAGTTCTCTAACACTTCCCCGATTGGATCATTAAGTTTTGTCAACTGAATAAGGGCATCTGCCATATCCTGTATGCGTGCCTCATTCAGCTTTAGGCGGTCAAGCAGCGAGTCGCTCATTCCATTTTCTTTTCCGGCCAGTAAATCTTTATTATTTTCTTCTAAAATAAATGCCTGTTCGTTGATCAGTTGTTCTGAAATGGCGTGAAGTGCGTTGTTTTTCTGCTTTGCCGTCGCTTTTGCCAATTTGGAAGAAGCTGTTTTTGCTTTTGCAGACTTTTGAACTAACTCACTTTTCTGCATGATTTCGGTCATACTTCATTCTCCTTTCGTTTTTTACTCACCCAATTGTCCCTGTGAATCACAACGCGTTGATTGCTGTTTATTTTTATCATCGCTTCTGTACTAGACAGTCCTCTAATATCCGAAAGTTGATCTGAAGAAAAATTCACTTTGCCACGCCCGATAATATCCCCATTAATGTTGACGACCCTTACGACATCATCAGCCTGGAATGTTCCTGAGATGTTTGTTACGCCAGCAGGAAGCAGACTTTTTCCATATTCCAAAATAGCAGCTGCAGCACCCTGGTCCACTTCAATTTTCCCATTGGGAATGGAATGGAGCGCGAGCCACTGCTTGGACGTGTTCATACTGGGGATGGAGGTGTCGCCGATATAGGTTCCATCCCCTTTTCCGGCAAGGACATCAACAAATTTTTCTTCACCGGTGGGAAATCCGATAAACACTTTCACACCTACATTCAACGATGTTTGCGCTGCCTCCAATTTTGATTTCATGCCGCCGGTACCCACCTTTGTACCAGTTCCGGCTGCGTGACGAATTAATTCGTCATCAATGTCATGAAGGAAATCATACCTTTTTGCATCTGGATATGTTTGTGGATTTTGATCGTAGATGCCATTGATGTCGGTGAGGATCATTAAAAAGTCTGCATGAACGAGACCACTCACCAGGGCCGACAACATGTCATTATCGCCGAACGTTAATTCGTCCACTGCCACGGAATCATTTTCATTAATAATCGGCAGTACATTACGTTTTAAAAGCTCGGATAATGCAGCATTGGCATTGTTATATTGATCTTTATGCAGGAAATTTTCTCTGGTTAACATTAATTGTGCTGCGACAATGCCGTGTCGTTTAAATTCTTCCGTATAACCTTTTATCAACAATCCCTGACCTACTGCTGCAACGGCCTGCTTGCTGGCAATTGTTTTAGGGCGTGAAGGATAACCGAGATCAGCGAAGCCAGCTGCAACCGCTCCGGATGAAATGAGAATTACCTCATGCCCAAGCTGCTTTAAACGGGCAATTGCCGTTACATGCTCACGTAATTTCGCATCACTCAATCCGCCCTTTTTCGTAGTCAGGGAACTGCTGCCTATCTTGACCACAATTCGCTGTTTTTTCATAAGTTCATTCACCTCCCCATTTTTTGCAGAAATTAAAAAAAGCCCTTCCATCCTATAAAAAGGACGGAAGCGCATTGTCTCCGTGGTACCACCTTCATTGATACTGGAATGAATTCCAGTATCCGCTCAAGAACCCCTTAACGCAGGAAATCGGTCAGGTTTTTTGCCCAACAGCTCAAGGGACAGGTTCAATAGCATTGCAGGTTGTAAAATCTTTCAGCCGATGAATTTTACTCTCTTTCACCTGAGGACTATTTACTGATTCCCGATCATTACTATCATTGTATAAAATTGCATATATATGTTTATTTATAAATTAGCAACATTATGAACCATATTTAACTTTATGTCAATAGGGGGACGAAGGGACAGGTTCCTTGTCCCAGTTAACGCAAAAATGGGACAAGGAGCCTGTCCCTATGTCCCATCATCCAACGGTATATAATCATATATTTCACCGGATTTCGTGAGTTTGGTAAGCTTCTCCAGCCAATGATAATATACCATGGCATCCTCAAGTTGCTGATAATCCAGCATAGCTCTTTCCCGTAATGTTTCATCTGTTTCACTATCTTCAATTACCTCATTGAGTTGTTCCTGCGTCTTCCGGATACTGACTTGAAACATTTCCACTTCACGTTCCCATTTCATACCAAAAAAATGAGAGAAATAATTGAAGAAATTTTTTTCAGCTACGAATGAATCTTTTCTTGAGCCCTTCTGCCACACCTTTTGAACGATATTGATATCCTGAAGTTTTCTGACAGATGTACTCATGCTTGGTTTGCTCATCGCGAGTGCATCCTTCATTTCATCCAGGGTAATTGGCTGGTGTCTGAAATACATCATCCCGTACAGACGTCCCACCGAGGGGGTAACACCATAAAGATCCATTGTTTCTGCAATCGTATTAACCATCAAACGTTCAGCCTGCTCAATTTTATCTTTTGTTTTTTCATACTTTACATTGTCTTGATTCTCTTTCATTGCGGCACCTCTTTAGATACTCATTGTTAAATTCATTCATAATTAATTAAACATTTCTTCTATCTTATAATGAAAATTACGGATATGCAACTTAAATTCCGGAACAGTGAAAACTTCTTAAGCGGTAATATCAAAATATCCTTATTTATAGAAAAGGGACGATCTCATGCAGAGACTCGTCCCTTTTCCCTTTCGTTTACTTTGTCCATTTTTTAACCAGATCCTGGTTTTCTTTTACCCATTGTTTAGCACCTTTAAGAGGATTGTCTTCATGCTTTTTAACACTGAGCATTAGGTCACCAAGCTGCTTGTCGTTCAATTTAAAGTTTTTCAGCCATTTACTGACTTTTTCATAGTCGGAGGCAAATCCTTCGCGGGTTGCCATGTAAATTTTTTCTACTCCGCCATAGGTTTTCTTCGGGTCATCCAAAAACTTCAAGTCCACTTCAGCAAACACATAATGTGGTTTCCACAGCGGTGCAACGATAGGTTCTTTATCTGCTACCGCTTCCTTAATGGATGTAACCATTGCTGCTGTACTGCTCTCTATCAAATTATAATCAAGACCATATTCTTTGATAACGTCTTCCGTTACCAGCATTGTTCCTGCCCCGGGTTCAAAACCAACTATTTCGCCATTGAATTTCTTCTTGTTTTCCTTCAAATCTTTAATGCTGTTTATATCTTCCATATACGTTGGAACGACCAGTCCGACTTTCCCATTAGAATACCACGGGTCTTCGAAGAAATTAGCATCGTCTTTATACTCTTCATAATAACTCTTATCCTGCACCGGCAGCCAAATTTCCGGTGCCACATCGAGTTCTCCTTGAGCTAATGCGGACATCTGCGGCCCCATCTCAATAAGTTTTAACTCCACGTCATAACCCTTATCTTCCAAAATTGCCTTCCACAGATTGGTAACTGCAATATTTTCAGGCCAGTTAATCTGTCCAAACGTGATTGTTCCTTTACTTTCACTTGAACTGTCCGAACCATCACTTCCACTATTTGAACCGCAAGCTGCCAATACAACCAGCAAAACGGCTAATAAAATTAATTGACTTACTTTGCGAAAACTCATTAAATGACATACACCTTTCTGATTTTGGTTTTGGCAAATATCTATTAAAGAGTAAACACACCTTTGCCAAGCATGCTATTAACTAATTATATTTATTGAATCGTGAATTCCGTCCTCCTTTGTTAAATGAAATAAATTCATTTAATATTTTTTTAACATTAACTCTATATAATAGAATAACGTAAGATAGTTTTTTGTCAAACTTGATAATTTATTTCATCTTTTTTCACGGATTGTGTTAACAGCGGTACAGGGATTTTATATTTTTTCAGCGTTTGACAAATACAAACGCTGATTGCATAATTGTATTAACAATATTAAATTTAAATTTAACAAATTTAACATACCTAGTAAAAATAATAACAAAATACCAATAACTCGGTGACGTATTCGAGATTTACAAGTTCAATAATTAATGTTATATTTATTTTGTTTCATTTGTTAAAAATATATTTAACAAACTTAAAATAAGAGAAGAGGAAATTGATTGCTGGATTGCTGGATTGCTGGATTCCCCAAGCAAATGAAAGAAAATCCTGCCAATTAATTTCAGCAAGATAGAAGTTTTTGATGAATGTTTTTCAAATTCCTTGTATTTTCATTTAACAATCTTGAGGAGGTTTTACAGATGAATCAAACATACGACTATGTAATTGTGGGCGGTGGCAGTGCAGGTTCTGTACTTGGTAACCGTCTAAGTATTGATAAGAATAAAAGTGTTCTTGTTCTGGAAGCGGGGCGCAGTGATTATTTTTGGGATTTGTTTATTCAAATGCCGGCAGCTTTGATGTTCCCTTCAGGCAATCGTTTCTATGACTGGATTTATTCCACGGATGAAGAACCTTATATGAATGGGCGGCGTGTTGCGCATGCCCGGGGGAAAGTGCTTGGCGGATCAAGTTCCATCAACGGCATGATTTATCAGCGCGGGAACCCGATGGACTATGATCGCTGGGGATCTGATCCGGGTATGGAAAGCTGGGACTATGCCCACTGTCTTCCATATTTTAAACGACTGGAAACAACCTTTGGAGCAGACTCATCTGATGAACACCGCGGACACCATGGTCCGGTAAAATTAAAACGCGGACCTGCAACAAATCCGTTATTTCAAGCGTTTTTCGATGCAGCAGTTGAGGCTGGTTACTCGAGAACACCAGATGTAAATGGCTTTCGTCAAGAAGGGTTTGGCCCGTTTGACAGCCATGTACACAACGGCAGACGTGTTTCCGCTTCACGCGCATATTTGCGTCCTGTCATGCAACGCAAAAACCTTACAGTAGAGACACGTGCTCATGTTACGAATATAAATTTTGATGGTACGCAAGCTACGGGGTTAACATACCAAAAAAATGGAAAAACCTATCATGTTAATGCGGGCGAAGTAGTCCTTGCCGGTGGTGCATTCAATACGCCACAGCTGCTTCAATTGTCAGGTGTAGGAGATGCTGACCATTTGCGCTCACTTGGCATTGATCCGATTGTTGACCTGCCTGGTGTAGGTGAAAACCTTGAAGATCATCTTGAAGTATATATTCAGCACGCCTGCCCGCAGCCGGTTTCGGAACAACCCAGCTTAAATAAAGCAAAAATGCCTTGGATCGGCTTGCAATGGCTGCTTGGACGTACTGGCCCGGCAGCATCGAACCATTTTGAAGGCGGCGGATTCGTCCGTTCGAATGACGAAGTGGATTATCCGAATCTAATGTTTCATTTTCTGCCGCTTGCGGTTCGGTATGATGGACAAAAAGCGGATACAGCGCATGGATTTCAAGTACACGTTGGACCGATGTACTCCAACTCCCGCGGCAGCCTGAAAATTAAGTCCCGTGATCCGTTTGAGTATCCAAGCATTGTATTTAACTATCTGTCTACCGAAAAGGATCGCCAGGAATGGATTGAGGCAATACGCGTTTCACGGAATATTTTGTCCCAGTCGGCGCTGGCACCTTACAGTACAGGTGAAATTTCACCTGGTCCTTCCGTTCAAACGGACGAAGAAATTCTGGAGTGGGTAGCGAAGGACGCGGAAACAGCACTCCACCCATCCTGCACAGCAAAAATGGGTCCAGCATCTGATCCGATGGCAGTCGTAGATCCGGAGACGATGAAGGTTCACGGTCTGGATAATGTACGGGTAGTCGATGCATCCGCCATGCCGCATACAACAAATGGAAATATCCATGCACCAGTGTTGATGCTCGCGGAAAAAGCAGCAGACATCATCCGGGGACAAAAACCAATGAAGCCTGAGTATAAAGATTTTTACCGTCATGGCGTTCACGAAGCAGACGCAGGAACGGTAAAGCGGGACGGAGGGACAGGCTCCCTGTCCCAGCTGAATCAATAATGGCGCCAAAAAGCTTGTCTCTTTTTCAAAAAATAACCATCCCTGCAGTGTTAGCAGGGATGGTTATTTATATAATATTATTTTAAAAGCGATTATCGCACAGTCCAACCAGCATCAACTGTTATCACTTCACCATTAACAAAAAGTAGTTTTTCCTTACCATTATTTATGATACGGTTCATTCCTATTAATACGATAACTCCGATAAACCTGCTCCAACAACACCAGCCGCATAACCTGATGCGGAAACGTCATCTTGGAAAACGACAGCGCTAAATCACTGCGATGCTGCACTTCCTCACTAATCCCAAGCGATCCGCCAATCACAAACGCTACCTTACTCTTTCCATACGTAGCCAAATCGTTCATTTTGGCAGCAAGCTGCTCCGAACTGAGCATCTTCCCTTCGATCTCCAACGTAATAGCATATGTATCCTGCCCGATATTGCTGAGAATCCGCTCACCTTCCTTATGCTTCACCTCCTGCATTTCCGCCTCGCTCATGTTCTCTGGCGCTTTTTCATCAGCGACTTCTATAATTTGAACTTTTGCATAGGTGCTGAGCCGTTTTAGGTACTCCTGAATCCCTTGTTTTAAATATTTTTCCTTCAATTTACCGACTGCGATAATTTTGATGTTCATGTTTTGGCCTCCGCTTCGTCAATGCTTTTATTGGATTGGGGTTGGGGCGGTCCTTGGGGAGGTTCGCATGAATTGGGGTGGTTGTCGCGCGATATTGTGCCGATGTTGCGCGATTTTTATACTGTTGACTCGCGTATTGTTGGATTTATTGTATCACAATCAGAAGACAATCTGGTCAAAGCGTGTCAGTCAATGAGTAAACCGACTGCTCATCTATCATTTTTCAGTTTTTGCGTTGCTTGTACCTAACCATATTGTTGCAGAAAATAATAAATTGATAACAATTTATTTTCTAACATATAATCATAGCGAGGCAGCCGCGAATCCTGCGCGAAAGACCCGGTTAATATGATAAAATAAATCAAAATCGAAAGTGTGTTACATAGGAGGTAAAGCATATATGGCAACAAATGCAAGACACAGGTCAAACAAAGGCTTGTGGGGATGGATCATTGCAATCGGTTTGTTCCTTCTGGCAAAAGGGAAATGGGTGCTTGCCCTGTTTAAGATCGGAAAGTTTGCGACGCTTGCTTCGATGTTTGTTTCATTGGGCGGGTATGCATTAATTTTTGGCTGGAAATTCGCTTTTGCCATCGTCTACCTCATTTTTGTCCACGAAATGGGACATCTCGTCGCAGCAAAACTTAAGAAAATCCCGACCAGTCCCGCCATTTTCATTCCATTTATGGGCGCAGCCATCGGGATTGATCCGAAAAAAATAAAAGATGCCGAGACAGAATTTTTTGTAGCATATGGCGGCCCATTAGCAGGATTAATTTCCATCCTTCCTGCAATCGGATTGTACCTGGTCACACAAGACCCATACTGGGGACTGATTATACAGCTTGGCGCACTAATAAATCTGTTTAACCTTTTTCCGGTTTCCCCGCTTGACGGAGGTCGCATTGTTACCGTTCTGTCAACGAAAATATGGTTCATCGGACTGCTGGCTATGATTCCAATTATCTTCCTGTCACCGGATCCGATTATTATTCTGATTTTCATTTTTGGTATTTTCACCTGGTGGGACCGGTTCAAGGACAATGCAAAAGTGGAAATTATGAACTATGAAGAAAGTGTTTTGACAAAAGTTAATGAAGAGATGAAACACATTGCTGCATCTGAACCGAATCTTTGCAATTCGGAAGTTCAGGGTTCAGCGAATATTATTTCCCTGAAAAACAAACTCAGCTATCGGTTAAATGAAATTAACGAATACCTTTCAGCAGATTCTGGATCCGCTCTCCCTGTCATTCAGGAAAAGAAGCGGAATCACCTTAAAAAGCTCAGCAAAGAAAAAGAGATATTATCTATCATGTTAAACAAACTGAAAAGTTATGAACTATCATTTTATGAAAACATCCCAATCAACACAGACCTAAATCACGCAATCAAGGAAAACGAAAAGAAACTAACAAAAATCCGTGCAGAAATTAACCGGGCAAAGACCTATTATAAAACATCTGCAGGAACAAAAATTCGTGCATTAATCCTTTACCTAGGCCTAGCCGTTATATTGGCACTACTGCTTGTTTACGGAATGGGAATACTGGAGTCTAGTCAGCTTATTCAGTAGAATCGGGACAGAGGGAATCGGGACAGAGGGACAGGTTGCTCGTCCCAAATGAATCAAGTGGGACAAGGAACCTGTCCCTCCGTCCCACAGTATACCTATAATCACAACAAAACCACCATCAACCCAGGCGTTACAACCGACACAATCACCGCACTCGAAACCATGGCAACTGTGCTGACGGATCCCTCCGTCTGGCTGTTTTCCATGATGGTGGCGGTTCCGATGGCATGGGAGGCACTGCCGATGCCGACCCCGCGGCCGAGGTAATGGTTGAGCCGAAACAGCTTAAAGATACTTTTATGAAACAGGACACCACCGATTCCCGCAATCATAACGAAAACAGCGGTCAGGGACGTATTGCCTCCTGCCGAACTGGAAACAGCCATGGCGACAGGGGTTGTTACAGATTTCGGCATGACCGAGTGGATAATTAACGCATCAAATCCTGCCGCTTTGGCAAGCCAAATACCGCTGGATACACCAACCACCGCACCAATAAAGGTTCCAGTTAAAATCGGCATGAATACAGATTTCAGAATGTCACGCTGCTTATAAAGCGGGTAGGCAAGCGCAACAACAGCCGGACCAAGCAGCTCATCAATCCATTTCCCGCCTACCATGTAAGTTTCATAGGAAGTTTGAAAAAGAACAAGCACGATAATGATGGCTACAGTGGATGTTAAGACAGGGACGCTGAACGTGTGCTGGATTTTTTTATGTAATGTAAATGCAGTGATATAAATGATACATGTACCAATGATGGCACTGGCTGCAATTATAATGTCAATCATGGTTCCATTCCTTTCTCTTTATCATCCACTGGCTGATAAAGCCTGCGCTGCCCATGACAAGGATAGTACTGACAAGCACGATAAAAATCAGCAGAACGCCTTTTCCCTCAAATACATCGTAATACTCCATAATACCGACTGTTGCCGGAATGAAAAACAAGGTCAGGTGACGCACAAAAAAGGATGCTCCTTCTTCAATCCAGCGAACGTTCATAAGATTTGTCTGCAATGCGATAAACAATAGGATCAGTCCGATTACACTGCCGGGGACGAACAGGTTCATGACAACCTGAATCCATTCGCCGAACTTGTAAATTCCATATAAAACTGCAATTTGCAGGGTAAGTTTGATAGATTTTTGCACGTGAAAACACTTCTTTCTGCGCTGTCGTTAAAATACTATCATAGTTTTTCCGGACGGCTTTGAAAAGTATTTCGCTTGTTTGGGGAAGTATTGACTAATATCTCTGGTTGTTTATGCTTTTTCCTTAACGGGAAGTAGATTTATACGACAATCCAAAAAGGAGTGTTACCTGATGAAGCAGATTCTCTTCATACAGACTGGAACCGGCATGGATGTACATGGTCAGAATGTAACAAAAGCGTCTGTCCGTGCCGTGGAAGACGCCATTTATCAGAATTCGATGCCGGGAATTGAAAAGAGTTTACCCGATCAGAAACTTGAAAATATGAAAATAAATGTCCGGCTTGCAGTTCCGCTCGACCGTTCAGAACTGGACACAGACAAGGTTAAAGAAGTCCTGCCATACGGAACGGTAACGGTTGATGTTACGGATGGCGGCATGGCGACTTCAAGTGGTATTATTCTAGAGGACAAGGACGACGAAAACGATTTAATGTATATTGTGAATGCAGCTGTTGAAGTCGGTTATTAAGTAGCAAACAGGGAGTGAAAATCCATACTGGTTCTTCACTCCCTGTTTTCGTTTGGGAAGATTTAATTTCCATTAAATTCATGCTTCGCAAGTACCGTTGCAATTTTATCTTCAACTGCAGTTATGTTGGACGATGACCCAAGATAGTTATTGACCAGGATAGAGAATATTAATTTCTGTCCATCACTGGTCGCTACATACCCGGAAAGTGTGGACATGCCTGTCAGAGAACCTGTCTTCGCCCTGACATTTCCTTTTGCCGGTTCCTCGGTCATCCGGTAGCGCAGTGTCCCGCCAACGAATCGTTCGGACATACCAGCGACAGGCAGTGACTTTTTAAATGCAGGAAACCAGCTTTCATCCTGAATTGCATACAGCAATTGGGAAATCTCATTGGCCGGAATCATATTTTTATGAGACATACCTGATCCGTCACGAAGCCGGAGGGTATCAGCGTTCACCCCAAACGTTGCAACAGTCTCCTCAATCACTTGCAGCCCTTTATCCCAGCTCCCTTCTCCCTTAAGTACCTTGCCCATTTCTTTTGTCAAAATCTCGGCATGCCCATTGTTGCTTAATTTCATGAACGGAATGTACAAATCTTTCAAAGGCATTGATTTTCTTGAAACAAGAACAGTGGCATCTTCAGGCGTGATGCCCCTCTTTACTTTCGAATTGCCGACAAGTCTAATCCCATGTTCCTCAAGGGATTTTTTGAATACATCCAGCGCATAACCGGTCGGCTCCCATACCGAAACCCACGATCTTGATCTGGAACCATCAAGCGGGATGGTACCTTTAATTACGATGTCGTTCGAACCATGTTCACGCTTAATCGAAATATCTTTTGATTCATCCCCTGCAACGGTTTGGGCTTTATTTACAATTGTTACATAATCTGTTTGCGGGGTTATTTTCACTTCAGGACTTTCACCCGTTTCTGTGGCAGGGTAAACTTCTACAATAACCGTTCCCGCATCATAATCCTCATTTGGTGACAGTGATAATGCCGAAACTTGTGCACCCGTATAGAAAGGTTCATCCGACCAGTTCAAATCCTGCGATAACCTGACATCATCATACCAGCTGTCATCGGCAATCAGGTTTCCGTGAATATTCCGGATTCCCTTTTTCTTCAATTTCTTTGCAAACTGATCCAAGTCTTCTTTCATCAAAGTAGGATCGCCTTTTCCTTTCAAATACAAGTTTCCTTGCAATGTCCTGCCTTTAATTTTTCCATCTGTTAATACTTCGGTTGTAAACCGGTAATCTGGCCCGAGCGTCGCAAACGCTGCCGCTCCGGTAAGTAATTTCATGTTGGAGGCAGGGTGCAGCCGTTTATCACCCGAACGTTCGAATAATACTTCACCTGTATCCGCATTTCGAATACTCACGCCCGTTGTGGTTCCATCCAAATGTTCATTTTGCAGGATTTCTTCAATTTTGTCTTCAAGTTGGACAGATTTTGCTGAGGCAATTTGTGTGGAGTCTTCGGATGTTGTGAAAAATGGTGCTTTTCCTCCGTACATGAATGCTGTGGTAACCATCAGCACGAGAACGAGGAAGATGGAAGCTTTTTTTATAAAACTTCTCTGCATAAGCAAATTCACATCCTTTATTACATTTATTAATCGTGGTAGTAAAACGTATATGTATGTGTGGTGCAGAATCGTCAGGGTGTTGCGTTTGTCGCTATGGAGTGATGTCAGGTACTGGACATTTTATGAAGATAAGCAACTGAAGCATATATCAAAGATGGTATCTTTAAGAATACCAGCACGTACAGCCATTTACAATAAAAGATGGAAGATAGGTACTATTTGCACATGCTATATGGACTGTTCCTGTGTATTTATTCACTGATTCATCAAAGAATAGATCGAAAGGTTCACCGCATCCTGCGTCGTGTTTGACTGGTGTAGTACACTGATGTGTCCGTTTGATTTCAAAAATCACGTGCAGTTCATCTGGTGTCAATCCCAATCTCAGCATTCGTTCAATGAATCGGATATTTCCACTGTCCTGATTCGAATATATACGCTGATTATTTTCCCGTGCAGGCTCAATCAACTGTATGTGTTCATAGTAATATACTGCTTCCATGGTGCTTCCGGCTGCGATTATTACTTCAGTAATATTCATGTGTCATTTCCCCTTTGTCCATTCACTGTGATGACTGGAATTATTTTATAAAAATAATTCCTCATTCATCTTATAAATCGAATCAAAAGGAAAATGGTGGCATATTTCTTCAATTTTAGAAAACTTAATTGTCACCAACTTTATTGGTGACAACCTCAGTGCACTTACTTATCTGCCAAAAAAATAAACCCCTTATGGCTCAGCATAAGGGATCAATATTTCCCGGGAAATATCGACAAATTTCCCGACTTATTTCGCTGCTTTGTCGTACAATTCATCGAAATGATTGACCATTTCAAAATCGAGATCTGTCAAACCTTTCATCTGCCATGAGGATATTTTCAATGTTACAGCTTTGTAGTCAATGGAAATGAACGGATGATGCTGTTTTTCCTCAGCATATTCGGCAATCTGGTCAACAAAACGGACACCATTCAAAAAGTCTTTAAAACGGTATTTGCGGGCAATCCACTTTTCATCCAACCGTTTCCAATCCGGTACCGCTTCCAATTCCTTTTCAATTTGCTCCTCACTTAAGCGTTCCATTGGTTTCTCCTCCTTATTGTTTAGATATTCGAACCATGTTGCTGTTTTTATTATACCAATCATTGGATCAATTGGCGAAAGCTAACAACTTATTAACACGTTATCCACAGAAAATTGGGGATAATATCCAAATAGTATAGAATCTTTCGAAATGGCTAAGCTACTAGGGTGATCTTCTGATAAAGAGGGGTATCAAAGCAAATGAGCGAAAAAGAGCAGCAATTGTATCAGCAGATTTATCAATTAAAAGAAGAACTCGGCGGTCTTATCAAGGAATACTGGAAATTGTATTCCAACCCGGGGACGGAATTTTTTTGGATTAATATTCTAACCATTTTGATATCATTCACTGTCTGGTTTATTGTCGTGGACCGAAGACATATTTTTAAAATTGCTTTCTTTGGTTATTCCAATCATATTCTTTGGGTCATAGTGGACAGTTATTTAACCAGCAACAATTACTTCAATCATCCGCACAGTCTTTCCTATCTGCTTCCACAGGGGACAACTGTTTCAACTGTGCTATTCCCGGTATGTTTCATGCTTCTTTATCAATATTGCATGAAACGCAATAAAAACTTCTGGATTTATGCCATAATCGGGAGTTTTGTTTTTGCATACGGGTTCGGATCGCTGGCGGACGCCATTGATATGGCCCGGTTTCATCAAGGATTTAACCTGTTTAAACTATCCCTGATTGATGTGGCAGTTGTCTTTATTTCGTATTTAATGACATTGTTATTTCAAAAAATACAGCGTTCTGACAAATGAAAGGTTCCACTGTTTTCCGTAACAATGGAACCTTTCTTCATTAACGCATTTGTACCTTATGCAAATTGGCAAAAATTCCATCCCGCTGCAGCAGCTCTTCATGACTTCCTTCTTCCTCGATGCCTTCCTTGGTGACGACCATAATCCGGTCAGCATTTTTTATGGTGGCAAGCCGGTGGGCAATCACAAGCGTTGTCCTGTCTCTGGATAGCTCAGTCAGCGCCTTCTGAATAATCGTCTCTGTCTCGGTATCCAGTGCAGAAGTTGCTTCATCCAAAATAAGAATCGGCGGGTTTTTCAGAAACATCCGGGCAATGGCAATCCGCTGCTTCTGACCGCCTGAAAGCTTCAGTCCACGCTCTCCAACCTGTGTTTCGTAGCCGTCCGGAAGTTCGCGGATGAATTCCTCCATATGGGCCTGTTGTGCAGCTCGCTCAATCTCTTCATCCGTCGCATCAAGTTTTCCGTACGCAATATTTTCACGTAATGTACCGGTAAATAGAAATACATCCTGCTGCACAATACCAATCTGCTTGCGGAGTGACTCCTTTGTCATGTCACGCAGATCGATTCCGTCAATCGTGATGCTCCCGTCATTTACATCATAAAATCGTGGAATCAATGAGCATATCGTCGTTTTTCCTGCACCGGACGGGCCAACAAATGCGATGGTTTCACCTTTATGAATATCAAAACTAAGATGGCTTAAAACTGGTGCTTGCGTTTTCTCATAGCCAAATGTTACGTCTTTAAATGAAATAGCGCCTGACAGCGAAGACATCGTTTTAGCGTCGTCCCGGTCAACGACATCCGGTGCAACATCCAAAATATCGGTAAATCGCTTAAATCCAGCCATGCCTTTCGGATACAGCTCCAATAGTGCGCTGATTTTTTCAATCGGCTTAAATAACACATTAACAATCAGCACAAACCCGACCAATTCCCCGGTGGACAGCCTGTCATTTATCGTTAACCATGCTCCGACAACCAAAACAATGATAATAATCAGCCGCATCATCATATAAATATTGGAATGTACAAAAGCCATTACTTTGTAAGCCCCAATCTTCGCTTTCCGGAAACTGTAGTTATCTTTTGTAAAACGATCCATTTCATATGTTTCATTCGTGAATGACTGTACGACACGGACGCCTGACACTGCATCCTCAACTCGCGCGTTTACCTCTGCTATATCGCGATACATCGCACGCCATGCCTGATTCATTTTAATATTACTGTATGTGATCAGGAATACGAGAATCGGCACAGCAATCAGAATAATCCAGGCAAGCTGTGCATTTTGATAGAACATATACCAGAATGCACCAACAAACGTCATAATCGCAATAAAGAAGTCCTCTGGTCCATGATGGGCAAGTTCACCAATATCAAACAAATCATTGGTGATCCGGCTCATAATGTGGCCTGTCTTTGTATTATCAAAAAACCGGAATGACTGCCGCTGCACATGCTGAAACAAATCCTGGCGCATGTCGGTTTCAATATTGACCCCAAGTTTATGGCCAAGGTATGTAACGACATACTGTAAAAATGTGCTCAGCAAATATATTAGCAGCAACCCGATACTGACCATCACGATTAAATCCCAATTATCGGTTATTAGCAGCCGGTCAATAAATGCTTGTACTGCAATCGGAAAAGCAAGTTCCAGTAACGCGACAATTACTGCTGAAGTAAAATCGACAATAAACAGGCGTCTGTGCGGTTTATAGTATGAAAAAAATCGTCTGATCATAAGTTGCACTTCCTTTTATTCATGTACAAAAGAAATTATACGGTGAAAAGACCGGAATGGCAATGATAAGAGCCTTTTATCTGAAAAAGGTTGTCAAGGTTGTCCCGCATCCTGCATATAGATGAAAAAAACCGTCTGTGGAGGTGTATTCATGAAAAACTTATCCATCGAAAAATGGATATGCTATGCGATTGGCTTTGTATTTATTTCAACTGGTACTCTCAAATTGGTTGATAGCAGTTTCAAATTGGTCTTCACCGATTTGGGGCTGCCATTTCCGCACACACTTCTGTTTCTGGTAGCTCTAACTGAAATTGTCTGCGGCGCGCTCATTATAGCAAGGCTTTATGTAAAACGTGCGACGGCACCACTTATTTTTATCATGCTGGCAGCACTCTTTCTTACGAAGATCCCTGTTCTTACTGCAAACGAAGGTATTTTACAATTCCTTGTTCAGGCAAGGCTTGATATCGTAACGCTTATCCTATTGATTCTTATTTGGCAGCATGCACCCGGAAAAACACTTGAGTAAATAATTTGGAAATATCTTTGTAAAACAGCATCGGGAACAGGTTCTCCGGACTCCTTGTGCTGTTTTTGTTTTGTAAAATTGCTTTCTATCCACAAAGTTATCCACATATGCACAAATGTTCGCAGCTATTTTGTTGCAGAATTTTTGTTCTATACCATATATAGTTTTTATAAACATTTTATTCACAGGTTGGGGATAACTTTTAGGAATAGTGATCAAAACCCGCTATGCAGGCAAATCAGCGTGTCTAATCGTAACCGGTTCTCTTGTGAAAAGATGGCTGTCGGTTCTAATTGTGGATTTCCAGCACCTTGATTGTGAACTTCTAACACGTTTTTAAAAACTCCCAGCACTTTAATACCAACCTCTAACATTTGTGAAAAACAGCACTAAAGCAACGGACCGCGGGCCACATCTTCCCATAAAAAAATAAGCTACCCTTAATGGATAGCTTATTTCTGTACACCAAGCTTGATTGTCGTTTCTTTTTTCTTGCCGTCGCGGTAAAACGTCACTTTCAGCGAGTCACCGACTTGTTTTTCCTCATACAGGATCTTCCGTAAATCAATCATGTTCATAACTTTTTGGCCATCGATTTTTGTAATAACATCCAACCGTTTTAAGCCGGCTTGATCTGCGGGTGATAACGAATCGACGGTCCAGACATAGACACCACCTTCAACATTGTTTGGGAGATTTAACGTTTGATCCCATTCAGTTTGCGGGATTTCATCAAGGGAATAAATTTCAACCCCCATATATGGCCGGGTGATTTCACCTTTTGTCTCCAACTCTTCAACAATCGGCTTTGCCGTATCAATTGGAATCGCAAATCCAATCCCTTCGACTGACGTTTCATTAATTTTCATTGAATTAATCCCAATCAGCTGACCTTTAATATTAATCAGTGCACCGCCACTGTTTCCGGGATTAATCGCAGCATCCGTCTGGATTACTTCCGCCTGCCAATCAGCACGACCGTCCTGGTTGAAATCCTGTGGAATTGTCCGTTGTTTACCGCTGATGACACCGGTTGTAACCGATCCGGAAAATTTCATTCCCAACGGATTCCCGATTGCTATAGCCGGTTCACCGACTTTCACGGTTGCCGAAGAACCCATATTGATGGTGTTCTCAACCTGTTTGGCATCCATCCGCAAAACCGCCAGATCGGAAAAAAGATCACTCCCGAGAATTTGTGCCTGGACACGTGTATCATCTGACAAAACCACTTCAACAGTATCAGCGCCTTCGATAACGTGATGATTGGTAATGACAAACGCATATCCATCTTCCTTCTTGTAAATTACACCGGAGCCTGTTCCAGCCTGATCATTTTCCTGCTGCTCCCAGAAGTCGCCTTGACGCTGAATATTAATGACACCAACAACTGCTTTGGAAACTTCATCCACCATTTCAGTAATCTGCGTTGATACATCCACGGAAACATAGTCAGTTGACCCTATGCCATTGCCGTCAGTTCCCGAATCGGCGGTTTGATTGCTGTTAACCCATGTTTCGGGAAGTATGCCTGATTGCAATATACCGGGCAATGCTGCCAGGACAATTATCATACCAATGATTATCCCGGAAAGAACTGGAACCAGCCATCGCCGTTCCTTTTTCGGCTTCGGTACATAATCTTCATCAAAGTACCCCATTGACCCATCTCCTTCAATTCAAAGGATTATAGTACATGTTCAAAAAGTTTTAACGGACTTTTTGAATAACATCAAATACAGTTCTATACTATTGTCTGTTTCCGGGGTTATGATTATACTACCTCATAAAGTGATGTTGCCGTTTTCGGGTCTGTATCCTGCAGATCAAGCTGTATCCCGCGTTCCTTCAGCACATTGGAAACCGACATACGGGCCAAATCCTTCATATTATTATCCTGGCTTAAGTGCGCCAGATAAATGCGCTTCGTCCGATTGGAAATAATATCGCCAAGAGCCAGACCGCAATCCTCATTGGAAACATGGCCGGAATCACCGAGAATACGTCTTTTTACATTCCACGGGTAACGTCCCATCCGCAGCATGCTGACATCGTGATTGGCTTCAAAAATATACGCATCCGCATCTTCCACCGTCTTTTTGATCCGTTCCGAAACATATCCAAGATCGGTAACGAGTGCTACTTTTTGCCGGTTATGACGAAAGGTAAAAAACATTGGTTCTGCAGCATCATGGGAAACGCCAAACGATTCCACATCTATATCACTGAATGTTTGCACTTCACCTGTTCCAAACATAAATTTCTGATCCAATGAAATGGAACCGATTGCGTTTTCCATTGCTTTCCATGTATTTTCATTGGCATAGATAGGCAGATTATATTTACGGGCAAAAATTCCCAGCCCTTTTATATGATCACTGTGCTCATGCGTTACCAGTATACAGGACAACTCTGCCGGATTCACCTGAATTTCCGCAAAAAGCCTGTCCAGCTGTTTCCCGCTCAAACCTGCATCAACAAGTATTTTTTCCCGGTCTGATTCAATATAAAATGCATTCCCCGTACTTCCCGATGCGAGTACACTAAATCGTAATGTCATTCTGTCTCACTCCGATTAACTTCTGTTAGCTTCTGATTAATATGATTCAAGACAAATTCTTTTAATTCGGTCTCTTCTCCAGTTGTTCGCACTTTATTAAAGATGGATCTTGCTGCATTTTCCAGAAATTGCTGCTCATCACTGGAAAACACACGATTTTCAATAGCCGTGACATAAAAATTTTCTTCTTCATTCACTGTAATTGCCCATGTCGGAGCAAATACCTTTACCCCGCTGTCAAGCGGGTACCGTGTATAAAATCCGATACTTACATCTGTAACCACATCGCCGGAGACGAGCATATTATTGGTAAACAGTACATTAATTGCCTGTTTCGGCTTAATCAATGAATTGGTATCCCCCGGTGACTGCGGTTCACCCAGCATTGTCTGTGTAAAGAAAATCATTTCATTTTCATCATTCAGGAAAACGAGGACAATTCCGCTTTGATTAAAATAAATCGGCCGATCATTCTTTTGCTGGAAAAAGACAAGCACATTCAGTTCTTTATTCCAATCCCAGAATGTGTAGCTTTCCGGAGACAAAATAAATGATTTCACTTGCTCTGCGATGACATCATCCGAACCATTTTCCTGCAAGGAAACAGGCTCCTCAAATCTGCCAATCATCAAGTTGTCTTTTATTCGTACTGCTTCCAGATTTGTCTTGTCATCCAATACTTTTTCGTCTTCTTTAGTAAAGTTCTTCTGTTTTACCGATATGAATGACTCCTCCAGCTGCTGCTGAGGCAAATCAGCTTCAATTTTAATATTTTCGTCTTCAAGGTCTTCAACAGTTGAAGTCAATGATTCAGCTATTCCCAAATCTTCCGCATCCTGTTGTTTCTGAAAAAACATCACCAGTAAATAGATATCCAGAACGAGAAAGCAAAGGATAAATAACACTTTAATCTGTTTCCATTGCATCCTCAGCCCCACCTTCCCGAAATTGCATCTCATCGTTAAATTCAACTTGCTGCCATTTTCCACTATATTCCATAAACCAGCCAGGCTGCAATTGAACAACATTGTTCGTGTCAATTCCCTGATAAGATAAGTAATAACCGACCCGTAAATCGCTGATATTTTCCAATTCATAGGTTGAGCTGTTCTCTAAATAACTTAGAACCCCGGAGGCCGGTTTCAATGTTACCGTATTTTCATTTATCAAGTTGTTTAATTGAAACAACGGGCGATTATACATGTTCAATTCCACACTTATTTCCGTCGGCAGCCATTTCTGCTCAATCACGGAAAGACCAAGCGTGCTGTATATAGGGAAACCGTTGTAGTACATCTGATACGTAATGATATTGTCTGGTGATTGAATGTGCATCAGATTATATTCGCCGGTCCAGCCTTTAGCAGCATTGATTTTTTGCACACTCTGCGTAATCAGTTCCACATCTGTAAGTGGTCTGCTTGTTGACTGATACGGATTATCAAATTGCATGCGTTGTATATTCTTATCCACCCGCATTCCGCGAATACCATCTGAAAAATATAACCGGCTCTCATTTATCTCATTCCGGCTGACAACGTCGGGTGTGGGAAACAGCGCATCAACCAATAACGACGGATTAATTGTATTAATTGTCAGCACTTTCCGGTTCATTTTAATTTGATGTTTCGGAACATAGTACGGTCTGCTTCCGGATTCAACCAGCATGTATTCCCTCAAACCTTCAAATGTCGTAAGATAGCTCCAAAGCATGTCATATTTTCTGGAATTGTTTACAACAGCGCTGGCCCGCTGCTCCCCGTTTTCTGCAACGAAAATAACATTCAAAACAGAGTCATCGGTATTAAACGTAATAAAAATCTTTTTAAAGCTCCATTCCGGTACTGACTTGTCTTCGTTAAATGTAAACAGCGTTTTCGCCATTTGCATTGGCATTGATTCCGGGAAAATAATCTCAAGCTGTTTTTCCTGTGATGGTTCCCCGTTTTGCCCGGAAAACTGAAAATTATACATTTCCCATGATTGCATATCATGATATAACGATTGCATATCTTTCGGATCGGAGAATCCGTAATAGGTATTGCCATTATGAAAAACAATCGATTTCGGTTCGATAATTTCCTCTTTGGTAACTTCTTTTCCACCCAGATCAACCTGATCCACATATTCACTGCTGTTGGAAAGCTCCAGATTAGGCTGAAAGTTCCATAGACTGAATGTAAGCAATAAACTTAATAACACCAAGACCCATAAAATAATTGACTTTACCGTTTCAGCATTCATTTTTTACCCCTCCGCTTCTTATTCATCAGCGGAAGTGTAAAGAGAATCGTTGTCCCTTTACCTTCTTTGCTTTTCGCCCAAATCCTGCCGTGATGTGCTTCCACAAGTTCCTTTGAAATGGCCAGACCAAGTCCGGTGCCTCCAAGCTTTCTGGTTCTTGCTTTATCAGCCCGGTAAAACCGTTCAAAAATTTTATCAACTTTATCATAGGAAATTCCCATGCCCTCATCTTCAATACTGATCAGCAATTGGCTTTTCTGTTTGGTAGCCCCGAACCGGATTGTGCCACCCTCAGGTGAATATTTAATGGCATTTGTAATGATATTGTCCATTACCTGAATCATTTTGTCTTTATCCATCCAGACATAATACTTGCCATTAGGCAGATCACGCACCAGATGTATTCCTTCTTCCACATTCATTTCAAAGCGGTCGATAACATGGTGATAAAGTTCAATAAATTCCACTTTTTCCCTCTGCAGCGGGAGTTCTTTGCTGTCCATTTTTGACAGTTGCAACAGATCATTTACCATGCGGATCATGCGGTCTGTTTCATTTTGTGCCACACCGAGAAAGCGCGGCGCGATTTCCTTATCCTCCCATGCGCCCTCCGACAATGCTTCAATATAGCTCCGCATTGTTGTAAGCGGGGTCCGCAACTCATGTGAAACATTGGAGACAAACTCACGGCGTTCCTGTTCCACTTTTTCCTGTTCTGTAACATCGCTGATAACCGTAATAAATCCTGTAATATCATCTTCTTCATCAGAAATCGTGGAGAAGTTGGCACGAATTAGGAAAATACTGTCCTCTTCACTGAAATCGATAATAATCGAACCGGTATCAGGCAAGTCCGAAATATCAATCGTCTTTTCATCAAGCTGCAGCAGGTCCATCAAATAGGCGCCCTGCGCTTCTTCAGGGTCGACACTGAGCAATTTTGCTGCAGCATCATTCATTAAAGAAACTGCGCCGGACTTATCCGTCGCAATAACCCCATCCGACATATTGGATAACACAGAACTGAGTTTTCGCCGTTCTTCTTCAGTTAATGCCCTTGAATGTTTCAATCGTACATTTAAATCATTAAACGTCTCAGCAAGCTGTCCAATTTCATCCGTACCGTAGACATTTACTTTTTGCGAAAAATCGCCTCGTGCCATCGTTTGGGCTTGTCTGCGCATTTCCATAATCGGTTTTGTAATCGTTCTGGCAACCAGAATCCCCATAAAAGCAGAAACGGTAATCGCCAAAATAGACCCCTGCACAAAAATGCGATTTATTTGCTGCAGCTGATCATAGACATTTTTCAGCGATGCTTCAAGGAAAATAGTTCCAACCTGGGTCTGCTCATCATCATAAATGGGAATAGCTTTTCGATATACACGGTTTCCTGTGTCCACATTATATTGTCTGGTATCCTGAGCAATTCCAAAGCGCACAACCTGATTAATCAATTCGTTTGTTGTTTTTTTTCCAACAATGTTCAAATTAGAATAATCACTTGTAGCCATGACCCTGCTCTGTTTATCAATTACCTGCAGCTTTGTAATGGGAGCGCCTTTGTTGCTGCTTACTATGTTCTGTACTTCCTCCTGCAGCGTCATTCCATTCGAACCATCTGTCCGCTCTTTATTAAAAGCCTCTTCCAGATTCAATTCCAGCAAATCCACCCGCTGATTAATCTGTTGTTTAAAGTTATCAAACAGCTCGCTTTCCAGTTCACTTCCGAAATACGAGCCGATTACCTGAATGGCCACAAGCAGCAGCAGGATGAATATAATAATGAATTTCAGTTGAATGGATCGGAAAAAGCCAACTTTTTGCATTAAAAACTACTCCTGTTCAGGATTGCGTAAATAATAGCCGACGCCCCTTCTTGTGACAATCCACATTGGGTTACTCGGGTTCTCCTCAATTTTTTCACGAAGTCTGCGAATCGTAACGTCTACGGTTCGAACATCACCAAAATAGTCATAACCCCATACGGTCTCAAGCAAATGTTCGCGAGTCATAACCTGGCCAATGTGACGGGCTAGATAATGCAGCAATTCGAATTCACGATGGGTCAATTCCAGCTGTTCACCGTCACGCGTAACTGCATATGCATCCGGATGAATAACCAGACGGCCAATTTCAATATTCTTAGTCGTTTTTACGCCATCTTCCGGAATTTGCTGCTGCCGGCGCAAATTAGCTTTAACCCTGGCAATAATTTCTCGATTGCTGAATGGTTTGGTTACATAGTCGTCTGCCCCAAGCTCAAGGCCGAGCACTTTATCAATTTCAGCATCTTTGGCCGTCAGCATGATAATCGGCATGGATTGTGTCTTGCGGATTTCCCGGCAAACCTCATTGCCATCCTTACCGGGCAGCATGATATCCAAGAGCACAAGATCGGGATCTTCTGAACCGGCGAGTTCGATTGCTTCATCCCCATCATTGGCAATCACGACCTGATAGCCTTCCTTTTCCAGATTAAATTTCAAAATATCAGCGATTGGCTGTTCATCGTCCACTACTAGTATTTTCTGTGTCATCGAAAGTCACATCCTTTTTAAACGTTCCTTTGCTCTATTCTATCGTACTTTGGCGTAAATGTCTTTTTTTACAGTTAATTCAATGCATCAAATAACCTGGCAGCTGTTTTAAAGCGTTGAGCCAGGGGAGAGAAGGTATTATTTATTGTGAACTTCTTACACTTGCACGGTTATTTTCTAACACCTATTTTGTGAACTTCTAACACTTGTTATGAAACTTCTAACACTTTCCATATAAATTCTTACACTTTGCAATTAATCCAGTGTTTATAGCCGCAGTATATCAATTCGATAATTGCTCTTTTAAACACGCCATATAAAAAGACTGACTCTATTTTATTAAGTCAGCCTTTTGTATTCGGATTTGATCATGTTGATCCGCTTCGACTTTATATTACAAATAATCTTGCGGATTTACCACTGATCCGTTTTTGTATACTTCAAAATGAAGGTGAATACCGGTTGAATCTCCGGTAGAGCCCATAACCCCGATGGCACTCCCTTTTTTAACTGTTTCGCCTGGACTAACACTGATGGATGAAAGATGAGCATATACTGTTTTCATCCCGTTATTGTGATTAATCACAATTTTGTTGCCATAGCCGCCATCATTCCAGCCAGCCGATACAACTGTTCCATTGTCAGCCGCCAGAATAGTGCTGCCGCTTGATCCTGCAATGTCCATGCCTTTATGCATTGACCCCCAACGCATCCCCATATTGCTGGAAACATGGCCGCCTACTGTTGGCCAGTGCAATTCGCCTGTACCGCGTGATGGTACTACTTTCGTTCCCTTAACAATGATTTCTTTTACAGGCTCTTCCGTTGTCTTTTTATTTAGGCTTTCCTTTTCCGTAACCTCGCCATTCTTTTCGGTTATAGAATAGTGGACAACCTTCTGACCTTCATGGCCTTCCTGTTTTACTTTTTCGTCACCTTTATACAGATCATCTGATTTGATGACTTTCGTTTCATAATCAATGGTCTTCTCCACTTTCTTTTCTTCATTGACCACCACAGTTGCAAATGGTTCATATTCCTTTACCTGCAGTTTCCGGCCAACGTTAAGAACCCCATCTTTCTTTAAGTCGCCGTTCAGCTCCATCAGTTCATCGACCGACATATCGTATTGGTCTGCAATACCGCTCAGTGCTTCACCTTCCTGCACTTTATGTTCCTGCTCGTCCAATGTTCCTTTTTTCAGTTTTTTGATGCCTTCTTCCACTGTCAGGACATTCGAAGGTGACACCTTTACATCGTTAAATGACACGTCCTTTGAGAATGATACGTCTGTAATCACTGATTCACCAACAGACAGGGAAAGATCGTCCATATTTTCATAATGATGAGGTGTTGGCCCGCTGCTATTTTCATCGTCCGCTTGTTTAGCCAGCTTTTTCAACACTTTCTTGTCAACATATTCTCCCTTGTATTGGGTGAGAACGTTATCAGCAGTTTCCCGATCCTTGAAAAATCCAACTGTATCATCCCCGATTTTTATTTCAACCGCTTCTGCTTTAATGGAAAGATTATCTTTAACAAATTCAGCCACTTTATCATTTTTATAGGATGGATCAAAAACACGTTCCGGCACAAAAGAGACTTTCTTCCCTGTTGTCAGTGAAAGTTTTTTGTACGTTTCCTTCTTCTTTTTAATTTTGGAATCAACCACATCTTTTACAATATGCTTTTGATCCACTTTACCAATATGTTTACCATCCACATATACGTGGTAGATTGTTTCCAGTGTTCCATTTTTATCATCTGCAAATGCTGTTGTAAAAGGCAATAACATGCCGATACATACGACAATCGCAACCTTTATAAAAAGGTTTGCATTCCCGCTTACAGCTTCATCTCTATGTAACAAGCTCGTATTTCCCCCTAGCTGTGTATATCTAGTTCAAAAGACTTTCTTTTTCTGTCCTTAAATCTACCACAGATAGAAATTGCAAAAAAGGGAACCAATTGAAATGTAAAGCAAATGTATAATTGCTAACATTTTTATCCAAATTCCGACTTATTTCGGGACTTTTTATCCAGTCAAGGGTAATTAATTCCTTGATAGATAGTACAATTGTAATGATTTTGTAATGATTACTGGTGAATAAAGTATAATTATGGTGTAAATTGTAAATGGGAACAAGAAGCTTAACTAAATTATACAATTTAAGAAAACACCATGCCTTAAAAATAAACACCCTTACCAGTTTGATAAGGGTGCGGCTTACTGTTGGTTCGTCTTAGCTGTATACACTGCGTACGACATTTGTCTGTGTGCGGTCCGGTCCAACGGAAAAAATGGACAGCGGGATTTCCGTCAATTGCGAAATCCGCTCCAGATAATGACGTGCATTTGCCGGAAGTTCATGCAGACTGCGAACATTCGTAATATCTTCAGTCCACCCAGGCATTTCTTCATATACCGGCTCGCATTCAGCCAATACTTTTAAGCTTGCCGGAAATTCATTCATGATTTCACCTTTGTATCGGTATGCAACACAAATCTTTAATGTCTCGATCCCTGTTAAAACATCCAGGGAATTCAGTGATAAATCGGTTATGCCACTCACCCGCTTAGCATGACGGACAACAACACTGTCAAACCAACCGACACGGCGTGGTCTACCGGTGGTCGTTCCGTATTCACGGCCTGTTTCACGGATCTGGTCACCAATACTGTCCTGCAGTTCTGTCGGGAATGGGCCGTCACCTACACGAGTAGTATACGCTTTGGATACTCCCACAACGTGATTTATTTTAGAAGGGCCGACGCCGGAGCCGATGGTAACACCGCCGGCAATCGGGTTGGACGAGGTAACAAACGGATAGGTTCCCTGATCAATATCCAGCATAACACCTTGTGCACCCTCGAACAGTACACGGCGCCCTTCATCAAGCGCATCATTCAGTACAACAGATGTATCACATACATATTTCGCCATTTGCTGGCCGTACTCATAATATTCGTCCAGTATGTCCTCAACCTGTATGCCTTCTGTTTCATACACTTTTTCAAATAAGCGGTTTTTTTCCTTCAGGTTCTGTTCCAGCTTCGTGCGGAAGGTTTCCTTGTCCATCAGGTCAGCAATCCGGATACCTGATCGGGCAGCTTTATCCATATATGCAGGTCCGATACCCTTTTTGGTTGTACCTATCTTATTTTCACCTTTATCCTCTTCCTGCAGCACATCCAGCTTTAAATGATACGGCAGAATAACGTGAGCACGATTACTGATACGAAGGTTGTCTGTGGAAATGTTCCGTTCATGCAAATAGGCAATTTCTTCAGTAAACGCCTTTGGATCAATTACCATTCCATTTCCTAGTACACATGTTTTATCATCAAAGAAAATTCCTGATGGGATCAAATGCAATTTATACGTAATATCATCAAATTTGATAGTATGTCCGGCATTATTTCCACCTTGGTAACGAGCAACAACCTCTGCGTTCTGTGACAGGAAATCAGTAATTTTACCCTTTCCTTCGTCACCCCATTGCGTGCCAACTACAACTACTGAGGACATAACGCACCTCCACTATTATTATCATTTGTATTTCATGTTTAACAGAGTAAGTTTATCAGTAAAAAAAAGCGATGTCAATTACAAAAAGCGAACAATAAGTGTTATAAATAATTTATTGTTCGGTTAACTTTGGAATTAAGCGAAAGTTGCCGGTGCATGTTGGCGGACGAGCATGCTATATTGCATTTATTTCCAGAATATGGTGGAGGGGTGTGTTTTGTACCGCAGCTGTTGTGCTTGGTCCGGTGGGTTCACACTTTTTTTCGGTGGCCTGACTCTGTTTATCAGCGGGAAAGATAATTGGTTGTTTCGCGTTCTCATGTTGGACATGCCCGTTTGTCCCGGAAAGAAGTAGTAACCTTACGTAAAAAAATAAAACAGCCTCTTCCATTCGAGACTGTTTTACGCCTGTACGGGTTCCGGCGGTACATCGCTGTCGGAATACCGATGATCCAGATCCACGAATTTATTATATTCTTTGACAAATGCCAGTTCCACATTACCGACTGGACCGTTACGCTGCTTGGAAATAATAATTTCAATAATGTTCTGCTTTTCTGATTCCTGGTCATAGTAATCATCACGATACAGGAACCCGACAATATCAGCATCCTGCTCAATACTTCCGGACTCACGCAGGTCAGACATCATTGGCCGCTTGTCCTGGCGCGATTCAACTCCACGTGATAGCTGTGACAGAGCAATCAATGGCACGTTCAACTCACGAGCCAGTGCTTTTAATGCACGTGATATTTCCGAAACTTCCTGCTGCCGGTTTTCCCGGGAGTTTCCGCTGCCCTGAATCAATTGCAAGTAATCAATTAAAATCATGCCAAGACCATGCTCTTGCTTCAGGCGGCGGCACTTGGACCTGATTTCACTGACACGAATACCGGGAGAATCATCAATATAAATTCCGGCATTGGACAAACTGCCCATCGCCATTGTCAGCTTACTCCAATCATCCGCCTCCAGCCTGCCTGTCCTGAGACGCTGGGCATCGATATTTCCTTCTGCACAGAGCATTCGGGAAACAAGTTGATCTGCTCCCATCTCCAAACTGAAAATAGCAACATTTTCATCCGTGTTAATCGCAACATTCTGCGCAATATTCAAGGCAAATGCCGTCTTACCCACTGACGGACGGGCTGCGACAATAATCAGATCGTTCCGCTGAAACCCTGATGTCAGCCGATCCAAATCACGGTATCCTGTTGGAATACCCGTTACATCGGCATCATGGTGCTGAAGCTGTTCTATATTGTCATATACATCGATCAGAACATCTTTGATGGATTTAAAGGCGCCTGTATTTTTACGGCCGGAAACCTCGAGAATATTCTTTTCGGCCTCATTCAGCACATCTTCCACATCATCTTCCGTATCAAATCCGGAAGTTACAATATCGGTTGCTGTACGAATCAGCCTGCGGAGCAAAGCCTTTTCTTCGACAATTTTACTGTAGTATTCAATATTGGCTGCAGTCGGAACACTGCCGGCCAGATCTGAAAGGTATTGAACACCACCAACCTCATCCAGCTTTTTCTCATTTGATAATGAAGTCGTCACCGTTACAAGGTCAATTGGTTCGCCCCTGTCTGTCAATTTCAGCATTGCATCAAAAATACGCTGATGGCTTGCGCGGTAAAAATCTTCCGGCATCAGCGATTCAGCGGCAGAAGATAAAGCTTCGGGCTCCAGAAACACCGCTCCGATTACTGCCTGCTCTGCCTCAATGTTATGTGGCGGTGTTCGATCACTCCATATTTCATTCATGCATAATCTCCCCTTTTTAGAGGCTTGTTACAGATCCGTCTGAGACAGAATTACTTCTCAGAGACGTGAACTTTCATGGTACCGGTAACCTCGGGATGCAGTTTAACCGGAACATCCGTATAGCCCATCTCACGAATAGGGTTATCCAGTTCAATTTTGCGTTTGTCAATTTTGTGGCCATGTGTACTTTTCAATTCTTCCGCGATTTGTTTGCTTGTGATGGAACCGAACAACCGTCCGTTATCCCCGGATTTTGCTTTAATTTCGATCGTAGTATTGGCCAACTCTTCTTTCAATCTATTTGCTTCGTCCACTTCTTCCTGGGCTTTCTGCTTTTCTTTATTTTGTTTCGCTTCCAACGCCTTCAGATTTCCGGAGGTTGCTTCCACCGCCAGATTGTTCTTCAGTAAATAGTTCCGTGCATATCCGTCCGAAACGTTTTTCAGTTCACCTTTTTTACCTTTTCCTTTAACGTCTTTTGTAAATATTACTTTCATTCTGTTTCCCCTCCTTCAAAATACTCCTGCAATATCTCTTTTAACAATTTTTCAGCATCTTCAATCGTTGTATCCTCAATCTGGGTTGCGGCATTGGTTAAATGTCCGCCACCATTCATCTGCTCCATTATGATCTGTACATTGACATCCCCAAGGGAACGGGCACTGATACCGATTCGGTCATCATTGCGCTCGGAAATGACAAAGGATGCCGAGATGCCGCTCATTGTCAGCAAAGTATCTGCAGCCTGAGCAATTAATACTCCTCCATACACTTCGCCCGGCTTTCCTTTTGATATGGCAATCGTATCATGGAAAATCTCCGCACGTTCAATCAATCTGCTCCGCTTAATATAAATATCCAGATCTTCTTTCATGAACTGCTGGACAAGAACAGTATCTGCGCCTTTTGAACGCAAATAGGAAGCAGCATCAAATGTACGTGATCCGGTTCGCAGTGTAAAACTTTTCGTATCAACAATAATCCCGGCTAATAGGGCTGTTGCCTCAAGCATTTTCAGTTTTAATGTTTTCGGCTGGTATTCCAGCAGTTCCGTTACCAACTCTGCTGTCGATGAAGCATACGGTTCCATATATACCAGCGTAGGGTTTTCAATGAACTCCTCTGCCCGTCTGTGGTGATCAATAACGACCTTGTACTCGGATTTATTCAATAACCGTGGATTGGCAACCATGGATGGTTTGTGTGTGTCCACAACAACGACCAGACTTTTGCTCGTTATGATGGCTTCTGACTCCTCAGGGTCCACAAAATGCTGCCACAAATCGTCCTGTTCTCTTATGGCGTCAATCAACCGATAAACACCTGTATCAATATCATCCGGATCAAGTACAATGTATCCTTCCACACCATTGATTTTGGCGATGTTCAAGATACCGATAGCTGCACCAACCGAATCCATATCAGGTGACTTATGACCCATGATAATAACATTTTCACTTTCTTTTACCAGTTCTTTTAACGCATGGGAAATAACACGCGCTCTCACCCTGGTCCGCTTTTCCATCGGATTTGTTCTGCCGCCGTAAAAGCGTACTTTTCCTGAATCATCTTTTATTGCCACCTGATCACCACCGCGTCCAAGTGACAGATCCAGACTTGACTGCGCCAGCTCACCCAATGAAGGAAGCGGAACATTTCCATAACCGATACCGATACTCAACGTCAGCGGTATGTTATGTTCGGCATTCAGTCCACGAACTTCATCCAGAATATCAAACTTTGATTTCTCCAGCTGATCGAGTGTTTCTTTCGTGGAAACAGCCAGAAAACGATCCTGGGAAGTACGTTTCAAATAAATTCCATAGTCATTCGACCAACTATTCAGTACCGAAGTCACTTTTGAATTCAGCTGACTTTTCAGGGTATCGTCCATGTTCTGAGTGATTTCTTCATAGTTATCCAGAAATATTATCGATAAAACCGTTTGCTCGTTATGATAGAGTTTCTGTATTTGGGATTGTGTAGTCCGGTCAAACAGATACAGCAATCGTTCATTTTTTTTAACGACCGTCTGAAACCTGTACGATTCCAATTCCAGCCACACTTCACTGTTATCCTCTTTTATTTGTGAAATCAAGTTGTCATCCAAAATGGAAAGGGATGTACCAACAAGGGTATCGTTCTCTGCAAAGTCATTCATATATGGATTTGCCCATTCAACCACATAATCATCGTTGAATAGCACAATCCCGATCGGCATCTCCAATAATGCCTCTTCACCAACCCTTTTAATACGGTGCGAAAGGGTGGAAATATACTGTTCAGTTCGATCCCGCATGTTACGTTCCGTTCGAATGCTGTAATAAAAAGATGCAGCAAAAAGCACCGTCATAATCAGACCCAGCACCCAATAGTAATACCAAATAAACAAAAGCACGACAACAGATAACAGGTAAATCACCCATAGATGTCTGCTTAGTATTGGTTTCTTTTTCGAATCCGGCATGAAATCAGCTCCTACTGCTTTCCTCCTGCTTATTTATTGCCTTTATCCCCAATTCGGTCTCTTAATCCGAAACCTATATCAATTATACCTAATAGACGTACAAGGTAAAGAAGAAAAAATGGGAAAAAGAACGACAGTACCACACTTAAAATAGGCAGTGCCTTTGAAATATTTTTCTGATGGGCGTAAAAGAAAATAAATGAAAAACCCTGTAGTGTCATCAGTATTCCAGTAAGCCACATAATATTATTTACTGCCAAATATAACGTACCGGAAGAATCCAAATCAAAGAAAGTAATTATCAGGGATAAAAAGTAAATCCAGATCAGCGCCACCGGAAACCTTAGCGTGCGAAACGGCGGGAATGCCAATCGTTTTTGGTACAAACGGTTGATTACTTTGTATGCCACCCACTGGCTGATGAACGCAAATATGATTGCCATAATTGCCAGCCCGACCGGCAGCAAATTCGTTATCATCGATATTTGCTCTTTCACAATGTTCATTTCTTCCTCTGTCAACTGCCCGAGACCGAACTGATTCATTATGTTTTGACTCATCTGCATTGATTCGGTCAACATCGCATTTAATTCATTAATCCAGTTAACGTCAAAAATGATTTGACTGAACAGGAAGGTGAATAGCAGCCCTAATACAAAGCCAATTGATCCACGTGCCCACGTTTCATAGGCGGATAAGCCGTTATGGATTGCAGCACCAATCATTATTCCGCCTAAGCAAGTAAGAACTGTGACAGGCAGGGACAGAAAGGTTGCAAAAAGGGACGATAAGACTAAAATGGCCCCGATCATAATGGCGACTGATTTCCAATGATAACGGGCTGCATACATAATAACCGGAACAGGCAGGACAAAAGCCGCCACAAATGAGATAAATGGAACAAATAGAGCTATCAGCAGCAGAACGATATATAGTGCTGTAAGCATTGCACCATCTGTCAGTTTTTTTGAATTCATATATTGCACCTACATCTTTGAAATTTTATCATTAGTATATGATAACACGATTTCACCCTTAATTGGTGGATAAACAAATTATTTCCCGGGCAATAATTGACGAATCGTGTCTTTTCCATTAAAAGTCATGGAATCTTCATTCCCGAAAAGCGATTTTGTCGTAGTTTTCCATTATAATATAAAGCGTAAGCAATATTTTCACGAAGGATGGAACGAATGATTTTTCTACAGGCCTTTTTACATAGCATCAGGTTGCCCAGGAAACAGGCAATGTTTAAACTGAATCGCATTGGGATGGACATTACTGTCGTATATATGTTTATCCTGATATTCGTTGTATCGCTGCCTTCGTTCATAAACAGGATTACATCCGCGGACGGCCTGGGAGCAGATATGCCTTTCCTGATGCACGTTATATATTTTTTTATGTTTTACTATTTACCATTAACCATCATGCTTTTTTTGCTTATTTCAATAATTGCATATATCGGAACGCTTATTGCAAAAGCGCTGAACCGGAAAATCCGCTTTTCAATTTTGTGGAAAATGACCGCATACACCACGACTATCCCATTCCTGGTCTATACAATTGCTGCCTTGATTTTCCCTGTAGGTGATTCTTATTTATGGATTTTTATTATCTATTCCATGCTGTTTATTGTTAAAATTATTACAGTTTATCCAAGGCGAAAAACACGAAAATAGGGGTTTTGTTGGCTATGAAATATGTAAAATTGTTTTCATTTATTCTCGTATTACTATTGGCAGCCGGTTGTTCCAACAGTGCAAATGAAACAGAACATAAAATTTTCGTCTCAGCAGCAGCAAGTCTGTCCGGTCCATTGAATGAAATTGTGGATGAATTTCAAAAAAAATATCCGGATACCGTTGTTACACTGCATTTTGGTGCGTCAGGAAAACTTGCCCAGCAAATTCAACAGGGAGCACCGGTTGATGTTTTCCTGTCTGCCGATGAACGGAGAATGGACATCCTTGCAGAACAAAATATGATATTAGCTGATACACGCACCATTTTCACCAAAAACAAACTTGTGCTGATTACCAACAAAAACAGTGATGTATCCGTTGAGTCGTTAGAAGCACTTTCATCTACCAATCTCACTCAGATTACAGTCGGAAATCCGGAAAGTGTTCCTGCCGGTACATATGCCAAACAAGCGCTGCAAAACGTTGGAGTCTGGAACGAACTAAAGGGCAATTTTGTATTCGCGAAAGATGCGCGGCAGGTCCTCACCTATGTTGAATCAGGAAATACCAATTTGGGATTTGTTTATGTTTCTGACTTAAAACGATCTGATCTAGTACGAGGCATCCTCGAAGTTGATGCAGATTTATACGAACCAATCGTCTATCCGGCAGCAGTAATTTCGACCAGTGAAAACACCGAACAGGCAAAAACATTTATTTCATTTTTAAAATCCGATCAAGCTCAGTCGATATTGTCCAATGCCGGATTTGGTTCATGAAGGTGGGTATGGAATGGATTTAACACCATTATTTCTGTCATTAAAAATAGCAGGCATTGCCACGGTAATTGTACTTGTGCTCGGTGTATTTCTTGCACGAGTTGTTGCTCGCAACCAGTTTCCCGGAAAGCGTATTTTGGAATCCTGTCTGATGCTCCCCCTGGTCCTGCCTCCTACAGTAGTCGGGTTTGGACTGCTTTTTTTATTTGGAGCGAACGGGCCAATCGGCAGCTGGTTGCTGTCCTGGTTTGATTTTCAGATTGTCTTTACCTGGATTGGCGCTGTTATCGCTGCTGTTGTCGTCTCGTTCCCATTAATGTACCAGAGTGCTGCCGCTTCCTTCCAAAATTATGATCCAAATCTGGAAAATGCAGCGCTAACGATGGGGGCATCCAAATGGAAGGTTTTCTGGACCATTTCCTTCCCGCTCGCCCGGCCCGGACTAATTGCCGGACTTGTATTAACATTTGCCCGTGCCCTGGGTGAATTTGGCGCAACATTGATGATAGCCGGCTACATTCCAAATCGAACTGAAACAATACCGCTTACCATTTATTTTGCTGTCGAATCCGGCAACATGGATGCGGCTGTGTTTTGGGTGCTGAGTATCATTGCCGTTGGGTTTTGTGCAATTTTATGGCTCAATTGGTGGAACGGAAAAAATATTCTTCGGTTTTCGACTGACAAATAACAGGTGGGTTGATAATGCTGACATTGGACATTACCAAAAAGCTGAAAGACTTAACAATTGAGGTTTCTTTCAATATTCACGGGGAAATCGCCGTCCTGTTTGGACCATCCGGAGCAGGAAAAACAACCATTTTGAACTGCATTTCCGGTCTGTCCAACCCTGATTCAGGCCGTATTATACTGAACGATCGAATTCTTTTCCAGGATCAGGTAAAACCACTTGCTGTGCAGAAAAGAAATATCGGGTATCTGTTCCAGGACTACGCGCTTTTTCCGCATATGACGATTGAACAAAACATTAAATATGGGATGAAAGATGAAACGCTTATGCGTCAACTCGTGGAAGTTGTCGGCATCCGGCATTTGCTGGGGAGCTATCCGCATCAGATCTCCGGCGGCGAAAAACAGCGTTCAGCACTTGTCCGGGCACTTGCAACACAACCGGACGCATTGCTGCTGGACGAGCCATTTTCTTCACTTGATGATAAAACAAAGGAAGAATGTCAAAAAGAGCTGCTGCGTCTCCATTCGCTTTGGAAAATCCCTATTATTCTGGTCACACACGATCATGATGAAGCTGTAAAGCTGGGAAATCGGATTTTGCAGATTGAGGAAGGAAAAATAATGAATAATCAGTTAAAATAGCAAACATTTCACACGGTACATGTAGAGAGTCAGCTTTGGTCTGTTACGGTGTAGGCAGTCTGACGTTATAAACTATAGCAAAAGCGGAAGCATACTTGCTTCCGCTTTCCTTATTACTCAGCCACATATGGCAATAATGCCATCTGACGAGCACGTTTAATAGCTTTTGTTAGTTTACGCTGATACTTTGCAGAAGTTCCAGTTACACGACGAGGAAGAATCTTTCCACGCTCAGAAATGAAACGTCTTAGCAAATCAACATCTTTATAGTCAATGTGTGTAATTCCGTTTGCTGTGAAATAACACACTTTACGACGCTTTGCACGACCGCGACGAGCTGCCATGATTAACCCTCCTTCAAGTTATATCCATTCTTGATCAGAATGGCAAATCATCATCTGATATATCGATAGGCTCTCCGTTATTTTTAAACGGGTCCTCTTCGTTTTGATTTTGGTTCTGGTTTTGGTTCTGGTTTTGGTTCATCCGGTTCTGATTCTGGTTTTGATTTTGCTGGAATCCTGATGACTGCTGTCCTCTGCTTTGCGAGGAACCTTTTGTTTCCAGAAATTGAACACTGTCTGCGACAACTTCTGTTACAAATACAGTTTTACCATCCTGTCCTTCAAATGTCCGTGTTTGTATACGTCCATCAACACCTATCATACTGCCTTTTTTCATATAGTTCGCAAGGTTTTCAGCCGGTCGGCGCCAGACAACACAATTAATGAAGTCTGCGTCACGGTTTCCCTGCTGATTGGAAAAAGGACGATTGACTGCTACGGTAAAGTTGGCTACTGCCACTCCGTTCGGTGTATAACGTAAATCAGGATCCTTCGTTAATCTGCCGACAAGTACGACACGATTCAACATCAGAACCACCCCTTATTATTGATCATCTTCTCGAATTGCCATATTACGAATAATATCGTCAGAGAACTTAGCAAGACGATCAAACTCGTTGATAGCTTTTTCATCACCGCTAAAGTTAATGACTACATAATATCCATCACGGTAATCATTGATTTCATAAGCAAGACGTTTCTTGCCTTTTTCATCAACTTTTTCAATCTCCGCTCCGTTGTCAGTCAATACGTTGTTGAAACGCTCAACCAAAGCTGTTTGAGCTTCTTCTTCGATATCCGGGCGGACGATGTACATGATTTCGTATTTTCTCATCCGTTGCACCTCCTTTTGGTCTTAGCGGCCCCATTTTTATGCCGGCTCAGCGTAATGGCTGTCCATTATCTATAAGCCTGCACGTCATGAAGCAAGGAGTAATCTATTTTCATTACTCACGATAGTGTATTATACCAAATCTTATTTTAAAAAACAACCATTCGAGGGATCCTTTTTACGCTATACATTAAACCGGAAATGGATAACATCGCCATCCAAGACGATATATTCTTTTCCTTCCAGACGAACCTTGCCATTTTCCCGTGCCTTGGCCATCCCCTGTGCGTCCATAAGGTCGTCATAGGAGACGGTTTCGGCACGGATAAAACCTTTTTCAAAATCAGTGTGTATAATTCCGGCAGCCTGTGGTGCCTTGATGCCTTTACGAAAAGTCCAGGCACGTACTTCCGGCTCGCCGGCGGTAAAATAAGTTGCCAGTCCAAGCAAATTGTACGAAGCTTTAATCAATTTATCCAGTCCTGATTCATTAATGCCGAGATCCTCCAGGAATTCTTCTTTTTCTTCCTGTTCCAATTCGGCAATTTCTTCTTCAATTTTGGCACAGACGACGATTACTTCGGCATTTTCGTTTGCAGCATATTCTTTTACCTTTTGCACATTTTCATTTCCGTCGGGATCAGCCACTTCTTCCTCACTGACATTTGCCACATACAATGTAGGCTTGCTTGTCAATAAATGAAGACCTTTCACCACTTTCCACTGCTCTTCGGAAAATTCCAATGCCCTTACAGGCTGGTCGTTTTCAAGGCCTTCCTTCAGCGTTAAAAGAATATTCTGTTCCGCAACTGCTTCCTTATCTTTCTGTCTGGCCATTTTTTCAACTCGCTGCAGACGCTTATTGACGGTTTCCAGGTCGGCAAGAATCAGCTCCAGATTAATGATTTCGATATCATCAATCGGATCAATTTTACCTGATACGTGGGTAATATTATCATCCCGAAAACACCGCACTACCTGGCAAATCGCATCAACCTGTCGAATATGGGATAAAAACTGATTCCCAAGTCCTTCCCCTTTACTTGCACCTTTCACGATTCCGGCAATATCAGTAAATTCAAAAGCCGTTGGAACCGTCTTTTTTGGGTGATACATTTCTGTTAATTTATTCAAGCGATTGTCCGGAACTTCGACAATTCCAACATTCGGGTCAATCGTGGCAAATGGATAGTTTGCCGCTTCTGCCCCAGCCTGTGTAATTGCATTAAACAACGTTGATTTCCCAACGTTCGGAAGCCCGACAATTCCTGCTGTTAAAGACATTCAACTTTCACTCCTTAAGGGTTGCCATTCATATGAACGCTTCAGTCATACCAATTATAGATACAACCAAATAAATTGACAAGTTATCAAAAAACAAAAATGGGCAACAAAAGTCACCCATTTTTGCCTTTTACCCTATTATTTTTAATTTTTCTATCTCTATATAGCTCTATAATACTATTTTTTGGACACTTTAGTCAATTTTAACCAATTTATTTTTCGGCTTTTTCAAGGACTTTTTTCATTTTCCTCGTAAATTCTTTGCGCGGCAGCATAACACTGTGACTGCATCCAAGGCATTTTATCCGTATATCCATTCCCATGCGGATAATCTGCCAGCGGTTTTCTCCGCACGGATGCTGTTTTTTCATTTGTACAACATCATTCAGTCCGAATTCCTTATCAACCATTCTATCCATACCTCGCTTTCCATTATGGACAACCTCTGCGTTTGATCAAATGCCCAGGTGCAACGTTTCCCACATTATTCTGCACCATCCCCATCTGTTCCGATATCACGTCTGTCAGGTTTCCATCTTCCTGACTCTGTTTTCTTACCCGATAGTTGGCTATCCGAATCATCCTCTGATTGATTCTCACTTTTACTTGCAGCAGTTTGTTTTAAACTGTCATGTTCGTACGGCAAGTCAGCCTGTTTACTCTTGTCGTGTTCGGCTTCCATCGATGTTGGCTGCTGATTTCTTGTGTACATAACAAGACGTGGCGCAGGAATTTGAATTCCTTCGTTATATAGACGCTCTTTCACTTCTTTCCGGATAATCCGGGCACCTGCCCATTGATAAACAGGAAGCGTATCCGCAATGACACGAATAACATAATGAGAAACATCTAACGTCTGTACACCGTGTATGATTGGTGTATTGACAATCTCTTCATATTTGTCCGGAAGACCCTGAATGACATCTTCTATAATTTCTTCGGCCACTGTAACATCACTTTCATATGGCACATTTATGTCAATAACGGCCAATCCATTATAGATGGAATAATTGGTTACCTGTGTAATATTGCCATTCGGCACGACATTCAATTCACCTGTCCAGCTTTGGATTTTGCTGGTCCGCAAGCCAATCTCCTCAACGGTGCCTTCCACTCCTGATGCAATGATGTAGTCCCCAACTGAAAACTGATCCTCAAAAATAATGAAGAAACCTGATATGACATCTTTGACAAGGCTTTGTGCACCAAAACCAATAGCAAGGCCCGCAACTCCAGCACCAGCGAGAAGTGCACCGACTTCAAATTTGAATACGCCATCCAATATCATGATAAATGCTGTAAAATAAACCGTATATTTAAGTGTATTGGTAATTAGTTTCTCAAGTGTTTTTTCTCTTCGTTCTGAAATACGAAGTGGGCCCTGTCTACGGCCTTCGAATAGATGATCAACTAGTTTTGACCCAATCCGTATTACCAATACAGCAACAACTATAATTACAATTATTTCAACAATGCCCTGGAAAATCGTAGTCCAGAATTCGGGACCAGTTACATAATCCCATAAGTTTGTAACCCTATCACTGAAATAGTCCACATACATCCCCCCGACAAACGAATACTTAAATTTAATTGTACATTACTATTAACTCCAATAAAAGGAATGCGCTGATCGTTCAACCCTTTTTATTCCAAACAGGATAAAGTAATAATCTTGTCAGCACATATAAATTTAAAATTCCATATACAGGATAAATATAGCTTATTAACGCGGAAAAGCCAAGGGTTGTCAATGGAATCATCAAAACCAATATGACAGAAGCCAGCAACCATACAGGACTATTATGCCATATCGTTTTCAACCTGGAAACAATGCCAAGTACTCCTGCTGCAGCGGTGGTAAAAATCGCAAACCATAGCATGATTGACATGAATATCAGCATACCAAACGGATAATGTTTTAATATTGCAAATAATGGAATTTCATACAAAAGCAGTTCGTCCGCTATTTGAATCAGGCTGCTGTTATATATATAAGAGATAACCCCAAGCAAAAGCCCGCTTCCGAGTGAAGCAATCCATATCTCCTGTTTAGATTTTACCTTACTGCCAATTGCGCCCAGTACAGCAATTAACGGCAGAATATTCAATGCAGTAAACGGAAATGCAGCGGTCCAATTCCTCTGTTCATGCCAATTTGGAGATAAATTCAGATTTTGATCCAACGTAAATAACAGCAAAATAAACAAAAGCCCGCCAAGCAGCAACGGCAAAATGAGTTGATTAATCGCCAACAGACCGCTAATATCCTTCATAAACAATACAATCAGCGCGATTACAATGAAAAAGACACCCCACCAATACGAGAAACGAAATGCCTGTCCGGTCGCACCACTGCCCGCTATCATGACAACAGTCGTAGTAAATAAGTATAAAAATATCATAACATCATAGACCTGCGTTAATTTTGAACCAACGATTATTTTTAACACGGGTAAATAATCAGTTGATTTTTTTTCATAGCTGATTTTCATAATAACCAGACAGCAAATAGAGAAAAAAATCATAAACAATATGATAGCAAGTCCACTTTCATGGCCAAAAAATTGCCATAACTCTCTCCCGGAAGCATAACCTGCCCCAATTGTTGTACCGATAATTAAGAACATCCATTTCAGACCAGCATTCCACATTGCATTTCCTCCATTATTTTCATGTATTTAGGTATAGAACGAAAATTATATCCGTATACTTATACCAATATGTTTCTGGAGGATAAGCTATGAATCTTATAAACCGTTTTGATTCAAAAAATAATAAACTTCAATTGCTTCACACCAATCCTTTTCTGTTGAAAAAAATGAGCCAAAAAATTATTTCCCTAATGCCTGAATCAATGGAGGACTGTCTTGTCGTCTGTATTGGAACAGACCGCTCAACCGGTGATGCACTTGGTCCGCTGACGGGCTCCTATTTAGCGGAACAGCAAATGGGATCTTTTACCGTTTATGGCACACTGAATAATCCTGTTCATGCATTGAATCTGGAAGACTATTTAACCCTGATAAACAAGCAGCACCATAACCCGTTTATTATTGCTGTCGATGCCTCCCTTGGAAAAACGGCAAAGGTTGGCAGTATTATATTGGATAAAGGGCCACTGCGTCCGGGAGCGGCGGTGAACAAAGATTTACCGCCTGTCGGAGATATTCATATCACAGGAGTTGTCAATATGAGCGGATTTATGGAGTATTCCATTCTGCAAAATACACGGCTTTCTGTCGTAGTGGAAATAGCCAAAAAAACGGCTGAAGTCCTGCACTTGGTGGATCAAAAATTAACAGCCGGTGCATTGCCCAAAACACGAATTGCTGCAACGAAAAGAACATTACTGTGATGTTGCCTATTGTATTGCTTGCTTATCCGAAATGATTTTTTATTTATAACAGCGCAGCCCTGAAGCCGCATTTTTGAGCGTAAAATGCGGTTTTTTTAGTGTATCTATTTAACGGGTAGCCTTAAACAGTGACTGACCGTTTGTTATCCTTTATGAAACACAACCCCCGACAAATTCCGTATATAAAATATCGAGTACATTATTCATTTTAACGATAGTATGTAGTTGTGGAGGAGGGAAATGCATGTTACAAAAATTAAATCACTTAATGGATTACATCGAAACACATTTAACAGAAGAAATCTCCGGAAAAACGATATCAAAAATTGCAGGAATATCCGATTATCACTTTAAACGAATGTTTTCGTACATGGCAGGAATGTCATTGAATGAGTATATCAAAAACAGGAGATTATCCGTTGCGAATGTTGAATTAATAAACGGAGCCAAAGTGACAGATGTTGCCTATAAGTATGGCTATCAATCCATCGAAGGGTTTTCAAGAGCTTTTCGTGAATGGAGTGGTTTTTTACCATCAGAAGTAATGAAAAACAACATTCAAAAATCATTTCCCAAATTTACTTTCATTATTGATATACGAGGAGGAGTATCTATGGAATTCAAAATTGAAAAGAAGGAAAAGTTTAATATCGTTGGTGTATCGAAAAGGGTTCCCATTCAATTCGAGGGCGAAAATAATGCTATCATTGAATTAGCTCAGTCCATAACCGAACAACAACGAAATGAAATGCATCAATTAGCCGATTTATATCCTCATCAAGTCCTAAATGTATCATATGATTTTGATGATGGATACCTGGAAGAAAAAGGTTTCCTGACGCATATGATTGGGTTTGCTACTACAAAAGAAAATCCATTCGATGATCTGGAGCAAATTACCATTGATAAAAGTTTGTGGGCAATCTTCCCTAACAGAGGGCCCTTCCCCACTACACTTCAGGAAACTTTCGCAAAAACATATTCCGAATGGCTGCCTTCTTCCAATTATGAAGTAGCAGATATGCCCGGGATTTCTTTTACAAATCACACTAGTATTTCGAAAAATGTATATAGCGAAATTTGGATGCCAGTAAAAGAAAAAGGCAGCGATAAGCTTAAATGATAGAAGTGATATTCCGTTAAATTTTCATTTCCAATTGGACCAGTCAGCAGGTATTGACTGGTCTTTTTAATATCGGAGAACAATGGAGTCATCGCTTGTTATGGCCATGATGCCCCATAAACCCGGAAATGTTAAACCTGTTTCTTATCTGACCAGCATACTGACGATAAGGCGCTACTTATACAGTTTAGCGCCCCCAGCTTTATAACTGTTGCGCCTTTTTCAAAGCAAAAAATCCCAGGTTTTTATCAGGGGGGAGAATCATTGCCCCCCTCTTCATTAATCAACATATTTATTTTTAAACTGATCGGAACCAATACCGCCAACTATCATTAAAGCTAATGGTAAAAAATTTGATATAATTTTTGGTACACCCTCTGGAATCATAATACCTGTACTAACAAAATGATGCAGGCCAAGAATAATCAACTTTACGACTAATAGAAATACGCCCAATAAAAACACACTATCAAAGAATGCTTTCCATTTCGGATGCGCCAGTTTTTTACTATCCCAAATAACTTTTTCTTTCAATTCTTTGTCACTCCTTAACAATTCATCTATTGTGATACCGAATAGATCACTCAATTCAATGATCACTTCGATACTGGGATAATTCTTGCCAATTTCCCATTTTGAGACCGACTGACGACTAACATGGATTTTTTCAGCGAGGTATGTTTGTGACCACCCTCTTTTTTCTCGTTCTTTTTTTAACCGTTCACCAAAATACATGTTAATCATCGCCTTTCTTTTTTTCCATTATTGGCAGAGTGAATAGTTTAAGTAAAGATAGTAATAGGCGCACCAAGGCGCAACCTGTCGTTGCCCCTCCATTATTGCTTCCTTTTCGGCAATCCTTCTTTTTATATTAGGGATTAATTAAAAGTATAAATCCTTATTATTTTCAGATAATTCCATGAAATATTCTGCATCTTATTATACATTTTAGGATTTTTCCCAAAATGCTCCCGATATTATACCTTCCCCTAAGTGTTTTACCCTATTACTAATGTAACTTTATTTCCTTCACATTCTTTATTCAGATACCTTTCACAGGGATCTTCATCAAACTGGTTCAATCGTTGAACACCTCTTATATAATAAATCGACGGATAAAAATATTGCCACTCAACATGCACACCAATCGTGAATTTGAGCAGCAATATTCGAAAAGACTTCTTAAAAAAGCAAATATATATAATAAACAAACCCGACAGTAAACAATGAAGGCAGTAAGTTGCCGACACGGATTTGAACAATCTTCAGGAGATTCAAACCGATCGCGACAATTAACAGCCCGCCTACTGCGGTTATTTCTGTAATAAGACCATTCAGAAATGACTCCGGAAGCAGTTGTTCAATTTGCGTGGCCAACAATGCAATTGAACCCTGGTAAAGAACAACTGGAACTACGGAAAAAATGACACCAAAACCCAGCGTTGTTGTTAAAACCAACGCAACAAATCCATCAATGATGCCTTTCGTTATCAGTATTTCATGATCGCCACGTAAGCCACTGTCCAGCGCGCCAATGACCGACATGGCCCCGATAACAAATATTAAGGAAGCGGTAATGAATCCCTGGGAGACACTGAAGTCGTCATCTGTCGTTGAAAATTGTGAGCCAATCCAGGCACCCAGGCGGTTCAGTCCTTCTTCCACATGGATAAGTTCCCCTATTATTGCTCCTGTCAATAAACTGAGCAGGACAACAATAATAACTTCTGTTGAAAAAGCCATTTGCATCCCGATCAGAATAACGGCCAATCCGATTCCATGCATTACCGTTTCTTTATAACGTTCCGGTATCTTCGTAAAAATCAACCCAAGCAAGCTTCCTGCGATAATACAGGCACCATTCACTAATGTTCCATATAAGACCATTACAACATCTCCAATTATTCTGTGATTTATAACTGCTCATAAGCTGCAACTATTTCACTGACTGCTTTTAAAAATGTATTTACTTCTGCATCGGTATTATATATCCCCAAGCTTGCCCGCACTGCTCCCCGCTCCATTGTATCCAGCGACTCATGTCCAAGCGGACTGCAATGAAGACCGGCGCGTACCGCAATATCATAGTGTGAATCCAATATCATGGCCATTTCCTGTGAAGAGATATTTCGTACATTAAAGGTTACAATCGGCATTCGTGGTTGATGTTCATCAGGACCATAGCAGGTAATTCCCGGTATAGTTTTAAGTCCAGTTAACAGCTTTTTTGCCAGCAATGTTTCACGTGGAACATTTTCATTTTGTCTTTTTTCAAATTGTTTCATCGCAGCATTCAGACCAGCGATCCCCGGTGTGTTCAGTGTCCCGCTTTCGTATTTTTCGGGCCATTGATCTGGTTGTCCAACCGATTCGGAATGTGCTCCTGTTCCACCATGGTGAATCGGTTCAAGCTGGATATTCCCTTCAACCAGAAGCATCCCTGTTCCCTGAGGTCCAAGTAATCCCTTATGACCAGAAAAAACCAGCATATCGATTCCCTGTGCCGTCATATTTATTTCTGTATGTCCGGCGGTCTGCGAACCATCAACCAGCGTTATGATGGAATTCTTGTGTGCAAGCTCCGCAACTTCTTCAATCGGGAGAATTGCACCGGTTAAATTTGATGCATGTGTCATCGCAATCAGTTTTGTATTTGAGGATATCGCACTTTTTACATTATGTATAAATTGATTACTGTCTTCTTCCCACTTAATATATGTCACGACGATCCCTTTTTGTTTTTTTAAATACTCCAACGGTCTTCTGATGGAGTTATGTTCAAAAGAAGAAGCGATGACATGATCCCCTGCCTCCAATGGATAACCTTTAATCGCCTGATTCAGGGCAACTGTGGCATTCGGATAAAACAGCGCTTTTTTGGGATCTGTGCAACCGAATACACGACTTGCTCTTTCCCGGGTTTCCTGAATCAGATTTGCAGCATCTCTCGCTAATTTATGGCTCCCTCTGCCCGGGTTTGCACCTGCTTCATTTAAAGCGTACACCATCGCCTCCCCTACTTCCGGTGGTTTTGGAAACGATGAAGCGGCCTGATCAAAGTAAATCATCTACCTTTTCCCCCTTTCAATTAAAATGAAAAACTTGCCACCTGCCGCGTTTTACAGCGAATACCAATATATTTATTAGTATTGTCTTCCATAACGTATCGTTATTAAAAAAGACTGACAGCATCACGCGGCTAATCAGTCAGTTGTTATTTTAATCGTTGAACTGTTTATTTCTCCAACGTCGTTAATATCCGTTCGAGATCATCATTCGAATAAAACTCTATTTCAATCTTTCCTTTTCGTTTTCCGCGATTAATAGATACAGCAGTACCCAAACGATCCCGAAGAACTGTCTCACGTTCCTTGATGAACACATCTTTCTCAGGCTTTTTCTTCTTCTTTGTCTGTTTTCCCTTTTCATTTAACTGTACAATCAGCTGTTCAACTTGTCGTACATTCAATTTCTCGCTTCGTATTTTATCAACGAACGGCATGATTTTATCCGTATCCTTGATTCCCAGCAATGCACGACCATGCCCCATTGAAAGCTCCCCATTATTAATATAGGCAATCGCCTGATCAGGCAATGATAATAAGCGAACAATATTGGCAATATGGGATCTGCTTTTGCCAAGACGTTTTGACAATTCGTCTTGAGTAATTTCCAATTCATTCATCAAATTGGAATATGCATAAGCTTCCTCTATTGGCGTTAAATCTTCCCGCTGCAGATTTTCCAGCAGCGCCACTTCCATCATTTTTTCGTCAGTAAGCTCTTTGACAACCGCTGGAATCACATCCAGACCAGCTTCTTTCGCAGCACGAAAACGGCGTTCACCAACGACAATTTCATAACCTTTAATACTCTTTCGTACGATTAGCGGCTGAATAATGCCGTATTGCAAGATAGATTCTTTTAATTCCTCAATTGCATCCGCATGAAATGTCTTTCTAGGCTGATAAGGATTCGGACGGCAATCTTTGACAGGAATCTCTTGAATCATGTCATCTGTCTTTTCTTCAATTTCAGGGAAAAAAGCATCTAAACCTTTACCTAACCCTTTCGCCACTGCTCATCACTTCCTTCGCTAATTCAAGATAGACCTCTGCACCTTTCGATTTCGGGTCATACGTAATAATTGGCTGACCATGACTTGGGGCTTCACCCAAGCGAACATTTCTCGGAATAACAGATTTATAGACTTTATCCTGAAAATATTTTTTGACCTCTTCGATCACCTGAACACCAAGGTTTGTACGGGCATCGAGCATTGTCAACAGTACACCTTCAATCATCAGCTGTTTGTTTAAATGTTTCTGAACGAGTCTGATTGTATTTAAAAGCTGACTCAAACCTTCCAATGCATAATATTCGCATTGTACCGGAATCATGACGGTATCCGATGAGGACAACGCATTAATTGTCAATAATCCCAGCGACGGAGGGCAATCGATAATAATATAATCATAGTTATCTTTCAAATCCTCCAATGACTTTTTCAATCGAATTTCTCTTGAAATAGTCGGAACAAGCTCAATTTCTGCCCCTGCAAGTTGGATTGTTGCTGGAATAATATCGAGATTTTTTGTATTAGTAGGTACACAAACGTTTTCTGCCGGTAAATCCTCAACCAGAACATTATAAATACACTGATCCATGTCAGCTTTGTTAATACCAACACCGCTTGTGGCATTTCCCTGTGGATCAATATCTACAAGCAGCACCTTATTATTGAAATGTGCCAATCCTGCGCTCAAGTTTACCGATGATGTTGTTTTTCCTACGCCACCCTTCTGATTTGCAATGGCCATAATTTTTCCCATGCTGTCACCCACCTAAACTCTATACGTTTTATTTTACCACTTTTTTTGTCGGAATACCTCTTATTCATGGTTATTGTTAGAAAAAAGTAATCTTCATTCAGTGGTCATTATCGTAATAAGCGGAATGAAAAGCCACTCATCCTTCCAGCAAAGATGAATGGCTTTTTAATTCCGATATGAAAGCTAAAATATATCATTTCTTTTTAGGTATTTTTATCGTGATCTGATAAAAATCGTCTTCGTCCTTCTCGTCCGATTCTACATCAATTCCTGTTTTAGAGACCATATTCAATGACTGACGAATCGTATTCATCGCAATCCGGATGTCTTTATTAACACCCTTCAGTTTTGGCTTCTTTTTTGCAGGTTTTTCTTTCGGTTTATCAAGCATTTCAATATATTCTTCCGTTTGTTTCACATTCAATTGTTTTTCCAAAATTGCGTTCAAAACTTCACGCTGCTTGTCCTGATCACTAACCTTAATTAATGCCCGTGCATGTCTTTCGGTAATTTCCTTATCCAGCACAGCCTGCTGGACTTCTACCGGAAGTTTTAATAATCGCAGTTTGTTTGCTATTGTTGACTGATTTTTACCAAGACGCTGGGCTAATGCTTCCTGAGTCAGTTCATGAAGTTCCAACAAACTTTCATATGCCTGCGCTTCTTCAATAACAGTCAGTTCTTCACGCTGCAGATTTTCAATCAAAGCGACCGAAGCTGTTTCCGCATCAGACATTTCCCGAATAATCGCCGGTATTTTCGTCCACTCGAGTGATTGTACCGCCCGCCATCTTCGTTCACCGGCAATAATTTCATATGCTTCTTTATCACCCAATTTGCGAACAATTATTGGCTGAATCATACCGTGTGTATGTATTGTTTGGGCCAGTTCGTTTATTTTTTCCTCATTAAAAATAGACCTTGGCTGAAATCTGTTAGGTTCAATCTTTTCAACAGGAAGTTGTTCGACTTCATTCGGGTTATATGAATCTTCCTTTTGGTTGGAATTAGATTTATCCCCCAGACCAAATATTCGATTAAAAGGACTTGCCATAATCAAGCACCACCTTTAACTCGTACATCAATGACGATCGCTACTGCTAAATTGTTCCACGTGAAACATTGTATTTTTTAGCAATTTAGAAAGTATAAACACTTTCTAACTGCAAAAGTGCAACTGAGGACATTCACCATAAAGCTTGACTTTAGAGCATAAGGGTTTCCAAGAAAGCAAAATACTTTCATAAGAATCCTTTTTAACGAATGCCACGTTTACTAATAATTAAACAACCATACTAATCTATAATCCTATTTTATCATATGTACACATGAATGAGTATGTATTTAAAAAATAATATCTGGTCTTTCTGCCCCTTTATTCAATTGGATCTTTGTTCGGAAGTCCAGGTTTACGCGGATATTTTTTAGGTGTCTTACGTTTTTTATCTATGATAATAATAGAACGTTCACTTTCTTCCATTGGCAATGTAAACGTATGAAATGCATTCATTTTTCCACCAAGGATTTCAATTGCCGTCTCAGCACCTTTTAATTCAGCTTCAGCCTGTGCCCCCTTCATGGCAATAAATACGCCATCCTTTTTGGTCAGTGGCAGACATAATTCACTTAATACAGACATTCGGGCAACTGCTCTTGCTGTGACGATATCAAATGTTTCCCTGAATTTTTCACTTTTTCCAAATGTTTCCGCTCGGTCGTGATAAAATGCCACATTTTCAAGATCCAATTGCACTGCAAGCTGATTTAGAAAATTAATCCGTTTCTTCAATGAATCGACAATCGTAACACGCAAATGTGGAAAACATATTTTGAGTGGGATGCTCGGGAACCCGGCCCCGGCACCCACATCACAAATATGTGCAGTGTGCGAAAAGTCATGATGAAATGCAGCTGTAATGGAATCATAGAAATGTTTTAAATATACATCTTCCCTGCTTTTCAATGAGGTTAGATTAATTTTTTCATTCCATTCTATAAGTGTTTCAAAATAACGGTTAAATTGCTCCAGCTGGGTTTCGTTTAAATCGATACCATGCTGACGCAATGCCTCGGTAAATCGTTCTGGATTCATACAAAGAACTCCTCGCACTTTAATTGGCAACCCTGGCAACGTTACCTTGTTCAATATAAATAAGCAAAATGGAAATATCAGACGGATTTACGCCGGAAATCCGTGATGCCTGACCAACAGACAGCGGACGTACTTGTTTCAATTTTTCTCTCGCTTCTGTTGCAATACCACTGATAGCATCATAGTCAATCTTATCAGGTATTTTCTTATCTTCCATTTTCAGCATACGTTCGACTTGCTCATTTGCCTTTTTAATATACCCTTCGTATTTAATTTGGATTTCCACCTGTTCACGGACAACTTCCGGTAATTCAGGATTAGGCTCAATCACCGTTTCCAGCATATCATAGGTAATTTCCGGACGCTTCAAAAGATCATACGCACGCACTGCCTCTTTTAATGGCGTTCCATTTGCGTCTTTCATCATTTTTTGAACATGTTCTTCCGGCTTAATCACAATTTTGTACAGACGGTTCTTCTCTTCTTCCACCATTTGATTCTTTTCAGCATATTTATTGTAACGTTCTTCTTTAATCAAACCAAGGTTATATCCAATTTCTGTCAATCTTAAATCTGCATTATCATGTCGAAGCAGCAGACGGTATTCGGCACGGGATGTCAGTAAACGATACGGTTCATTTGTACCTTTGGTTACAAGATCATCAATCAGAACACCAATATATGCCTGGGAACGATCCAAAATTAGTGATTCTTTACCAAGCACTTTGGATGCGGCATTGATTCCAGCCATAATACCTTGTGCGGCAGCTTCCTCATATCCGGATGTGCCGTTTATCTGACCGGCAGTGAATAATCCAGGAATATTTTTCAATTCGAGTGTCGGCCATAACTGAGTCGGAATAATCGCATCGTATTCAATCGCATAACCGGCACGCATAATTTCTGCATTTTCAAGTCCCGGAACGGATTTCACCATATCATGCTGGATATATTCCGGTAATGACGTTGACAGTCCCTGGACATAAACTTCTTCCGTATCTCTGCCCTCTGGCTCAAGGAAAATTTGATGGCGTGGTTTGTCGTTAAACCGGACAATTTTATCCTCAATCGATGGACAATACCGTGGTCCTGTACCACGCTTCATTCCGGAATACATCGCTGACAACGACAAATTATCATTGATAATCTGATGTGTGAATTCATTTGTATACGTAAGCCAGCATGGAATCTGATCGGTTATATATTCCGTTGTCTCATACGAAAAAGCACGCAGTTTTTCATCACCAGGCTGTATTTCCGTTTTGGAATAATCAATCGTATGACTGTTTACTCTTGGCGGTGTTCCGGTTTTAAATCGGGTCAGTTCAATTCCCAGTTTCTCCAGATACTCTGATAATTTAATGGAAGCGCGCTGGTTATTTGGACCACTTTCATACTCGAGATCCCCCATCAGAACTTTCCCGCGCATAAACGTACCTGTTGTTATGATTACATTTTCAGCATGATACGCGGCTTTTGTTTCGGTAATCACACCTTTACAGACGCCGTCCTCCATAATCAATTCATTAACCATGCCTTGTCGTAAGGTCAAATTTTCTTCATTTTCCAGGACATGCTTCATTTCTTTTATATATAATGGTTTATCAGCTTGTGCACGCAATGCCTGCACTGCCGGACCTTTCCCGGTATTCAACATCCGCATCTGGATGTGCGTTTTATCAATTACTTTCGCCATTACACCGCCAAGCGCATCCACTTCACGAACGACTATGCCTTTAGCAGGGCCGCCAAGTGATGGATTACACGGCATAAACGCAACCATATCCAGGTTCAATGTCAGCATTAATGTTTTCGCACCCATTCGGGCAGCGGCAACTCCGGCTTCAACACCCGCATGACCGGCGCCAATTACAATAACGTCATAATGTCCTGCATCATATACCATGTTTGTTCACCCTTTCTTTTAAAAAGATTAGTTTATCTCATTCCTATCGTGTCTAGCTCCAACACCCAGCAACTAAACGGGCGCTTCCGCCTTTCCTATTTCCCTAAACAAAATTGTGAAAATAACTGATCGATCAGACTGTCACTCGCTGTATCGCCGATTATCTCACCTAAAAATTCCCACGTTCGCGTTACATCTATTTGAACAATATCCAATGGCATATTCATTTCCAGGCTGGCCATCGCATCTTCGAGTGACTGTTTGGCTTGCTTCAGCAACTGAATATGTCTGATGTTGGATACGTACGTTAAATCACCTGTATCAATTTCACCTGCAAAGAAAGTTTCTGCAATTGCTGACTCCAGTTCATCAATACCCTCTTCTTTAACTAATGAAGTTGAAATGACCGGATTTCCTTCTGTCAACTGCTCAACTTTATTTAAATCAAGTTTTGGCTCCAAGTCTATTTTATTAATTATTACAATGAAATCAAGCCCCTGAACTGCTTCAAACAATTTTTCATCCTCATCCGACAGTTCTTCATTATTATTTACGACAAAAAGAATAAGATCCGATTCTTTCAAAACCTGACGGGATCGTTCGACACCAATTTTTTCGACAATATCCTCTGTTTCACGGATTCCTGCTGTATCGACAAGCCTTAGCGGTACACCACGGACATTGACATATTCTTCAATAACATCACGTGTTGTTCCGGGAACTTCGGTAACGATTGCTTTATTTTCCTGCACGAGTGAATTCATCAGGGATGATTTCCCGACATTCGGACGGCCGATAATTGCGGTTGCAAGCCCTTCACGCAGAATTTTTCCCTGCTTTGCCACCTGGAGAAGTTCCTCTATCTCATCATGCACTTCTTTTGTCTTCTTTTGCATCATTTCATTCGACATTTCTTCTACATCATCATACTCAGGATAATCAATATTCACTTCGACATGGGCAACTGTTTCCAGCAGATCTTGACGATAACGCTGAATCATCGATGATAAACGTCCATCCATCTGTTTCAGTGCTACCGACATGGCCTTATCTGTTTTGGCACGAATCAGATCCATCACAGCCTCAGCCTGGGACAAATCAATTCGTCCATGCAAAAAGGCCCGTTTGGTGAACTCCCCTGGTTCAGCGATCCGTACACCTTTACCAAGCATTATTTCCAACACCCTGTTTACTGATACCAATCCACCATGACAATTGATTTCGACAATATCTTCACGGGTAAAGGTTTTTGGCGCCCGCATTACGGAAACCATTACCTCCTCGGCTGTTTCTTTCGTTTCCGGATCGATTATTTTTCCATAATGCATCGTATGTGATGCAGATTCGAGCAAATTCTTCCCTTCAAACACCGATGCAGCAACCTTGATTGCCTCCGGACCGCTTAATCGGACAATCGCAATCGCTCCTTCACCAATCGGCGTTGATATCGCTGTTATCGTGTCCGTCTCCATACCCTTTCACCCCATTTCTATCCACATGTTAATATCTATAAGAAACATCCATTAATTTTAATGTCACTAACATCATAGAATATCACAAATTCCAACAAAAATAAAACTTATCCACATGTGGACAGTTTCGACGTCTTTTCGACAGATACCTCCACCTGAAAAATTGTCGAATTTTCTTCAACAGGAAAGGTATGAAAAGTGAAATCGGCACTTTTTGAATCTGGTGAATTTAAGTGTTATTCCAACAAATATTTAATTTATTCGGCACTTATTAATCTTTTTCCGGCGAAAACATGTGAAAATCCGAGATTTCGACTTTCCCTTGTCCTTTATGAACAAAAAAATATCCCAAGGCAATGGGACCCTTGGGATATAACTAAGTTGATTTATGGCTTGATCACAATGTGACGGTGCGGTTCCACTCCGTCTGAATAGGTGGAAATCGTATCGTTCCTTTGTAAAGCGCTGTGAATAATTTTTCGCTCAAACGCCGGCATCGGTTCAAGTGCTACCTTTTTATTTAATCGAACAGCTTTATCTGCCATCTTATGGGCGAGCGATTCAAGCGTTTCTTTTCTTCGTTGACGATACCCTTCTGCATCAACAGTTACCGTATAATATTGGCTGCCTTCCTTGTTTAAAACAAGATGTGCCAAATATTGAATCGCATTTAACGTTTGCCCGCGTTTACCGATCATTAAGGCAATTTTATCTCCAGCCAGATTAAACGTTACATGATGCCCGTCTACTGAAGTGGTTACCGCTGTATCAACGTTCAGCTTTTTTGTTACTTCCATCAAATATTCTTCTGTCTGTTCAATTTGGTTTCTGCCCATCTTTACTTTTACAATAGCCCGCTTGGAGCCAAAAACTCCCAACAAGCCTTTTTTTCCTTCATCAATTACTTCAACTTCCACATGGTCCCTGGATGTGTCTAACTGCTCTAATGCTGATTGGACCGCTTCTTCAACAGTTTGTCCGCTGGCAGTTATTTCTCTCACTATTTGTCGCCTCCAGTTTTAGCATCTTTCATCATTGGTTTACGAATAAGAACTGTCTGTGCAACCATAAATACGTTACCAACAACCCAATATAATGCCAATGCTGACGGGAAGAAAAATGCGAAAACAGTTATCATGATTGGCATTACATAAAGCATGACCATCATTTGCGGATTTTGTGCCGCCGGACTTCCAGCCATCATCAGTTTCTGTTGCAGGAAGGTAGCCCCCCCGGCAATTAACGGTAAAATATAATCCGGTTGACCTAATTCAAACCATAAGAAGCTGTGTTCCTGAATTGGCTCATAACGCATAATAGCATGGTAAATCGCTATTAAAATAGGCATTTGAACAAAAATCGGCAAACAACCTGCAAGCGGGTTAACGCCATGCTTCTGGAACAATGCCATGGTTTCCTGCTGCAATTTTTGCTGTGTATTGGCATCTTTTGAACTGTATTTTTTCTGTATTTCCTTTAATTCAGGCTGAATATCCTGCATTGCTTTGGAACTTTTCAACTGCTTTACGTTTAACGGGAGCAGAACAAGTCGGATAATAATGGTTACAATAATAATGGAAAGACCGTAATTACCATCAAACAATTCGGCAAAATATTTAATAAACTGGGTCATCGGCCATACAAACCATTCCGCCCAGATCCCTTCCGTATTTTTACTGATCGGGTCGTTTACATTCATACAACCGGATAGAACCGTAACCAACCCCGTCAGGATTACAAGCAATGAAACCTTTTTTCGCAATTTATTTCCTCCTTACTGATCACACCAAAAACACCTTGTCCGACTAACAGATGCTTTCAACTATATGTACTCACATTAATTGTAGTTTATCATTAAATCAGTGCATTAACTATATAAAATTACATAAACTTCTTTTTCTTCAGCAAGCGCTCTTTTGATAAAACATGAATCAGGCTTTTCTTCACTTCATGAAAATTCATCTGCTTAGTAGGCTGCCGTGCAATCACTACGATATCATAGCCCAGTTGCATACGCTCATCAAGTTCATGAAGACTCTGCCTCAGATAACGCTTGATCCGATTTCGTGTTACAGCATTTCCAATTTTCTTTCCAACTGAAAGTCCGACCCGAAAATGGTCCTGGTCCGACCTCTTTATATAATAAATGACCAGTTGCCGGTTTGCAAAAGACTTTCCATGCTTAAACACATATTGAAATTCTTTATTATCTTTTATACGGAAAATCTTCTTCATGACAATCACCTTTATATAGAAGACTCTACTTCAGTCTGCAAAACAAAAATATCCGCTTCAGAATTCTGGTCTGCGAGAAAAAAAGACCACTGAGTTTTTCAGTGGCCTATGCAGACAATACTTTTCTTCCTTTGCGGCGACGACGAGCCAAAACTTTACGACCGTTCTTTGAACTCATACGTGCACGAAAGCCGTGTACTTTTTTACGTTTACGATTATTTGGTTGAAATGTTCGTTTCATTTTATCTTGCACCTCCCTAAGGAATTAAAAATCTATACTAAAAAAATTTCCTTTTAGACAGTCTAAGTAATTATACGGAAAATTTACGGTATCTGTCAACTTCATCAAAAAAATTTTTATCCACACCCTGTTGTTTTTACAATTCACTTCATTTTTTTCTATCCACAACTAATATCGACAATATACTCACAAAATATAATATTGTTGATAGGTTTTGTCTACAACTGGTGAAGATTGTGGATAACTGTCGATAATCCATTGCACCAATTGATTTTATTTGGTATTATAATTGTGCTTTAATCTGTGGAAAACAATCTATTGATATTTCACTATCCACAATTTGTGGATAGATTGTGGATAGTTATTAACACACTTGTTTAATAAACTATTAACAACATTGTGGATTACGTATATAACTTTTAAAAACATTGTATGTGCCTGTTTTTAATTATCCACAATTAAAAAAATTACCGATATACACCTGTCCATCTTTCGCATTGGGAGATTGAGAGAGGTTTTTTCATCATTTACACCATTGAAAGGGGTGAATTACGTTGGAAAACATTAATGAGCTTTGGACTGCAGCACTGGAAAAAATTGAAGAAAAGATAAGTAAACCGAGCTTTGATACCTGGCTTAAAAACACAAAAGCTGAATCACTGCAGCATGATACATTAATTGTTTCAGCTCCGAATGAATTCGCGCGTGATTGGCTGGAGGGAAGATATACCCAACTGATTAACGAAATTTTAACTGAAATCACCGGATCCAGTCTGACAACCCAGTTCATTATTCCAGAGGTCCAGCAACAGCCGGAAGATATAAAAGCACCGGCTAAAAAAATTCATACGCACGATAATGATGGAATGAACTCACCTAAAACGATGTTAAATTCAAAATATACATTCGACACATTTGTTATCGGATCCGGCAACCGCTTTGCACATGCTGCTTCACTTGCAGTTGCGGAAGCACCGGCTAAAGCATATAACCCGCTGTTTATTTATGGTGGTGTCGGGCTCGGAAAAACACACTTAATGCACGCAATCGGACACTACATTCGCGATCATAATCCGGAAGCTAATGTAGTTTATTTATCATCAGAAAAATTTACAAACGAATTTATTAATTCCATTATGGATAATAAAGCAGCTAACTTCCGTAACAAGTACCGGAATGTTGATATCCTGCTGATTGATGATATTCAATTTCTGGCGGGAAAAGAACAAACACAGGAAGAATTTTTCCATACGTTCAATACGCTGCATGAAGAAAATAAACAAATAATTATTTCAAGTGACCGTCCGCCGAAAGAAATACCAACATTGGAAGACCGTCTACGTTCACGATTTGAGTGGGGTCTGATTACAGATATTACACCGCCTGATTTGGAAACCCGGACAGCAATACTAAGAAAAAAAGCAAAAGCGGAAGGACTCGATATTCCAAATGAAGTCATGCTTTATATTGCTAATCAAATTGATACAAACATCCGCGAACTGGAAGGTGCACTCATTCGGATTGTTGCCTACTCATCCCTGGTCAACCAGGATATCGATGCATCACTTGCAGCAGATGCACTCAAAGATATTATCCCAAGCAATAAGCCGCGGACAATTACAATTAATCAGATTCAGGAAACTGTCGGAGAAAAATATGACGTAAAACTGGAGGACATGCTTGCCAAGAAACGGACAAAATCAATTGCTTTTCCAAGGCAGATCGCAATGTATATATCCAGGGAAATGACTGATTTTTCCCTCCCTAAAATAGGTGAAGAATTTGGGGGACGTGACCATACAACGGTTATCCATGCACATGAAAAAATCACCAAAATGATGGAAAACGATACATTGCTTCATAAAGATATTGAAGAATTAAAAGAACAATTGAAATCATTTTAAGTTATCCACCTGTGACTAAATGTGAATAGTGGAACTAACTTATAAACAACCTGTCCACATGTGTATAACTTTAAAACAATCGGATAAATCCAGTTATCCACATAATCACAAGCCCTATTACTATTATTACTATATTTTTATTAATAAAAAATAACTATATGTGCAAAAAGGAGAATAAATTCAATGAAATTTATTATTCAGCGTGATCAATTAATTTCCAGCGTCCAAAACGTTATGAAAGCTATCTCATCACGTACAGCAATACCGATTTTGACTGGTATGAAAATAGAAGCTTCACAAAATGGAATAAAATTAACCGGAAGTGATTCCGATATTTCCATCGAATCCTTTATTCCTGCAGAAGAAAATGGAATCATCTACGCGGAACAAATTGAACCAGGCAGTATCGTTATTCAGGCACGTTATTTTCCGGAAATTGTCCGTAAACTTCCGGAGAAAACAGTGGAAATTGAGACAGATTCCAGTTTGAATGTAACCATTCGTTCAGGTAAAGCACAATTTAACCTGAATGGTCAGGATGCTGAGGAGTACCCGCAATTACCTAAGCTGCAAACGGATAATAATTTCAAACTGCAGACAGATTTGCTGAAAAGCTTGATTAAACAAACTGTATTTGCGGTTTCAACTATGGAAACACGTCCTATCCTTACAGGTGTTAATATTAAACTGGAGAATAATACATTAAGCTTTACAGCTACTGACAGTCATCGGCTTGCAGCCCGTGAGATTCCGATAAATGAATCGAACGAAGGTTTTTCCAGTATTGTTGTCCCTGGCAAAAGTTTAAATGAATTATATAAAATCCTGGCCGATTCCGACGAGGAAATCGAAATCAGCGTCACAAACAATCAAATTCTTTTTCAGGCAAAACATTTAAATTTTCTATCCAGATTGCTTGATGGAAATTATCCGGAAACGGCCAGACTGATTCCGGATCAAAGCAAGACAATGATAAATGTGAAAACGAAAGATTTAAGCCATACAATTGACAGGGCTTCTCTTCTGGCGAAAGAGGATCGGAATAATGTAGTCAGATTAACAACGACAGGCGATAATCTTTTGGAAATTACCAGCAATTCGCCGGAAGTTGGCCAAGTTGCTGAAGAAATTTCAGTGACATCGATCGAGGGAGAAGAATTAAAAATTTCGTTCAGTTCCAAATATATGCTGGATGCATTAAAAGCTATTGAGTACGATGAAGTGAAAATTGAATTTACCGGAGCAATGCGCCCGTTTATCATCAAACCGGCAAATGATGATTCCGTACTGCAGTTAATATTGCCTGTCCGAACGTATTAAAAAGAATGAAAGGCTCTTATCTGATATGATAAGAGCTTTCTTCATCGATTAAACAGTCTTTCCTTCCCATTAGTCCAAAACTTTAGTAAAATAGATAGAAGGTTCATTAGAAAGTTTATTTAATGCAAATACAGACACTTTACCTGAAAATTTGGTGATAACAAATGCATGAAGAAATAGAAATAAATACAGATTTTATTACACTCGGTCAATTTATTAAATTAATTAATATTTTGGAATCGGGCGGAATGGTTAAAGCATTTTTGCAGGATCAGGGAGCGCTGGTTAATAACGAGCTGGAACACCGCCGCGGCAGAAAACTGTACCCGAATGATATAATCGAAATTGAAAATGTCGGCTCTTTTAAAGTCGTCAAGGATTAATTGTGGTGATCTTTCATGCACATTGAACAGTTAAAAGTAAAAAATTACCGCAATTATTCCCAATTGGATATAACATTTGATGATAAAATAAATGTCATCATCGGTGAAAATGCACAGGGAAAAACAAATCTGATGGAAGCTATCTACCTGCTGGCTTTTACAAGATCACACCGCACCCCAAGGGAAAAAGAGCTGATTCAATGGGAGCAGGAGTATGCTAAAATAGAAGGCAGAATAACAAAACGCAGCCAATCATTTCCCCTTGAAATCGTCTTGTCAGGAAAAGGAAAAAAAGCAAAGCTCAATCGAGTGGAACAACAGCGCCTTAGCGACTATATTGGAGCTTTGAATGTCGTCATGTTTGCACCGGAAGATCTGACATTGGTTAAAGGTCCGCCGCAAATACGCAGGCGTTTTATTGATATGGAACTCGGGCAAATTCAACCCACCTATATCTATCACTTGGGTCAATATCAAAAAATACTGAAGCAGCGTAACCACTTATTGAAACAGATCCAGCGGAATTATCAGGCTGACCTTACCATGCTGGAAGTATTGACGGAACAATTGACAGAGCATGCAGCTTCATTGCTTGAGCGGAGATTTTTATTTCTTGAACTGCTTCGAAAATGGGCTCGGCCAATTCATTATGGAATAAGCCGTGAATTAGAAGAACTTGATATAATATATGCTCCAACTATTGACGTATCGGAATCGGCTGAAACGGGAACAATAGAAAGTATCTATCGCAATAAGTTTCAGGAAATACAAGAAAAAGAGATTGAACGTGGAACTACGTTAATCGGGCCGCATCGGGATGATCTGATATTCCATGTTAATCATAAAAATGTACAAACCTATGGATCACAGGGTCAGCAACGTACTGCAGCTTTATCTGTAAAGCTTGCAGAAATAGAATTAATTTTCAATGAAATTGGCGAGTATCCGGTACTGCTTTTGGACGATGTACTGAGCGAATTGGATGATTTCAGGCAATCTCATTTATTAAATACAATTCAAGGCAAGGTACAAACCTTTGTGTCCACCACCAGTGTCAAAGGAATTCAACATGAAACGCTGCAGGAAGCGGAACTTTTCCGGGTGGAAGATGGGAAGGTATTTACATAGGCAGATAAGAATGTATAAAACACAATACATCCTTACTGCATAAGTGCAACTATGGTCGTCACCAAAAGGCTTGCACTCAAGAGCATAAGGGCTTCTAAGAAAGCACAAAACGCTTTCATAAGATTCCCTTTAGTGAGAACCAAGTTTTCTAAACGTGGAGGAATACGATGTTTATTCACATTGGCAATGATAATGTTGTTCAATCAAAAAATGTTATAACAATTATCGACCGCAATGTTGTATCGTCTTCAACGATTATGGAAGAAATGATGGACAACATGGGAAAACAGGAAAAAGTCTTTGGACCAACGGATAAGGCGAAGTCAGTTGTCATCACAAATGACCGGGTTTATTTCAGTTCATTATCAGTTTCGACACTGAAAAAAAGAGCAAGCATGATTTCAATGATAAGCAAACTGGAAGATTTTTCAGACGAGTTGGAAGAAGAATAAAGGTTTACAAAGAAACGTAGGTGAAAAAATGTCGGATGAAAAAGTAAAAAATGAACAGGCGTACAATGCTGATCAGATTCAAGTGCTTGAAGGATTGGAAGCAGTCCGGAAAAGACCAGGTATGTATATCGGCTCAACAAGTGATCGGGGATTGCATCACCTTGTATGGGAAATTGTTGATAACAGTATTGATGAGGCACTTGCCGGATTTTGCGATCATATTCAGGTCATCATTGAGAAAGACAACAGCATTACCGTGAAAGATAATGGACGAGGGATTCCGGTGGATATTCAGAAAAAAACCGGGAAACCAGCACTGGAAGTTATTATGACCGTGCTGCATGCCGGAGGTAAATTCGGCGGAGGAGGCTATAAAGTCTCCGGGGGACTCCATGGTGTAGGTGCTTCAGTCGTTAATGCGCTTTCCAGTAATTTGGAAGTGTATGTACATCGTGATGGTAAAATCCATTTCCTTGGTTTTGAAAAAGGTGTTCCTCAGGGCAACATTGAGGTTATTGGAGAAACGGACATTACTGGAACGGTTACACATTTTCGACCGGATCCGGAAATTTTCACGGAGTCGAGGGCCTATGATTTTGAAAGGCTTGAACAGCGCGTGCGTGAACTGGCATTTTTAAATAAAGGCATTAAGATTTCGCTTGAAGATAAGCGGACTGATGAAGAACCGATCACGTACCATTATGAAGGCGGAATCAGCTCCTATGCTGAATACATTAACAGTACACGTGAAGTGCTTCATGAACCATTTTACGCGGAAACGGAAGAACAGAAAATCACGGTGGAAGTCGCCATTCAATACAATGACGGCTTTGCAAGTAATATTTTTTCCTATGCGAACAATATCCATACCATTGAAGGCGGGACACATGAATCAGGCTTTAAAACCGGTCTGACTCGTGTAATCAATGACTATGCACGTAAAAACAGCATGTTTAAAGAAAGCGATCCGAATCTGACTGGTGATGATGTTCGCGAAGGGTTAACTGCGATTATTTCAATCAAGCATCCTGATCCGCAGTTTGAAGGTCAGACGAAAACAAAACTTGGCAACAGTGAAGTCAGGACCGTTACCGATTCAGCATTCAGTGAATCTTTTTCCAAATTCCTGATTGAAAACCCGGATGTAGCCAAAATTGTTGTGGAAAAAGGATTGATGGCTTCACGGGCCCGCATGGCTGCCAAAAAGGCACGTGAATTGACTCGGAGAAAAAGTGCATTGGAAGTTTCCAATCTGCCCGGTAAACTGGCTGATTGTTCGTCAAAAAACGCGGAAATCAGTGAGTTGTACATTGTGGAGGGTGATTCTGCCGGCGGTTCGGCAAAACAAGGACGGGATCGTCATTTTCAGGCAATCCTTCCATTGCGCGGGAAAATTTTGAACGTGGAAAAAGCACGACTGGACAGAATTTTATCCAACAATGAAGTACGTGCTATGATTACGGCACTTGGAACGGGAATTGGTGAAGATTTTGATTTATCGAAGGCAAGATATCACAAAGTCATCATTATGACCGATGCAGACGTTGATGGTGCACATATTCGTACCTTACTATTAACCTTTTTCTATCGTTATATGCGCCCACTGCTCGAACAAGGTTATATATATATTGCTCAGCCGCCTCTTTATAAAGTTCAACAAGGCAAAGCGGCACATTATGTATACAATGATAAGGCGCTGGAAGAGTTGCTGGAGGAACTTCCGAAGACACCAAAGCCCGGTCTTCAGCGCTACAAAGGTCTGGGTGAGATGAACGCAACTCAGCTGTGGGAGACGACGATGGACCCGGATACACGTACATTACTGCAGGTTAACCTGACTGATGCAATTGATGCTGATCAGATTTTCGATATGTTAATGGGCGATAAAGTGGAGCCCCGCAGAAATTTTATTCAGGAAAATGCCGAATACGTGCAGAATCTGGATGTGTAGAACAAGTATTTAATATCTGATAGCAGCGAATAACAAGCGCTGAAAGGGCGCTTACGCCTTTGTTTAATGATTTGGAGGTAATTTTAATGGCGGATCAACAACGTCCGAGTGTTACGGAAATAAATATAGGTAAGGAAATGCGCACATCGTTCCTGGATTATGCAATGAGTGTCATTGTATCTCGTGCCCTGCCGGATGTTCGGGATGGAATGAAACCGGTGCATCGCAGAATTTTATATGCCATGAATGATCTGGGAATGCATTCAGATAAGGCACATAAAAAGTCTGCGCGTATTGTCGGGGAAGTTATCGGTAAATATCACCCGCATGGCGACTCAGCTGTGTATGAAGCAATGGTCCGGATGGCACAGGATTTCAGCTACCGGAACCCGCTTGTTGACGGGCATGGGAATTTTGGTTCCGTCGACGGTGATTCAGCAGCGGCAATGCGTTATACCGAAGCCCGCATGTCAAAAATTTCAATGGAACTTTTGCGTGATATCAGCAAGGATACGATTGACTATCAGGATAACTATGATGGTACAGAACAGGAACCGCTTGTATTCCCTGCCCGTTTTCCAAACTTGCTTGTTAATGGAACGTCCGGAATTGCGGTAGGAATGGCCACCAATATTCCGCCACATAACCTGGGAGAAACAATTGATGCCGTTTTGGCCGTCAGCCGCAATCCGGAAATCACCATTGATGAACTGATGGAAAATTACATACATGGTCCGGATTTCCCTACATCAGGTGAAATTCTTGGGAGGAGCGGTATCCGAAGGGCGTATGAAAAAGGAAAAGGATCGATTACCATTCGGGCAAAAACTGAAATTGAGGAACATGCGAATGGTAAATCAACGATTATCGCGACCGAACTGCCATATCAGGTAAATAAGGCAAGACTGATTGAAAAAATAGCTGAGCTTGTCCGAGAGAAGCGAATAGATGGCATTACCGATCTCCGGGATGAGTCCGACCGTACCGGACTCCGTGTTGTTATCGAACTTCGCCGCGATGTGAATCCAAATGTTGTTCTGAATAACTTATACAAATATACGGCACTGCAAACCACTTTTGGTATCAATATGCTGGCGCTTGTGGCCGGCAAGCCAGAAGTTTTGACCATTAAACAATGTCTGGAATACTATCTTGAGCACCAAAAAGAAATTATCAAAAGACGGACAGCTTTCGAATTACGTAAAGCCGAGGCCCGTGCACATATTCTGGAAGGCTTACGTATTGCACTTGATCACCTTGATGAGGTAATTGAGTTAATCCGTAATTCCAAGACTGCGGATATTGCGCGTGATGGTCTGATGGAACGGTTCGGACTGTCAGAGAAACAATCACAGGCAATCCTGGATATGCGATTGCAGCGATTAACGGGTCTCGAACGGGAAAAAATTGAAAATGAATACGACGACCTGATTAAACTGATTGACGAATTGAAAGCCATTTTGGCCAGCGAAGAAAAAGTTCTGGAAATAATCCGGGAAGAACTGACAGCGATTAAAGAAAAATATAATGATTCCCGTCGGACTGAAATTGTTGTAGGCGGTGCTGACTTCATTGAGGATGAAGATTTGATTCCGGTTGAGAACATCGTTATAACACTCACCCATAAAGGATATATAAAACGCCTGCCAGCCTCCACATATCGCACCCAAAAACGCGGGGGCCGCGGTATTCAGGGAATGGGGACAAACGAAGATGACTTTGTTGAACATCTCGTATCGACATCGACTCACGATACGATTCTTTTCTTTACAAACAAAGGGAAAGTTTATCGTGCGAAAGGATATGAGGTTCCAGAATTCAGTAGGACGGCAAAAGGGATTCCAATCATTAATCTGCTTCAGATTGAAAAAGATGAATGGATTAACGCCGTTATTTCGGCAAGTGAATTCAGTGAAGATTGGTATTTGTTCTTTACGACCAAACACGGAATTTCCAAACGTACGCAACTGTCTCAGTTTGCCAACATCCGAAAAGGCGGTCTGATTGCGGTAGGACTTCGTGAGGGAGATGAACTGATTTCCGTTCGCATGACTGACGGTATGAAAGATATTATGATTGGTACGAGAAACGGTTATTTGATTCGTTTTCCGGAAGATCAGGTCCGTTCCATGGGAAGAACCGCAGCAGGTGTGCGCGGTATTTCACTAAGGGGTAATGATGAAGTTATTTCCATGGAAATATTGGAGAAAGGTCTGCAGGTGCTTCATGTCACTCATAAAGGTGTTGGTAAACGTACGCCTGAGGATCAATATCGGGTTACCAACCGTGGCGGTAAAGGTATTTTCACCTGTAAACTTTCAAGTTCGGACCATGTAGCTGCAGTTAAAGCTGTAACAGGCGAAGAAGATATTATGCTGATTACCGTTGCCGGTGTGCTAATACGTATCCCGGTTTCAGGAATTTCCCAAACCGGCAGAAATACGATGGGCGTCAAACTTATACGGCTGCATGAAGAAGAAGAAGTTGCGACAGTAGCAAAAGTTGAACCGGATGAAGATGAATCTGCGCATGAGGAAGCAGATGAAACAACAGAATCAGATGAAAATGAAACGTAATGGTTTCCAGTTCGTATAATGTAGGTGGCATGCAAGGAATATTTATTCTTTGGTGTCACTTTTTTATAGCCGGAAAAATAAAATATCGGTAGAAATACTGTTCTTCCTGAAAGAACTAAAAACTTCGACGATATTATTCACATGAAAAATTTTGAAGGACCGATGCAGATGACTACTTATGATGAAAAAGCTAAGGTTGAACTGATTGAATGGCGCAAAAAAATGGCTAAAGATTCAACATTTATCAACCAGCTTGCCAAAAAGGCGCAAAACAAAATTAATGAAAAAATTCCGGAGCGGGCTCATAGGGTAATCACAGAAAGTATCAAGAAAATGGTCCAGGCAACTTTGATTGGTTCGGAGTATACGGTCAGACCGCCGCAGGATCCACCGGGGACACTTGAGTCTAAAGAAAAGCTTGTTTTGGAACGTAAAGAAGTATACAAACGGACGGCTGCTGCTGAGGGCGCCGGAACAGGTGCAGGCGGCATATTGCTTGGGTTTGTTGATTTCCCGCTGCTGCTGTCCATCAAGATGCGTTTTCTGTTTGAAACGGCTGCCCTGTATGGGTATGATGTGAAAGACTATAAGGAACGGTTGTTTATTTTACACATTTTTCAGCTGGCATTCTCCAGTGACCGCTATCGTGAGGAAACCTTCCGAACAATTGAAAATTGGCGGCAAAAAAAAGAAGAACTTGCTGAATGGGATTGGCGGGTTTTTCAGCAGGAGTACCGCGATTATATTGATTTTGTAAAAATGCTTCAGCTGGTGCCGGGAATCGGTGCAGTTATCGGAGCGTATGCCAATTACAATTTATTGGATCATCTTGGTGAAACCGCAATGAATTGCTACCGGCTGCGTTATTTTCTTGAGCCTGGATCCAATTGATCCAGTAATTCTTTGCCCACCAGGAATGGCACTTTCTCAGCAGTGACTTGAAGGAAGTGCCGGATAAACGGGAAATCGGCCTCTGCTTTGGAAGTGAGCAATTCCCCCCACCATTCCGTTTCATAGCGGCTGACCATGCTCAAGTTATACAGCAGCAAATAATGGATCAGCAGTTCGGGAAGTGCAATGAAATGTTCTCTGTTATGAGGAAAATAAATAGTTTCCGCTCCAGGGTCAATAAAAAAAGGACTGGATGCTTCATGAACAGGTGCTGATAACACCATTTCCATATATCCGGAAACAGTATGAACGTGGGCCAGCCCCGGAACATGCTTTTTAATTCGTTTAATGAATGCTGTCTGGGTCAGGTTATAGCTGTCAAGGAGTGTTTCCGGGAAATACATTTGATCAGAATCTGTCTTCCCCACTGCCGTCAACTTTTGCGAATGGTTGAAAGTAAACAGCTGGTTCAGTTCTGGAATGAGGGAAAATAATTGTTCCATCCTGATTTTTTCAAACGGAAATGTCCCGACGGCGTATAAATATTTTGCCAGGTAAGGAAACAAACCATTGTGCTGTATTTTGACTTCATCCTGTAAAAAGGTATAGTTCTTTTTTTTTCGTTTTCGTGTCGAAACTCCGTGTGCGAGTACTGCTGTTGTTTCGGGATAGTTCGGTCTTTTTGTCAAAAGACAAGCTTTGCACAAATGAGTCATCCCGTAAAATAATAAAACCGGCATCAGCAGTATATCCGCATCCCGTGCGTTTGTCAGAAATCGTCTGCCATGGTCGATGTAATGCATCAGTGCACTTGCATTCTCATAACTCTTCGTTTCAGCTTCGGGCTGATTTTGTCGTCTGTAGCATTGCAGCAAATAATCAAATGCCGTTTCCTGTGACTGCAAATATGTAAATAATAACGAAATATCTTGTTTATTCATCATTTTCCCCCATAATCTATTCAAATATTTTGAATCTATTTTCTTTTTTCATGACCTGATTATCCTGTTGAAAAAGCGCGTTTGTTGGCGTATTGTATATAACAATAGAAACATGTATAGTTTGGCCCATTTGATGATTTATAATCATTTAACAATATATAATTAATGAACAGGAGGAGGAAAAAACATGCGCGAGGATAAGTTTTCCAAAGAAGGGCTGACGTTTGATGATGTATTGCTGATGCCTGCCGAATCTGAGGTTCTTCCAAAGGATGTAAAGATCAGTACAGACTTGTCGGATAATATTAAGTTAAAGGCCCCGTTCATCAGTGCCGGTATGGATACTGTTACGGAAGCGGAAATGGCAATTGCAATGGCGCGACAAGGCGGTTTGGGTATTATTCATAAAAATATGTCGATTGAGGATCAGGCGGAGCAGGTAGACAAGGTTAAGCGTTCCGAAAGTGGGGTTATCACCAATCCTTTCTTTTTAACACCGGAACATCAGGTTTACGATGCAGAACATCTGATGGGAAAATTCCGCATTTCTGGTGTCCCCATCGTCAATAATATCGATGAGCAAATACTCGTAGGCATTATTACAAACCGTGATTTACGTTTTGTACAGGATTACTCTATTCCGATTAAAGAGGTTATGACCAGTGAAAATGTTGTAACTGCTCCTGTTGGTACAACATTGGATGAAGCGGAACACCTGTTACAGCAACACAAAATTGAAAAATTGCCTTTAGTTGATGATAACGGAATGTTAAAAGGTTTAATTACAATTAAGGATATTGAAAAAGTCATCGAATTCCCTAATGCAGCAAAAGATTCGCAGGGCAGATTACTTGCCGGTGCTGCGGTTGGTGTTACCGGTGACGCACTGAAACGTATCGAAAAACTGGTTGATGCCGGTGTTGATGCAATTGTAATCGATACGGCGCATGGGCATTCCAAAGGCGTACTCGATCAAATACGATTGGTTCGGGAAGCGTATCCTGAATTGGATATCATCGCTGGAAATGTTGCAACTGCTGAAGCGACAAAAGCATTGATTGAAGCCGGGACGACAGTAGTAAAAGTCGGCATTGGACCTGGTTCCATCTGTACTACACGTGTTGTTGCCGGTGTCGGGGTCCCGCAGATCACAGCTGTTTATGATTGTGCCCAGGCTGCTGAAGAATATGGTGCAGCTGTGATTGCCGATGGTGGTATCAAATATTCCGGTGATATTGTCAAGGCATTGGCAGCCGGGGCAAGTGCAGTGATGCTTGGCAGTCTGTTTGCAGGTGTAGCAGAGAGCCCCGGGGAAACGGAAATTTTCCAGGGAAGACAATATAAAGTATACCGCGGCATGGGCTCAGTCGGTGCGATGAAAGCAGGTTCAAAAGATCGCTACTTCCAGGATTCAGAGGATGCTAAAAAACTCGTTCCTGAAGGTATTGAAGGAAGAACAGCATACAAAGGACCGCTTGCTGATACAATCCATCAATTAGCCGGTGGACTACGTGCCGGAATGGGTTATTGCGGAACTCCTTCAATTAATGCATTACGCCATGACGCACGTTTCATCAAAATCTCCAATGCAGGATTGCGGGAGAGCCATCCACATGATGTGCAGATTACGAAAGAAGCACCGAATTATTCATTTTAATTTTTTGAAGAAAATGCCGGATTCGCCGAATAAGTGTAAAGCTTGCTTTAAAAGGGTTTCGAATTAAAAATAGTATAATTTATCTATGAAGTTTTCTAAGATGGGGATAATTCCCCGTCTATTTTTTCATTATTTTTTATGGTAAAATATCAAAGTGCTTCCTATTTTACTAGAAAAGAAGTATAAAAATCATTTTATGTTGGAGGTTAAAGAAAAGTGAAACATACGCTACAAAAAGGATTGTTATTTTTACTGATTGCAGTTTTTATGATGACTGCAGTTATTGCACAGCCATTTTCTGCACAGGCAGCAGGATCGTTAAACATAGAAGCAGAATCAGCTATTTTGGTTGATGCTGAGACAGGAAAAATAGTATATGCTAAAAATCCTGATATGAAATTGCCTCCAGCAAGTATGACCAAAATGATGACTGAATATTTAGTGTTGGAAGCCATTCAATCCGGTCAAATTAGCTGGGATACAACGACTCAAGTCAGTGATTACGCCTACAGTATCTCTGCTGACCCAACTTTTTCGGGAATCGGCCTGACGAAGGGCAAACCATATAAAGTGAAAGATTTATATAAAGCGATGGCAATCTTTTCAGATAACGGTGCAACAATTGCACTTGCAGAACTGGTTGCCGGCTCTGAAGGCGAATTTGTTAAAATGATGAATAAGAAAGCAGAGGAAATGGGCTTACCCGATTATAAATTTGTAAATTCCACCGGACTATCAAATGAATGGCTCGGTGATAATGTTCCAAAAGGTACCGATCCGAATGCAAACAACTTACTTTCAGCAAGGTCAGCAGCCCTGCTTGCGTACAATTTGATTAAGGATCATCCGGAAGCAATGGAATATACAAGTATGACTGAAACAAAATTTGAAGGCTATAAAGTGGAAAATCTGAACTGGATGCTTCCACATAAAGCAACATACCTGAAACAGTTTAAATATGAAGGAGTAGACGGACTGAAAACCGGCTACACTGACCTTGCCGGATATTGTTTCACCGGAACTGTTGAGAAAAATGGTCAGCGATTTATTTCGGTTGTGATGAAAACAGACAGTAAAGGCGAACGTTTTCAGGAAACGGAAAAATTGTACGATTATGCGTTCAATAATTTTGAAACAAAAGAAGTATTCTCGAAAGGTTACCAGCTGAAAGATAAATCTGTTATTCCGGTTTCCAAAGGAAAGAAAGATACTGTTGAAATAGCCACAAAAGCAGCATTTAAGGCCCCTGTTAAACAGGGAGAAGATAAGAAATACAGCATTAAATATCATATAAATAAAGAAAAACTGAATAAAAACGGTGAACTTAAGGCCCCAGTTGAAAAAGGCGAAAAAATAGGGACCGCTGAACTTGTTTACAATGGCAATGCGGATTACGGTTATATCTTTCCCGATCAAAATAAACAAACTGTTGCGTTAGTCGCACAGGAAAAAGTGGAGAAAGATAACTGGTTCATGCTTACATTAGGATCCATTGGAAGTTTCTTCTCCAATTTATTCGGTTCGATCGTGGATACTGTAAAAGGATGGTTTTAACGTAAAAGAATTTAAATATACCGAGGGGGAAATAAAATGACAAATACAGGTACTGATCGCGTTAAACGTGGTATGGCAGAAATGCAAAAGGGCGGCGTCATTATGGACGTTGTCAATGCGGAACAAGCTAAAATTGCTGAGGAAGCCGGTGCAGTAGCGGTAATGGCTCTGGAGCGGGTTCCATCCGATATTCGTGCTGCCGGCGGGGTTGCCCGCATGGCAAGTCCGGAAGTTACCGAGGAAGTCCTGAATGCGGTATCCATTCCGGTTATGGCAAAGGCACGAATCGGCCATATTGTTGAAGCTCGTGTTCTTGAAGCAATGGGTGTTGACTATATCGATGAAAGTGAAGTATTGACGCCTGCTGACGAGGAGTTTCATTTAAAGAAATCCGATTATACAGTACCATTTGTTTGCGGCTGCCGTAACCTGGGTGAAGCTGCCCGCCGTATTGGCGAAGGTGCTTCCATGTTGCGTACAAAAGGTGAACCAGGTACAGGGAATATTGTTGAGGCTGTCCGCCATATGCGCCAGGTACAATCGGAAATACGGAAGCTGACGTCGATGTCAGAAGATGAAGTCATGACATTCGCAAAAGAAATCGGTGCGCCATATAACCTGTTACTGGAAATTAAGGAAGAAGGCCGCCTGCCAGTAGTGAACTTTGCAGCCGGTGGTGTGGCAACGCCAGCTGATGCGGCATTAATGATGCAGCTCGGTGCGGATGGTGTATTTGTCGGATCCGGAATTTTTAAATCAAATAATCCGGAAAAATTCGCAAAAGCTATTGTTGAAGCGACAACACATTATACCGATTATCAATTGATTGGCGAACTTTCCAAAGGTCTGGGTACTGCAATGAAGGGTCTGGAAATGAGTACATTGGAACCTCATGACCGCATGCAGGATCGCAGCGAATAAGAAAGAAGGAATTACGATGACTGCAATAGGTGTACTCGCATTACAAGGGGCTGTGCGCGAACATATCCGTTCAATAGAAGAAGCAGGTGCACAAGGTGTTGAAATTAAGCGTAAGGAGCAGCTTGATGCAATTGATGGGCTGATTCTTCCCGGCGGTGAAAGTACAACGATGCGCCGGCTGATTGACAGCTATGACTTTTTTGAGGCAATCCGGGAATTTGGCAACCAGGGTAAACCTATATTTGGCACATGTGCCGGCCTGATTTTGATGGCTAGTGAAATTGAAGGGCAGGAAAGTGCTCATTTAGGTTTAATGAATATGAAGGTTGCCCGTAATGCATTTGGCCGTCAGGTCGCCAGTTTTGAAGCGGATTTGTCGGTGAAACACATTGGTGAACATGTCAATGCAATATTTATCCGGGCACCGTATATAGTGGATGCCGAGCCTGAGGTAGACGTACTTGCATCGTATCAGGACCGTATTGTAGCGGCACAACAGGGAAATTATTTGTGCACGGCATTTCATCCTGAATTGACCGATGATAATCGTTTTATTGAATATTTTGCCCAAATGGTGGAACAATCGTTAAAAACACTTGCATCTTAGCAGGTAATTGGGTATGATATATCATAATATATGATCAGTTATGCAAGGAATTAGTACCCGGAATGCTTATTGAAGAGAGTCGGTGGCGGCTGAAAACCGATATAGGCATTGTGGAGAATCCATCCTTAAACTGGTTTGCTGAACAATGGAGTAGGCAAACCCGGTTAACAGCCGTTATGTTTGTTCGAGCCGGAGGAGTTTTTCTCTTCAATTAGGGTGGCAACGCGGGAAGCAACACTCTCGTCCCTGTTTTATGCAGGGACGGGAGTTTTTTATTTGCTAAAAGGAGGAATTAATTATGCTGGATATGAAGTATTTGCGTAATAATTTTGAAGTGGTTAAGGAAAAGCTGGCTCATCGCGGTGAAGACTTATCCGAATTGGACAAATTCGGTGAACTTGATGCACGCCGCCGCGAGTTAATTGCAGAGACCGAAAAATTGAAGGCAAAAAAGAATGAAGCTTCCAAACAGATTTCGGTCTTGAAAAAGGAAAAAAAGGATGCTGAACCTGCTATTAAGGAAATGCGTGAAGTGGGTCAACAGATTTCCCAACTTGATCGGGAGCTGAAGGAAATTGAGGAAAAGCTGAATCATATGATGCTTTCCATTCCGAATATCCCGCATGAGACGGTGCCTGTCGGTGAAGATGAAGACGACAATGTGGAAGCACGTAAATGGGGCGATATTCCAACATTTGATTTTGAGGAAAAACCACATTGGGACATTGCTGCTGACTTGGATATTCTTGACTTTGAACGTGCAGCCAAAGTAACCGGAAGCCGTTTTGTGTTTTACAAGGGCTTGGGTACAAGACTGGAACGTGCATTAATCAATTTCATGATGGACCTGCATGCAGACGAACATGGTTATACAGAGATGATGCCGCCGCAGATTGTTAATCGTGGAAGCCTGACTGGTACCGGTCAGCTGCCGAAATTTGCAGAAGATGTCTTTAAACTGGAAGAGTGGGATTATTTCCTGATCCCGACAGCTGAAGTTCCAGTGACGAATTTCCACCGTGATGAGATTCTGGCAAACGATGATCTTCCGAAGCGATATGCAGCATACAGCGCTAATTTTCGCTCTGAAGCAGGTTCTGCCGGAAGAGATACACGTGGATTAATCCGTCAGCATCAATTCAATAAAGTAGAGCTTGTCCATTTCACAAAGCCGGAAGAATCCTATGAAACATTGGAGGAATTGACTGGTCATGCCGAAAAAGTCCTCCAGCTGCTGGAACTGCCATATCGTGTGATGAGCATGTGTACTGGTGATTTAGGATTTACAGCCGCGAAGAAATACGATATTGAGGTATGGATTCCAACTCAGGAAACATACCGTGAAATTTCTTCCTGCTCGAATTTTGAGGCATTTCAGGCAAGACGGGCCGGCATTCGTTTCCGCCGGGAGGAAAAGGGAAAGCCTGAATTTGTCCATACACTGAATGGATCCGGCCTGGCTATTGGACGTACGGTAGCTGCTATTTTGGAAAATTATCAGCAGGAGGATGGATCTGTTGTTGTTCCGGAAGTGTTGCAGCCGTATATGGGCGGTAAACAAGTAATCAAATAAGAAACGGATTTTCGGGCCACCCGGTTGTGTGGCCCGATGTCCATTTTATAAATAAATTCTTTGTGGAATTATGTTTGACAATGGATGTACAGCATGATATATTAAATCTTGTCGCACACGGAGGTATACCCAAGTTCGGCTGAAGGGATCGGTCTTGAAAACCGACAGGCGGGTCAAACCGCGCGGGGGTTCGAATCCCTCTACCTCCTCCATTTAATGATAAGCGCATAAATTGGAGATACTTTAAAAATCGTTGCTTCTGCAGCGATTTTTTATATTGTCAGAGAGAAAAACACCATCGCTCCGTAATAAGACGAGGTTGTTCCAGCAAAATCATTTTTTATAATGGTATTCATTATTTAAGAGTTGACATTGGCGCTATTAGCAGGTATAGTACTTGAAAATACAGTAAGATACGTAATAAACAGAGAAGAGGTCAGTAGCAATTTGCTTCCTGTCAGAGAGTGGAATTCATCGGCTGAAAAATTCCATCGGGTACGGCTTTTGTGAAACCTGCCTTGGAGTTGTCAGATTAACCCTGACCGCAGTCTCGCTGCGTTATGAAACCAGAGCGGGCATGTTCAGCATGTCAATGAAGGTGGTACCACGGAAACACCCCAATCCGTCCTTTAACAGGATTCGATTGGGGTGTTTTTGTTGATAAATAATTTTGTATGATAATGTTTAATTCAAAAAAGGAGGTTATGTCAATGGATAAAAAAGTCGCTTTTATTGGAGCTGGTTCGATGGCTGAAGCGGTTATTTCCGGTATAGTGCATGCAGAGATTCTGCAAAAAGAAAAGATTGTTGTAACAAACAGAAACAATAAGGAACGAATTGACCGATTGGAGCGCCGGTATCAGATACAAAGTATTCAAGACAAAGAGAAAGTTGCTGTCGATGCTGATATTGTTGTTTTGGCTACGAAACCTTATGATCTGGAACCAGCCGTACAATCGATTAAAGAATATTTAAACCCAACTCAGCTGGTTATTTCCGTGATTGCGGGAATTTCAACCGATGATATAACAGCATTAATCGGAAATCATTCCCCTGTAATCCGGGCCATGCCCAATACCTCTGCTTCGATTGGTTATTCTGCTACAGCGTTATCCGCCGGGAAGTATGCCCGGGAAGAACATATGGCGGAGGCACAAGCATTATTTGATACGATCGGGACAACAGTGATCGTTGAAGAAAATGATATGCATACCGTTACAGGAATTTCCGGGAGCGGGCCGGCTTATATGTACTATTTTGTCGAGGCAATGGAAAAAGCAGCAGTTGAAGCTGGACTGGACAAAAGAACTGCAATCGAACTAATCGCACAAACGGTTGTCGGTGCGGGTGAAATGCTTAAACAGTCAGGTGAAACGGCAGCATCGTTAAGAAAGAAAGTAACCAGTCCTGGCGGAACCACACAAGCCGGGCTTGAAGCACTTTCTGCCGGCGGATTTCAGGAAGCTGTTCAGGAATGTGTTAGAAATGCCCGTAAGCGGTCTATTCAGCTTGGGGAAAAGAAATAGCCTGTTCATAACATAAATGGAAAAAACGCTCTTAAAATCCCATGTAAGAGCGTTTTTTTAGCAGCTTAGAAAGTTAACTTTGTAGGTGGAATACGCGTAACAACAAAAATATTTATAGTCGAATTTTGGCATTTTCTCATAGATTACTGCAATTTCCTCTTTATAATGATCAAAGTTTGTAACTGCTTCGTCAGCAAACATCTGCAAATCAGAAAAATCAGCTTCGACTACAATGTCTTTTTCATCCTTTTCAACAAAATCTTCCAACTAAAACTATAGCTCTTTACTGTTTGGAGGTCGATGATTCATATCACTTTTTGCATATTTTTAGTTATTTGCATTATTTAAGCGTTATTAGCATTAAATATCAGAATGTGGACAATCTAACGAGTATAAGCCTGTCAAACGCCATCATATATCCAAATTTGGTTTAAAATCATATTTTTCGAAAAAGTGGGTATTTGGTAATATTAATAGTATGTATTGCTTAAAAAATCAAAGGGGGTAACAACATTGAAAAAGAAAAAGTGGAGACATTTGGGGCTTATTTTGTTTTCTGCCTTTCTCATAGCTGGTCTTGCAGCATGCGGCGGTGGTGAAGGTTCCAATGGATCCGGAGATGATGGCGGATTAAAAGATAAATATACCGTTGCGACGGATACCGGATTTGTTCCGTTTGAATTTAAGAAAAACGGTGAGTATACGGGTTTTGATATTGAACTTATTAGGGCAATAGCCGATGAAGTAGGTTTTGAAATTGATTTGGCACCGACAAACTTTGATGGAATTATTCCGGGTCTGCAAACAGGCAAATTTGATATTGCTATTGCAGGTATCGGTATTACTGAAGAACGTGCCAAAAAGATTGACTATAGTGATCCTTACTACAAATCGGGGCTGCGTATTGGTGTGCCGAAAGACAATACATCAATTAAAAGTCTTGAGGATCTGGAAGGAAAAACAATTGCAACCAGACTCGGGTCAACCAGTGCCGCCTTTATAAAAGAGAATATTGAAGGTGCAACAGCCAACGAATATCAACAGATGAGTCAGGTGTACCTGGCAGTGGAAAACGGAAGTGCCGACGCTGTTCTGTATGATGCGCCAAACGTCGCGTATTACATTAAGACAGAAGGAAGCGACAAATTGAAGATGGTCGGCGAATTGTATAAAGCTGAAAATTACGGTATTGCCATTTCCAAGGGGCAGGATGAATTGGTGAAAGCTATTAATGATGCACTGGCAACCCTTAAGGAAAATGGAACGTATGCTGAAATTTATAAAGAATGGTTTGGAGAAGCACCACCAAAAGAATAATAAATGCAGTAAAAGGGTGTAACCATCCGGTTGTTACACCCTTTTAAACTTTTTACGAGGATAACCGGCGGTCCACCCCCAACTGCAAACAAAGTATTATAAACGGGGATAAACTGCCGATAGATGCTGGATTCAATCAACTAACAATCATTGGGCTGAGTGGGGAAAAGAATTACCCTAATGATTCACGTTACAGACAACAAGAGAGGTGAAAGGATGCTGGACAGATTTAATTTTGCCGGTGTTGTTGAATTTTTACCACAACTGATGACCGGTCTTTATTATACGCTGCTGATCTCAGTAGTTGGTCTTTTAATAGGCTTTATTCTTGGTGCTATTTTTGGATTAGGGCGTATATCAAGATTTAAAATAATTTATTGGATATCGAGTGTATATATTGAGATTCTGCGCGGTACTCCGGTACTGGTTCAGGCGATCTGGATTTTCTATGCACTGCCGCTGATCATTCAATATAATTTTGATTCCGTTACAGCTGGTATTATTGTTATTGCTTTAAACTCGGGTGCATATATCGCAGAAATTGTGCGTGGTGCCGTTGTATCAATTGAAAAAGGTCAGATGGAGGCAGGCCGGTCACTTGGTCTGAGTCATCGGCAGACGATGCGCTACATTATTTGGCCACAGGCGTTTAAACGAATGATTCCACCATTGGGTAACCAGTTTATTATCAGTATTAAGGATACATCGCTATTATCAGTAATTCTTGTTCCGGAATTGATCTTCCAGGGACGTCTGATTGCAGCCAACCACTTTAATGCTGTTGAAATCTATACAACCGTTGCCTTTTTCTATCTGGCAATCACGCTGACATTGTCCTTCGTCTTGAGCATTCTTGAAAGGAGGCTGGATGTCTAATGATAACCGTTGAAGATTTGCATAAAAGCTTCGGAAAATTAGAGGTGCTGAAGGGAATTGATTGTAAGGTTGAACAAAAAGAGGTTGTTTGTGTAATCGGTCCGAGTGGCTCCGGTAAAAGTACATTTTTGCGATGTTTGAATCTGCTTGAGGAAATAACAAGTGGTGACGTTATCGTTGACGGTGCACATTTGAACGATCCAAAAACAAATATTAATGAAGTACGAAAAGAAGTTGGGATGGTTTTTCAGCAGTTTAATCTGTTCCCGCATAAGTCCGTTATTGAAAATGTCATGCTTGCTCCGCAGAAAGCACGTGCCATTAGTAAAAATGAAGCGAAGGAACGTGCCCAAAAATTACTGGAAAAAGTCGGATTAAGCGATAAATCGGAAATGTATCCGAATCAGTTATCAGGCGGTCAGCAGCAACGAGTGGCAATTGCCCGGGCACTTGCCATGGAGCCAAAGATAATGCTGTTTGATGAGCCTACATCAGCACTTGATCCGGAACTAGTCGGTGAGGTGCTTGCGGTTATGAAGCAGCTTGCTTATGAAGGAATGACCATGGTAGTTGTAACACATGAGATGGGATTTGCCAGAGAAGTCGGCGATCGTGTTCTCTTTATGGATGAAGGAGTTATTATGGAGGAAGGCGATCCGGAGCAGATTTTTACCAATCCGGAATCAGAGCGGACGAAAGAGTTTCTGAATAAAATATTGTAATCATAAAAAGCTGTCAATCTGTTGGATTGGCAGCTTTTTATTTGATACCAAGCCGAGTACTGAATATGATATAGGAAAGGTGGGATATAGTGATGGTTAATAAAGTGGAATTAGGTAATACAGGCTTACAAATCCATCCTGTTGGACTTGGTGCAAACAAAATAGGACATGCAAATAAGGAAACAAACACCGAATATGGTGGAAAAATTATTACGGAAGCAATCGACCATGGGCTGAATTTCATTGATACAGCGTTCATGTACGGCAATGGACTTTCTGAGGAAATTATCGGAAAGACACTAAAAGAATCAGGCGATCGCAGCAAAGTTGTTTTGGCAACAAAAGGATCAAACCGTTGTGAGGGTGATAAAGTAGTTCATGATAATACCCCTTCATTTTTGAATCAAACCGTGGAAGATAGCCTAAAGCGACTGCAGACCGATGTGATTGATTTGTTTTATATTCATTTTCCGGATGATGATACACCAAAATATGAAGCTGTCGGGGCACTGCAGCGTTTGCGGGAGGCAGGAAAAATCCGTGCCATCGGCGTTTCCAACTTTTCCATGGAGCAGTTGAAAGAAGCCAATCAAGATGGCTACCTGGATGTAGTGCAGGGGCATTATAATCTGCTCGAACGCTCAGCCGAAAAGGAATTGTTTCCTTATTTACTCGAAAATGAGATTTCGTTTATACCATATTTTCCTTTTGCATCAGGCTTACTGGCCGGTAAATATACGGAAAACACGGTTCTTTCTGATCGGTTAAAGAAAAGACCTCAATTTCAAGGAGAAACGTATCTTAGTAATTTGGAAAAAGTGGACTATCTGCATCAGATTGCCGACAAACATGGGGTGGCACCGGCACATGTGGTGCTTGCCTATTATTTGAAACTTGATCCGATTGACGCAGTTATTCCGGGAGCGCGCAATGTTAAGCAGGTCACGGATAATTTGAAAGCAGCTGAAGTTAATTTATCAGCTGAAGATGTAAAAACCATTGAAGAAGTTTTTCCTGCCTGAGCATAGTTTGGAAATTGCTTGCGTGAAGGCAGCTCAAACTTGGGAGAGAAAAGCTGAAACTCGCGAGAGACAGCTAAATTTCGGGAGAGAGTAGTCTGAACTCGGGAGACAACAGCTCAAAGTCGGGAGAGAAGAGCCGAAACTCGGGAGAGAGCAGTCTAATGTCGGGAGAAAAGCTAAACAAGGAGTGACAGGAAATTATAATCGGTGCCCCAGATTACAGGAGCACCGATTTTAGTTTTATCGTATAAGTTCTCTTGTCTTCCATTTTCGTGATTGCTGGATGAAGTGTCCGACTTTTTCCAGAATCGGTTCGATGGTGTCTTCCTTATTGATCAAGTCATAATCGGAAATGTTAACCCGCAGAATGGGACAGGAGTTAAAATTGTTGATCCAGTTTTCATAACGGTTATACATTTCTTCCCAATATGAAATTGGCGTATTTTTTTCCATTTCCCTGCCGCGCACTTGAATTCGCTCCAGCACCTCATCGAATGAACCTTCCAAATAAATCAAAAGATCGGGATGTGGGAAATACGGCGTCATGACCATTGCCTCAAACAGGTTTGTGTATGTTTCATAATCTGTTTTCGACATTGTACCATTTTCATAATGCATTTTTGCAAAAATACCTGTGTCTTCATAGATGGAACGGTCCTGGATGAATCCACCGCCATACTCAAAAATTTTCTTCTGCTCCTTAAATCGTTCAGCCAGAAAATAAATCTGCAAATGGAAGCTCCACCGTTCAAAATCCTCATAAAATTTACCAAGGTACGGATTTGCATCAACTTTTTCCAATGACGTTTTAAAATTCAATGCATTCGCTAACGCCCTGGTCATCGTTGATTTCCCAACCCCCACAGTACCGGCAATTGTTATGATGCTGTCATGTGGAATCTGGTATTTATCACGTAATTTCATATTTGGTTCCCCTTTTTTCATTGTCTAGCTCCAGCGCCCAGCGACTAGCAAACTTCACACTTCCTCACTACGATAAAGAAGACTTGCCGATGGTGAAACCAGAGGCCTAGTCGCACTTATACCCTTGTGGTGAAAGTCAACATCGGTTCGCTTTCAGCTCACCGTGTTTCCTTTATCTCATTGCGGAGTGCTCCAGTTTGTACGTCGCTAAACGGGCACTTACGCTTTTCTTATTTGGACATCACCTGATGATTATTCAGCTGTTGTTCGACCTTTTTTATTATCATGTCCAGGTCATCTTGATGCTTTACAAAGTCTGTTTCATCTCCATTAATGCGGATGACCGGGATTTCTGGATGAAGCACTTCGAATTCATTCATATAATCCTCATAATCCTTTGCCAGCTGTGCCAGGTAGGATGGCTTAATATTCTGCTCAATTTCCCTTCCGCGCATGCGAATTCGCTTCAAAATGGTATCAAGGCTGGCATGTAAATAAATCATCATATTCGGAACAGGCATATCCTTCGTCAAAATGTGATAAATCTGCTCATATTTCTTAAATTTGTCATCCTGTAACGTTCGTTTTGCAAAAATCATGTTTTTTGATATATGATAATCGGCGATGACTGCCCGGTTTTTGTCGAGATACTTTTTCTCAATGTCTTCCAGCTGTTTGTAGCGATTGCATAAAAAGAACATTTCCGTTTGAAAGCTCCACTCATCAATATCATCATAAAATTTACCGAGAAACGGATTTTCCTCGACAATCTCCCTTAATAGATGAAAATTAAAATGGACAGAAAGTTTTTTTGCAAGTGATGTCTTACCAATCCCAATCGGACCCTCAATTGCAATAAACGGGACTTCTGTCATAACGATCCCTCCAATCTATGTAACAAAATTCGACAGATGTACTTTATTTTAGCATATAAAAAAAGACAGTTCCATGTGAAACAAGATGAAGTGCTTTTCAAGAAGCCATCTGTTTTGTATAATAGTGATTGTTGCATTTTTAAATAGCAATTTTGCCCCCGTAGCTCAGGGGATAGAGCATTGGTTTCCTAAACCATGTGTCGCAGGTTCGAATCCTGCCGGGGGCGTAGTTTCAAAACATATCAAGTTTTTATTTGGTCACGGATTGGTCACTTTTAGTCTGCTAAAGCGAATAACTGTTCGTGACTTTTTCTTCTTTTTTGAATGCAGATTCTAATGATTCAGCAACAGCCTCTTGCATGTTTGGCAGCATATGGGAATAGGTATCAAGTGTTACTTGAATACTTGAATGACCAAGACGTTCCTGTACAATCTTAGGATGCGTTTTTAATCCAAAAAGCATGGATGCATGTGTATGCCGTAAATCATGGAACCGAATCTGTGGCACTTTTTCCCGATTTATGCAACGCTTAAATGCTCGAATGATGTTTGAAGGCTCCACTTTGTTTCCAAAAGCTGTTGCAATGACAAGATTATTATCTGCATAGTCACGACCGACACCCATTTTCTTTTCTTTCTGTAAATTGTAATGTCTTTTTAATTCAAAAATGTCGGAATCTGTAACGGCTATTGATCGGTAACTCGAATTATTTTTCAGATTAGCAATCCGGTATTTTTCCTCTTCACGCTTTAATGCCCTTCGAACATAGATTGTTTTATTATTAAAGTCGATACAATCCCACTTCAAACCAAGAATTTCACCTTGTCGCATTCCTGTAAAAGCAGCCAAATACCAAGCTATAAAAAAGTTCTCCTGCCGAGTAGCATCGAGAAAACTTTTCAGTGTTAGCATATTCCAGTGTTTCATTTCATTTTTGGCTACAGATGCAGGTTCTGCTGCATTGGCAACGTTCTTCGGCAATCCTTCCATGCGACAGCCTTTTTCAAGCGCATTACTTAAAATTCGGTGTATATGATGTATGGATCGTTCTGATAGCTCCCCTTGTTCCAGCAGCCCATCATAAAAGTTCTGTACATCATTTGGGGTTAGTCTAAATACCTGTATAGCACCAAGTGCTGGCTTTATATGATTGTCAATGTACGACTTATAATGCGCATATGTAGAATATGCCACACGAGTTTGTTTATGTTTGAGCCATCTATCAAGGTAATCGCTCATTAATTCTTTCGACGGTTCAACATAAGAGCCACGCTGCAATTCCGACATCATATCATTCATGGCCTTTTGCGCTTTTTTCTTACTAGAAAACCCTGACACTCGTTTCTGTTTACGTTTTTTTGTAACTGGATCACGGCCAATATCTAATACAAATGAATACATATTACCACGCTTGACTATAGAACCTTTCATTTAGTACCTTCCTTTCGTACATTTCTAGTCTTTTTGAAGCAAATTCATATTCGACATTAAATAATATAGCTATTTTGTAGGCTGTCAAATTTTCAATTTTTTCTAGCATAAAAGTTGGTACACAAAAATGGTATGCAAAATTCTCTGCCTGGTACTCTTGCAAATCCCGGAATAGATAATGCATTTTCAATTGCTGTCCTACATGCCGGAGACGATGCCCTAATTCATGACAAAAGTTTTGCCATTCTTGTTGTATTGTGGATTTAACAAGTATAATATCATTTTCAATACTGAAACTGAAATTTGATTCACGGTAAACAATGTTTATGTTGAGCTTTTTAGCTATGGTGAACATGTCCAAATGATGTGGTTCGTAGATGTCTAATTTGAAGCATAAATCGTTGATGAATTCTTCTATATATGTGTAAACCAATTTAACACCTCAATAATAGAACCTATGTTCCGTTTTGTGCTATAAAAGAGAGTATACAAAAATATGTATACCTTTTTGGGATTTTGTCCATAAACAAAATTTTCCTATATAATTTTACTTATATATCAGCTTATCCGAATGTTATTTATCAAAGTTAACAGTTTTAAGCTATGAGAACACATCATCCACTAGCTATAATAGTTTATTCTCTTTTCTTACTTTGCTTAAACTTAATATAATCGTATACATCCTCAAGGTCTTCTGCTGTCATGTTAGCCAGATCATGAAACATTAAATCCGCATCTGGGAATTCAGTTGCTATTTTATCCATGATTGCTGATTTTTCATCGTTATATTCTCCCTTTTCCTCTATATACCCGGCCATGACGAGTAATTTATCATAAGAATAGTAATAAGCCTTTGCAATCAATTTAAGTGTATCAGGGGTCGGTTTTACGTTTTTACCTGATCGCTTATCGTATCCTTTTTCAATAGTATCTAAATAGGTATGACTGATTCCGATTCGTTTGCTTGCTTCCCTCAGTGATTCTTTACCTCTTAATTCTTTTAACAGTTTTCCTATCTCAGACATGTTTCTCACCCCTGTAATTCATACTTTACAACATGTAATCAGAAAAATAAACAATTTTTTTGTAAAACATTATTGACGATATTGTTATTCATGTGTTACATTACGTTTATAGGAGGTGTTAATCATGGATAACAAATTACGGAAAATCCGAAATGAACGCGGAATGTCAATATCTGAACTTTCAAGACGGACAAAAATTTCCCGTCAATCTATTACGAAAATAGAATTGCATGACTCAGAACCATCAGGTATTACAATGTTGACAATTTCAAAAGCGTTAGATCGTGATCCACGTGAAATTTTTTTTACTGGGTCTGTTATACAAGGTTTACAAAAACAAACCGTGTAGGAGGTTATTTGATTGGGATTGAAACTCGTTTTTCAAAACGGAACAGTTCTAGCAGATAGTCGTGAAGTCGCTGACATGGTTAATATCTAAAAACAAGATAAACCATCTTACATGATTGATGATCCAGTAAAGTGTGCTGAATAATGGATCACCGAGCGTAAAGAGTTAGGCGTTCAATATAAACAATAAAAACGAGCAATTAAGGTTGGTGAAATAAATGTCCTTCGAAGACACAATCCGTCAAATTGTCCGGGAGGAAAACGAAAAACATTTAAACAATATTAAAAAACTACTTAAAGAGCATGGGTATCAGGAAGCCCCCCGTCTTCTTAAAGTGCCGGAAGCAGCTCAGATATTAAGAATCGGTAGAACAGCAACCTATGAACTTTGTCATCAGTCTGAACATAACGGCTTCCCTTGTATTAGGGAAGGGAACAAAATCCGCATTCCTTATACATCGTTGATGAATTGGGTTGAAGAACAGACCAAAGATGTAGTCTAGGTAAAACGCTTTATATTTAATATATCGAAAATGCTGACAACATTCAACGCTATTATGAAAATAAATCAGTAAATTAAAGCGAAAGGTGGCTTCAAATGCCTAAGAAGTACTATTGGCTAAAACTAAAAGAAACGTTTTTTAATCAAAAGGAAATTAAGCTGTTAAGGCGATTAGCTGGAGGAGATACTTTTACAATTATATATCTTAAGCTACTGTTACTCAGTCTTAAAAGCGAAGGGTATATTTACTTTGAAGATATCGGAGATGATTTTGTAGATGAACTAGTTTTAGAGATAGATGAGGATAAGGATAATATTAAAATGACGCTGTCTTATTTGTTTTCAAAAGGATTGATAGAAACGTTTGATGAAAAGGAGTATTACCTTAATGGTATTCCGGAAATGATTGGCAGCGAAAGTGAGTCGACAAGGCGAGTAAGGAAGTTCAGGAAAAGAAAAAAACAAGAAGCGTTACAATGTAACGGGGATGAAACAAATAGTAACACAGAGAAAGAGACAGAGAAAGAAACAGAGATAGATAGAGAGAGAGAACAACAACGTACATCCGAAATCATTCATTTTTGGGATAACAATGGATTTGGGTCGAATAATATTCAGGCAAAAAAACAGTTGTTGTTGTGGTTGGATGATTCATCATTTAAAAACTCTGAAAAAATTATACTCAAGGCTATGGAGATAGCGTGTGCCAATAATAAAAGACAGTTGAATTACATTGAGGGAATTCTCCGAAATTGGCAAAATGAATCGTTATTGACGCTGGAAGAAATCAAGGATAGCAATAAAGAACATAAGAAGCAAACTGCTGCAAATGATGGTTATAATTACGGATTTTAGGAGGTTTTCCTGATGGAAAGTATCAAACAGCATATAAAAATTCCGAAACATAATCTACTTCAAACGTTTGTGTGTGATGGTTGTAATCAGTACGTGTCACAAACAGAATTGATCATACCTTCTGGACCACGTGAAGGAGAACGAGTGATAGCAAATTACGGATGCAGATGTGAAGATATCAAGCTGGCTAAGGCAGCTGAACAAAAATACAGTCGCCTCAAACGTAGTAAGCTAATGGACAGTTTTAATTATTATTCGCTGATAAATGACTCCCTGAAAGAAGCAACATTAGATAACTTTGAGTTACTCGACAGCAACTTAAAAAGGGCTAAAGAAAAGGTGTTGGCGTACATTCATTCATTTGATCGAAAACAAAATCTCTTATTGAAAGGCAATTATGGAACCGGAAAAAGTCATCTTTCAATTTCTATAACGAAAGAGTTGATGAAAAGAGACTACGAATGCTTGTTTCTCTCCCTTCCAAAATTGTTCACTAAAATCAAGCGAACCTATGACACTAAAGGGATCACAGAAGATGAGTTGCTAAACGTTATTCAACATGTGGATTTATTAGTGCTAGACGATATTGGGGCAGAACAACAAACGGAATGGTCTACGTCTAAACTTTTCGAGACACTCGATGATCGCTCAGGGAAAGCAACTATCTATACCACCAATTTAAGTAGTGATGAACTCAAAGAACGGGTGAATGAACGGAACTTTTCAAGAATGATGGACAATACAAACGTTATCGTTATAAATAGTTTAGATTACAGAAGGAGGAATTTTTGAGATGTGGAAAGGTATGAAAAGCGTGATGGTGTTTGACCCAAAGGATAGCCAAGTGGAGACCGACAGGAAATGGCGGGAATGGATGCAACATAAAAGCTCCGTTGGTGACAAATATGTACCAACGGTAGCTGAAACAAGGAAATATCTCGATAAATTGGAAAACAGAAAGCACCGATACGCCTAAATATCAAACTTTCTATTTTCAAATTAAGATATTTTCTAGTATAGCATCATTTATTTATATGTAAAACGGTTATTTGAACAGTTAAATGTTTTTGGAAGGATATGATGCAGGCCATCAACAAATATGAAGAAAAGAAACTGGTCATTCATGCCAATTATTCAGAGGTACATTTCATTCGTGAAGCATTATTTTCATTTCAGTTACGGATGGAATCGTTAGACGGACCAGATAGTGAGGAAGCAATAATCGTTAGGGAGCTGTTGCATGAGATTAGGAATCCGGAAGTAGAACAATCTTTTAAAGATAGAAAGGAAGTGTAAATATGAATTCCAACATACCTAAAAAGGCAGATGTCGTTCAAATAACAGATCTACGAATCGATCAGAACGCTGGAAAAGTTTGTACGTGTCATAAACCTAAACGAATTATTAATACAAAAAGTCGGCAGATTTATTGTGAACAGTGCGGTGCAAGATTAGATGCTTTTGATGTATTGATCAATTTAGCTAGACAAATGAAAGATGATAACCATGCAGTACACCGTCTTCGAGAACAGGCAGAACAATTAAAGAATTATAAGCCCTGGCTAAAGACTATACGGAATTTGGAGAAAGAATATCGGGGTAAAAAAAGGCTGCCCAATTGTCCACGATGTTCAGAACCTTTTTATCTGGAAGAGCTAACAAATTGGACTGATATAAGAATTGCGGATTCCAGAATTGCAAAATGGAGGGAAAAACAAAATGAATGATACCATGCAGCAACTACATGTTTATGAGTATTTAGGTAAAGAATCAGACCCGTTGTACCAAACCATTCTTCATTTACAACAAGATCATCCAGAATTTCTTTTAGATTCCAATATGTACTTCATGAAAAATTACCACGATTTTTATGAGTTATTATCTCGAAACAGCCATGAGTGCTTTGCAACACCAGAAGCATTATATAGTTATATAAGTATTTTAATCAATAACCGTTTATTGGGGAGGAAATGAAATGATTAATGAAATTCATGAACCCTATTATGCGTTGCTTAAAGCCGAAAATAAAGGAATAGCAAGACAAAAATATATAGAATATATTGCGGATGATGCAGAGGGGACTGTCGTGCATGACTTATATGAGATTCATCGAGATAAAGTGATTATAAAGCATAGCAGATCACTTAATGAGGACGGAGAACCTTTGCCTATTGATGAATTACTGGATGAAATAAAAGATGATAATGCTGACGTGTTGCTAGTAGATGGAAGTTTGTTCTAAAAACCATAAGGAGTGATAACGAATGAGTACAACACAATCAATTCAAACGTACATGCGGCGGGAATGGGATTATTATGATAAACATTTGGGCAAAGCCTTAGTGGCAGTTGAGAATGGCAACTTATATAACGCTTCTGTTTCTTTTCAGCGAATTGCTTGGACATTGCGTTCTTTAGATAAATATCACCCTCCGAATCATCGGAAGCATAAAGAGGAAAGGGATTAAGATTTATTGGTACTTCAAGGAAAGGATGAATTCAATATGTATGTTGTATCAGAAATGGAAAATCTATTTACACAAAAAGAACTTGATGAAGTCCTAAAAAATGTGAAGCAATTTTATATTCATTATGCGGAAGAAAATTGGTTGAATCGGTATAAAAAAATTAAGCGACTTTCAAAGGAAACGAGCCTACCAAAATTAGTTGTACCACTATCAGATATGCCATACGGTTCTTCCGATTTCAAAAACAGTAAAGTTGAAAAGAGTGCAATGAAATCTATTCAAGCTGCCGAGTGGTTAGACATACTGCATCAAGCGATTGATTCATTAAATGATATGGAACGGGAGCTTATTCAATTAAAGTATATTAACAGAAGAAATGATGGCGGGCAATATAGTGATGAAGTGATATTTCAGCAACTTTTTGTTGGCAAAACGAAATACTATCAGATAAAAAAACATGCATTGGAGATGCTGGGGAGAAAACTATACGCGATACTGACAGAGGGAGATTATGTATAATGGTTACTTTTGTTCACACCATCAAAAAGTCATTATTCGTAATGTTACTGCTTGCTTTATTCATTGCATTTTCCATCTTTTGCGGTATTGTATTTTTGATTTTGTTGAATTGGTTCATGCATACCGAATTTTATATGAATATGGTAGATTCCGTTGAATTTTGGTTATGGGTATTAGGGGTTCCGTTCCTTTTTATTTTCTTCATTTTCTGTGCAAAGCTATAATCTAAACACGATAATGTGTCAATAGGGTTTGATCAAATACGAACAATTTTGCGAACAAAATGACGAACAAATTTGCAAACGAAACCGCGAACAAAATCCCATGAAATGGGTGTTATATTATTAGTATCAGGAAGTTTAGGAACTTCCGATAAGCTCTTTTCTTCTATTTGAGGAAAAGGGCTTTTTTTATAACAAAGGGAGGTGAAATCGCATGTCCGAGTCAACACAGAATCATTCATTTCAAAATGAAGGCGCAACAAAGAAACCAGCTATGAAAAGACGAAAGAAGCCGGCAAAGCCAGAGGGTTTCAAGGAATATGAATCCCTTGCAAAAAGTATTATTGAAGCCAACGGTCGGTCCTATTATGAGTGGCTGCATCAAAGGCATCAGGAAATTATTCTGGAGGTTAGTGTTAAAAACCAAAAACAGGTCACCAAAGCATTAACAAATAAAGGAGAGTGAGAAGCATGCAAGATTTGATTCAAACGATCACAAATATTACAAACGGTATTCAGCCGGTTGCACCAGTTTTAGCTGGTCTTGTATTGGTTGTGATTGGGCTGTTATGGACGTTTGCTAAGGACCCGCAGAAGAAAGAAATGTATGTTGGTTGGATGGTAAATGTGGGTATTGGCTTTGGTATTGTGTTCTTGGCTACAAGTCTTGTTAGCTGGTTTGGCGGTCGTGTTGTCGGCTTTTAAGGAGGTGTAGCAATGGGGAAGGCGAAAGAATATGTTTATTTTGTTAGCTATATGAATCAAGATGGTGGCGGAAATATTGATGTTACATTAAATGAACCAATTCATTCTATAAAGGATATTCGTGAAATGGAAGAAGCAATAGCTGTTGAATACGATTTAGATGACTCCGTTACGGTTCTGACATATCAACTACTGGAATCATAATGCAGGGCATTTTATTAATGCCTTTTTATTTATCCTTATAATCCTGTTTATCCCCATTACTTCGGATGGATGGGATTGTTTTATTCAAAGGAGGGGAAAGATGGCAGTTACAACGGATTTTGAAAAAGAGTTAGCAACGAAATATGCACAGTTATTGGATGCCAAACAAAAATTACAGGTGCAACCGGATGAAAAAGGAATTCAATGGAAATACGCACAACTGGAATTGGCTTATCAAGATACCATGGTAAAGTCAAAGCTTCCGCGTGATAAAATTCAAACAATTGAGGATGATGTTCAGAAGGAACATGATAAGGTAGTGCAGCAAACTGAACAGTTTAAGCAGACCTACAAAGAAGATGTTCTGGAGCAATTACAGCCTACGAAAGAAGAAACGAAATTTAAAGAATCCTACAAACAACAAGTGATGGATTTTTTGAACAAAGAACCAAGTGAGAAAGAATCGTCTCGGGAGGAAGATCAAAAAAGAGAACAAGACATAAAGGATTTTGAGGAAAAGCATGGGTACGAAAAAGTGTATGAGCTTAAGCGTGAAGTGTTAGATGAAATCAGAGAAATGGATTTAACCTCTGTACAAAAAAAGAAATTAACGCACATTGAGGATTCACTGGAAAAAGAGAAGAACATGAAACTTGGTAATGTAAAGGATAGTCAAAAAGAACAGGAAATGGAGATGTGAGGGCTTCCGATTGGGAGTTCCTTCTTAAAACCAAACGTAAGGAGGTGCCAGTGTGGATGATGTACAGTCCATTCAAAAACGTATGGAGCAAATAAATAAAATCATGGAACAACAAAGTCAATTCAATCAAGAAAATCCTGAAATGGGGAACATTCTTTTCGACCAATATGTATCTATGCTAGCTGAACAAGGTCATATTGATTGGATGATTCACCAAATGGATGGAGTTGAACAACTAGCAATAGGTGCAGACAATCTTCATCATGAATTGTTCCATGTCAATTTGCAGAATGAGGTCCTACATGTAAAACATCAGGAGTTGGAAAAACAAATATTTCAAGAGAGGAAACGGGTTTATGATTTGGAAAATGTGTTACAAGACACCAATGATGAAATGTATTCCAAAAATATAGAGGTTGAAAAACTTAAAGCAGAAAATCAGGAATTAAAGCAGACATTAGATATGGAAGAACAACCTGATCCTCTAAAAGAAATAACCGTAGATGAAGCATTGAAAAAGTTTGTCAATGGGGAGGAAATTTTTGCGAAGCATCCAGATGGTTCCGAGTCCTTAATTGAGGACGTTGATGAATTAGCAAGCAGCATCCATGAAGGAGAACAATTTGCTGTTGAAAGGGAAAATGAGCAGGAATCAGCATTACCAAAATATGATAAAAAAGATCACCCTATGGAAATGTAAGGACTCTCGGTTGGGAGTCCTTTTTTAAAAGAAACGAAGGAGGGATCGAAAATCAGTCATGACTTGGTTAGCAGTGAGTATTGTGTCTCTTTTCGTTGCTACATTTTTATTATCAAATGAATTAATGGAAAAGTACAGAAGTAAAAAGATGATGGTATTTTTGGCTTTAGCTATGGTTGTGAATTTTTATGCTGTATTCATACATCTTTTGGAGGTGAGTTAGTTTATGAATGTGACGAACAAAGTTTTTTCAAAAATTGTTAAGGATAAGCCTTTTCATGATTTTCAGCAACGATTTAAAAAAGTATTGAATAATTCGGATAAGCGAGCTTATGTATTAGAGCTAAGTAACGATCAATTAAAACAATTATATGATGGTGTGCTACCATCTATTGAAACGAGCATCTATGCCGAGATGGAGTATGTCATGGTAGCCATTAGCACCACTTATAATGTTATTCTCCAGCAGCAAAAGGAAGAAGTCGAGAAAAACATGAAAAAGAAACAGGATGCGAAAAACAAACGGAGTAACGGTATTCAATCATTGGGAGGTCATAAGTTCTTTTCGTTAAATAAACCATCCGAAGGTGAGCAGCAACAAGAAAAAGCCGATATATCATCCGGGGAAAAAGAAATACAGAAATATGTATACGGACGGATTAAGGCATTTATGGGTCATGGGGAATCGTTTCAGCGATTTGTTACGCACGTTGTTACGAATTATCAATCGCTGCAAAAACAGCGAATTGATGTCCTGATGATTAAAAATGCTGCCTATCAAACCTTTGAATCCACTTTATTTGACGAACCATTCATTGTTGAATATGGATTTAAAGAAGCCTATCAGCTGCATAATCAGTTAGTTCAAGCGTTCCATACAAAGTTTGATGAATTGTTGTTTACAGGGGAAGTATTAGATACAGATGAAAAGATCAATGAACAGGTGATTGACGTTATATTACGTAAGTTTGAATCGAAAATAGCTTAAAAAGGGAGATGAGTAACATGGTGAAAGATATGTTTTGGGATAATAGCGCTAGAGCCCTATTAATAGGTTTACTTGAAACGTATGGAAAAGATTATTTGGAAAAAGAAATGCCGTTTCCTGAAAACGTACAGCAAGGTATTCTTGGAACAGCAAAACATCATGTTGAGGAAAGGATGGGAGTAAAACATTTCGTCGAAGGTAAAACAGGAGATTATCCATATGAAACAAAATGCTTATAAAAAGCTCGTGTTTCAAAACATTGAAAATGCCTTAGATGAATTAAATGCAGAAGATAAAGGACACTACTTTATTTGTAATTGTCCTGAATGCCATGAACATGAAGCCTTTATGTATAAGAACAATCAGCGATTTATTCAATGTAACCGGGAAAACCATTGTGGTTCACGTATGATGCTGGAATTTCATGAAAAGGGGAATATGTCAGCATATGAAGAACAAATGGAAAAGACCTATCCGAATCTAACACCAGAACAACGACAAGCGTTAAATTGGTCGGCACGGGTTTTCTCTTTTGCCAAGACCGGTTTAAAAAGTAAATCATTAGATAATGGATACCGTGGACTTTCTACAAAAGTTTCACGGTCTTTTATTGCTGATTTACAGCGAGAAAAAGTGGTGCAGCATCTCTTTCAAAAGGCTGAACCATTACTGGGGAAGGATTACTCCCATAATAGCTGGATGTGCAAACGAAATTTGGTGTTTCCATTGTATGGGGAAGATGACACATTAGATAGAGTCTTGCTTCGCTCCAGTATGGATGAAACGATCGAACCAAAAGAAATACAACTTATTTTGAATCCTTCCAAAGAAACGAGGGATTTTTTCATGGATATTCCAGATCATGCTGAAACGGTTGTGATAAGTGAGTCTATATTGGATGCTCTCTCTTTCCGTGAAGTGGATGAAAATGTTGGATTCATTGCTTTAACCGGAGCTTCCAAAACACGAAAAGTAAAAGAGCATATCCATGATAACACAAACCAATGGTGTGATAAGCATGTGATTGTTGCGATGGATGATGATAAGGCGGGGTGGAAAGCAACACAAGATATTGTAAGTGCATTAGATCAGAAAGGAATTGATTGGTCGGTGTTTGATTACACTGGTGATTGTAAAGATGCAAATGAGAACTTACAAGACAATCGAAAAGCATTTGAAAAGGCGTATTATCAACTATCAACACACATGAAGGCTAAAGAAATAAATGCTGCATTAAAACAAGAGAAAGAAAGGGTGTTCAGTGTTGAATACGAACCATAAACCACTGACGGAACGATGGAGTAATGGAAAAGTCGTTAGCGTTTTTATAACGGGTGTAACCATAGCCAGTTTTTTTATGGCCAATTTCTTATTACACTTCTTTCAACAAGTGGGAAAGTTGATCATACGGTTTTCCGAAAATGCCAAGACATTTTCATTTGAATCCTTTTCCGTGGATTGGCATTCCTTTTTTATCTTCCAGGAAGAGCATTGGAAGTATTATATCGGGTTTTATATAGTGCTAGCTGTCGGGATTATCAAACTACTCTACAATATTAGGATGAATTATCAATCCATTAATCATGGGCAGCATGGAACGAATGAGTTTGAATCCGTAAAAAATATGAAAAAGCAATATCAGATCATACCGGCCTCCAAAGAAGCGTATGACGGAAAAGGTGGTACCATTGTTGGTGGTCTTCATCAAGGCAGAAACTATTCTTTATTAATTGATAATGCCCCTGTTCACACCATGATTATTGGGATTACGCGTTCCGGTAAAGGGGAAACCTTTGTTGTACCAATGGTGGATGTGCAAAGTCGGGCTAGTGAAAAGCCTTCTTTAGTTATTAATGACCCTAAAGGCGAATTGGCTGGTGCATCCTATGAAACATTGAAACAACGGGGATATGACGTATATGTTTTTAATTTGATTGAACATGCCATGAGCATGGGTTTTAACCCCTTACAGTTAGTAATTGATTCGTGGAAACAAGGTCGTGCTGCGGATGCACAAAGGTATGCCAACAGTGTGGCGTTTAGTTTGTATCACAATCCAGATGCGAAGGACCCTTTCTGGTCGAATAGTGCGAAGTCCCTTGTTACGGCGATTATCCTTGCTTTGACCGAGGATATGATAAAACTCGGAAAAGAAGAACGCGTTACCATGTATTCTGTTGCGAACTTTCTTTCCAGTAAAGGAAGTGATACGGATGACCAAGGGAACAATGCATTGGATGAATTTTTTCAAGCGAGGAATGAAAATAATCCAGCTCGCATGATGTATGCAACCAGTAACTTTTCCAAGGGTAATGCAAGAGGAAGTATTTTCAGCGTAGCCATGGATAAGCTGCAAATATTCACATTGGAACCAAACGCTAAGGTAACTTCACATAACAGTTTGGATTTTACGGAAATTGGATTTGGTAATAAACCGGTAGCTGTCTTTTTGGCAACACCTGATTCTGATCAGTCCAATGATGTGTTGGCAAGTATTTTTGTTAGTCAGCTATACCGTGTCAACTCGGAAAAAGCGACGAAAAGTAAGAATGGTAAGATGAAACGAAATGTCCATTTCTTACTTGATGAATTTGGGAACATGCCGCCAATTGATGGAATGGCCAGCATGGTAACAGTTGGTGCTGGACGTGGTTTCCGTTATCACTTAGTTATTCAGGCCTATTCCCAAGTAAAGTCGGCTTACGGAGATGATTCAGACACCATTATTGGAAACTGTTCCAATCAGATTTATATCCTGACAGAGGATAAAAGTACAGCAGAGCATTACTCCAGTATGTTAGGGAATCGAACGATAACGGATGTTGGTCGTTCCGGCCCGATTACTTCTACAGATAAATCACACAATGAGTCTACAAAAGAACGTGCATTGTTGACACCGGATGAATTAATGCGGTTAAAAGAAGGGCAATCCGTTTTAATCCGCGTAAATAAGCGACAAGATCAGAAACGAAGAAAGATTGAACCGAAGCCTATCTTTAACGAAGATGTAACCAGTCATAAGTTCCGGTATGAATACCTGGCCGATGACTTTGATACCGATCAATCCATTATGATGCTACCTCTTTTTTCCGATAAGTATCATGACATGGAGCTGCAGAAACTGGTGTATTCCGCAAAAGTCAATGGAGATGTATTTTTACGAATGAAAGATGTGATGACAGATGATGCATTTCAACGGTACAAAACCAGTGTATTACAAATAGAACAGAGTCAGGGGGATTTGGATGATGACGTAACACATGAATTGTTGCAATCTATCGAGAATTGGTCGTTCCTTCATTTCTTGAGTTTTTTGGTTTATCATCCTTCTTTTACACGGTTGCATTTACAGACAATGAACACGTTGAATACGTTTTTGTCGGAAGATGTTATGCAGCAATGGCGTGATAAAGCTACCAAACGAATTGAACAACAACTAAACAAACAGAAGGAACAAGAAAGGGCAGAGGCCGAAAAAGAAAGGATTGAGGAACTTCCAAATGAGGACAGCGAATCAGAAGATAATGAAGAACATCAAAAAGCTAAAAAGGTACGAGAAGAAGCTACAATGTAAATGGGAGGGTATAAAATGAAACATAATGATTATCGTGTGAAATGGGATGTTATTGAAGAAATTGCTGTAATATATGTCAGTCAGTCCGGCTGGACGAAAGAACTTAATAGGATAAGCTGGAATGGGGGTGAACCGAAGTATGATGTCAGGTGGTGGAATCCGACTAAAACAATAATCGGTAAAGGATTCACCTTTACACCGGAAGAATTGGAAAAGCTAAAAGAGATTATTGATACGAAAATACCGAATCTTTCATAATTAGGAGTGGGAAACTATTTCCATAGGTTTGGAGGATTGATATACTAATTAAAAAAGAGAAATGGAGTGATGGTGTACATTATGCGAAAACGATTGTTGATTAGTTTCATCGTAATGTCATTTCTACTTATATTAACGGCATGTGGAGATAGTGGTAATGCTGCCAAGGATGATGCTCAAAGCACAGCAGATAATCCAGAAGTTGGATTGAATAAGATTACACTTGATGCATTAGTTCAAAAAAAGGAAAACAATGAAGCCTTTTATGTACTCATGTTTGATGCAAAGAAGGAATATGTTAAAAACACTAAACTCATAGATGCTTATAATAAAGCATTAAAAGAAAGGGATATGAAAGCCTATTACATTAATCTTCACGATTTAAGCTATGACAGGAATCAAAAATTAAAATCTTTAAGAGAAGCATTTGATAATAAAAATTCCGGTCACAGTCCATTTGCAGATGGAGGAATGACAGTTGTTCATCATGGTAAAATCAGTTCTCCATTTGCTTATTTTGGTAAAGCCTGGCTTTTAAATACTACGATCGGAGAAAAGGGAAATAACGACGAATCATTTCTTAAGAAAAGCATCTATAAAGATGTAAAAGAAGGTATCCAATTAAGTCTTGATTATGTGAACGAAAATAAAATTGATATGAGTAAATAACAATTGACTTGCCTCCTTTGGCAAGTCTTTTTTATGTAGAAAGTGAGGGGTAGAATGGGTGATGGTAATAAGGAAGCCCTTAAACAGTTATATGAAGATTTAGCTGCTATTTTGGACATTTATAGTGGCTGGTTGTATGATAACTTAATCCGAAATATTGGTTGGGGTATCATCCAATTACTAGTTTGGATTAATGACTGGATAGAGGGTGTCGCAGATACTGTTGTTAGCTTAGGTGGTTTATATGATAGCCCGGCTATGCAGCAATTCATGGAAAAAATGCAACCTTTGGCGTTGGCGCTCTTTGTTGTGTCTGTTACCGTGCTTGGCTTTTTGTTTATGTTAAATAAAATCGAGAAACGAAATGAAGTCGCCATGAATATTTTGGTTGCGGTTAGTATGATATTAGTTATTCCCTCTCTGATGGGGATGATGGATGATTTACTGAATGTTGGATTGAATGAATTGGATGAAAGTGGAACCTTATCTGATGATGTATTAAAGCGAAATATTGCGGATGTGAAATATTATGTGGACAGTGGATTTAATTATGCCAGTGGCTTGGATAAAGATAAAATGGCAGGGAATGAAAACTTATTACCACATCCACCGCACCCGAAAAGTAAAGAGATTGGAACCACAAATTATACGTATGGAAATGAATTAGAAAATCCAGAAACGATTGAAGTCAATGAAAAATTAAATGTTTATGAAGATGATGGATGGTTTCCATGGACAACAAAACCATGGGTTAAAGAATTAAAAAGAAAATCCGACAACGGTGGTCTTGGATATGACTTTTTAACGAAGAAATTAATTTCCACCGGAGATGGTGGTACTCGGGTTGTTCAACTTCGAAAAAACACTGTTCCAGCAACGAATCTTGGGCAACAAAGCTATTACCGGTACCATATTAATTGGTTTATCATCATTGCCACACTTTCGGTAACTGCCTTTGCATTGGCAATAACAGTTATCAAAATTGGTCGTGCCATGTTTGATCTGGCGTATCATCAGCTGCATGGAATGTTTACAGCTGCAACAGACTTAACTGGCGGTCAACGCTTGAAAAAAGTATTAACAGAGATTGTCAGTACGTTTGCTGTTATTTTTGTCATGATGGTATTACTGCAAATGTTTATATTCTACGCACAGTGGGCGAACAACATGGAACGTCATATTGGCATTGTCGGTGTGATTCTGTTGTTAATTGCGGGTGCATGGGCGTTAATTGATGCCCCAGACATTATTCAACGTACAATGGGTATTGATGCAGGTTTGCGTTCTGGATACCAAGCTATGATGGGAGGATATGCTGCCGGTAAAATGGTAGGTGCCGGTGGAAAGACAGCAGGTGCAGCTGCCGGCAAAGTAGTAAAAACTGGTGGAAAAACGGCTGGAGGAGCTACTGCTGGTGCTGTTGGTGCATCAAGAGGGTTGAAAAGGAATGACCATATTAAGCCTATCCCTTCCAAAGATGCTGATCCGCAATATAGCCCAAAAGGGGAAGGTTCATTTTCAACTACTGCTGTTGGTGGGGATGCTAGTAATATTCCTATTTCTATACCAAAAACGGACCATTCCAATCCATCACCAACTGCATCGGGAAGTGATGGACGACATAACCAAGTTTTATCACCAGAACAACCTGATAAAAAGTCTGGCTATCTTTATCCAAAAGATCATAAGAAACATACATTGATTGGTGGAAGCAAACCGGTACAACGAGGTAGTCACTTTATGCGAAGGGCTCATAACACTGGTTATGACGTTGGCGAAAAAGTCAGTGACATACGTGCAAGGATAGATAAAGTAAGACAAGGACATAACAATGAAAAGGGGAATGATGAATCATGAAATATGAGATTCCAAAGGAAATAAAAGCAAAACCGAAAATTTTAGGCTTAGAAATGCGAGAGCTAGTCATTATACTGATTAGCTCTCTTTTATTGCTCACCATATTACGTGATTTAGTGCATAGCGTGTTCATGATTCCATATATTGTAGTTGCTGTTATTGGCATGATTTATTTATTTCTGCCATCTGGACAGAATCCGGATAAACGCGTTTATGAGTCCATGATGTTGTGGTTTCGTAATAAAAAAGGAGTCTATCATGCTATTGACCATCACAAAAACCAAAACATAGCTACACATGAAGAGGTACAGTCCACAAGGAGGTCAGATGTATGAGCCATTTAAAAGCAGTACCTGATGAACAAACAGTAGAAAATCCAGCACAAGAGGAAACCGAAACATCACTGAATCAAAAAGAAACATCCAAAAAACCAAAGAAAAAGTGGTTCCAACGAAAACCGAAAAAAACAACCGAAAAAAATCAGCAAAAGAAAAAGAAGGCCCCAAAGCCAAAAGTCTTGCGGCAAACAACGGAAATACTGCCTTTTCTTCAAATACATGATGATTATATCTTAATGAAGCATGGTGTGATGGATATTTTTCAGGTGGAGACTAAAAATATCCATGCACTTAATGATCAAGATATAAATTTTTTATTGTTGAATCGGGCACGATTTTTACGAAGTTATTTTCAGTCTTATAAAGAGGTTATTCTTAACTTCCCCGCAAGCACGGAAAAGCAGCGTCATTATTGGTTGAAAAAGGCAGAGAAGACGGCAAATCCGATACACCTGAAATATATCGAACAAAAGTTATATGAGTTTGATTATGTCGAGGAAGAACGTTCCAATCGGGAGTTCTTCTTTTTTGTTTATGGAAATGATCGAGAAGAATTAACGGACAGAAAAAACGATTGTTTACAAGGGATGAATCAAGCCTTCCCTTTAAGGAAGTTATCCCGTGCTAAAAAGGAACAAGTTTTGTTTCTGTTAAATAATCAAAATACAAAATTGTAATGAAGGGATGAATAGCATGTTTACAAAACAAAAAGCTGCAACCGAAGAAAAGCAGTCTAAAAAACCGGTATTGGATAAAGCGTTTTTAGCTGCTATCCAACCACAGGGTGGTGTTTCCTATAAGGATAAATACATGAAAAAAGGGGATGGTTATGAAGCATGTATTCATGTTTGGGAATATCCACAAAAAGTAGATGTACTTTGGATGGATGAATTAATGTCTATGTATGATGTGACGGTTGTATCAGATATTGCCACGATGAATCAGGAAGATACCGTAAATGCTATTAATAAAAGTATGATGGAACAAGATGTACGTCATAGAACCGCCAAACATGAATCAGACCGGATGGATGCTCAACGAGGATATACGGAAATGGAAGGATTATATGAACAAATAAGTAAGGCTGGGGAAGTTATTAAGTTGATGCATATTCGTTTGTATGTGGCTTCTCCTACAATTTGGGAATTAGAACAAAAAGTAAATCGGACCATGTCAAAGTTGAAATCTATGGGATTTAAAGGACAAATTTTTTTGAATGAGTCTTTTTGGGAATGGCAGTCAATGTTTCTTCCATATGAACGGCAACTTGCTTTTCCGAACAAACGGGAAGGAAAAGGAATGTCTGCCCTTACACTTGCTTCCGGACTTCCTTATCACTTTTCTGAATTGAATGATGAACGTGGAAGTTATTTTGGTACATCCTTTACCGGAGGAAATGTATTATTTGATCTGTTTCACCGGGATAAAATGCGACGTTTTTATAATGCGGTGGTCGTTGGAAAAATGGGTGCCGGTAAATCGACCACTTTGAAAAAATTACTCACGGATAATGCTGCCAGAGGGGATTTTATTCGAGGGTTCGAAATGACTGGTGAATTTAATACGCTTGTCAAAAATCAAGGTGGACATATTGTGAGTTTAGATGGAAGTGATGGAATCATTAATATCCTGCAAATCTTTCGTTCTGACAGAACGGATGAAGAACAAGATGAAAACGATACACCTATAAGCCGGGATATGCCAGCAAAAGAAGCATTAAGTTTTGAAGAGTATGAACGCCTTTGTTTTATGCAACACATTTCCAAAGTGGCTAAGTTTTATGAATTTATGGCAAGTAACCCGGAAACCGGTGAAACGCCTTCAACCGAAGAACTGGATGAATTTAAAAAGGTTCTGCGGCAATTTTATCAATCATTGGGATTTATGGGTAAATTGAAGACAACAGGCGTTACGACACTGCAGAATGATGAATATCCCATTTTTGGTGAATTTCTAACATTTCTTCGAAAACAATTATATGAGGATGTAAAAGATGATGGAAACGAGACACAACGGAATATTCGCAATGAATTGTCTCCGTATCGTGTAAAACGGTTGGAAACCATTGAATTAACGGTTGATAACATGGTTAATACGTATGAGGCCTTATTTAATGGGCATACATCTTTACCAGACATTACAAACGAACAGATCATATTTTTTTCGATTCGCAATCTACGAAAGTTTGAAAAGAATGTGTTCCAGGCTCAAATGTTTAATGCACTAAATTTGATTTGGGATAATTTGATTCAAATTGGTGCACCGCAAAAGCAAAAAATGTATCATGACGATACTTTTTCAGAGGATGATATTACACGATTTCTCATTATGATTGATGAAGCACACCGATTAGTCAATCCGGAAAATATGCTGGCGGTTTCTTATTTAACAGATTTTGCAAGAGAAGCCCGTAAGTTTTTTGGCGGTTTAATTCTTGCCAGTCAGTCGATTCGTGACTTTGTACCAGATCATTCTGATACAGCAGCCGTTACGAAAATCCGTACCTTGTTTGAATTGACACAGTATAAGTTTATCATGCAGCAAGATTCCAATACATTAGACTCCCTGCGTGCTATTTTTGAAGGACAATTAACGGAAAGTGAATTAGATTATGTACCACAGTTGCAGCAAGGAGAATGTGTTTTAAGTATTAGTGGGGTTGGTAATTTAATGTTCTCCATTGAAGCATCTGAACAAGAATTACAGTTGTTTGAAGGGGGACTGTAAAATGTCACAAGAAGATGAAAGGGGCAGCTTAGTAGAACAAGATCCTCAAAAACGAATGTTTAAAAAGCTTATATTTCTTTCCGTCATCGCATCTTTGGTTGTCGTTATGTATGTATGGAAATGGACGGATAAACCGGAAAACCAATCACCGGAGGAAATGTTTGAAACAAGTCAAGCTGCACAGCAATCTCAACAACAAACAACTGGACTTAATGAAGAAAGAATCAATGCAGCATTAAAAGATGATGGCACTCCCAATAAGCAGAATGAACAGCAGGAAACGGAAAAAACATCATCTAATACGCATAATTTAGAAGAAAAGTACCAGCAACAGTACGGAAAACAAACCGTATCAAAGGCAAAAGAGCAGGCTAAAACAGGGCTTGCTCTTTATTTATTGCAAAAGTCGGATTGGGATAAATGGGAAGGGATTGTAACAGATTCTTTTTTGGAAAAAGTGAAAGCTGATATTCAAGCCTTGGAGAACAAATATGTAGAACGAAAGCTAGAAAAAGTGGATTTATTTGCTTCCCAGTATCCAGAGGATAATCACATGTCATTTGGTGCTTTTGCAACATGGCATGTTACCGTTGACGGTCAAACAACCAGTAATCCAATGCAATTGTATTACATTACGCTGCAACCACATGATGGAAAGTGGCTCGTATCAAACATTGTTACGCCAAATCAAAAAGGCATGGAAGGTACCGGAAGGAAAGAGACATCATGAAGCAACTATGGAATGCAGCAAAAAGTATTGCGAAAAAGAAAATCATGTTGTGGGTTCTAAGTTTTATTAGTGCGAATGCCTTAACGATTTTAATAGGCATTTTTTTAATGACGATCCTTCTAGCGATTATTGGGGGAGTAAGTGGTAGTGTTGATCATCAAAAATCAGCACAAGCAAGTGGTACTGCACAATTCATTTGTTCTCCGGCCGGTGAAATCAACATGAAAAAATGGAACAGTATTTTTCAAAATAAAAAACGTTCCGGTGCTTTAAAAGGGTACGGTGATGAAATAGTGAAGCTTTCCAAAAAACGAGGTATTGACCCTGTTTTATTTGCTGCCATTGCCATGCATGAGACAGCTTGGGGCGAATCCCATGCTGTAAAAGCCTACAATAATCCAGGTGGATTAATGAATCCAAACGGTAGTGGGTTGTTACAATTTGACACCATGCAGGAAGGATTAGAGTCTATGGCTCTTACCTTGCATAATCGAATTATTGTAGATGGATTGGTTACGATTGAACAATTAGGAAGTGTATATGCTCCAATTGGTGCAGCGAATGACCCGAATAATTTAAACGCACATTGGGTGCCGACCACAAAAGAAATCGTTAAAAAGTTTGGCGGTTTAACGAAAAATTGTAAGCCTGCAACGGAGGTTGATATGAAAATTATTGGTAATAAATCATGGCTCTCCCCACACACCAAAAATATTACATCCGGATTTGGTTATCGTTCCTGTTATGGATGTTCCTCTTTTCATGGAGGACTGGATGTTGCCAGTGCTGGTATAAGGGGTACACCTATTACCGCATTTGCAGATGGAAAAGTAATTGTTAGTGAAGCAAGTGGAACAACATTCCGTTCGTCAGAATCCAATTTAGGCAGTGGTTATGGATGGCACATGAAGATTAAACATGATAACGGAATGGTTACACATTATGCACATATGAAAGAAAAAGGCGTACCGGTTGGAACCAAGGTTGAAGCTGGTGATGTGATTGGTCGTGTTGGTTCTACGGGTTCTTCAACAGGAGCTCATTTGCACTTTGAGATTATCATAAATGGGGAAAAGGTTAATCCAATGCAATACATCAAACCATTTTTAACAGGAGGTGCTTCAACGTGAAAAAAGCATTAACTCGTGGAAAAGAAAATAAAACGTACTTGGTAATGTTGGTTATTGGTGTACTTTTATTTGGTGTCTTTTTTACATCAGAATCATGGATGTATGATGATACGGTTATTGCACAAACACCATTTCATGAATCTATTGGAGGATTAAATCAAACTACTATTGTACTTAGAAATTGGGAGTACAATCCTGATAATAATTTGATGGAGGTGACCATTGAAACGATGCATACTGGAACAGATGCAGTTGAACCAACCTTTTCATTTGTATCCGAAGGCAAGGATACTGGAAAAACCTATCCTGCACATAAAGTTTTTAAATCGGACAATAAAATGGTTATACAAATTGAAAATGTTCCCGATGATTATCGTGTAATTGGATTGTTTATTACGGAGCATCGTGATGAAGAAATTCTTAAACAAGCGTACAAAGAACAGTTAAATCATGATAATAATGTTGCTACAACAGAAGATGGAAAGATTGATGAGTCTGAACTTCCGGAACCGGAAGAAATTATTCTCGTGGGTGATTATCGTAAAATATCCATCAATAAATCGTTAGTTACGCAAACCGATAAAGCATACAAAAAGGAAACCATTCGTTCAGAAATGGAACGTATTCAAAATCAAATGAAGACACTGGTTGAGGATCGTATTCCATTTCAAAAAGAATTAATCTCCACACTGAAAAAGGAGAAAGGGTCATTTCAAAGGGAAATGAAATTTGAAACAAAGGAAGAAAAGCTGGAGACGGAAAAAGAAATTCAGCAGAAAGAAAATGCCATTCAAGATACCAAAGAAGAAATACAAAAACATCAGGAAAAGATCAAAGAGCTTCGTCAAAAATATCAAAATCGTGAAGATAAGCTGAATGCTTTAACGGTAACAAAGGAAGAAAAAGAACAGCAACGTGAATCAAATAATGATGATTCTAAGACCCAATCGAATAACAAAAATGCTTCCAATGATGGTACAAATAAGAACGAAAAAACATCGAATAATGATTCCAATAATAAAGAAAACTCATCCTCAAAACGTGACAATCGGGATGATAAAAACGATTCTGATAAGAAGAAAAGTAAGTCAAAGAAAAAGGATGACTCTTCTTCCCAAAACGATAATAAAGCGAAAAACAAGGATAATAAGAAGCATTAAACCCTGTATGAAACCTGTATTTCGACCTGTACAAAACCTGTATTTTTAATTAATTTAATGGGGTCACCGGAAAACTAGGCTCTGCCTAGTTACACACGTTATGTGGGTACATTTTCCCCTTATCCTGTTCAACAATCCTTACTCCTTCGAGTAGGGATTGTATATTTTCATAAAGGAGATGTTTTCAAATGGAAGTGAAAATTCGAGACCTGGATATTCGGACTGTTAAAGTATTGGATGATGAAGCAAAAAAACAGAAAGTGTCACGTAATGAATTGTTAAAAAGATACGTTGAAGATCTGGTGATAATTAATGGTGTTAAGCAAGCTGAAAAAGAAGTCGATAGTACCTTAAATAAAGTTGCATCTGCATTAGAGATGACATTCAGCCGATTAGATCAGTTAGAAAAACAAATGGAAAAAATGTTTATTTTATTAAGTGATGTATCTGGACTAGATCCTATGGAAGTAAATCAAATGTTGGATAATATAATGCAATCTAATGTGAAAGGTGCTGATTAATGTGAACCATATAAAAGAAAATAAACGCAGCTCTCATTTTATGTTGACCCCTGAAACCAAAGAAAAAATTAAGATTATTGCTAAAGAAGAAAATATATCGCAAGCGAATGCAGTCGAATTAATGGTTAATACTTATTTTGAGAGTAGAGAAGAAGAACATCTTTTATTAAAACAAACCATTTCCAAATTAATAGATGAAAAAATGGAACCAATGAATGAAAAATTAAGAACACTACAAGTTACCGGTAATGTTATTGACCGAGATACAAAAATCTTATTGGAATTTATGAACCATTATTACCTGGTGAATAAGTTTAATAAGCTGGCTACTACGGAAGATTATAAAACAAAAGGATTACAGCAGGCGGAGGATTTAATTCAAAAACGTATCCATAAGCAGCGAAAGAAAAAGCTAGATTATGAACAACGGAAACAACAAGAAAGGACTGAATAAAGTATGAGTCCTGCGGTTGTATTGCGAACTAAATTTGTAACATCTCATTCAAGAGCATTTAATGACTACGTTAATTATATTGATCGTGACGATGCAAAAGGACATGTTCATGTGAATGAATCATCCAAAGACAAGGATGATTTTTTAGTTTTCTTTGATTTTATGGATTACATGGATGATAGAGAAAAACAAGGGGAATTATTCACGAATCGTAACGATAAATTGAGTTTAGATGAAAAGAAAACATTGAAAGAACAATTTCAATTAGCTCAAAAAAATAATTCTCCCATGTGGCAGGATGTGATTAGTTTTGATAATGGTTGGCTGGCAAAACAGGATATTTATTTTCCAGAATCGCACACGGTTGATGAAGAAAAAATGCGTGACATGGTGCGAAAAACCATGAATACTGTTTTGCAATCAGAAGGGATGGAGAAATCAGCTATCTGGACAGCATCCCTGCATTACAATACCGATAATATTCATGTGCATGTGGCAACCGTTGAACCGCATCCAACAAGAGAACGTATGAATGTGTTGGATGAAGAAACCGGTGTCTGGCATGAGGAATATCGAGCAAAACGGAAACCAAAAACGCTGGAAAAAATGAAATCCAATGTTGCTAATATGTTGATGGACAGGACCAATGAACGAAATAGGATAGATGAATTATTGCGTGGAACCATCCAGCATAAGAAAGAAAATCAGGTATCGTTAGCAACCTATCAAAAAACAAAAGAGTTATTTAAAGAAGGGATAAAACATCTTCCTTCTGATAAAAGACAATGGAAATATGGATATCAATCCATTAATGCAGCAAGACCTTACATTGATGAAATAACAGACATTTATTTGCAGCAGTTTCATGCGGATGATCTGGAACAATTGCATCAACAATTGGATGGAGAAGTGGAAGTCATGAAAGAAATGTACGGTGAAGAGAGTAATTATGACCGGTATAAACAAACAAAGCTAGATGATCTAAAGAAGCGTATGGGTAATGTAGTACTTGCTGAAATGCGTGCATATGATAAAGAACAAAATAATTTCAAGTCACAATACAAGCAAATGAATAAACAGACTTTATTTCAGCAATCGTGGCAGCCGGATCAATTTGATAATCAGGCTGTCACTTCTTTTCGTGTTTCTTTAATTCGATTACAAAAAGCAATGCGGAAAACATTTCAGGACTATGAAAAAGAAAAGAATCAACGGGAGTTCGATCAGATGATGGAAGGATATGAAATGTAACTATTTGAAGAAAGAAGGGAGATGCTATGCAAAACATATACTTGTTTATAACGGATCATGAAGCACTCTTATTGAAAATGATAGGGGTGCTTTTATTTGTGTTATTTGTTGAACCGTATATCTGGAAGTTTGTTAAATGAAAACAACATTATTAATGCTGATTCAATACTAAAATAATTTGTAAGGAAAGGAGAACAAGCACATGAGTCAAGATAATAGGTGGTTACATGATTTAAGGGAAGCATTTATTAAATATAACAACGAGGAATTTAATGTTACTCCCGATGATGCATTATTAACGCTGGCGACAGCAAATGACATAACGGAATCTTCGACGATTAGCATCGGCTATACTACTATGGAAGATCATGAGGATTATGAACTGACTGCTGTAATAGATTTAGAACAAAAACAATTCATTACTACGGTTAATGGTGCTAATTATGAGGAAAAGGAAGTGCTACAATATCAAAGCTATCAAGACATTATAGATGATTTACAGACATGTACATTCGATGATTTCATGCGTAATGACTTCGATTACGATAAGATTATTCAAAAGGATAAACAAATGGGATTGCAGAATAAGTCAAAAGAGGAACGTGATATGGTTGTTTTACATGATCTTGGTATAAGTATACATGAATTAATCCAAGATAAAGAATTTTACCTTTCTGTAACAGACTTATATGATACAAATAAAACAGATGACATTACAATTAGTGCGTTGGAGCCTGATGATATTGGCAGTGATTACGCATTTTATATTTTTAGTGAAAATCACGGTTTAAGTTCTCTTGACCATTTAATCCAGTTCCCAGAATATCCAAATGGTGAGATGAAAGAACAGGTTCTGCAACAACAATTAGCAAAAAAAGTAGAGCTTTACACCTATGATGGAACGTTTGAAGTGGATGCAGAGTGGCTAGAAAAAAACATTGAAGATATGGAGCTGGGTGAATTTTTAAATTCGTATACGTGGGATGAAGCTGAATGGCTGCGTGACTTACATGCAAAAGAACAAAATGAAAAAGGAATTTCTAAGAAAACGGAACCAGATATGGAGATGTAAGGGCTTCTGAAAAGGAGTCCTCACTATTTTAGAAAAGGTGATAATAAATGGGACTTACATTAATAATGGCTGAAAAGCCGAGTCAGGCTCGGTCTTATGCAGATGCATTTGATGTTAAAAACAAAACGAAAACTTACATTGAATTAAAACCCTGCAGCATTTTTCCGGAAGGCGCAACGATTACATGGGGAGTCGGACATTTAGTGTCATTAAAAATGCCTGGTGAATATAAGGAGGAATGGCAAATGTGGAATTTAAAGAATTTGCCTATTTTCCCTGATACATTCGAGTATAAGGTATCATCGAATGTGAAAGATCAATTCAAGGCAGTGAAGAAATTATTTGATGCTGCAACGACTCTTATTAACGCCTGTGATGTAGACAGGGAAGGCAGCAACATATTTTATTCGACATTGTATATGACCGGTTATAAAAACAGTCAAAAACCGATTAAGCGTTTATGGATTAATTCATTGGAAAGAGATGAAGTCAAAAAAGGTTTTACAAAACTATTGGATAATCAAAAAGATATATTAATGTATGAGGAAGCGAAAGCTCGACAACAAGCCGATTGGTTGGTCGGCATGAATGCCAGCCAACTTTACACATTGCTTTTACAGCAAAAAGGATATTCCGGAAGCCTTTCAATTGGAAGAGTTCAATCGCCAACCGTTTATTTGATTTATCAGCGACAGAAAGAGATTGATAACTTTGTAACCCAACCGTTTTTTGAAATTGAAGCGACATTTACAGCTGAACAGGGTTATTATAAAGGGAAGGCGAATGTAAAGGAAGATGCCAAAGAGAAGGTGCAAGCTTTATTAGATCAATACCGGATAGCCGGAAAAGAACAAGGTGTCGTTGCTTCTGTTGAAAAGAATGAAAAACGGAAAAAGGCTTCAAAACTTCATTCCTTATCTACCTTGCAAAGTAAAGCGAATAAACAATGGAAGTATAGTCCGAAAAAAGTACTGGACATCGTTCAACGGTTGTATGATAAGAAGGTTCTTTCTTATCCACGTACCGATTGTAACTATATTACAGACAGCGAATTTGCGTATTTAAAGGATAATTTGAAGGAATATCAATGTGTTCTTCAAGTAGAATTTACGCCGAAGACATTAGAGCCAAACAAACGCTTTGTGGATGGAGCAAAGGTAGAAGAGCATTACGCGATAATTCCCACGAAAACGATTCCTTCTGAAAAAACATTGCAAAGTTTTTCAGATGAAGAACGAAATATTTATCGTGAAGTAGTGGCAACCATGTTAGGAATGTTTCATGAAGATTATATCTATGAAGAAACAACGATCCTCACACATGTGAATGGCCTTCCGTTTAAATCGACTGGGAAAACCGAAAAAGTGAAGGGATGGCAAACCTTGTTTCCCGCAAAAAAACAGGATAAAGAAGAAAAAGAGAAGGAAGCTGTTCTTCCTAATGTGTCGGAAAAGGAAACGGTTCAAGGGGATATACGTATCAAAGAAAGGAAAACAAAGCCTCCGAAGCCGTACAGTGAAGGGCAGCTTATTAACATGATGAAAACATGTGGTAAGCACGTTGAACAGGATGAAGATGTCGAGATTCTCAAAGAGATTGAAGGACTTGGTACCGAAGCCACTCGAAGTGGTATTATTGAACGGATTAAGCAGCAGAAATACGTTGAGATTAAAAAGAATGTGGCTACCGTTACAGACAAAGGAAAAATCTTATGTGAAGCGATTGAAGGAACATTGCTTTCCAGTCCGACCATGACTGCTAAATGGGAAAGTTACCTTACGAAAATCGGAAAAGGAGAAGGTGCTTCCCATGTTTTTATGGATAAAATCAAACAGTTTATTCAGCAGCAGATACACGAGACCCCTGATAAGTTAAATGGCAAAGAAATACAAGAGAAAATACAGACCCAGCAACACGCTAATAGCATTGGAAGATGTCCATTATGCAATGGTGATATTCAAGATAAAGGAAAGTTTTACGGTTGTTCCGGTTACAAAGATGGCTGCACATTTACACTGCCTAAAAGGTTTTTAGGAAAAACCATTAGTGCAGCTAATATGAAAAAGATACTTGCTGGTAGTAAAACGAGTCTTATAAAAGGATTTAAGAGCAAAAAAGGAAAAACATTTAATGCTTATTTACGTTATGACAGCAATGAAGGACGACTTAAGCCAGAATTTCAGAAGGGATGATAACGAATGGATTTATATGTAGACGGGAAATACAAAGTAGTGGATGTTGGCTATGTGAAGGAAATAAAAGATACCAGTGTTGTGTTTATCGTAAAAGATGGAGATATTGAAATGGATGTGGACGATGTAACATTAGATGCTATTCAAACGATTGTTGAAGCTGACGAGGAGGCATTAATCCCATTAGACTTCGAAACAAAAACGGTAATCTTAGACGGTGAACCAGTATAAGTTCAATCATTTTCATGAATCAAGGCTTCCATTCTTTTGGAAGTCTTTTTTTCTTTTAATGATTTGTATGGTTGATAACAATGCACATCATTCTTCTGCATTAACGAGGAAGTGGATGAAACATTATATGAAAGAAAATTTGAGTGAGGGCTTCTAAATAAGGAGTCCTCCCTTATTTTGAAGGAGGTATTATTTATGAATGAAAAAGAAATCTTCGTAGGAAATCAGAACGTTTATGTCATTCACGATTTGGAATTAGACGTCGAATTTGATTATATATCACAGGAGGAACATACAGCAGCAATTCTTGAATTAGAGGAACATATTCATGAACAAAGGCTTCAACCAACTGTTCCGGATAATGGCTATATCAATGCACATGAGGATGCCATTATTTATCATACAGAAAGCGGTACTATTCATTATGCTTCCAGTCTTGAAAGCAATCCGGCCAAAGATCAACGCACGGAACATATACTCCATCAATTTTATAAAGATTGCCTTTCCTTTTGGAACCAAGAGAAAGAGCGAAGTTCCGGCTTCGCACGTGCTAAAAGTCCAGAGCGACTTGCAGTGCAGGATGTTTCTTTTTTAAAACATGACCCAACAGTACCTATTGGTGATTTGCTTGACGAAAATACGAAATTAGCTTGGTTAAAGGATAAAAATGAAGAATTGGATGTGCTGGAAAAGCCTACTGTCATTCTGGATAAACAAACAGGTGGTTATTCCATATATACGAATATGGAAGATTTATTTGAAGCATGTAAGCAAAATACCTTAAACCATCTTGCTGGACTGGAAGATGAATATGCATATCAACTTGGGGAATTTGAAGCATTTACACTGAAAGATAAAGAAGTATTTATAACAGATAAATATGAATATGCTTTGCTGGAACCAACACAAGAAAACATAAAAGAGTGGGAAACGTTTCATTATACAAAGTGGAAACATGGGGTTTCTAATCATGAAACAGAAAAATCATCCGAACCAGGAATGGAAATGTAAGGGCTTCTACACAGGAGTCCTTCTTTTTATGTTGAGGAGGTTAAACACATGAAACGAAAATCATTTGAACAAAAGCGTGAGGAAGTAAGGCAGTTAACGGAGGACATGAATGATTCCATTGATTCATACTTTCAGAGTGAAGAAAATCTAGCGGAATACCTGCAATTCATGACACAATTTCACCAGTACTCATTGCGTAATACCGCTTTAATTCAAAGCCAATTTGAAGGGGCCCAAGCTGTAGGTAGCTATAAATTCTGGAAAGAAAAAGGATTTCAAGTGCAAAAAGGAGAAAAAGCTCTCAAAATTCTTGTACCAAATAAATCAGCACCTAAATTCAAGGATCATAACAGTAAATGGAAAAATATGAAGTATGCAACAGAACAGGAGAAAGATAAGATTGAAAAAGGGGAATTAGAGAAACGAAAAAGTAAATTATACTTTTCCACTGGCAATGTATTTGACATAAGTCAAACCAATGCAAAAGCTCGTGATCTGCCGGAAATTTTTCCAAATAAATGGATGGAAGGGGATGTAAAGCATTATGATGTGATGTTAGATGCTATGCATCAAATTGGTGAAAAAATGGATGTTTCGATTGGAAAGCCGTTTGAAGAACTAGGGGCAGCAAAAGGGGCTTTTTATCATGCAGCCGGTGATATAAATAATGGTCATATAGGCTTGAATCCACGTAATGGAGAATTACAAAATGTAAAGACGATGTTGCATGAGCTCTGCCATGCAAAACGGCATAACCCGCAAAATGATGATTATAAAGCTATGCCAGCAGAAGAAAAGGAATATCAAGCAGAAATGACAGCATATGCGGTAGCAAACTACTTTGATATTGATACCAGTGATTATTCACTACCCTATTTAGCTAACTGGACTCAAGATAAAGAGATGAAGGATAAAACTAATTTACTGGAAGGTGTACGTGAAACTGCCATTGAGTTTATTCATGAAATAGAGCCTGAATTAATAAAAGAACGCGAAAAAGAACATGCACAAGAATCAGTGAAAAACTATGAGGATGGTCTCTATTGGTATGAAATGCTACACCGTCCTGTGTCATTGGGTTGTCAGCCTAAAGGCTTTGTTGATTTTATGGAGGATAAAGGGAACCATGGAATTTTGGCATATGAAAGAGAATTAACAGAAAAAGAATTAAGTGATTTTGAAATGCAGGAATGGGATATAGATCAAGAAAAAGAAAAGCAGCAAACTAATGAATTAACTAAAAGGCAAGAGCTAGAAATGGAGTTGGAAATGTAGGGGGTGATTATTCCCCCTTTCCAAGCAAACAGCCTTTTACTTAACCGCCTATGAAAATTGTATAATTGTTGCTATTAAAAATTGCAAATAATATAAAGATGTTACCCTCTCTTAGATACCTTCTGCATACGTTTTTGTTGGTTAATCAAATCGCCAGCCTTCATGTGTCATTTTAAAGTTTTTTACTTTTCTTATATACTTAACCATGGTTTCTTTTGTTAATTGCTGCATTTTATTCGGGGTGTAACGAATCGTGCCGGATTGATTTTCGTCATACCATTGATATACCGTGTTTCCAGTCCGTTTAATAACAATATGGTGCTTGGTATAGAGTTGCTGCTTTGTAGCAGATAGATCATTGATTACTTCTTGAATAGCAGCATCAAGCATACTTAGAAATACATTCAATGATTCTAATGAACTGTATCTCTGAAAATGTTTTTTATCTTGTTCAAATATCTTTAAAACAAAAGGCAATATGATAAAATCCTGTGTAAGTTGCTGTAATTCTTCATCCATGCCATCACCTCAAATCAAATTGGTAAAGCTATTTTCATTTTAAATAAGGTTAAAAAAGAATCCAAGCTTTACTCCTTTGATATACATTGTTCAAACATTGGTTTTATGGTAAAAATAAAGTGAGTGAGTATTCGGCAAACGGGCCAGTTAATGGAATAAATAAGGATTGTAATGTGGGCGTTTCCTACATTTGCAATTGTGTTATTATTGGAAATAACGTTGGCAAAGGGGAGGATTAAGATTAAAAAATCTTGGTTTACTAACGATGTTATTTTGCAAATTTATTTCTGTTTTGGAAACAAGAATGATATGCCTAAAAAAATTAGTCCGATAGTAAGGCCAACTGGTTCATAAGCGTAATAAATCGACGCAGGCATTTTTTCGGTCACCCGAACAAAACTTAAAATCAGCTTTGAAACAAGTGTGAGCATTACTATTCCGTAGGCTATATATTGAAAAACTTCTCGCTTGTTTAATTTGATTTTATCCATATAAAACACACCTTTCTATGAAATATTCCACTTTGTATAATTATGACATAGTTAATTTAAGGTTTCATGGTATTTTTTGAAAATGATATTTTATTACTATTTATCTTGGTTTTGGACCTTTGTCCATTATCAACATCTTAAAGAAAGCCTGCAATTGCACATCTAAAATGGTTTGTAATTTTCATCAAAAGGGCGCTTATCTGTAATAAAGATCGACGCCCGTATTTTACATAAGAGCCATAAAATGAAATAGTTAATGTTAAATAATTTTGATAAAGTAAAGATTGAGGTGTTGTTAATGAATCTAAAAAAAATCCAGTTAATTATTGGACTTCCATCTGGGATTCTGTTGCTTACATCTTTATTTCTAGATTACAGAATTGGATTATTTATATCATTGGGCGGTGGTCTTGTAGCACTAATTATTAGACAAATACGCTTACAAAAATATGTGTATATGCTAGGTCATCCCGATAGACACCTTAGTCGTGGGGATTCTGATGATCTGTTAGAGAAAGCAGAAACTTATGAAATAGATTATAGAGAAGATAATAAATAAACAATTGGGCGCACATCCGAAATAATTGCGCCCTTTCTTGGTATCGCGCCATTTAATGGGAAAAGGAAGGTGATATCATTGCTCAAAAATAAAATTCAACCAATATTGCTTTTTGCGTTATTTATTACTTCAATGACATGGCTGACGAGCGCTTATAGTAGCTTTTCCAATCATGAAATAAAAAACGGCATTATATATACAATATTATTTGTTTTTCTTTTTGGATTAGCAATTTGGGGCTTTATTAGTAACAAAAGACTTGACCACAAAAAAGAGTAAAATGAGGGATATGCCTGTTAAATGGTTGGGCGCAAATCCGGAACAAAGGTTTCCTCCTTTTTCATGTAGTCCAATTTATGAAAAAAGAGCGAATCCTTTTATATATGGATTTCGTTTTATATATTGGGGATTTAAACCTAACTAGAAATGGGGGTTCATGATGTAGATTACGATTATTGCAGCAGTTGCAGCTGTTGTTCTTTTTTCTTATAAAGGTAAATGGTTAGCTTGTTCAGTTATAGGACTCGAAGATGGAATAAGAATGGCACAAAAGTTGGTGATTGAATGAGTGAAAAGGTTTGGAAAACATTAAGGATTACCGGTTTAGTTGTTGGATTTTCAATCTTTTTATTTTTAATTTCTTATTTTGAAACTCCTCAGGATGTTTCTAAGTCATATTTTGGTATATCCCTAATTGTAATCCTGTTTGTATGTGCAATCTTTTTAATTTTTGATAGGATAAAGGTTCAAGTCACTGAAGAAGTTAATGTTAAAACCTTTATATACACAGGGTTGGTTCTGATAATTATGTATTTAATGGCTAAAATCATATAAAGTTGGATATTAGCACGGTATGACTATTCAAGAATTGGGCGCTTTTCCCTAATAAGGATTAGTGCCATACCGCATATAAGAGCCATATTGTATAATGAATCCAATTCGTTTAACATTACAAAAGGTTTTGAATCGGGGGATATAACCAATGAAAAGAATATTTCTTTTTGTAATGGTTTTGTTTGTAAGTGCTTTATTAGCGGGATGTGGAAATAGATCAGACTTTCAAGGTATCGTTCATGAGGTGAAAGAATCCAGTATTGCCGTTGTGACAGATGACGTTGAACCTGAGGCTTCATATCCAGTTTATGAAGTTTTTGTTGATGACAAAACTGAGATCAAGGGACCCGTTAATGAATTCTCAAAATTAAAGGCTGATCAAAAGGTGGAAATTTGGGTAAAAGGTGAATGGAATAATGACCCTGAAAACAAAATGGTCGCAAATAAAATCATAGTTAGTAAGAAGTGAAGAGTATTCACCAATCGGGCGCTTTTCCCTAATAAGGATTAGTGCCATACCGCATATAAGAGCCATATTGTATAATGAATCCAATTCGTTTAACATTACAAAAGGTTTTGAATCGGGGGATATAACCAATGAAAAGAATATTTCTTTTTGTAATGGTTTTGTTTGTAAGTGCTTTATTAGCGGGATGTGGAAATAGATCAGACTTTCAAGGTATCGTTCATGAGGTGAAAGAATCCAGTATTGCCGTTGTGACAGATGACGTTGAACCTGAGGCTTCATATCCAGTTTATGAAGTTTTTGTTGATGACAAAACTGAGATCAAGGGACCCGTTAATGAATTCTCAAAATTAAAGGCTGATCAAAAGGTGGAAATTTGGGTAAAAGGTGAATGGAATAATGACCCTGAAAACAAAATGGTCGCAAATAAAATCATAGTTAGTAAGAAGTGAAGAGTATTCACCAATCGGGCGCAGTTGTGGAGGAAGGAAGCACTGTGTTTGAATTGGGCCAGATTGTTTAGCAACGCTCGTAAAGCAAATGGATTTTTTATGTTAGGATAAATGGTGATTGTGAAGAAATGTACTTAAAGTAACGGGCAGGTTAGTTCAGATTCTGTTTTATTTAAATAAAAGACGGTGAAAAAAGCACCGTCTATAATTCGCTATTTATTTTGTGTTAATTCTTTGTAATAAAGGTAATTGACTTTATGCTTGGTAGCCATTAACTGCGAAGCCAAAACCGCCGTATAAACAGTGGTTAGTACAATTGCTCCAATACCAAGACCTGAAAGGTTTATCTTATTAGATGTACTCATTCCATTATTACTTGTGCTCATAGCATTATTACTTGTGGGTGCTTCTGCCATTTTATTAACCCCCTAATTTGTTATAGGGGTATTATTTGTAAAGGCATTTAAACTTATACTCTAAAAAATAACTGAGAGAAAGAAAAGAGGCAGGTCTTAAAACCTTTAAGTTTGTGAACAAATATACTTAAACAAACGGGCGCTTTCGCGGAAGAAGATGCGCAGTTTCTGTGTTGTAAAATTGCAACTATTAATAGTTTTCTTTTTCATATATACTTTAAATACTATGTGAACTACACAGGAAGTGTTTAATAATGTTTGATGACTTAAAATCAGATTGCAAGAATTGCTTTGGGTTATGCTGTGTAGCATTGCCTTATACAGAATCAGCTGATTTTCCGTTTAACAAAGACGGTGGAGAACCTTGCCGACATTTATGTTCAAATAATTTGTGTTCAATACATGACGAGTTAAGAGACAAAGGCTTTCGTGGTTGTGTAGCTTATGAGTGTTTTGGTGCTGGGCAGCATGTTTCACAAAATATTTATAAGGGTGAAGACTGGCGAAAAGACCCAGAACGTGCTGAAGAAATGTTTGCCGTATTTCCTCTTGTCCAACAATTGCATGAAATGCTTTGGTATCTGAAACAGGCTTTGATTTTAAAGGAAACCCAATCATTTCACTCTAGTCTACAAAAGATGTACGAAGAAACGGTTGAGTTAACCATAAAAACATCTAAAGAGATATTAGAAATAGATATTGTTGCACATAGAAACAAAGTGAACGCTATATTGATAGAGACAAGCAAATTATATCGTGCGGACCTTATTAATAAGAGTAAAAAGAAAAGGGAAAAGAAATTCTTGGATTACTTAGGGGCAAATCTAAAAGGGTTGAATTTACAAGGCGAAAATTTTAGAGGAATACTAATGATTGCAGCTGATTTAAGCCATAGTGATTTGAGAAAGGCTGATTTTATTGGGGCTGACCTTAGGGACGCAGAACTAAGTGGTGCTAACTTGAAAGAAGCTCTCTTTCTGACGCAGTCACAAATTAATTCAGCAAAAGGAGATCATCACACGCAAATTCCCGACTATTTAGAGAAACCAAGCCATTGGTTGAATTAAAGGATTACAATTTACTTTTGGATAAGGTCTTTGAAATGATCTTCCTTAATCGGGCGAGCTTGTTTAACAGGTCGTCCTTTTTGAATCGGATCTTATTATGTAGGAGTTGTCATTCTCGAACGAATGATATCTTTGAAAGACGTGGGAATTTCATTATTTATTTGAAAAAAATTTAAGGAAAGTGGAGGGGCTAAACCTCCACTTTGTTGACTAAATAATATCCCTGACATAACAGCCCTAATAAGTTTTTGTTCGATATATCTTACGTGAGTAATTTAGTTTTTGCATTATTCATTTACCCAGTTACATCATTATGGTTCAAGAAAAGGGCGCCTTTCCGGAATAATGAGTAACAATATAGCATCTATAAAAGATTTTTAAATTACATAAGCTATCGCTAAGAAATATTTCAAATGGAGGTATTACATTGAAAAAAGGAATAGCGATAGCGGTATTGATTTTAATAAGTACGTTTGTATTTAGTTTTATGGATTGGAATGGATCAGCATCTACTCAAGCAGTTAATAATGATACATTTGAAGATAAGATTAAAAACTTTGGAAAGAAATTGACCAATAAACTTCCTAAATCATACAGCATGGAAGATGCTATTGAAAATGGCGATATCGTGGTACAAAATGGTATTAGCTCAAAAGAAAGGGAAAAAATTGATCAATTCATAGAAAATGTGAAAAATGACAAACCAGATTTTATTCGTTTCCCCTAATTTATACCAAATGGTACTGCGATTAAGGAGTATCAATTTAATGGGGAGCTTATTTACTATAGTTTTGACACCTCACGGCTACAGGGTCAAAAGCCAAAGTCTACAGAGATGACTATTGTAAAAAACTTGTTATCAATAGCGAAATGTCATACTTAGCAAAATGCTACAAACATGACAAAAAAATTGAGTTTTAATACGTTAGGTTTTTTCAGAAATATGACTTAAACTGGTATTCAATAAACGGGCGCAGTTGGGGAATAAAGACCAGCGCCCAAATGCCATTGTAGGGCACGTTTATGTAACACGATAAGGTAGAAGGGAACAAGTGCCTGTCAGTTAGAGCATCGTTATTTGGTTCGTGCATAATACGGTTCATGAGCATACTGCTTAATAAAGTTATGAGCAGTATGCTAGAATATATTCGAGAATGATAAAGGGAGGAAGTACTATATGAGTCGACACATTGCAGTCCTTGTAACAGACATGGTAGAAGAAATTGAATTAACTGATCCTGTGAAAGCTTACAAAGAGGCTGGGCATACGGTAGATATTATCAGTAATGAAGCAAAAAAAACCATCAATGGCAAAAATGGAGACGAAATACAAGCGGATAGAGGCATAGATGAAGTAAATGCAAACGATTATGATGCATTACTCGTACCTGGCGGGTTTTCTCCTGACTTACTACGTATTAATCCGAAGAATAGTGAGTTTGCGAAAACATTTTTCCAAGACAATAAACCCATATTTTCAATTTGCCATGGTCCACAGTTTCTCGTTAATACAGACCAACTAAAAGGTAGAGAGCTAACAAGTTTTGTTTCCGTAAGAAAAGACTTGGAAAATGCAGGAGCAACTGTAAAAGATGAAGAAGTAATCGTAGATGGAAACCTTGTAACAAGCAGAACACCTGATGATCTTCCTGCATTCAATCGCGAATCTCTAAAGCTTTTAGAAAAATAATTTGTCAATCGTATAGGGGGGCTGTTAATCATGCAGCCTCTCTTTATTTTTTATTTGATAATAGACAAAGCGCTCATGCCCATCTGCCATGATCTTCGTCAAACGGGCGCAATCCTTGAATAAGGTAGCGCCCTTGGACCTTTTAGAAGTCAAGGGGATTTAACGATGAATATTTACTATGATAGTTATTTCAAGACACTTAAAAAGAACTTTATGTTAGTAATCATGGCAATTGTTTTGTTAATTCCAACTTTTTTCATATGGGCTGGCGTTCCTTTTTTTATCATTGGTGGGGTAATGGAGAGTTTAACCACTAACCCATTACTTGTTCATTTATGTATTTCACTATCGGGAGGATTTCTATTTTCTTTACCCTTTATGCCAATCAATTTAAAGGCTGCAAAAAATATAGACAACAATACAGCAGGGTATGATGTAGCAAAGTACTTTATTTACGTACAAACAATATTCATATTAGTATGTTCAGTGATTTTTGGAGTGATTTCAAATATCATTATCCAGCTATAGGACGCTTTCCTAAAACAAAGGTTCAACGCATATTTTCATTTTATGATTATCGGGGAGATTGAGGTGATTTAATTGAAGAAGGCAATGTCGCTACTCGCTTTCATTTTTATTGTTATCTTTATAATAGGCTCTTTTCCCTCGATTACAAGTGCTTGTTCATGTGCAGAATTACCAAGTGTAGAAGAAGAATTTGAACGTTCAAAAGCCGTATTTAGCGGGAAAGTTGTTGATATAAAAGAGAAATGGAGTTTAAGAGGATATACACCTAAATCCGTTCTATTTGAGGTCACGAACACCTGGAAGGGTGTTGAACAATCACAAATTATCATTACCACTGGTCAAGGTGGTGGAGACTGTGGGTATAAATTTACACAGGGAAAAGAATATTTGGTTTATGCTAACGAATCAACTATGTATGGGGCAAAAACACTTGTGTCAACCATGTGTGATCGTACCGATGTGTTGAGTTCTTCACAGGATTTGGAAGTGCTTGGAGAAGGGAAGCCCCCAACAGAAGAGGTTGATTTAAGTGCTGAACATAATGGAAACCAGATATATATTCGGGCTACAGTGGTTGTAGCCATTGGCATTATTATGTTATTCATTTTGGTTAGACGTAAAAAATTGAATTAATTGTGGGGGCAATCTTCAGCAAAAGCTAATCTTTAATAAGAGTTAGCGCCGCTATTGCGTCATAGGGCTATACACGGAATAAAATCTTGTGTAAATAACAGAAATTTGAAATAATAATTAATGAGCAAAGGGGCAAGCAACAAGAAAATAATTTTAAGTAGGGGGAAAGAAATGTATTGGGAGACTTTACCTAATTGGTTTTGGATACTCAATTACTTATTTTTATTAATAACATTAGTGGCGGCAATATATAGTGTTGTGAAAAAAATAATAGACGGTTTGTCCATTGTAGCGATTGTATTTACTGTAACAGTTCCAGTAATTGGTCTGCTAAATAGTCTTGGAAGAACGGAAGGAATGGACGAATTGGAATATCTAGTTAACCAGTTACAACAAGGTTCTGTATGGTCAATTGTAGTAATCATAGGCTATTTATATTTGTTAATATGGTGGTTTTTATTTCTATTTAAAAGTAAACCAAAAAAGGGCTCTTATTAATGTAAGGGGCCCGAATTTTTAATAAGAATTACCGCTAAGGGGGACAATTGATTGGGGATTCTAATTATTATACTTCCGTATATCTCAATTATGGTTGGTCTTGCTTTTATCACATTAGGGCTTTGGGAATTGAGAGAAGGGGTAAATAGGAAGAAATATATAAAGTATATGTTTACAGGATTGTGTTTGATAGTTATTTTAGCTCCATTTATTAAGTTTTTTGGTAGTGCTTACGGTATCTCATTTGGTTAAATCCTTGGTATTAATTATACATAAATAAACAATACCCAATATCAGAAAAGTAAACTTCAATAACGGGCGCATATCTGGAATAAGATTTGGCGTCTAGGATGTAAAGAGTCATTTGCTGATAAGGAAATTCATAAAAGTAGGGAGTATACGAGAGCTAATATGGACTTAAAGAATGAAAAGGACATTTTAATAGTAATTAATGAAGATGATTGGATGATGGATATTTTAACGACGGCAAAGTCACTGAATTTACCCGATTGGTGGGTGTGTGCTGGTTTTGTTCGTTCAAAAATTTGGGATATATTACATGGTTATAGCGAAAGGACACCTATGCCTGATATTGATGTAATTTATTTTGATGATACAAATATAAGTGAGACCGAAGAAAAAAAGCTTGAGCGAAATCTGAATAATATGCACCCTAATATACCTTGGTCTGTAAAGAATGAGGCAAGAATGCACCTTGTAAATAAAATTCCATCTTATTCATCGTCATTTGATGCTATATCCAAATTTCCAGAAACAGCAACATCCTTAGGCGTAAAATTGGATGAACGTAATGCTTTAACATTAGCTGCCCCACATGGAGTTGATGATCTTTTGAATTTAGAGGTAAAGCCAACCGATTATTTTAAAGAGGATAAGGAACGTGTTGCTATCTATGAGGAACGTATAGCAAAGAAAAATTGGAAATCAAATTGGGATAAGATTAAGATTCAGCATATTAAGTCATATTAAACTAACGGACGCAGTCTGAATAAGCAATCCGAACATATACAGATCGTGAAGGTGAACCGAAGATAATTCTTGAAAAAAAGTTTATAAAACTATACTGCAAACGGGCGCTAATCTTTAATAAGAGTTAGCCAATATTGATCATTGAACCCTTTTGTGAAACAGTGTTATAAAGGGGGCTAAACTTGAATAAAAAGGATATTTTAGGGACTTTATCGATACTAACGGTTTTAATTAGTGTGATTTTCTTCTTTATCATAAGAGGACCAGATGCGAATTTAATTTTAGGTGTAATCGTGTTTGCTGTGCTTTCGGTGCTTGGTATTATTTTTGCAATAGCCTCGAAAAAGTTTTGGTGTATTTTAATCGGAATCATATTAAACGGAGCAGTATTAATAGGTGCTTATTTCCTTTTGCTTGCAATGGGAATTAGTGAGCCATAACAATTTTCGGTTAAAAATTGTACTGCGATACGATCGGGCGCTTTCACGGAATAAACAGAGTCCAAAAGCCAAAGGGGTAGTGTATAAATAAGCTACTATATCAAACATGAAAGGAAGAAGCTTTAAATGGCACAGCTTGAATTGCAGATGTATGAATATAATGAATGGGCAAATAGACAAATTTTCAACCGATTAAGGGAGCTTCCCAAGGATGTTTATCGTCAAGAAGTTCAAAGTGTGTTTCCATCGGTATCTCATGTTTTAGCCCATGTTTATCTTTCTGATCTTGGGTGGATAGAAGTTTTTTCTGGTAAAAATATGAATGACTCATTGATGCTACAAAAGCAACTAAAAGAGGAAACAGTGTCAAAAGAAATAGAAGAAATGGAAACGATGTTTCTTAAACTGTCAGAACGATACAAGTTGTTCTTAAGTAAAATTGAAAACATAGATAAATCTCTTGTGATTGAAAATCCGAATGGTGATTTGATGGAAACAAGTGTATTTGAGCAAGTTCCCCATGTTGTGAATCATGGAACATATCATCGAGGCAATATTACTGCTATGTTAAGACAGATGGGTTATGCTTCTGTTCCGACAGATTATGGCCTTTATTTATATTTAAAACAAATGGAGAATAATCAAGAATGAATCTTTAATTTTGATTGTTCATGAATCGGGCGCGCTAACCGAATAAGTGCGTCCTTCTAAAAAGGGTCATTTAATGGGATAATCCCTTGTGAAGGGCCGATAATAATTATTAAACAAAACTATTCTTAGTGAAAAAATGAAATAAGATTCGAAAGGGGGAATTGATCTTGCTAGAAAACGTTACCACAGTCCTTATTGTTCTATCAATTTTTCTTATATTAATGCTAGATAACGCACTTTCGTATTCTATTTACGCCCTTTCGATTGCGTTATTAATCGGATTGATGATTTATAAAAACCGGAGCACTGGCCGTAAATATCTTTGGATTTTTTTGTCTTGAGCATTTTGGTTAAAAGAACAAATTAAGCAACTTTCCTAAATATCACATTTCAAGTGGTTAGATATTCCATTGATTATTTTTATCATTATTGCATATAATAGGAACAAATGTTCTTGTTGGTGGTGAAATTAATTAATGGATTATTCTCTTTATCCGCGCCATGATGTGTTATGTATTGATATGCGCTCCTTTTATGCAAGTGTAGAAGCCATGAAGCTAGGATTGGATCCTATGAAAGTTATGTTAGCTGTTGTTGGTGATCCAAATAGATCGGGTAGCATTGTACTTGCAGCTTCTCCTGCTTTAAAAAGTAAATATGGAATTAGTAACGTTAGTCGCTTTTACGAACTTCCAAAGGATCCTGATATTGTCATCGCACCAGCGCATATGGCCGATTATTTAAAGGTATCTACTGAAATAACTAAATTACTCAATCGTTATACACCTAAAGAAGCTATTCACGTTTATTCTGTTGATGAAGTCTGGGTTACATTAAACGGACTAGAAAAATTATATGGTGGATCGTGGCAGATTGCGGAAAAAATAACACAGGATATTTTTGATTCATTTGGTATCACCTGCAGCATTGGGATTGGGGATAATAAATTTTTGGCAAAAGTTGTTATGGACCTGCACGCCAAGCAACTTGGTATTGCCGAATGCAGATACGAGGATGTGGAAAAAAAGCTTTGGCCAGCTCCTGTTGAAAAAATTTGGGGAATCGGGAGCAGAATGAAACGTAATTTGAACCGAATGGGAATTGTTAATCTTGGACAGATCGCTAATTTTAACCTGAAATATTTGAAAAAGCATTTTGGAGTTATGGGAGAACAATTGTATTGGCATGCCTGGGGAATTGATTTAAGCCCCGTTTTCGGTGATTTTACTAAAACGAAGCAAAAAGGATTTGGCCACGGCATATCGTTGTTACGGGATTATAGTGAAGAAGATATCTCTGTTTGTATTCTGGACCTCTGTGAAGAAGTTTGCCGGAGGGCTCGTTCTTTCAATAAAGTAGGGAAAACAATTCACTTAGGAATATCTTATTCAAAGGAAACTAGAGGGGGATTTTCTCGATCACAGTCAATTCACCTGCCAACAAATGTGACAAAGGATATTTATCAGATTTGTATGCATTTATTCCAAAAGTTCTATGATGGGGAAAGCAAAATCAGACATGTATATGTAACATTAGATAATCTATTCGATAAAGAGAAAATACAATTGGACTTATTCGAGGATCGTGCTAAGAAAAACGATGTCGGGTATGTGATGGACGCAATTCGTAGTAAATATGGATCCACTTCTATATTACGTGCATCCAGTTATACAGATGCGGGAATTACGATAGATAGAAGTAAAAAGATTGGTGGCCATTATAAATAGGGCAAAAAATCCTAGTTGATTAATTCCTCATCTATAGGGCAGGTGTGGGATGACAAATCACTTTTTGTTGTGAGCGATATAATAAAGCCATTTTTAATTGGTGTTATAAAATTTTTACTAATACAGCCGCATTTCTTTGACTAGAAATGCGGCTCAGTTTCATTCTATAAGGTATACCATTAAAATCAATGAACAGCTTATGACCTGAATGAAAACAAAGGCACTAACTAAAAAAAGACCACCATTACAAGAGTAAAGGTGATCATAAATAAAAGGGGGTCAATTAGTTAGTTGGGAACATATATTCCCTTTGAGCATGTTTTAATTATAACCTCTTTATTTGAGTGAAGTCAATAAAAACGGAACTTTTGATTTTTTATTAAAGACGAACACTGTTGAATTAGAATACGCTTTTAATGTACAAACAGAAATGCTGCATAATTAGTGTCACTTTCAACGATATTTTGCACTAAGGAATAGATATTCAAAGCCTAATTCCTCTTTCTTTTGAACGAGAAATTAGGCTTATGATCTTTAACAATCGCGCTCTACTCTTGAATAGCCTATTCTGATATTAGTTGGTTTTCCTAACAGTTACTAACTCTGTTTTAACATTATTTCAGCCCGAATGATTCATTTGTTTCCTCGTATGTTCAGCTTCAATTTCCGCACTTAACTTGGGATATTGTTTTTTAAAGGCTTTTACCATCTTCGTGGTTTTACGAAAGGCGTACTTTTTAACCTCACCATAAGGGATCCATATCCCCCTATCCTGAATTTGCTCATATAGAGTCGAAATAACTATATCACGCTGATATGGAGGGAGTTTTCTTGTTGTACGTCTTTCCTTCATTTTATTGTGGTATAGTTTATAGAGCTCCGGCACTATCCAGTTCTTTTGCCTCTCTTTCAATTGTTTAAAACGTTTGTTTGTCTGAAGAAGCTTTCCATTTACCTTTATATGATTTTTCATCAAGACCATCCTTAAAATTCTACTTGATTTATTCCTTGAATTTTTCCTTAGTTACTATTCTCTCACTTTACTAAAGAAAGAAAAAGCACCTTCACTTATTGCAGAAAGGTGCCCTATACGGGAATTATTTTTTTCGCTTCCGCTTTGAACGTGCGGGTAAAATATTAATGACATCAATCTCGCAATCATTTTCGTAAACTGCATAAAAAATCAAATAATTTAACATTCGATGACGGCTTTTTCCGTATGTAAGGCAACGGAAACCTTTAAAAGGCCCCTGCTCGACCATCTTTCCGGCATATGGAAATGAAGATAACAGCCGATCGATTTCATCAATCATGTTATCTTCCTTAGAAAACCACCATTCAAGCACATCTTCCCCTTGCCCGGAAAAAAATGCTTGGATTTGATCCAAGCATTTATTAAACTCTTCCGTAAAATAAACTGAAAACTTCCGGTTATCTTCTGTCATGCCGTGATACCTTTAACTCTTTCGCGGTATATCGTCTCATATCCGGATTGTCAAGAAAACGTTGCAGTGATTTCTTTAATTCCGGGTACTCTTGGATTTCTTGTGCCAAATTATCGGGCTCCACATTCATGGTAGGTGTATCATGTGCCTCTAAAGAGATTAGTTTTCCATCGACAACAAACATTGCTGAATTTTGATCATTCATGGCATTCATGAGCTCTTCTTTGACATTTTTGCTCAATGGTCTCATCATTTCATCACCTCAAGGGTTACGTTTATTTATTACTCTTATTATAACACAGTAAGATACATCCGGAACATCATCGCATTATCCAACGGAGATGCTCCCTGTTTTTAATCCTCCTTTCCATGCATGAATGCACTTTCGCATTTAAAATATTTGCATTTTTTCACTGACTTTTGAGTAGTTGCTCTTCCACAATCTGTCCAACTGATGGACAAATTTATTCCGCAACTGCGCCCGTTTGATGAAGACAGTGGGTGACATTCCACTTTTAACATCAATCAAAATAGACAGTTTCTTGTGGATTATGTAAATGTTTAAAAGCCAGTTGAATTTGTGATTCGGTATTTCTAGCTATCGATAATGGTGGAAGTTCATTTTCACTAAAAAACTCAACTGCACTTGTTTCGATTCCTTTTTTTGGTTGACCACCGATGATTTCACATTGAATAAATATTTTATAAACGTGATACGGAGAAGGAGGATGTGGGTGGCATTTCTTATCAAGTACACCTATCACTTTTGTTGCTTTAACATCAAACCCTGATTCTTCTTTTACTTCATTGATCGCAACTTCACTTGGGGTTAATCCTATATCACCCCATCCGCCAGGTAATGACCAATCCCCGTCAGCATTTTCCCTAACCATTAAAAGCTTATTATCCTTAAATACAACAGACCTAATATCAACTTTTGGAGTGGCATAACCCGTTTCATTAGCAAACAAATTTTTTATTACTGTTTTGTCCATATCTGTTTGTTGTGACAATATTTCAACGCTCATATTTCTTATCAATTCAAATCTTTCCAAGTCGTATACATCTTTCGAGTAAGTTAGTCCTGCCTGTGCAATGGATTGAAGTTGTTTTGCCCACTCAAGCCATTTAGGTTCCATTTATCATCACCACCAATTCCATAATACCTATTATTTCATATCCCTTCCAAAATTTTAAACGGCACCTTCTTCAATTATACGGCCCGACAATAGCAAATTAGGCCCTGTCTTTTATTCCAGAATGGCGCCTGTTTGTTTAACATTGACTAACTATCTATAACCCTCTGCATTGGCAGGTTTATCAGCCTCCTGAACTTCAACTAAATACCTCCAACAATCAGGCTTAGAACCATCAAGATCAGTGAAACCATAAACTTGTGCAAGATTTCCGCTTGACAGAGATTGGCCGTTCCAACGTGATACTTTTGGGTCTCCAGCAAGAGCAGCCACAGCACGTCCCACATAACGTGGCGTTTCTGAGATAACGAAATGAGGTTCCTTCTTAGTAGCGTCACGCCAGTTTTCTTCCTTGACACCATAATGATCGAGCATAATTTCGGATCGCATCCAGCCTGGGGTTAAGGAGACCGCTGTGCAATGATGATGTTCTAATTCGCGAGCGAGCCCTTCCGCTATACGGATGACTGAACTTTTCGCTAGATCATAAAACATTGGTGATCGATAGTTCTTACTATTATACTCTTTCGTACCATCGGTCATTTCAATGACAAGTCCCCCTTCGTTTTTGATGAGCAACGGCAATGCATAGTGGCTCGTAACCAAATGAGTATCGATAGCTAAACGAAGCATCCTTAAGCCTTTTTCGAGCGAATGCTCCCATACACTCGCATTATTCCAGTCAACGAGATATTCACCGCCCCAAATATCATTTACAAGTATATCTAATTTCCCGTATTCTTTCTCAATTCTTTCAATCAAGGTCTGCACTTGTTCAGGTACCAGATGGTCAACTTGAACAGCAATTCCGACTCCACCTAAATCATTCACTAATTCTGCTGTTTCTTCAATCGTTTCAGGCCTCCCGTATTCAGAAAGCTCATTTCGTGTAGTACGACCAGTGATATAGACAGTAGCTCCTGCAGCCCCTAACTCCATTGCAATACCACGTCCTGCACCCCTTGTTCCACCAGCCACTAAAGCGATTTGACCTTTTAAAGACTTCATTTACATTCTCCTCACTTTACATTATTAAAGTATCTTTCAATTGATACTTTTTTGTAATATCTATAGTATAATCTATAATGTTGACACCTTATGTCATATAAAAATTTTTAATATATTTAGTTAGGTGGTTATCAATGCGGGCAGACAGACTTATTACCATAATATTGTTGCTACAAAATAATGGAAAATTAACAACGAAGGCATTGGCGAAGGAGCTGGATGTGACAGAGCGTACAATCCATCGGGATATGGAAGCCTTGAGCAGAACCGGCATTCCGGTTTTTGCAGAGCGCGGGAGACACGGAGGCTGGTCAATACTTGAGAGCTATCGTACAAATTTAACAGGACTAAAAGAATCTGAAATTCGTACGCTATTCGTTTCTCCTTCTACGCAATTGCTTGATGATCTGGGCATGACTCATACATCCGAGGAAGCAAGGAATAAACTGATTGCTTCGCTCCCTGCAAATTACCGTAAAAACGCTAAAGACGTCTGGAATCGTATTCATGTAGACATGAGTACATGGCGTAAACAGAAAGAAAAGATAATGTCTTTTGAAGTCCTTAAAGACGCCATATGGAAAGAAAATAAATTAAAAATTGAATATCAGCGGGCAGATGGAAAAACGAATGAACGTGTTGTAAGACCACTTGGACTTGTAGCCAAGGGAAGTCGTTGGTACTTCATTGCTTCCAAAGAGAACGATGAAAAACGAAATTACCGGGCATCACGTATTTTATCAGCAATACCTATAGAAGAAACATTTGAAAGACCTAAAGGCTTCAATCTTGCTCAGTATTGGGAATCATCAACAAAGGCTTTTATTGAGAATTTACCTAAATACGAAGTGCGGGTAAAGGTTATGCCTTCTATCTTGACGCGGCTAAAATACTCGGGTCAATTTGTTCAAATTGTTGAGGTTGAAAATAAAACTCAAGGTGATTGGATATCAGTTAAGCTTTCTTTTGATACCGAAGACGAGGCAAAGAGCCATATATTGGGATTTGCTGATCAAATAAAGGTGATTGAACCAAAAGAATTACACGATAAGATTCTTAAAATGGCTGAAAGCCTTGTAGCATTTTATAAGGATGGAAAGTGAAATCCATGTTGATCAAAAGTTAATATGATCAACATGGTTGGACTATCTATATCCTAATTTCACACGTATCTCGGTGTATCCCAATAGATTTTTAGCTGTATTCTTATTCAATTAAATGGCCCGTTTCAGAAGGACTCACTATTCGATTACCGCGCCCGTTTGCTTCATAGTTGCGTCAAAGTACTTGAGTCATGTATCCTAATATCCATTTACAAAAAAATTATTGCTAACCCACATCAACTACCCTGTAATTTTTGTGGGAGACAACCATATTGGAATAGCCATGATTCAGTTTATCATAATCTTTCATCGCCGATATATCAACCACAATACTGTTTGTTGTATTTGATGGCAAAACTTTGCCTTTCACTAAGATACTATCCTGTTCAAACTCGATAATTTCTCCAGTCTTGGCCTTATTTCGATCTGGTTTAAACATTTTGATCCTCCTCGTATAGTTCGTCGCTCTATAAGTGCTGAAAAATCCATGATCCAGTATATTTCCTTCTCTAATGAAAGAAGTTTCTAAATTTAAAAACTGGAATATATTAGGGCCTTTTTTCCAATATGTACAGCATGATCTTTTTCACAATGAATCCAACCAACACACCTGGTATCACAAATAATATCGGCAGCCATACGGGTCCGAGCAATACACCAAACAATGTCAATGTCTTAGAGTACATTAGACCGACAGTTACAAAATAGGCTGAAAATACAAACGGTAAAAATGCAAAACGTGATTTCTCTCCTTCTGCATCCTTAAAGGCATCCCACATCGCAAAGAAATAAAGACAAGGATAGAACATCAACCAGCCATAATTGGCTTGCATTATAGCTGTTTGAATGTCTCCTTGGAAACTGTACAGGATTGCCTCATTAAAATTTGCCTGGATATTAATGATAAATTCAAGGGTAATGAGTAGGATACCTTTGATGTATCTTCCGTTTAACAGCTGGCCGAACCCGGGGAATGCAATGGACCAAAACAATTTTTCCATGCCATCCACCGCCCCCCTACTTCTTTTTTGCTAATTCCTGACGATCAGCAGCCTCGGGCGGTTGTTCCATCCAACCGTAATGAATCATCATTTTCGCCCCATCATTAGTATATTGGGCAATTTCAGCCATTAAACGAGCATAATCGACACCTAAATCCCGACGTGGACTGGTGGACATTGATATGCCGTATTGTCCCATTCCTGAGGAAACCAATGCTGAAATATGATACATCATAAGCTTATCAGAAAAAGGGGATACGGTTGAATCAGTGACCTCGGGGGTTAAAGGGGTCACACCTGAAAGGTAATTTTTATGCAGTAATGAATTAAATATTTCTACATGTTTACCTGATATCTCTCTTCCTCTTTCCATATATTGACGAACGTTCTTATTTTTTGCGACTTGACTAAAACCCGTGATGAGCGCTTGGCCAAGTGCATTTCGCTTGGCATTATAAATAAGGCTGCCGATTTCAACGCCCAGTAATGGCCGAGGATCACCAAATAATCCACCGGATAAAAAGCTTGTATCTTTAACAAAATCCACTTGTTCAGGCGTTGGAATTTGAGGCGCACGAACATAAATCCCTTTTTCTTTGGCCATGCTTTTAGCCCAATTATGTAACTTTACTGTTTCAGATAGACAATCGGAATAATAATCAATAATGTCATTCCGAGACGACAGGGATAAAGCCAAACCATATGAGCTAAGCCCAAATTCCCCCATACTGAGGATATAAGATAAATACATTACATCTGAAAAAAGACGCGGAGCTTCAACATTGACATCATGTTCAGTAAATCCTACCGGAACCGGATAATTTTCCGATTGAAAAACATCTGTTACATGCTGAACATGCTGTTTGGAAATATCTAGGGCATATTCTAAAACGGAGCGAATATCCGGGTCTTCAATATTGGCCAGAAAATATTTAATTCCACAAATCGCCATTGAATCATTTTGATAAGATGTCCAAAGATTAGAGATTTCCGATGCTGTTAATTTTGGTTGATGTTCCATGGCTTGATGACCTCCAAAATAGTTTTTAGGTATTTTTTACGTTCTACCAAAAAATATTCATATGTCTCTTCATCAGAAATCAAAACCACCAGTGTGAACTGGTGGTTTGCTCTGCGGCTGAAAGCCTCTATTACCGGCCTCGGCCTAAAAGGCCCACTGAATGGTTTTCCCTTTTGCACCACACTCACTCGCTGATTCTAAAAGAATCTCTTATTTCTTTTTATTTTTCTTCCCCGTGAAAGGGTCGTATTCCTCAAATAAAGTTAACTGATCGCTCATATAGTCTTCTCTGAGCTGATTCCGTATATATTCTTGAATTTGATTTCTATTCCGTCCCACCGTATCTACAAAGAAGCCTCGGCACCAGAATTTTCGGTTACCATATCTATATTTTAAATTGGCGTGACGGTCAAAAATCATTAAACTACTTTTCCCTTTTAAATATCCCATAAATTGGGACACACCTAGCTTTGGTGGTATACTGACTAACATATGAATGTGATCTTTGCATGCGTTTGCTTCATGGATTTCAACATTTTTTCTTTTGCAAAGCTCCCTTATTATTTCTCCTATACTCTTTTTATATTTTCCATATATAATTTGCCTTCTATATTTTGGTGCAAAAACAAGATGATACTTACATCTCCACTGGGTATGTGCTAAACTATTCTTGTCCTTCATTGGACATGCCTCCTTATATGGCGAGATTTGGTGGTCGGGAAACCAACCTTATCTTACCATGAAGAGAGGCATTTTTTTGACCCCACGCTGGAAGCTCTCCGGAACCCCCGGCATAGCCAGGGGTTTTCAAAGACATTAAAAAAAGAACCCTAAAACATCAATCTTAGGGTTCACAAAACATATTTTGGACGGTAAAAGGGGATTCTCACTTGAAACCCTCACAAACCTCTGGACAGTTATAGTTTGTCACCTTTTCAAAAATAAATGCACGCAACAAAACGGATTTTTCCTTATTCCGCAAAATGGCCCGATTCTGGAATAGCCAATTACTAACACAGTACCATATTTTTCACGTAAGTACATAAATTTTAAACAAATTTTTATAATTTAACAAAAACTCTATTTTTAAGCTATACCCATTTTTTGCCGGTCATTAATCGAATGTACAATCAAAATCAACCTTTTCATGGATAGTCATTCCAGGAGTGGAACTAAAAGCTTATATTCTGGTCACACATTTGGTAACGTACAGGTCGCAATGTACCGGAATAAATAAAAATGTTTTTGACCAATTTATTCGGCAGCCCCCGACAAATCAACAAATTAGAAATGATTGGAATGTGTTGAAATGCTTTCTATTGGTTTCCTAAACCATGTGTCGCAGGTTCGAATCCTGCCGGGGGCGTATAAGCATTGTCACACCACGGTTTTATAGACAGTAATCCAGCCGTAAAGCTAAACGATAACCGGATATATTAAAAAGGCATAAAGCCCTCTTTTCGTTACTGTTCAACGTTAACGGAAGGAGGTTTTTTTTGGCAGTTAAGAAAGTATAAAATCCTTTCTTACTGCATAAGTGCAACTATGGCTGTCACCTAAAAGCTTGGTGACAACCAAGTTTTCTAAAATGCTTGTAAAACACGCTGTTTACCATCCAAAAAAATAAGTTTTGGAAGAATGTGTGAGAATATTTATATATTATGAATTTGAAACGATTGAATTCTGTTCCAGGACGAGAATGGTTCAAGGCATCAACAGCACGGGGGAAAACATCGACTGTTCGGGGCAAAACATTAACCGCACAAGGGAAACATTTGCTAAAGAATTTTAACTCACAGCTAAATTAATACTCTTTGATTGGATGTGGTCTAACCGGTCCCATACCCCGGGGAATTTCTTTTATCTCATTCGATTTGGACTCCAGGGCGTAAACAATATATTCAACAGCAATAGTCGGGTCTAATTTTGCCCCGCACGTATATACATCAATACTAGCATAGCCATGCTCCGGAAAACTATGGATGGTTAAATGGGATTCTGAAATAATGACAACTCCACTTACTCCATGTGGTGCAAATTGATGAAATAGTGCCTTGCGCACCGTTGCACCAGCCTTTATTGCCGCATCAACAAAAATGCGCTCTAATAAACTTATATCATTTAATATATCTATGTTACAATCCCATAGTTCCGCAATTACTTGTCTCCCCATAATTTCCATTTAAGATAATCTCCTTGGAATAATTTTTTTCCGCTTCTTTAACATCGTATATAGGGGAGTATAAATCGTTTTTTTAGTATTTGCAATTGGTTGTTCGTATCCCCGGCGGATTATGTGCAGCAACTGGGGGCTAAAAATGTATTGTATATTGAAACCTTTATAATGGAAATACGTATTACAAATGAAGCATATTATTTTGAGTAATGAGGTGAAATGGTGGGTCTGTTTTCCAAAATTTTTTCCAAAAATAAAAAAAACGAACCATTGCCTGAAGAAAGAACGGTGCTATCGATACAGATTGGCGATATTTTAACTTATGATCTCGTCGATTATGAAGTGGTGGGGAAGATCACATACCGGGATGGAAGTTATGAATGGTACGGGTATCAGTTATTGGAAGGACGTGATACAATTTGGTTATCCGCAGAAATGGATGATGAGCTGGAGCTTGGCATTTACAAAAAAATTCAGTTGACATTATCCAAATCCTTTCCAAAAGAACTCACCTATGAAAGTAATACTTACCATTTAGAAGAATCAGGTACAGCAAGGGTTGTTGGAGAAGGAAGAAGTGCTAATTTAAATGGAACAGAAATGAAATATGCTGATTATACGGATTCAGATGCGGCGTATAACATCAGTTTGGAGGACTGGGGAAATGAGATTGAAGCAAGCTTTGGCTATCCAGTCGAACCATATGAGATTAAAATTATGGCAGGTTCATGATAAAAGGCCGCGATGGGACATAGTGTTCATGGATAACGAATGTGTTCAACTAAATTTTAGGAGGAATATACATGTTCAAATTTTTTAAACGGATGTCAACGGTAGTAAGCTCGGAGTTAAATTCCATGTTGGATAAAGCGGAAGATCCAGTGAAAATGCTTGATCAATTCATGCGTGATATGGCTGAGGATATTCGTGAGGTGGAAACTGCTGTTGCCAAACAAATCGCCAATGAAAAAAAGCTGAAACGCAAGCTGGATGATGCTAATGCTATGGTGGAAAAAAGACAGAAACAAGCTGAGCAGGCAATTGAAGCAGGGAATGAAGATTTGGCGCGCCGTGCATTACAGGATAAGAATGATCATGAAGCAACCGTAACAACCTTACAGGAGTCATGGGAACGGGCCAAAACCGATTCTGAAGCACTGCGAACCAAATTAGATGAAATGAAAAAAGAATATCAGGAAATGGAGCTTAAAAAGGATTCCTTAAAAGCGCGTGCTGAATCCGCAAAAACAAGAACTAAAATTAATCGTACAATGTCATCCATCGGCAACGATGAATCCAAACAAGGGTTTGAACGGATGGAAGAAAAAGTAATGCAGTTTGAAGCAGAAGCAGAAACAAGTGAGGATTTATCCAAAGAAAGCCGTACATTGGATGACGAGTTTGAGGAATTAAATAAGAAGAATGATGTGGATGATGAATTAGCAGCGTTAAAGGAAAAAATGGGTAAAAAGTAAATAGGCCAGAAAAGGAGTAGCATTGATGTGAAGTAGCGCTGCTCCTTGTATTAGAGGGGGATTGATTTGTGAGAAAATGGATGCTGCCGATTGTATTATTATCCCTTCTATTTTTATTAGCTTCATGTTCTTTAAGAGGAATGCAAGGAGCCCCTTTTACAGCAGAAAATATTCCGGATGAACCTCCTAAAGACGAAATTACAGCTGCTATTAAACAGTCTGCAAACAATGAAATAGACGATATAATTGAAGCTAATTTTCCGGAGGTATATACGGTAGAGGGGGATAACAGTAACGCGGAAATCTTTGCAACAACACAATTTGGTCTTACGGAGCTTAGTTCTGTCCTATCTGGAGCAATCGAACCAGAGGAGATAAGCGATGTAAAGGATAATCAGCAAATTTTAATTTATCCGGATGATTTTATTACATTGCGGGAAAGTGAAGAAGACCAGGATGTTCTGCTGATTGAAGTTGCCAGTGATGAGTTTGTAAGACGAAATTATTCACCGAACTTTTTAAGTACGTTTTTTGCTATCAGTTTATTAGGTAATATGTTGGATACGGACGATTGGGGCAGTCGGCGTCAAGGTGATTACAAGGGTATGGGGAGTTTGAATGTACCCCGTCGTGGAATCACAACGTTCCGAGGTGGCGGCCCGGGAGCAGGTAAATAAAGGGGAGTTGATAATATGGGACCATATGTAGCTACGATTGTTTACTTTATTATTTCGATCATTATTGTGTTAACCGGTTTGGTTCTTTTTGAGAATATGACCCGAAAATATAAGGATATGGAAGAAGTCAAAAAGGGTAATATGGCGGTTGCGTTATCAATTATTGGAAAGATAATCGGAATTTGTATTATCTTATCCTTCGCCATCTACAATAGCAATGTTATTTATGAAACAATCATTTGGGGTGCTTTTGGCGTGGTTTTACAAATGATTGCTTATTGGCTGTTTGATTTATTTACAAGGAATTTTTCTGTTGAAGAGCAGTTACATAAAAATAATGTTGCGGTTGGCATTATGTCATTGGGAGTATCAATTGGGCTTGCATTCGTTATCGGTGCATCGATTACGTAAAATTGTGCGCGGTCAAGGTAGTGCCTTGGCCGTTTGCAATTTTTCAGTGAGGTTTGATAGTGGAGTGGTTGGAAATTGAATGAAGCAGCAGTAAGACAAAGCAAAATTATTTATTGGTCATCCGGAATTGTATCGATTTGCGGCATTATTTTCGAAGTTTTATTTGGCGCATTGGGGTCGTATATTTTAGGAGATGGTGTAAAGCAATACACACTAACAATTTCTCTTTTTCTGACTGGTATGGGAATTGGGGCCAGTTTAAGTGAAAAGTTTATGAAAAATTTAATCATCACCTTTGTATGGATTGAGTTTGGTGTGGCAATAATTGGCGGGTTCTCTAGTTTTACGATGTTTGGGATCACAGCCTTTGCACCAGCGGGAACAGATGCATTATATATATATATCATCACACTAGTAATTGGTGCGTTAACAGGGGTTGAGTTGCCGATTCTTATCCGTAAAGCAAATGAAATCGGTGTTACATTAAATAAAAGTACTGCCAGGGTGTTATTTTCTGATTATGCCGGTGGGCTAATTGGTGGATTGCTGTTCGTCTTCTTCTTCCGCCCTTATTTTGGCATGGTAAAAACCGCATTTTTAGTTGGGTGTATCAATTTAACGGTAGCGTTAATTGTTTTATGGCTGTTTCGTCATGAAATCCGTCGTTTTGCACTACATGCTGTCATTGGTGTATGCATCGGGATCTTACTGCTGGCCGGGTTATTTTTTGGAGAGGCAATGGCATTCAGTTTTGAACAGAAGCTTTACCAGGACCCTATTGTGCATATGGAACAAAGCAAATACCAAAAAATTATTTTAACCAAAGATGGTGAAGACGTAAGACTGTATTTAGATGGATCCTTACAGTTCAGTACAATAGATGAGCACCGTTATCATGAAGTGCTTGTCCATCCTACCATGGCTTCTGCTGAAAACCCTGAAAATATCCTGATACTGGGCGGTGGTGACGGAATCGCCGCTAAGGAGGTCCTCAAGTATGACGAAGTGAAAGAGATTACGCTTGTGGATTTGGATCCGGCTGTTGTTGAGTTAGCCCGTTCCAACCGACTTTTACTGGAGGCAAATGGGAGCTCATTAAAAAATGATAAGGTACATGTTAAAAACAAAGATGCTTTTCAGTTTTTGGAAAATACAAATGAGTGGTATGATGTCATAATTGTTGATTTACCCGATCCAAATAATGAAAGCCTGAACAAGCTTTATACCAAGGAATTCTATTCATTGGTTCGGAATCATTTAAAACCTGGTGGAGCTGCCATGATCCAAGCGACGAGCCCAGTCTTTGCCACAAAGGTTTACTGGACCATTTCAAAAACTGTTGCAGCAACTGGATTATCTATTGAAAATCTTCATGTGGCAGTTCCGAGTTTCGGTAACTGGGGATTCGTGATGGCAAGTCGTGACCCGATTAATCTTGGTGAAATGGAAATATCAGTTCCAACAAAATTTTTAACGGATGATATGCTTCCGGCTCTAACCACTTTCGGCAAGGATGAGGACAAGAAAATAGTAGGAGAAAATGGTGAGTTGGCCAATTTAAAACCGAACACGTTGATTGATCCACATTTGATTCAGATTTATGAGAAGGCTTGGAAAAACTATTGAAGAATGGACACGTTTTAAGGTGCCTGTTAATCCAGTCCTTCTCATTCGTCCACCAAAGTTTGTTACTTGCTATGGCGAAATAGCTGGGAAATTTCTGATTAAAGTTTTTGCAGCAAGTATATTACTTTTCAATTGTCACCAAATGTTCTAAAATAGAAATTAGTTACCAAAATGTTTTCACAATTACATATAATTGCATATTTGGTGTAATTATATCGTATTCCTTTATTAAAAGGAGTTGCAAACGGTTTCAAAATTTTCAGGATGAGGTGATAGGATGCATACGGAAAAAATACCTGCCCGTGAAGGGAATCATAATCTACAGGACTATGAAAACATGCGGAAGACTTTTTCATGGGATGATATGAAAAAGAACTTTAGCTGGAATGAAACTGGTAAAGTGAATATGGCATATGAAGCGATTGACCGTCATGCCGAAAATCCGGATACGAAGGATAAAATTGCGCTGCATTACTCTTCGCCGGATCGGGAAGAATCATTAACGTTTGATGATCTGAAAAAAAGCAGTAACCAATTTGCTAATGTGTTAAAAAAATATAAGGTGGAAAAGGGAGAGCGCATCTTTTTGTTTCTCCCGAGAAGCCCTGAGTTTTATGCTGCGTTTTTAGGGATTTTGAAAGTGGGAGCGATTGCCGGACCATTATTTGAAGCATTTATGGAGCAGGCAGTACGTGACCGCCTGCAGGACAGTGAAGCAAGCATGCTGATTACGACACCGGATCTGCTTGAGCGGGTGCCGCAGGATGATTTGCCTGATTTGAAAAAAATTGTTCTGGTTGGCGACAGTAATGAAACATCCGACAAATACATTGATTATGATAAGGAAATGAAAGATGCTTCAACCGATTTTGAGATCGAATGGGTTGATTTGGAAGATGGCATGGTAATTCATTATACATCCGGGTCCACCGGTAAGCCAAAAGGTGTTTATCATGTTCATAATGCGATGATTCAGCATTATGCAACAGCAGAGTGGGTGCTTGATCTGAAAAAGGATGACGTATACTGGTGTACTGCTGACCCAGGCTGGGTTACCGGAACAAGTTACGGTGTATTTGCCCCATGGCTGTATGGAGTAACCAACGTTGTCCGCGGCGGCAGGTTCAGTCCTGATGCATGGTACGGTACACTTGATAAATATAATGTAAGTGTGTGGTATACAGCACCAACCGCACTTCGTAAGTTGGTAAGTGCGGGTTCAGAGATTGTGAAAAAACACGATCTTTCATCATTGCGCCATATTATGAGTGTCGGTGAGCCGCTGAATCCTGAAGTAGTGACATGGGGACTGGAAGCATTCGACTTAAGAATTCATGACACATGGTGGATGACCGAGACAGGAGCTCAGCTTATTGTCAACATTCCTTCCATGGAAATCCGCTCAGGTTCAATGGGAAAACCGTTACCGGGCATTGAAGCATCGATCGTCGATAATGAAGGAAATGAACTTCCGGCAAATCAGATGGGTAACCTGGCAATCAAGAAGGGTTGGCCGGCAATGATGCGTAAAATCTGGAAACGTCCGGAGAAATTTGAAAGTTATTTCATTAATGGCTGGTACGTATCCGGTGACAGTGCGTATAAAGATGAAGATGGCTATTTCTGGTTCCAGGGGCGTCTTGACGATGTTATTAATACATCCGGTGAACGAGTCGGACCGTTTGAAGTTGAAAGTAAATTAATTGAACATGAAGCCGTTGCAGAAGCTGGTGTTATCGGAAAACCGGATCCTGAACGCGGTGAAATTATCAAGGCGTTTATTACGCTGAATGAAGGCTATAAAGAGTCAGATGAGCTGCTTGAAGAAATTCGTCAGTTTATCAAAACAGGATTGAGTGCACACGCTGCACCAAGAGAATTGGAAGTGAAAGATTCCATTCCAAAAACGCGCAGTGGTAAAATCATGCGCCGTCTCCTGAAATCCTGGGAGCTTGGCCTTCCAACCGGTGATACGTCGACATTGGAAGAATAATAGATATGAAAAAGGGTGCCAATCTAAGGCACCCTTTTCTATGGCAAGTAAGAAAGTATAAATATTTTCTTACTGCTTTAGTTTTCTAACTATTTAGGCTGTAATGGCTTTTGCCGGACCGAAAAATTCAAAATGTATGTCTGCTTCTGCCACATTGAATTTTTTCAGATTTTGATACATTGCTTTCATAAATCCTTCTGGTCCGCAAAAGTAAAATGAACTGTCATTTGTCGGAAGAACCGATGACAACAAGTCGAAATCAACATAACCGGTTTTGTCACAAAACTGTTTGTCTTCATCAGCCGGCTCCGCATAGACTGTATACGCATGCAGTTGTGGATGTTCATTATTCAATTGCCGGACATGATCTTTCATCGCATGAACATCGCCGCAATGGGCTGCATGGATAAAATAAATTTCACGTTCCGGATTTTGTTTAATCGTGGTATCCAGCATACTTATCATCGGTGTCAGGCCAACACCGCCGCTCATTAACACCAGTGGGCGTGTATCTTCCTGATCCAGCATGAAATCACCTGATGGTGCGCTGATTGGCAAAATACTTCCCTTTTCAATTTGTGAATGCAGGTAGTTGGAAACGATACCGGCCGGTAATCCATTCAGAGAGTCCTCTCGTTTAACACTGATCCGATAATATCCTTGGCCGGGAGCAGCGGACAGACTGTATTGCCGTAAATGTGCATATGGCTGTCCGGGTATTTCTGCTTTCACTGTTATATATTGCCCCGGCTGATAGACCGGAAACGGATTCCCATCGGCGGGTTCCAGATAAAATGATGTAATGACATCACTTTCCGCCACTTTATCTACGACTTTGAAATTGCGGAAATCAATCCATCCGCCTGTTGTATTCTCCAGTTCTTGATACATTTTCTTTTCCGTTTCAATAAAAACACCGGATATAACACTATATGCCTTTTCCCATGCATTGATAACGTCATCACTTGCTGTGTCCCCCAACACATCCTGCATGGCAAGCAATAAATATTTTCCAACAATCGGATAATGTTCCGGTTTGATATTTAAACTGCGATGTTTCTGGGCAATTTGTTTTACGTGCGGTAATATCTGTTCCAGCTGATCAATATGGGCAGCCGCTGCATAGACTGTATCTGCCAATGCCTTTGACTGGCTCCCCTTTCGCTGGTTCGTTTGGTTGAAAATATTTTTCAGCTCAGGATGATTCTCAAACATAAGCTGATAGAACCTGCTGGTAATTTCATCTCCCCGGTCCTGTAAAATAGGTACTGTAGCTTTCACAATATCCATCGTCTGTTTGTCTAACTCAACTGTAGCTTGTCTCGTCAAAACAAAGCACTCCCTTTCAAAAAATTTTATCCCCTTCATCTTTATTTTAGGTCTGTTGTCAGTCTTAGTACCATGAGAAAAACCTATCGTTAACTGTTACCATTTTGTGAAGTTGTCACAAATAACAGGACTATAGACCCATATTTGTTCACAAATCGTGTTTAAATGTTTTATTTTTTATCATGCGGGTAGAATTCTTGATGAATCATCTTCGTAAAGGAGTGGATTTAAATGAGTAAAAAAATAGCAACCGTTATTACAAATATGTTTGAAGATGTTGAATATACAGATCCAGCCAAGGCATTTAGGGATGCTGGACATGAAGTTGTAACGATTGAAAAGGAAAAAGGAGCTGCCGTTACAGGGAAGAACAAGGAAGCGGAAGTTACCATTGATGAATCAATTGATAATGCGAAGGCGGAAGATTTTGATGCATTATTCATTCCGGGCGGCTTTTCACCGGATCAGCTACGTGCCGATGAGCGTTTCGTGAAGTTTGCTAAACAATTTATGGATGCGGATAAACCGGTATTTGCCATCTGTCATGGACCACAGCTGCTAATAACAGCAAAAGCCCTGGAAGGCCGCAAAGCAACGGGCTTTACTTCCATCCAAGTCGATATGGAATATGCCGGGGCAAATGTGCAGGATGAAGAAGTAGTCGTATGCTGCAACCAGCTGGTCACAAGCAGACAGCCGGATGACATCCCTGCATTTAACCGTGAAGCATTGAAGATTCTTGATAAATAGTATACGGACTCCGCTATACCCTCCCTTTTTGCAGTAAAGGGGGGGCATTTTTATATCTAATCCTGATAGAACAGTAAAAGTTCCTTTTAGAAGTTTTACAATAATGTTTTACAGCGGCTCAAATCGTATCCGTTTTCGCCTCCATTACCGTTCGCATCAGGTATAGGGCATAGTCATTACCATCTTGTTCTTCAGAGGCCATGCAGTTTTCGGGAATATGCATGGAGTACCGGTACATATACGCATCCTTGGCGGTAAATAAAATACAAATGTCACCTGCAATGCCCGCCATGATTAAATGTGTCCGGTTCAGTTCATTCAGCAGTGAGTGCAGCGGTGTTTGGAAAAAAGCCGAATGCTGCGGTTTGATTAAAAAATAATCATTATCATCCGGTTTCAATTCGGAAATAATTTCCTGACTGTACTCATTTTCACAATGGGCAATGATTTTATGAAAATCTGCCTGCCAATAGCCGTAATGATCATTTACATAGATGATGGGAATATCATTTTTCTTCCCAAATTCTCTTAAATTTATGAGGTGTGGTAAAATCGGTTTAGTGTTTGTGAGCAGTTTTTCACTGCCATTAAAATTAAAATCATTTATAACATCAATAAATATTATGGCACTGTTTTCAAGTGAATCGTTCATAGCTGGACTCCTTTCCTGTTCTTTATTTATTTCCTGATTTTCATATTTAAAACTTAGGGGTGGTAATAGATGGATGATAACATACATATGCGAGAGGCGATGGATGAGGCGATTAAAGCGAAAGAAATTGGTGAAGTTCCGATCGGAGCGGTGATTACATTCAAGGATGAAGTAATCGGCTCAGGTCACAATATACGTGAAACATCCCAGACCACATTATCCCATGCTGAATTGATCGCCATAAAAAAGGCAAATGAAACAATCGGCAGCTGGCGGCTGGAAGATTGTACCTTGTATGTAACGCTTGAGCCATGCCCGATGTGTGCAGGTGCGATTGTTCAGTCCCGGATCAAACGGGTTGTATATGGTGCACCCGATCCGAAAGCAGGTTGTGCAGGTACTTTGATGAATCTATTGAATGAGGAGCGGTTTAATCATCAGGCTGAAGTAACAAGTGGTGTCCTTGGAGAAGAATGCGGACGTTTGTTGACTGATTTTTTTAAAGAGCTGCGGCAAAAGCGCAAAAATTTATAGTTTCCATATTCTTTCACGGAATTTGAATTGCATTATTTAAGCAAAGTGGTTATAATGGGTATTGCCGTGCTAAGTGGGGAGGTAGCGGTGCCCTGTACTCGCAATCCGCTATAGCGAGGCTGAATTCCCATTCGAGGTAGGGTGATTTTAAGGTCTGCCTCAAGGGATTGGTGTTGACGTTCAGGTCCTGCGCAACAGAGACCCATGAATTCTGTCAGGTCCGGAAGGAAGCAGCAGTAAGTGGTTATCCCTGTGTGCCGCGGGGAAGCCTGGGCCGAGCCATGAACTTGGGTAACGCTTAGGAACATCCTATCGACAATGGGTGCACGGTTTACATAGCAGAAAGCTGCATTGCTCTCAATACGGGGTGATGCAGCTTTTTTTGGTCAGAGGCGCCTCCCAGGTGCCCGGCACCACCCGAATTCTGTTGAACCCATCCGGATAATTTGTTTTCTTTATGGTTCACATTTACCCTCGAAATCGAGTATAATTTAGGTAGACTTCACAAAGGGGAACGTTTATTATGAGCTATCAGGCTTTATATCGTGTCTGGCGTCCAAGGAATTTCCAGGATGTGGTTGGACAATCACATATAACTCGAACACTGCAAAATGCGATTGTTCAGGAGAAGTTTTCGCATGCATACATTTTCTCCGGCCCGCGTGGAACCGGTAAAACGAGTGCGGCCAAAATTTTTGCCAAGACGATTAACTGTGAAAAAGCCCCAGTGAAAGAGCCGTGTAATGAATGTGATGCATGCAGAGGCATTCAGGATGGCTCCATTTCCGATGTGATTGAAATGGATGCGGCATCCCATACGAGTGTTGAAGATATTCGTGACATCCGTGATAAAGTAAAATATGCCTCAAGTGCTGTACCATATAAAGTATACATTATCGATGAGGTGCACATGATTTCGGTGAATGCATTCAACGCGCTTTTAAAAACATTGGAAGAACCTCCGAAACATGTTGTATTTATTCTGGCCACGACCGAACCGCATAAAATACCATTGACAATCCTATCCAGATGTCAGCGCTTCGACTTTAAACCAATCTCCAGTCAATCGATTGTGGAACGGATGAAGACGATTATTGAAAAAGAAGAAATTAATGTCTCGTCTGAGGCATTGGACACGATTGCCCTGGCTGCAGAGGGCGGGATGCGTGATGCACTGAGTATTTTGGATCAGGCTGTATCTTACAGTGATGAAAGCGTCGAGCTTGATGATGTGCTTGCTGTAACAGGCGGAGTCTCCCAGAAAATCCTGACAGAGATTGTCGGATCGATGTATGAAAAGGACGTACAACGGGCCCTCTCACTGCTTGATGAAATGATTCAAAACGGGAAAGATCCGGCCCGGTTTGTGTATGACCTTATATATTTCTCCCGTGATTTGTTATTATATAAAAGTGCCCCGTCACTTGAAGGCATTTTGGAACGGGCAATTATCGATGAAAACTTTCAAAAACTTGCCAATACGGTATCAGTGGACTGGATTCAAGATGCAATCATGCACCTGAACCAATGTCAGCAGGAGATAAAATGGACAAACAGTCCGAAAGTATTTATTGAGATTGCCTTGCTTACCATTACAAATAAACAACCTGCAGCTAATGAAGCGGATAGTGCCGCAGAATCAGAAGCAGTTACCGGTCTTTTGACTCGACTGGAACATTTGGAAAAAGAACTGGCAGCATTAAAAGATGCACCTGCAAGTGCAACCCGTCAGCCCCCTGCCAATGAACCGAGACGAACACAGGCAAGAGGGACACGAAACAGTTTTAAAATACCATACGAAAAAATCCGTAATGTATTGCAGGAGGCGGAAAAACCGGCGCTGAAGGAAGTACAGTCACAATGGGCGGCATTTTTAAATAAACTGAAGTCAGCAAGCGCTCCGGCACATGCTACTATTCAGGACAGTAAACCAGCGGCTGCATCGCAGCAGGCGCTTGTGGTACAGTTTAAATATGAGATTCATTGCTCCCTTTTTCTGGAACATCGGGAAACAGTGGAATCCATATTGACCAGTGTGACAGGCAAGAATTTGACGCTCATTCCGATTCCAGCGAATAATTGGCAGGAATTGCGCAATGAATATATTAGCAGACAGGAGCAGTCAGCGAGCCAACAGGATGATCAACAGGAAGATTCACTGATATCTGAAGCGAGAAAACTTGTTGGTGACGATTTACTGGAAATACACGAATAGATTGATTCAAATTAAAAGGAGGCGTTTTCCATGAAAGGTGGAAATATGGGTAACATGATGAAGCAGATGCAAAAAATGCAAAAGAAAATGATGAAAGCACAGGATGAACTGCATGAAATGACGTTTGAATCATCTGCAGGCGGTGGAATGGTTACCGTGGTTGCAAACGGCAAGAAAGAAATCACAGATATTCAAATCAAGGAAGAAGTAGTTGATCCGGATGATGTGGAAATGCTGCAGGACCTTATTTTGACAGCAACAAATGATGTTATTAAACAAATTGACGATAAAACGAATGAAACAATGGGACAATTCACGAAAGGAATGAATATGCCTGGTGGAATGTTCTAATATTAGAACATCAAAATGTGATGGACCTTATAAGAAAAACTTCGGCACCCACTGTAATGTGGGACTATGCCTGAGTTTTTCTAATTCGTAAAGAATGTATAAAAATTGGGCTTTATTTTCTTGTTGGACAGAACAAGCCATGTCCAGCTCCAGCGCCCAGCAACTAGCAAACTTCACACTCCTCACTACGATAAAGAAGACTGGCCGATTGGTGAAACCAGAGGCCTAGTCGCACTTATACCCTTGTGGTGAAAGTCAACATCGGTTCGCTTCCAGCTCACCGTGTTTCCTTTATTGCGGATTAGGGAAGATCGTCTAAAACCGCCGCTTTGCGCGGCAACGCCGATCCACCCTGCATGGCAGGGCGCAGTTTGTACGTTGCTAAACGGGCGCTTCCGCTTTTCCTATAGGAGGCATATTGTATGTATTACCCTGAACCGATTTCCAGATTGATTGACAGCTTCACAAAATTGCCGGGGATTGGACCGAAAACGGCTGTTCGACTGGCATTTTTTGTGTTAAATATGGAAGAAGACGATGTACTAGATTTTGCGAAGTCATTAGTCAATGCAAAACGTGAACTGACCCATTGCTCCACCTGTGGTCATATAACTGATCAGGACCCATGTTCCATCTGCCAGGACACTTCGAGGGATCAGTCCATCATCTGTGTGGTGCAGGACCCGAAAGATGTTATTGCGATGGAAAAAATGAAGGAATTCCACGGGAAATATCATGTTTTACATGGAGCCATTTCACCCATGGATGGGATAGGGCCGGAAGATATCAATGTACCGGACCTCATCAACCGTTTGAAAGATGAGGAAGTGGAAGAATTGATTCTGGCTACAAACCCGAACATCGAAGGGGAAGCAACGGCAATGTATATTTCAAGACTTGTGAAACCATCGGGAATAAAGACGACACGAATCGCACACGGTCTTCCTGTTGGCGGTGATTTGGAGTATGCTGATGAGGTTACACTCTCAAAAGCGTTAGAGGGAAGAAGGGATGTATAATCTCCCTCTTACATTGCAGATTGCAAGTTTTCTATATAACGTCATAAATTTTAAATTTATGGATGACCTTATATGAAAAACGAGGTGCTTGATATCAGGCGAACCAGGTTTTCTAAAAGTTGGGTGACAGCATGGGTAAAAAGGTAAAAAAAAGAGATGTGGATGAACAATTATTACAATCTATTTTTGCTTTGGAACGGGAGTGGAAACAGATTCAGGCTATCCTGGGGAAGAGTATTGAGTCATCCTATGACGGTATGTATACGGAGAAACTTGCACGGGAGAAATACTTGTACCTGCTTCGGGAAGCGCGGCGGCGAAAAATAAGTGCTGTCCGATACAGTAAATGATGTTCTTTTTCCGTATTCCCTTTCATATATAACTAGAAAGGGACAAGGAAAAGGAGTGATTTGACTTGAGTTCAACGTTGGTTATCTCGGTTATTGTCGGATTAATCGTTATTCTATTATTCGTGGGTGCTCCTGTTAAACCGATGCGTTTTATCGCACACAGTACGATTAAACTTGGAATAGGTATTTTATTCCTGTTTTTCTTTAATGTGTTTGGTGGGGCCATCGGATTGCATATTCCGATTAATCTGTTCACCGCTGCTGTATCCGGATTTCTCGGCTTGTTTGGACTGGGATCGCTTGCCGCTATTCACTTAATTTTGTTATAAGCAAGTATTCAATCGCTGTGTATGCTGCATGTGAAATCTATTTTGGATTTGGCATGCGTTTTTATTTTTAACAGGAATGATGAAAAAGTGTAAAGAGATAAGCCTGCAAAGCATATACTGAAGAAAAAGTTTCAATGATTCTAAGATTTTTTTGTATAAAATTCGTTAGATTAGGAGATACTAAGCTAACGGAGGTGGGGAGATGAAACAAGTAATTTCACATGAACGGTGCGGTATATGCGAAGAGGAAAAGGAACGAGGAATCCATTTATACAAACTGTTTATTTGCTGCGAATGTGAACGAAACATGATTCACACAGAACCACGGGAAGAAAAATATCACTATTATCTGCAAAAATTAAAAAATATGAATCAGCCAACTTTACACTCATAAGCTTTTGCGATTTCCTGCAAAGGCTTTTTTTTCTGTTTAAAAATTGAAACTTTGAGTGCAGTTCCGCGCCAGCATCAGTCAGTCAAACTTTATAAAATAAGATATTCTGCTTTGTACGGCGGGAACCGCGAACTGTACAGCGGGTGCGGAGAAAAGTACGGCGGCTACAGGCAAAAATACAGCGGAAACTGGGTATTATACGGCGGCAGCGGACCAAAGTACAGCGGCAGGGAGTTTTTGATATATTTTTCCTTGTACTAATCCAAAGGTATAAATTATGGTAACCTTATAAGAAATATACATATACAAACGCAGAGGAAAGATTATGATGAAACGCAATCAACAGAAAACACCGTTATTGGACGCTTTGAAACAATTTGCAAAACGGGACCCGATTTCTTTTCATGTCCCTGGACATAAAAACGGAGAGCTTTTTCCACCCTTGGCTCGTGAATATTATCAGTCTATTTTACCGCTGGATATGACTGAATTATCGGGGCTGGACGACCTTCATGCTCCACATGATGTTATTAAGGATGCACAGGATCTGGCAGCTGATTATTTTGGGGCGGAGCAGACATATTTTCTGGTAGGCGGCAGTACCGCCGGGAATATGGCAATGATTTTAGCAGCATGTACTGCGGAGGAAAAAATAATTGTGCAGCGCAACAGCCATAAATCCATTTTTAACAGTCTGGAACTGGGCGGTGCCAGACCTGTTTTTGTCGCACCGGAATTTGATCGTAAGGTCAATCGGTATACGGCACCTGATTTTAATACATTCAAAGAGGCAATCGAACAACATCCGGATGCCAAAGCAGCGGTGTTGACTTATCCGGATTATTTTGGCCAAACTTTTAATATAAAAGAAATGATTGACCTTGCACATGAATATAATATACCAGTGCTTGTTGATGAAGCACATGGTGTCCATTTCTCCACCAATGATAACTTTCCGGCATCATCGCTTGATTTGGGAGCGGATGTGGTTGTCCAGTCGGCACATAAAATGGCGCCTGCTATGACGATGGGGTCCTTGCTGCATATGAATTCCAGCAGGGTTAACAGCAACAGGGTGACGCATTATCTGCAGATGCTCCAGTCAAGCAGTCCATCCTACCCGATTATGGCGTCGCTGGATATTGCCCGTTATTTCCTTGCAAGTCTGTCACAGGATGATGTTAAGGCGGTTATGAATAGTGTCAGTCGTATAATAGCAATCCTGGATGAAAAAGATGCGTGGCAAGTCCTCCCGACTGACGATCCTTTGAAAATAACATTGCAGATGCAACAGGGTATTTCTGCGCATGAGGTTTACAGCCTATTTGAAAAAGAAGCGATTTATCCGGAGCTTGCAACGCATGATCAAATTTTACTTATTCATGGGCTTACTCCATTTCAATATGACAAGCAACTGCAAAATGGAATAATGCGCGTTAAGGAACAATTAAAAAATGTGCAGAATCATGCTACAATAGAAACAGGAAATCTATTTACAAAACAGATTCAGGAACTAGTAATGCCGTACCAGACGATGCACCATCGACCTGCTAGACAGGTTCCACTGAATCAGTCGGCTGGCTGTATTGCGGCAGAAGCGATAACACCTTATCCGCCGGGAATACCTTTTATTTTAAAAGGTGAGCGGATCACAGATACGCACATCAGCATTATCAAACAACTGATTCATCAGGGTGCAACCATACAACATGACGATGTCACTCAAAGAGTCAGCGTTTTTATATAAAGGAGCAAACTTAAGTGAACGGATATTTTGTAACATTTGAAGGTGGTGAGGGTGCTGGTAAAACATCAATTCTCCAGACTGCCGCAAAGAAATTATCAGATATGGGATATGATATAGTCACGACCCGGGAGCCCGGCGGAATTGAAATTGCCGAAAAAATTCGGAACATCATCCTCGATCCGCAAAACACAGCAATGGATGGCAGAACGGAAGCCCTTTTGTATGCAGCCGCACGCCGACAGCATTTGGTTGAAAAGGTATTGCCAGCGTTGGAAGAGGGGAAAATGGTACTGTGTGACCGCTTTATTGACAGCAGTCTCGCATATCAGGGTTATGCCAGAGGCTTGAACATGGATGAAGTACTTTCGATCAATCAATTTGCGATTCAGGATTGTATGCCGGATATGACACTGTTTTTTGATATTGAACCTAAAAAAGGGTTGGCACGTATTACGGCGAATAAAGATAGAGAACGTAACAGGCTTGATCTTGAAAAGCTTCCATTTCATGAACATGTTTATGAAGCATACCAACTACTTGTTTCACAATTTTCGGATCGTATTCATGTTATAAATGCAGACCAGGCATTTGACCAGGTTGAAAAGGATGCTGTGGATACCATTATTTCCTGTTTTACCAATAAAGCGTAAGGGAGGTAAGGAAAATGAAGCTGATAATTGCTGTTGTTCAGGACAAAGACACCAATCGTCTGACAGATGCGTTGGGCGGAGAAAATTTCAAAACGACGAAGCTTGCAACAACTGGCGGATTTTTAAAAGAAGGCAATACCACCCTGATGATTGGCTGTGAGGATGAGTATGTTGATGAAGCACTGAACATTATTCGGGACAACTGCTCACAGCGCGAACAGATGGTAGCACCAATCTCACCGATGGGCGGAAACGCAGACTCCTATATACCAAAGCCTGTCAAAGTAGAAGTAGGCGGCGCAACCGTATTTATCCTGCCGATTGAGCAATTTATGCAGTTTTAACATCAAAAGCGATCGAATAGCCTCCTTAAAAAGATTGATATTCCATGGAGGCTTTCCTTGGTCGCTATCAATGCTGAGGAACAATACATTTATTATTATTTTAAGGACTGGTAACTATGAAAACATGGTCTGAGGTTGCTGAAATACAGCCACTGGCAAGCAGAATCATCACGAACAGCATAATAAAGGACCGCATATCACATGCGTACTTAATCCAGGGTGCCCGGGGGACCGGAAAAAACCCAATTGCCCTGCTGCTTGCCAAGACCGTTTTCTGTACCAATAAAACGGCTTCAGAGCCTTGTTTGGAATGTAATGCCTGCAAACGGATCGAATCCGGGAACCATCCCGATTTGCACTGGATTGAACCGGATCCGGACAGACAATCCATTCGAAAGGAACAAATCGATCATTTGCAAAAGGAATTTAATTATTCCGGTATGGAATCCAACAAGAAGGTTTATGTGATTTCAGATGCCGATACATTAACTGTGAATGCAGCAAACCGTATTTTAAAATTTTTGGAAGAACCAAGTAAGGAAACAACTGCAATTATGCTGACAGATAACAGTCAGTCGATTATTTCCACCATCCGTTCACGCTGTCAGGTCATTGATTTGAAACCGTTAAATCCGGAAGCTTTTCGAACACAGCTTATTGATTCAGGTATGGCTGAACGGGATGCATTGTTAATGAGTGCATTGACGAATAATTTTGATGATGCGTTTTCTTGGACTGCGGATGAGTGGTTTGCGCAGTCACGAAAATTAATGATACAATTGATAGAAATGTTTTCGCGGAATCCTAATGAGGTTTTTTTGTTTATTCACAGCAAGTGGATGCCTCATTTCAAGGATCGGAAACAGCAGGAGCAAGGACTTGATTTAATGCTACTTGCGTTTAAGGATATACTATACTTTCATATCGGTAAGCAGGATGGAATGGCAGTTTTCCAACAAGATGGGGATCAAATAGAGAACCTGTCGATGTTTTTTTCACAGGGTCAGCTGTTGGACATTCTGAACAAACTTCTGGAAGCCAAGCGGAAGCTGAAACAGAATGTCAATCCAACGCTCGTGATGGAGCAGCTTGCCGTTCAAATACAGAGGTGATATACATGATTGAAGTAATCGGTGTCCGTTTTAAAAAAGCGGGTAAAATATATTATTTCGATCCTGGAGACAACAATATAGAAGCAGACAAATATGTTGTTGTCGAAACGGTTCGAGGTGTGGAATTTGGCAAGGTGGTTATTACGAATAAACAGGTTGATGAGGAGGACGTTGTACTCCCATTAAAAAAAGTGATTCGGATTGCTGATGAGAAAGATAAGCTGACAGTAGCTGAAAATCAGCAGCATGCCGAACGTGCTTTTGAGACCTGTGCTAATAAAATTGCTCACCATGAGCTGGATATGAATCTGGTCGAAGTGGAATATACATTCGATCGAAACAAATTAATCTTCTATTTTACCGCGGATGGGCGTGTGGACTTCCGCAACTTGGTAAAGGATCTGGCTTCGCAATTTAAAACCCGTATTGAGCTCAGACAAATTGGTGTGCGGGATGAGGCAAAAATGTTGGGAGGCATAGGTCCATGCGGAAGAATGCTTTGCTGCTCAACATTTCTCGGTGACTTCGAACCGGTATCGATTAAAATGGCTAAGGATCAGAACCTTTCGCTTAATCCAGCTAAAATTTCCGGGTTATGCGGCCGGCTTATGTGCTGCCTTAAATATGAAAACGATGATTATGAGACTGCGAAACGTGAATTGCCGGATATGGGTGAGAAAATTAAAACGCCATATGGTGATGGAAAAGTAGTTGGCTTGAATATGCTGGAGAGGATTATACACATAGAAATACCTGAAAAAGAACGGGTTATTGAATATACGTTAGATGAACTAATTGATGAAGGAATTATTACAGCGCAAGCCACAGAATAGTGGGGTGATCGGGCGTGAAAAAGAGAAAAATTTTTGATCAGGTATCAGATATGGAAGAACAAATTGGCGAACTGTATGAACAGCTCGGTGATTTAAAGGGGAAATTGAGTGACCTTCTTGAGGAAAATCACCGTCTGGAAATGGAAAATCATCATTTGCGTAATCGCTTGAACGATTCTGATGAGGATTTTAAAGATGATGAGATTGTCAACCCGGCCAAGGATGTACCGGGTGAAGGCTATGATAATCTCGCACGGCTGTATGAAGAGGGATTTCATATTTGCAACGTCCATTTCGGCACCCCCCGCCAGGATGAGGATTGCCTGTTCTGTCTGTTATTTTTAAATAAAACGAAATAGGGAATTATTATCGGCTGTCTCTATTCATTAGAGGCAGCTTTTCTAACATATTTGGAAAGGATTAAGAATGGTACCATTATACGACGACGAACGAATTGATTATTTGCTTGCTGAAGAACGTATGCACATTATCCAAAGTTCTTCTGTATTTTCATTTTCGCTTGATGCGGTGCTGCTTGCTCATTTTGCGTATGTGCCAATCAGGAGAGGAAAGATTCTTGATTTGTGTACAGGAAACGGTGTCATTCCGCTGTTGCTGTCACGTCGTACCAATGCTGAGTTAACCGGAGTTGAAATTCAGGAACGGCTTGCAGATATGGCGACCCGAAGTATTAAATTAAATAAACTGGGCGAACAATTATCGGTCATTCATGGTGATCTGAAGGACATGAAGGCAACATTGAAACACAGTGCATTCGATGTGGTCACATGTAATCCGCCGTATTTCCGTACACCGGCAAAAACAGAGCATAATAAGAGTGAACATCTGACTATCGCTCGGCATGAAGTTTATTGTACGCTTGAGGATGTTGTGAAAGCGTGTAAACTGCACGTTCGTCCGGGAGGGAAAGTTGCAATGGTTCACCGGCCGGGAAGGTTGATTGACATCATTACATTGTTCCGCAAATACCGGCTGGAGCCGAAGCGGCTTCAATTTATTTACCCGAAGCGGGGACGGGATGCGAATATGATTTTGATTGAAGGGGTTCGGGATGGCAATGCGGACCTGAAGATTTTGCCGCCATTATATATTTATCATGATGACAGTACGTACACAAAGGAAGCTGAGGATATTATTTATGGAAGATAATGAGCATATTGTTTATATTTTAAGATGCAGTGATAATACACTTTATACCGGCTATACCAATGATCTGGAACATAGACTGGTGATGCATGAGGAAGGAAAAGGTGCAAAATATACGAGAGGACGCGGCCCTTTTCAGGTATTGTTTGTGGAAAAGTTTCCGGAAAAATCCGAAGCACTGCAGCGGGAATACGAGATTAAACAGCTGACACGGAAGGGGAAATTCCAATTAATCCGTGATAAGTTGAAGGAAGTGATGCAATATGAAGGTTCAAAAAAGCTTTGATGGTGAAAAAAATGGAACGGTTTATGTTGTCCCGACCCCTATTGGCAATCTGGAAGACATTACATACCGTGCATTAAAGGTATTGAAATCCGTAGCTGTGATTGCAGCGGAGGATACGAGAAATACCAGGAAACTGCTGAATCACTTTGACATATCAACCAGGCTTGTCAGCTATCATGAACATAATAAAAAATCGAGGGAAAAAGAGTTGCTCGAACATCTGGAAAACGGTGAAACAATTGCCATAGTAAGTGATGCGGGTATGCCGTCGATTTCCGATCCCGGATATGAACTGGTACAGGCCGCGATTGATATCGAGCAGCCGGTGGTTGTCCTGCCAGGTGCAAATGCTGCTTTATGTGCGCTGGTTGGTTCCGGACTGCCTGCTGATGAATTTTTGTTTTATGGGTTTTTGCCACGTAAAAAGAAGGAAAAAACTGCTGAACTGGAGCGGCTTCAATCAGTGAAAGCGACACTGTTGTTTTATGAATCACCTTTCCGGTTGAAGGATACGATTAAGGATATCAGGGAAAAGTTCGGAAATCGTCGGGCGGTTGCAGCTCGTGAGCTTACTAAAAAATTTGAGGAGTATGCACGTGGAACGTTGGAAGAACTCCTGGATTGGTCAAATGAACGCGAACTGAAAGGAGAACTTTGCCTCGTTGTCGAAGGTACGGAGGCATCCGGTCTTCAAAAAGATGATTTGTGGTGGAGTCATCTTTCCGTTTCGGAGCATGTAAGCCATTATATCAGGGATGAAAACCTGACAAGTAAGGAAGCCATTAAACAGGCTGCACTGGACCGGAATATGGCAAAGCGGGATGTTTATCAGGCATATCATGTAGATCAATAGGTAACGAAGCTGGGACAAATCAAAAAGTGTAATACAAAAAACGAACAATTTTAGGGATTAGCGGAGGAAATATACGTAGACTCCTGCGGGAGGACAGGCCTAGGTGAGACCCCGCAGTGCGTAAGCACGAGGAGGGCTCAACAGCCGCCCGCGGTAAAGAAGACACAGCGAAAGTGATTTTCTTGAGCTGATGTCGCACTTATGCTCGAAAGTGAAAGCGAAGTATATTTCCGGAGCGTTGGCCACACCACTAATTCGTTTTTTTCTAAATCACTTTTTGTCCCAGCCTCGTTCCTATCTAATGACAATAAATCTGTCCTTTTATCCAACAAATAGATCCAGTTGCAGGCTATTCAGCTGCTTTTAAATCTTTAATGGAATCAATATCCATATATGCTGGTACAACAAGACCGTTTCGTGTACCGGTCAGGTTAACTCCCAGGTCCACTAATTCTTCCTTGTATTTTTCATAGTAATCAACATGTGTTGAAGGTAACCACGCACCTACCATTGCATCCGCACTTCCATCCGCAATTGCTGCAAACATTGGACCTGCTTCCACCTGAATTAATTCAACTTTATAATTTAATTTATTCTCCAATACGTATTTTACAACATTGGAACTGGCAATCACATCGGCCCAGGCAACATACGTAACTCTTATTTCCTCACCATTTCCGGATTCGACTCCTTTGATCCATGAACTTACCAAATCCTGATTATTCTTAACCCATTTCTTTGCTGCCTCTTGTTCTGATTGGCCATTTTCAATTTTCAGCATTACTTTTTGGAGATCATCCGGTTTCCAGTGGAATTGATCAAAAAATTTATATGCACCAGGCATATCTTCCTTTAGTCCCTTGCGTACAAGCGTTTTGATTTTCTCTTTTCCACCATACGCTCCTTTAGGATCTTCGAGCATTTTCAAATCATATTCAATAAATTTCCAGTGTGGAATCCAGCCAGTCACTACGATGGGCTCTTTATCTTCAATCGCCTTATCCAACGCTGCTGTCATGGCAGCAGCAGAACTTTCCTTAAGCTCCCATTTATCCAAATTATAGGCAGACATCACATCTTTTGTCAGGCCCATAAGTCCGGCACCAGGATCTATTCCGGTAATCGTATACTCAACCTTCTCCCCAAAAGAGGCATTTTCATTGTTTGCATCTTCATTGCCTCCACATGCTGATAAACCCAACATTAGTACGAAGGCTGATATAATTCCTAATGATTTTTTTAACATTATGTATCCTCCTTGATGTTTTTTATTTAAGTATCTAAATAGTACAGGATGACCAACCTTCTAATTTTTTCATATTAAAATGGTAATCTCAAAGTTCAATATCTGCCACATTCTATCGTAAATTGTAATAAAATAACACTGTATTAATATAATACGCTATTCCTATTGAATTACTCTGTTTTTCTCTATATTTAACTAATTTAATTTTGCTTATGCAATAACGAAAGCCAAACCGGATCTGTTCCATATTATAAAATCCAAATAAAAAAAAGCGGCTGACAAAAAAGGGAAAGGTGGTGCGCGTCAGCCGCTTTTATCACATTATTCAGATGTTCCTGTTATTTTCCTTCTCTTACCAGACGGGACTGGATTTCATTGATTAATTCCTCTGCACCTTCAGGGCTGAGAACAAGTTTGCCGTTTGCCAGCACCAGATTCTCATCGGATGTTTCCCCTGTAACCTGACATGTCATGGCAGGTTTGAATTTCTGTAAAATAACTCTCTCTTTATCGACGAAAATTTCCAACGTATCTTTTTCCTTGATGTCAAGGTTACGCCGCAATTCGATAGGCAATACAACTCGGCCAAGTTCATCAACTTTCCGTACGATTCCAGTAGACTTCATTTTCCTAACTCCCCTCTGAAGGATGGAAAAAACAATTCGGCATTGTTTTTTCATTGCTACAAAAATTTTTCGTCATGTTTCGACATCTGCTTATGACATATAGTACCAATCATTACTAAAAGTGTCAATAAATTTTTCCCGAAAGATAAAATTAATGTGAAAATTAAATAAAATATTGTGGGGTTAGCAGATAAGGTAATCAGGAAATACTGTGAATTATGAAACGGTGGTTATCCGTTAATGGAAATCTTGTGATAAAATCGCTACAATGGAAATAGTGATTGAGGGAGGTAATGGTAATGCCAAAAGAGAAAAATACGTTTTATATAACAACACCAATCTATTATCCAAGCGGCAATTTACACATTGGCCACGCATATTCCACGGTCGCCGGTGATGCGATTGCCCGATATAAACGTTTGCGTGGGTATGATGTGATGTATTTGACCGGAACGGATGAACATGGTCAAAAAATTCAGCGTAAAGCACACGAAAAAGGGATGGAGCCACAGAAATATGTCGATGAAATTGTCAGTGGTATCCAGGATTTATGGAAAAAATTAAAAATAACAAATGATGACTTTATCCGCACAACCGAAGATCGTCATAAGCGAATTGTCGAAAAGATATTTGATCAGCTTGTTAAACAGGGTGATATTTATCTGGATGAGTATGAAGGATGGTACTGTACATCATGTGAGTCCTTCTTTACGGAACGGCAGCTGGATGATGGTCATTGTCCGGATTGTGGCGGACCGGTTGAGAAAGTAAAAGAGGAATCCTATTTCTTTAAAATGAGCAAGTATGTCGACCGTCTTGTCGAATTTTATGAAGCTAATCCGGAATTCATTCAGCCGGAAAGCCGTAAAAATGAAATGCTGAATAACTTTATCAGACCGGGCCTGGAGGATTTGGCGGTATCACGGACTACGTTTGACTGGGGCATTAAAGTGCCTGGTGATCCAAAACATGTTATTTACGTTTGGATTGATGCCTTGACAAATTATATCACAGCACTTGGCTATGGAACGGATCATGATGAACTGTATCAGAAGTTTTGGCCGGCAGATGTGCATCTGATGAGTAAGGAAATTGTCCGTTTCCATACCATTTACTGGCCGATTATCCTAATGGCACTTGATTTGCCGCTGCCGAAAAAAGTGTTTGCGCATGGGTGGATTTTGATGAAGGATGGCAAAATGTCCAAATCGAAAGGAAATGTTGTCGATCCTATTCAACTGACAGATCGATATGGCCTTGATGCATTGCGCTATTACCTGCTCCGTGAAGTTCCGTTCGGGTCGGACGGGGTATTTACACCTGAAGGCTTTGTGGAGCGTACTAATTATGACCTGGCAAACGATCTTGGCAACCTGCTTAACCGGACCGTTGCCATGATCAATAAGTACTTTGATGGAAAAATTCCTGCGTATATCGCTTCCGAAACGGAATTTGAGGCGTCACTCGAGTCCTTGCAGGAAGAAACGGTGGATAAAGTGGAAGATTCGATGGATAACATGCAGTTCTCGGTCGCGCTTTCCTCATTGTGGAAGATGATCAGCAGGACGAATAAATATATTGATGAAACAGAGCCTTGGATTCTGGCAAAAGATGACGCGAATAAAGAGCGGCTTGGGAATGTGATGGCTCATTTGGCGGAATCATTACGAAAGACTGCGATTATGCTGCAGCCGTTTTTGACCGAATCACCTGCCGAGATTTTCAAACAACTCGGCGTTACTGATGAGCAATTGCAGGATTGGGAATCAATTCGCGACAATGGTCGAATTGAAGCAGGGACTCATGTTGCAAAAGGTGAGCCGCTATTCCCGCGTCTTGATGTGGAAAAAGAAGTCGAAACGATTAAGGCAATGATGACAAAGCCTGAACCGGAAAAGAAAAAACCTGCTGCTAAAAAAGCGCCGGAACAAAAGGAAGAAGTTACTTTCGATGAATTTATGAAAGTAGATATGCGTGTTGCCGAAGTCGTCAAAGCGGAATCTGTGAAAAAAGCAGATAAATTATTAAAGCTTCAGCTTGATGTCGGCATGGACAAACGGCAGGTAGTATCAGGTATTGCTGAATATTATCAGCCGGATGACCTTGTTGGGAAAAAGGTCATTTGTGTTACCAACCTGAAACCCGTTAAACTGCGTGGCGAAAAATCTGAAGGAATGATACTTTGCGGTGAGGATGAAATTGGGAACTTAACCCTTGCATCTGTTGAGCAATCCTTGCCAAATGGTTCGGTAGTAAAATAAAGAGAAATAAGGTCACCCTCATACGAGGTGCTGGCCTTTTTCTGTACGATAGGAGCGATTGTATGTTAGTTGATACACATGTACATTTGAACGCGAGACAGTTTTTTGAAGATCGGGATGAGACGATCCAACGTGCATTTGATGCTGGTGTAAAGTATATGGTGGTTGTCGGATTTGACCGGGAGACGATTCCGCTGGCAATTGAAATAGCCGAACAGTACGAAACAATCTATGCTGCGGTTGGCTGGCATCCGGTTGATGCAATAGATATGACCCAGGAAGATCTTGACTGGATTGAGGAACTGTCAGCACACCAAAAGGTGGTTGCCATCGGTGAGATGGGGCTTGATTATCATTGGGATAAATCACCAAAAGAAATTCAAAAAGAGGTGTTCCGCAAACAGATTAACCTGGCCAAAAAAGTGAAGATGCCAATCATCATTCACAACCGTGAAGCAACAGAAGACATTATTGAAGTCATGCAGGAGGAAAATGCAGAGGAAGTCGGTGGAATCATGCATTGCTATAATGATGCACCGGATTATATACAGGCATGCCTTGATATGAATTTTTATATTTCATTAGGCGGTCCGGTAACGTTTAAAAATGCCACCCTGCCAAAAGAAGTGGCTGTGCAGGTGCCAAAGGATCGGCTGCTGGTGGAGACGGATGCGCCGTTCCTGGCACCTCATCCAAACCGCGGGAAACGAAATGAGCCAGCATATGTAAAACTCGTTGCCGAAAAGGTCGCTGAACTCCGGGAAACATCTTTCGAAGAACTCAGTAAAATTACGACAGAAAACGCTTTTCAATTGTTTCATTTTGAGTAAAAATCGGGTATTTTGTCATAATTTTTGATAACAAAAACAAGCTTAAATATAGGACATTTTTAGGGGATCGGAACATTTTCCGGTCTCTTTTTTATGTCTGTAAAACCAGTGGTGACAGGCGTTCTACAGGTTGTGTCATACGATGGTTATCTTGTGTAATTTAATTGTAAACAAACCGTAAACGGATTTTCGTTGCAATCACATAGATTTGTTATATATAATCATAGTCGCGTAAAGGAGGCAAAGAGCATGAATTTTATTTCAAAGCTATTGCCGGCGTCGAAATTAAAGCTGATCATATCTTGTATTGGTGTTATGGCGCTGGTTGTTTTTTCTGGTATTATCCTGTTTGAAGCAACGAAAGCTGAAGTAGCCGTTACGGAAAATGGAGAAAAACAAACAGTCCAGACTCACGCAAACACAGTAAAAGAACTTCTTACAGAATTAAACATAGCAGTGGGAGAGCATGACTCGCTTTCACACCAGGTCAGCACAGCTATTACAGATGGAATGCACATTACATACAAGAAAGCCAACAAAGTGATTGTTACGGTCGACGGGAATGAGCAGGTTTATTACACAACAAAAGATACGATTGGCGAATTTCTGAAAGCTAATGGAATGGATGTTTCGAAGCGTGATGAAACTTCCCATAAGGCATCGGAGCCAATCAGAAATGGTCTGACCCTTACAATCAATAAAGCATTTAAGGTCGCAGTTCATAACGGCGGTAAAAAAGAAAAGTTGTGGTTCACCGGTGGAACAGTTAATGAACTGCTGAAACAGAATGATATTTCGCTGGGAAAGCTGGATAAAGTAAAGCCAGCTAAAAAAGAAAAGGTAACAAAGGATACACCGATCAAAATTATACGGGTCAAAAAGGACACAAAAACAGTTAAAGAAAAAATTGCTTACGGAACGGAAGAACAGGAAGACAGTAATCTTGAAAAAGGCAAAAAGCGGGTCATTGCAGAAGGCTCAGAAGGTCTTGTTGTGAAAAAATACGAAATCACTAAAGAAAACGGTGAAGTGGTTAATCGTGAACTTATTGATAAACAAGTGAAACGTGAGAGTGAAGAACGTATTGTGGCCTTTGGCACGAAGGAAGAGCAGGATCTTGTAACATTGTCCAGTTCAAGCTCCAATAACAGTTCCGGCAGTAGTTCTGAGACAAATGACAGTTCCAGTTCAAACAGCAATTCCGGCAATGATACGGAGACTGAGTCTGCAAATAATGACAGCAGTGCCCGTGTATTATACATGAATGCCAGCGCGTATACAGCTGATTGTTCAGGATGTTCCGGTTTTACTGCAACTGGAATTAATTTAAATGCAAACCCTCATAAGAAGGTTGTTGCCGTAGATCCGAGTGTCATCCCTTTAGGCACCAGGGTGTGGGTTGAAGGATATGGATATGCAGTAGCAGGCGATACTGGAGGACACATTGTTGGAAATCGCATTGATCTTCATTTTGCGTCCAGGTCTGATGCATTAGCATTTGGAAGAAGAACGGTAAAAGTAAAGATTCTTGATTAATATATGATACAATGCTCTTATCAAAATAAAGTGGTAAGAGCATTATTTTTTGCAGATATGTAATAAAAATATACTCCATACTATATAGTGCAACCACGTATTCACCAAGACTGGCAATAGCCAAGTTTTCAAATGAAAAGAGGACACATTATTGAAAATAAAGGAAATCATAGTTGTGGAAGGCCGTGACGATACCGCAAAAATCCGTCAGGCGGTCGATGCTGATACAATTGAGACGAATGGCTCGGCGGTAAATGAGCCAATTCTAAAACAAATAGAGCATGCCAAGAACAAACGGGGTGTCATTATTTTTACCGATCCGGATTACCCCGGAGAACGCATTCGTCATATTGTTGATCAGGCGGTACCCGGCTGCAAGCATGCATTTATAAAACGGGAAGATGCACGTGCAAAACATCCCGCCGCCAGCAGTCTTGGAATTGAACATGCTTCTGCGGCGACCATTCGGAGAGCGTTGGGGGATGTATATGAACTGACGGATAATGAACCCAGCGAGATAACGAAACAGGATCTTATTTCCCATGGGTTAATCGGGAGTTCAAAGGCAAGTTCAAGGAGAGGCCGTCTTGGTGAATTATTGCAAATCGGTCATACGAATGGGAAACAGTTGCTGAAACGCTTAACGATGTTTCAGATTTCAAAGAAGCAATTTGAACATACGGCAGCCCAGGTACTCCAGGAGGAAAATGATGACAATTAAAAGAATCGCGACACCGAAACGGACCAGTGAAATTTTAAATAAATATGGTTTTCATTTTAAAAAGAGTCTCGGTCAAAATTTTTTAATCGATGTTAATATACTTGAAAATATTATGAATCAGGTTGGGATCGACAAGCAGGCTGCGGCAATCGAAATCGGACCCGGTATTGGCGCACTGACTGAACAGTTGGCAATCCATGCTGACAAAGTGCTGGCTTTTGAAATTGATCAGCGTTTGCTGCCTATTCTTGAGGAAACGCTGCAGAATTATGAAAATGTTCAGGTGCTGCATCAGGATATTCTGGAAGCGGATGTCAGGCAGGCAATCGATACATACTTTGACCAGGGTCAGCCGGTTCATATCATCGCAAACTTACCATACTACATTACAACGCCAATTTTAATGAAATTACTCCGGGAAAATCTGCCTGTTGCAAGCATTACCATTATGATTCAAAAAGAGGTTGCTGAGCGGATGGCTGCGGTGCCAAATAATAAAAGCTACGGCTCTCTTTCCATCGCTGTCCAGTATTATACACATGCGGAAGTCATTATGAGTGTGCCGAAAAGTGTGTTTATGCCACCGCCGAAAGTTGATTCGAGTGTATTACAGTTGATGTTGCGGGATACCCCGCCTGTAAACGTGGAAAATGAGGAATTCTTCTTTGATGTGGTGCAGGCCAGTTTTGCCCAGCGCAGAAAAACATTGCGAAATAATTTAACGCGGCATTTTAAGGAATCACTTGAACGGGAAAAAATAGTCCAGCTGCTTGAAGCGGCAGGCATTGATGGTACACGTCGCGGTGAATCATTAAACATGCAGGAGTTCGCGGATCTTGCCAATACCTTTTATTTGGAATTGAAAAAATAAGCTATTGCACATCGTGCGATGGCTTTTTTATATAGGCTGATTGTGATTGCTATAACACCGATCCGGCAATACACTCCGCTTTCCGGGGGCGGCTGTTGAGCCTCTTCGTGCTGACGCACTACGAGTCTCAACTAGGCCTCAGCTCCCCCGGGAGTCTCCGTGTATTGCCTCCGCTAATTTTATGTTTATGAACCATAGACTGGATAGAAAACATTCCAGCGGTTATGTCATAGCTTAGTTGATCTACAGGTTAAGCGGCAACTAAAATTATAAAAAGAGCCTTTATTTTTAATTACTTGAACATAAAACCAGGCACAGTAATGGGCAGTGCTTCATAGTCTATATAGGAACAGGTTCACTTGAACGATGGCTGTGAGGTGGCTTTATGGATTTTACAACAGGAGAATTTGTAACACGTATATCATACAGGCATGATTTGTTATTCCGGATTGCATCGGTTACAAATGAAACCGCAACATTGCACGGAGAGGATATTCGTCTGGCAGCTGATGCCCCACTGGATGATCTGACACATGTTGAAGACAGGGATCTGGCAAAACGAAAGCGGAAGGGCAAAGAACAGGAAGAATCCTCCTACCGGCTATTTCGACAGGATTACCAGTTAATGCGGGAAAAGCGCGAGTATCAGGCAAGTAATGGGTATCAGAGTAATGTAAGTTATTTCCAGCTTCCTGCAAAAGTACTCCATATTGACGGTGATCCCTCTTATTTAAGAAAGTGTATTGAGCTGTATAACCGATTGGGATTGCAGGTTCATGGGGTCCATGTCCGTGAAAAGGAAATGCCGTTTGAAATTGCAGGTTTAATGGAGCGTATACAGCCCGACATCATTGTGATTACAGGTCATGACGCTTTTTCAAGTAATAAAGGCGGGAAAGGAGATCTTCGTGCTTATCGGCATTCCAAATATTTTGCAGAGACGGTTCGTACGGCGCGGCAAATAAACGCCAGTCTTGATCAATTGATTATCTTTGCCGGAGCTTGCCAGTCCCATTTTGAATCCCTGATTAGGGCGGGAGCAAATTTTGCAAGTTCTCCATCCCGTATTAATATACATGCGCTGGATCCTGTTTATATAACGGCCAAAATCGCTTATACCCCTTTTATGGATAAGGTTGGTGTATGGGATGCACTGCGAAATACGCTTACCGGTGAAAGAGGTCTTGGTGGAGTGGAAACGAGAGGACTTTTGCGGACCGGCATGCCTTACACGGCCGATAATGAAACAGAAGAAAATAGCTGATGTGTGGAACATCAGCTATTATTTTCCTGAACCATACATAATTTGTTAAGAATTTGAAATAATAGTGGAGAAATGTGATTTTTGTTGTTGACATTAAAAAAGCTATACTGGTATAATATAAAGTTTTATTTGACTTACTAAACAAGCTTATGGTATTATAATAACTAGTGAGGTGGAGTATAGTGGCAAAAACATTAGTCGAAATTAAGCAAGGTCTTGAGTGTCAGCTAGGCAAGCGTTTAAAGCTTAAAGCCAATGGTGGCAGAAGGAAAACAATTGAACGTTGCGGCATTTTAGCAGAAACATATCCATCTGTTTTCATTGTTGAATTGGATCAGGACGAGAATGCATTCGAACGTGTTTCATACAGCTATGCAGACGTCTTAACAGAGACAGTTCAAATCAGCTTTCAGGATGGAGCGTTAATGGTTGAGCAGTAAACTCAGGTTTGCTGCTTTTGTCTATAATGAATAAAATCCCCCCTGCGTTATTCAGTTTATCTTCATTTACGGAAAATATGTCCTTCACTTTCAATAAATAATTTCCTGTTTTGTATAGATCTAACTGGTGTATGCTCTGGTTATCTACATAAACTATACTTGTCGTATCCTTAACAGAAGGGGGAGCTCTTTCATGGGAAGACGTGGCGGAATGATGTCAGACCAGATGAAAGAAGAAATAGCCAAGGAGTTAGGTTTTTACGACACAGTGCAGGAAGAAGGCTGGGGCGGCATTAAAGCGAGAGATGCCGGTAACATGGTGAAACGGGCAATCGAGATAGCTGAACAGAACATGAATGGCAGACCCTAACTGGGTTTGCCGTTTTTTTTTTGGTGTGCGAAGTTCGAATGAAACTACTGCATCCTTTAACCTGAATCTAATCATCCGTACTTCACTGGACAGTCGCCTTCACATTTCTTATGTGATACAATTTGTGTACATATTTAAAGTGGGTGACGGAGATGATTGTATTTGAACGGGCGCCAGCTAAGATCAATTTGTCGTTGGATGTCCTCGGTAAGCGTGATGACGGGTTCCATGAGGTGGAAATGATTTCAACTTCTATTGATCTGGCCGATCGTATTGAACTGATGTCGTCAGTTGATAATGTGATTCATGTTGCCGCGGATAATCAATATGTGCCAAATGATGAGCGTAATCTAGCTTATAAAGCTGCCCTCGCTTTCAAAAATAAATATCAGATCGATAAAGGCGTCCAGATTAAAATAACGAAAAACATACCTGTTTCTGCCGGATTAGGTGGGGGAAGCAGTGATGCGGCTGCTGTTTTACGAGGACTGAATAAACTCTGGTCGGTCGGTGCTGGTAAGCATGAACTGGCTCTGATCGGTTCCGGGATCGGGTCCGATGTACCTTTTTGTGTTTACGGAACAACGGCAATTGGCACCGGTCACGGGGAAAAAATTCGTGAATTACCTGCACCTCCACCATTTTTAGTGATTTTGGCCAAACCGAATATAGGCATCTCAACCAGACATATCTTTCCAAAAGTAAACATGAAAGAAATTATGCACCCAGATACAAGTGAGGTCATTGCAGCACTCGAGGGAAAGGATTTTTCGAAACTTGCCACTGCCGCAGGAAATGCGTTGGAACGCGTAACATTTTCATTATTTCCGAGTGTGGAACAAATTAAGGAGAAGATGGTTAAGGCGGGAGCAGACGGGGTGCTCATGAGCGGATCCGGGCCAACCATGGTGGGACTTGTTCAGCAATACAGCAAGGCAAAACGCATCTATAACGGCCTTAGGGGATTTTGTGATGAAGTTTTTGTCGTACAATTACTTGATCGCCGTTAACATTTGCTAAATACGTATAATGATGATATATTTAAACTAATCATTCGGATTTAGAGGTGCAGATATGAAAAGAAGCGACCGCTTAGTTTCGTTGACTAATTATTTTTTCGAAAACCCAAAACAACATACGTCATTACCGTTTTTTTCTGAAAGGTATCAGGCTGCAAAATCATCCATTAGCGAGGATTTGGGAATAGTGGATCGTGTTTTGCAAGAGGAAGGTATCGGATATTTGCAGACATCTGCAGGTGCAGCAGGCGGCGTTAAGTATATTCCGTATCTTTCAGAAGAAAATAGTACTGAATTTATTCATGAACTTTGTAAGACCTTGGAGGATCCGGCGCGTATTCTTCCCGGGGGTTATTTATATATGAGTGATATACTCGGTAACCCAAAAATGGTGAAGCAGATTGGACGGGTTCTTGCTTCGACATTTTCGGAATTGGATATCGATGTTGTAGTTACTGTTGCTACAAAAGGTATTCCACTTGCATATTCCGTGGCGGCGGTTCTTAACGTGCCGGTAGTGATTGTACGGCGGGATCCAAAGGTAACAGAAGGGTCGTCTGTCAGTATAAATTATGTCTCCGGTTCATCCCGAAAAATACAAACGATGGTGCTTCCGAAGCGCAGTCTGCGGGAGAATGCCAATGTTTGTATTATTGATGATTTTATGAAAGCCGGTGGAACCATTAATGGCATGACAAGTCTGCTTGATGAATTTGATGCAAATGTGAAAGCAATCGGTGTTCTGGCGGAAGCAGATGATGAAGAAGATGAACGAGTTGTGGAGAAATACACATCACTTGTGAAAATTACCAATGTGGATATAAAACAGAATAATATTGAGGTTATTCCGGGAAAATCGAACGGATAACAGCGTAAAAATCTTTCTTGCACCAGAAAGATTTTTATTTTTTTATATTTTTTTTAAAAATCAGCAGGAATTTTCATAGTTTTGTTGAATATTTGTAATAAGTTCAAAAGGGAAAAGGTGGTGAATCATCATGGAAGTAACTGACGTAAGATTGCGCCGCGTAAACACAGAAGGTAGAATGCGAGCTATCGCATCAATTACTCTTGATCAGGAGTTTGTTGTCCATGATATCCGCGTTATCGATGGGAATAATGGACTGTTTGTGGCTATGCCTTCCAAACGTACTCCTGACGGTGAATTCCGGGATATTGCACATCCAATCAATTCGAATACACGTGCAAAAATCCAGGATGCTGTTTTAGAAGAATATCATCGTGCCGGCGAAACAGAGGTACAATATGAAGAAGCTGGTGCTTCGTGAACCGCACGAATACAAGAGGTCTAATCTGTAATGGATTAGCCTTCTTTTTTTATTCCGGGCCTTAACGGCAAGGACACGAACGCCAGTCGCCCGGAACGGAACATTCGCACGAGCGAAACATCAATCGCACGAGCGAAACATCAACCGAACGAGCGAAACATCGACCGCACGAGCAAAACATCAACCGCATGAGCAGAACATCGACCGTACGAGCAAAACATCGACCGCACGAGCGAAACATCAACGGCACAGTCAAAACATCAACCGTACGAGCAAAACATCAACCGTATGGGCGAAACATCGACCGCACGAGCAGAACATCAACCGCACGAACGAAACATCAACCGTACAGGCAGAACATCGACCGAACGAGCGAGACATCAACGGCACAGTCAAAACATCAACCGTACGAAGCAAAACATCAACCGCACAATCCAAACATCAATCGCGATTCTATTCATGTGCCACTTACTATCAAAACAAATTGAACATCCCGCAATCCTCGCTTCCTCTGTTGTTTCCTATTGAAATCATTGGCCATTTGAGATATATTCATATTGGATAAAAGAATGGAGGATTATTTCATGGCAAATCGATATGCAATCATTCTTGCAGCCGGACAAGGGACCCGAATGAAGTCAAAATTATATAAAGTACTTCATCCTGTGATGGGCCGTCCGATGGTACAGCATGTGATCGATCAGCTGAAGCAGGCACAACTGGATGAGATGGTAACAATTGTGGGTCATGGTGCTGAGAAAGTGGCTGAGCATATTGGTGATCAGAGCAGGCTTGTTGTCCAGGAGGAACAGCTTGGTACAGGTCATGCTGCGATGCAGGCAGAAGATGTGCTGGAGGATAAAGACGGTACAACGATTGTCGTATGCGGTGATACACCATTAATTACGAGTGATACATTTCAGGCGCTTTTTGATCATCATGAACAGGAAAATGCAAAAGCGACAATTTTAACTGCAAAAGCTCCCACTCCTGCAGGCTATGGCAGGGTTATTCGTAATGAAAAGAATGAAGTGGAGCGGATTGTTGAGCATAAAGATGCAAGTGAACAGGAACGTCAGATTGACGAAATAAACACGGGTACATATTGTTTTGATAACAAAACCTTATTTCAGGCATTAAAACAGGTTTCGAATGACAATGTACAGGGTGAGTATTATCTTCCGGACGTCATTGAAATTGCCAAAAAAGCAAATCAAAAAGTCAGCGCATTCATGACAGCGGATTTTGAGGAAACATTGGGAGTCAATGATCGTGTCGCGTTAGCACAAGCGGAAAAATCGATGAAAAAACGGATTAATGAAAAACATATGCGGAACGGTGTTACCATAATTGATCCGGATCAAACCTACATTGGTCCTGATGTGAAAATGGAACAGGATGTAATTATCCATCCCGGTTCCATTATTGACGGACAATCCGTTATCAAATCGGAGGCTGAAATTGGCCCACATAGTGAAATTCATAACTGTTCTGTTGGAGAAAACTCACTGGTGAAACAAAGTGTTGCCACTGACAGCACAATTGGAAATCGGGTAAAAATCGGTCCTTATGCACATATTCGTCCGGAGGCTGCTATTGGTAATGAAGCCAAGATTGGAAACTTTGTTGAAGTGAAGAAGGCAGACATTGGAGATGGAAGTAAGGTTTCCCATTTAAGTTATATCGGTGACGCAGATGTAGGAAATAATGTTAATATAGGTTGTGGAACAATTACCGTCAATTATGATGGTAAAAATAAAGCTTTAACAACCATTGAAGATGATGCTTTTATTGGATGCAATTCCAATTTAATTGCTCCGGTAACGGTAGGAAAGGGCTCGTACGTTGCTGCCGGTTCCACCATAACGAAGCATGTGCCTGAGGATTCGTTGTCAGTTGCGCGTGCCAGACAGACGAATAAAGAAGGATACGCATCAAAGATCAAAGACAGAAAATAAATTCAAACGGAGGGTTATATGTCATGGCGTCTGGATATAAAGATCCATATTTGAAAGTATTGTCATTGAATTCGAACCGGAAATTGGCAGAGGATATTGCCAATCATATTGGGACAACGTTGGGCGAGTGTACGGTGTCTGCATTCAGTGATGGGGAAATACAGATTAACATCGAAGAAAGTGTGCGCGGCTGTGATGTGTATGTTGTTCAGTCCACATGCTCTCCAGTGAACACCCACATTATGGAACTGTTGATTATGATTGACGCACTGAAGCGTGCCTCGGCACGGTCCATTAATATTGTGATGCCATATTATGGGTATGCCCGACAGGATCGTAAAGCTCGTTCAAGAGAACCGATTACATCGAAGCTGATGGCGGATTTACTGGAGACTGCTGGTGCTAACCGTGTGATTACACTCGATTTGCATGCCCCGCAAATTCAAGGATTCTTTGACGTTCCGATTGATCACTTGCAAGGTGTGCCGATTTTATCAGATTATTTTGAGGCAAAAAACATTGAAGATCCGGTAATTGTATCACCGGATCACGGTGGTGTAACACGGGCACGTAAAATGGCTGATCGTCTGAAAGCACCGATTGGTATCATTGATAAACGCCGCCCGCGCCCAAATGTTGCTGAAGTAATGAACATCGTTGGTAATATTGAAGGAAAAACGGCAATCCTGATTGATGACATTATTGATACTGCGGGTACAATTACTCTGGCCGCCAATGCACTCGTTGAAAATGGCGCCAAGGAAGTTTATGCCTGCTGTACACATCCTGTATTGTCCGGACCGGCAATCGACCGTATCAATGATTCGAAAATAAAAGAGCTGATTATTACGAATTCCATTCCGCTTCCGGAAGAAAAGCAAAGTGAAAAGATTAAGACCCTGTCCGTGGCACCATTGATCGGCGAAGCAATTACCCGCGTTCATGAGCTGAAGTCTGTAAGTATTTTGTTTGATTAAGGATATTTGTATTGTTTATAGTTCGTTGTTTTTTATATTAACTGCGAGTTTCACGTATACCAAAAGAGAAAACAAAATGTAACGGGGTGCGAGGCAAGAAAATATTATATAAAATGTTTAAACGCACTAAAATGCGGGTAGAAGATAGTGATATTTTATAAAAAGACTATTTTATGTTTTAATAGTAAAAGATGAAAGGTAATTGCCATGTAAGCTTGGGTTAAACCAAGTTTTTCAATAATGGAGGGTGATAAAGATGGCAGTAAAATTAAATGCAGCACTTCGGGATGATCAAACGAAGTCTGCAACAAAACAGATTAGAGAAAGTGGACATGTTCCATCTGTAGTATACGGAAAGGAAAAAGAAACAAAGTCAATTTCCGTTAACAGCCTGGAATTGGTTAAAACAGTTCGCGATGAAGGCCGAAATGCAATCATTTCCCTAGATGTCGAGAATGATAAACCGGTTGATGTTATGCTGCATGATTATCAAATGGATCCATTAAAAGATGAATTAATTCATGCTGACTTTTATATCGTTGACATGTCTGAAGAAATGGATGTTGAAGTGCCGCTTAATGTGACCGGCGAGGCACCGGGTGCAAAAGAAGGCGGCGTTCTGCAGCAGCCAATGTATGAGTTGCAGGTACGTGCTAAACCGGCAGACATTCCGGAAGAGATTACCGTTGACGTATCAGAGCTTCAGATTGGTGATACCATTTCGATTTCAGATTTGCCTAAAGGAAGCAAGTATGAATTCCTTGAAGATGTTGATACGACCATCGTAACTGTTGTTCCACCGGATACGCTGGACGCTGAAGATGAAGAAGAAACAGACGAGAACGCTGAACCGGAACTGGTTGATGCTGAAGACAAGTCAGATGACGAAGAAGAAAAATAATAAGGTTTCAACAGCCCTCCTGCTATTAGGGGGGCATTACTTTATAACGTTGGATAATAATACATTGGCACGCTATAAAACGAGATGAACGCGAGTTTTTCCAAAAAATGTAATACAAAAAGGAAGAAAAGGAATGAAATGTATCGTTGGTTTGGGAAACCCTGGACGCAAGTTTAAGAAAACACGACATAATATCGGCTTTATGGTTATTGATGAGCTGGCGGAGCGTCATAATTGGAAACTAAAAACGGACAAGTTTAATGGAAAATCAGTAGTCGAACATATTCACGGTGACAAGGTTGCATTGCTGAAGCCCCAGACATACATGAACTTGTCGGGCCAGTCAATCAGGCCATTAATGGATTTTTATCAAATAGATCCAACCGAAATTCTTGTTATTTATGATGATATGGATCTTCCGACAGGGAAAATAAGGCTGCGTCAAAAGGGCGGTCATGGAGGACATAATGGGGTACGCTCCACGATTGAACATGTTGGTTCCAAAGAATTTAAACGATTGCGAATAGGAATTGGACGCCCCGACTCACGAATGCCTATTATCGACTATGTGATCGGTAATTTTTCAAAAGAACAGCAGCAGGATGCATCCGACAGTATACAAACAGCAGCAGATGCTTGTGAAGCTTGGATGGAAAAGCCGTTCAATCAGGTGATGAACGAATTTAATATGCAGCAATGACATACAGTATAAAAAGCATCTTTTCGGATAAACTTTATGATGAGACCCCGTGTTTATTCGAGGAGGTTTTGGTATGGCTATTGTGTATACATGCAAACACTGCGGGAAAGTAATCGGAAAGTTGGATCAGCATGCAGTTGATTCGACGATGCTTGGGTTGGATCAGTTATCCAGCGAGGATAAACAGGAAATGATTCATTATCAGCGCAATGGTGACATTCATATACAGGCAATCTGTGAAAACTGTGAAGATACGCTTGACCGTAATCCGCAGTATCATGAGCTTGATTTTTTTATACAATAAAATATGCAAAGAAGCTTTGGTTAATCAGAGTTGTAACGATGCTTACGGGTGTTTATGCTGATCAATTGGCCAAGGCATTTTTGCACGTAAGCAGGTGGGGGAAATGAAGGGTATACATGATTTTTTACAGTCAAAAGAAGATATCGAATCAATAATTGATGGCATTTCCGGCGGATTGAATGAACAAATGGTTGCCGGGCTATCCGGTTCTGCGAGAAGTTTACTGGTTTCTGTACTGAATGAATCGGTCAAAAAACCCATATTGCTCGTAACACATCAGCTGGCACAGGCACAGCAGCTATATGATGATTTGGTGGAATTGGCAGGTGAGGAAGATGTTCATTTATATCCTGTTAATGAACTGATTGCATCCGAAATAGCGATTGCCAGTCCTGAGCTGAAAAGTCAGCGGATTGAAGCACTGACGGCATGGTCACAGAAGAAAAGAGGTATTCTGATAGCCCCTGTTGCTGCTTTGAAGCGGATTTTGCCGCCGACAAACTACTGGAGTAACTATCAATTGGATTTCAGATATGGTGAAGAAATTCATCTGGAAGACTATTTGGCGTCTTTAGTTGATATGGGCTATGAACGGACAGAAATGGTCTCTGCTCCTGGTGAATTCAGCAGGAGAGGCGGAATCATTGATATATATCCGGTAACGGAGACACATCCGGTACGTATTGAGTTGTTTGGTGAAGAAATTGACTCTATACGTTTTTTTGACGTGGAGTCACAACGTTCCCTGGATAAGCAGACAGAAGTTACTGTTGGACCTGCTGATGAACTTCTTTTAACTGAAGAAGATTTGGTGTCAGCTGCCCAGCGGATTGAAGAAGCATTGGGCGCATCGCTTAAAAAGCTGAAAAGCAATGAGGCGAAAGAGGCATTGGTTGACGTAATCGGGCAGGATATCGAACGGATGAAAAATCTTGAGCATTTTCAGGAGATGTACAAATATATCGGGTTTCTTTATGAACATCCTGCCAGTTTGCTAGACTATCTTCCAGAAGATGGGCTAGTTGTCATGGATGAAATGAGCAGAGTACACGAAACTGCCTTGAATTTGGATACGGAAGAAGCAGAGTGGTACAGCAACTTGCTGGAGACAAATAAAATGGTCCGGAACAGCTGGTTTTCGTTCAATTGGAATGAAGTACAAGAGAATATGCAGCAGCAGCGGTTGTATATGTCTGTCTTTCTTAGACATATACCGAATACACAGCCACAAAATATTGTGAATTTATCGGCAAGAGCAATGCAAGAGTTCCATGGACAGATGAACTTGTTTAAAAATGAACTGAACCGCTGGGAAAAAGGTGACTTTTCCGTAATCATACTTGCACCAAATGAAAAGCGAGCAGAAAAAATTCATTCTATCTTTTTGGACTATGATATTGAGTCCGTTGTGATGAAGGATCCTGAATTTCCTGCTTCGATGCCGGTTATAACGGCTGGAAATCTCAGTTCAGGGATCGAATTTCCGATGCATAAACTGGTTATCATTACAGAGAATGAGCTTTTCAAAAGTAAAACGAAGCGGCCGCGGAAAAAGCAAAAACTATCGAACGCTGAACGGATAAAAAATTATCAGGAGCTGAAAGTCGGCGACTATGTCGTTCATGCCAGCCACGGAATTGGTAAGTACCTGGGGATTGAGACACTGGAAGTCAATGGTCTGCATAAAGATTACATGTTGATTAAATATTCCGGTGATGATAAATTATTTGTCCCGATTGATCAGATTGACCTTGTCCAAAAGTTTGTCGGGTCAGAAGGCAAAGAACCGAAGCTGTATAAATTGGGCGGCAGTGAATGGACAAAGGTTAAACGCAAGGTACAGTCATCTGTTGAGGATATTGCCGATGACCTGATTAAACTGTATGCCGAACGGGAAGCCCGAAAAGGATATGCGTTTTCGGAGGATACCGAAATGCAGCGGGAATTTGAAGCTGCCTTTCCATACCAGGAAACAGAAGATCAATTGCGCTGTATTGAGGAAATCAAGCATGACATGGAGCGACAACGTCCGATGGATCGTCTGCTTTGCGGGGATGTTGGTTACGGGAAAACAGAAGTAGCCATACGTGCGGCGTTTAAGGCCGTTGCAGATGGTAAACAGGTGGCAATTCTGGTTCCGACTACTATTTTGGGTCAGCAGCATTATGAGACAATTCGCGAACGATTCCAGGATCATGCTGTTAATATTGGCCTGTTAAGTAGGTTCCGGACGAGAAAACAGCAGAAAGAAACAATTGAAGGTCTGAAAAAAGGTCTGGTTGATATCGTTATCGGGACACACCGGATTCTGTCCAAAGATGTGCAATATCGTGATTTGGGACTTTTGATTGTTGATGAGGAGCAGCGGTTTGGTGTAAAACACAAGGAAAAAATCAAGCAGCTGAAATCAAATGTTGATGTGCTTACACTTACCGCAACACCAATTCCGCGTACTCTCCATATGTCGATGCTTGGTGTTCGTGATTTGTCTGTCATTGAAACACCACCGGAAAACCGGTTTCCGATTCAAACATATGTAATGGATTACAATCCGATTTTTATGCGGGATGCGATTGAACGTGAAATGGCAAGAGGCGGCCAGGTATTTTTCCTGCATAATAGAGTGGAGAACATTGATAAGGCTGCCCGTGATTTAGGAATGCTTGTCGATGCACGGATAGCCGTGGCACATGGTCAAATGAATGAAACGGAGCTTGAAAATGTCATTTTTGCCTTTCTGGAAGGTGAGTTCGATGTTCTGGTAAGTACGACTATTATTGAAACAGGTGTTGATATTCCGAATGTAAATACGCTGATTGTCAATAATGCGGACCGGATGGGTCTAAGCCAGCTTTATCAGCTGCGTGGCCGTGTCGGGCGCTCTAACCGGGTTGCATACGCATATTTTACGTATCAGCGTGATAAGGTATTGACTGAAATTGCCGAGAAGCGCCTGGAAGCGATCAAGCAATTTACCGAGCTTGGTTCTGGATTCAAGATTGCCATGCGTGATTTATCCATCCGCGGCGCCGGAAATTTATTGGGTGCACAACAGCATGGTTTTATTGATTCCGTTGGTTTCGATATGTATTCACAAATGCTTAAGGATGCGATCGAAGCCCGGAAACACGGCAAAGAACTTGATGATATCAAGCCGTTTGAGCCGGAGTTAACTCTATCACTTGATGCATATCTGCCGGATACGTATATACAGGACGAGAAACAAAAGATTGATATGTATAAGCAGTTCCAGACCGTTGCCTCAGATGATGATGTGGAAGATTTGCAGGATGAATTGATTGACCGGTTTGGAGACTATCCGAGTGAGGTCGGGAATTTATTTATCGTTTCTTCGTTAAAACGTCATGCAAAAGAACAGCGGGTGGAGAGCATTCATGAAAAAAACAAAAAATTGGAGCTGCTTGTCGATGAAGGCAGGAGTCAGCAAATAGACGGTTCAAAGTTGTTTGAGCTTGCCAACTCCTTTGGCAGAGGATTTCAGCTTGGCACAGAAGGGAATAAACTGAAGGTAGTTTTTAAATGGACGCCGAATACAAAGCGTCAGCGTTACAATATTTTGGAAGAGTTTTTGGGTCAGATGGATCAAATAAACAGGGTTGAATAGAAAAATATGCTGTAATGTGTGTATAGTTATTCCCGGATGAATCATACTAAAGACCACAACTGGTGATTTTTGCACACGCAGGAATAAAGTGCATTTCACCAGATAGTCATCAGAGAAAGTGAGGCAACTTACAAATGAAGGCAACAGGAATTGTGCGTCGAATTGATGATTTGGGAAGGGTAGTAATTCCAAAAGAAATCAGACGAACCTTACGAATCCGCGAAGGTGATCCTTTGGAAATATTCGTTGACCGGGAAGGGGAAGTCATTTTAAAAAAATATTCGCCAATCAATGAACTCGGCAATTTCGCGAAGGAATATGCTGAGGCGTTGTTTGACTCCCTCCAGTTCCCGGTCCTTATTTGCGACAGGGATGAAATTATCGCTGTAGCAGGCGAATCAAAAAAAGATTACTTAAGTAAAAGTATTGGACAACAGCCTGAGAAAACGATGCAGGACAGGCTCCCGGTCTTTGAAACAGACAAGGCAACCATGGAATTGATTCAAAGCAAGGAAGACGAACTTGATTCGTATTGTATTAGTCCAATAATTGCAAATGGTGACGCAATAGGTTGTGTCATGATATTTTCAAAAGACGGGAAAAAGCTCAGTAATGTCGAGCAAAAAGCTGTTGAAACAGCATCAGGCTTTTTAGCCAAACAAATGGAATAGAAAATATACTTATTGCGAAAGCCGGTTGATTAAAACCGGTTTTTTTGCGTTGTGAAAAAACGCAGTCAGACCGGGGCCGCCGATAAAAGTGCTGAACCCGCTGATAAAAGTCGGATGCTGCCGATAAAAATGCCGCGCCCACCGAAGAAAAGCCCGCCGTATGATAAAATGAATTATGCTATAATGGACAAAAAGTTTACGGGAAAGGCGTTAGTCATGAATGGGAGCGATACCAATAAATTAGTAAAAGGTGCATTACTGCTGACGCTTGCCGGGGTAATCAGCAAGCTGTTAAGTGCCGGTTACCGGATCCCCTTGCAAAATTTAACAGGTGATGTCGGCTTTTATATTTATCAGCAGGTTTATCCGATTCTTGGTATAGCGCTGGTACTGTCACTGTATGGGTTTCCGTCGGCAGTTTCAGCAATGGCCGCAGCATATGGAACACGCGGCAGTGATACAGTTAAACAATTTTATATCCCTGTTTTCCTGCTGCTGTTTTCCGGATGTCTGGCCGTGTTCGTACTTCTGTTTTTTAATGCGGATTTGTTGGCGAATCTTGCAGGCGATAAAAGGCTTGAGCAGGTGTATAGAATTGCTTCGTTCGCTTTTTTACTGGTTCCGTTTTCTGCATTGCTCCGCGGAATTTTCCAGGGCAATCAGCAAATGAAACCGACAGCTCATTCGCAGGTTGGGGAGCAGTTTGTTCGGGTGTTTGTGATTATTGCTGCAGCGGTATACATCTATATACAAGAGGGAAATATGTATGTCATCGGACAGGCTGCTGCAGTTGCGGCGATGCTGGGTTCGGTTACGGCAGTTGTCATTTTGCTGTTGTTTATAAAAAAATATAAACCCGCGCCGGGGCATTTTGTTGATATTCCATGGCGTTATTATACAAAAACCCTGTTTATTCTTGGGACTGCCGCAGCTTTGAATCATATGGTTCTGATTCTTATTCAGCTTGCAGATGCGTTCACACTGGTGCCGGGGTTGATGGATAGCGGACTCAGCCAACTGGAGGCAATGAAAGCCAAGGGTGTATTTGACCGCGGGCAGCCGCTGATCCAGCTTGGCACGGTGCTGGGGTCTTCATTTGCGCTGGCTTTGATACCGGCAATTTCGAGGGAAAAGCTGACGGCAGCACCGGGAGCGTTTTATACATATGTACAACATGCGATTACAGTAAGTTTTTATTTGGCAGTCGGTGCTACGCTTGGGCTGATTGCGGTTTTCCCGGAAACGAACTCATTGCTTTTTCAAAATGATAAAGGAACGGACAGTTTGCGGGTGCTGTCCCTTTCCGTCATCCTTAGTTCGATTGCGATTACAGCGGCATCGATTCTGCAGGGGCTTGGATATATTAAACGGACGGCGGGATTTATTCTGATCGCTTTCATCATTAAATGTTCAGCCAATACGCTGCTTGTGCCGTTATTTGGTATTACCGGAGGAGCTGTTGCTACCGTGCTAAGTCTGTCAGTATTGACGCTGCTTCTTTTAGGGACAGTTAAACGGATGCTCCCCGGACTGCATGTTGAAAAACAGATTAATTGGACCGCATTAATTGTCGCAGCTTTCGGGATGCTTGCCTATCTGTCAGTCATAGACTTTCTTACCCCTGATATTGCATCACGCGGCGGTTTGCTTTTATATGTATTATTTATCGTTATCACTGGAGCTTTATTATATATTTTCTTGCTGTTAAGATTTCGGGCATTTACTGAAAAAGAACTGTCTATGCTGCCATTTGCAGGTTTCTGGATTCGATTGCATAAAGAGAGGGAGATAAAATGAGCCAAAGAATAGAAATTATCGGGTTGGGTGCTGGTGACCTTGATCAGCTGCCGCTCGGAATCTATAAAAAATTAATCCATACGGATTTACCGGTGTTTACTCGGACAGCCGATCATCCGTTGGTAAAAGGATTGGAAGAAGAAGGCGTCGTTTTTACTGCGCTTGACTATATCTATGAGTCTGCCGGGCAGTTTGATGAGGTGTACCGTACAATTTGTGAAACGCTGCTGGCCAAAGCTTCTGATTCACCAATTATTTATGCTGTTCCGGGTCATCCGATGCTAGCGGAGAAAACAGTTCAATTGCTGCTGGAACAACAGGAGGTACCAGTCGAAATTATCGGGGGTCAAAGCTATTTGGATGATTTATTTACCGCACTGCAAATTGATCCGATCGAAGGCTTTCAGTTTGTTGACGGCACCGGGTTTGTCCGAAATCAGCTGAATTATCGCAATCACCTTATTTTTTGTCAGGTTTATGACCGGTTTATTGCATCTGAGGTAAAATTAGCCCTCCTGGAAGATTTGCCGGCAGACTATTACGTATCCATTGTCGAAGCGGCCGGTACAAGCAGGGAAAAAATCGTGAGCATTCCATTGGAGGAGCTTGACCGGTCAATAAATGCAAATAATTTAACTTCGGTTTATGTTCCACCGGTCCCGGCAAACATGCTCCATCATACCCTTGACCAACTGCGGGAGGTTATTGCCGCGTTACGCAGTCCGGAAGGCTGTCCATGGGATAAAAAACAGACCCATGAAAGCCTTCGTGTCTATGCGATTGAAGAAGTGTATGAATTAATTGAAGCGATTGATCTGGAAGATGACGAAGGAATTATAGAAGAACTCGGTGATGTTTTGCTCCAGGTCATGCTGCACAGTCAAATTGGTGAGGATGACGGATACTTTACGGTTGATGATGTTATTCGCTCTATTACGGATAAAATGATTCATCGGCACCCACACGTGTTTGGGGAAGTAACAATGGAATCAGCAGATGAAGTTGTACAGTCATGGGATGCCTTAAAGCAACAGGAAAAAAGCGGTACCCGTAATTCGCTGCTTGATGGTATTCCGAATGGACTGCCCGCTTTGGCGAAAGCAGCCAAGCTTCAGAAAAAAGCAGGAAAAGCCGGATTTGAATGGGATGACGCAGCCGATATTTGGGAGAAACTGCGTGAAGAGCTGGATGAGGTGCATGCTGCTGTTGACAACGAAGATGAAACGAATATCACTGAGGAGCTTGGCGATGTATTATTTGTGCTGGCCAACATATCCAGGTATTATAAAGTCAATCCGGAACTTGCCCTGAATCAGGCAAACAGGAAATTCAGATCCCGTTTTACGTATATTGAAGAGCAGCTTAACGAACAGGAAAAAAATATATACCAAACCTCTCTGGAAGAAATGGACTATTATTGGAATCAAGCAAAAAGAAAAGAGTGATTATTTGCGACTGGATAAATTTTTAAAGATATCAAGGCTGATTAAGCGCCGCACATTGGCAAAAGAAGTGGCTGATCAGGGGCGTATTACCATCAATGGAAACAAGGCAAAGGCTTCATCAACTGTAGAGGTTGGTGATGAGCTGATCATTAAGTTTGGCCAAAAGGTAGTGACCCTTGAGATTAAAGCACTGAAAGAGGCAGTAAAAAAGGATGAGGCTGACATGCTTTATCACGTTGTAAACGAAGAGAAAGTTACCAAATAAAGTTCTATACCTGTCCCTTTTTTCATAATGTAATAATGATAAGGAGGGACAAGTATATGAATTATTATGAGAAGGAAACTGTCCAGCGTGTGCAGCAGCAGGATCATGCTGTTAAAATTGATAACCGCAAAAACATGGAGATAACCGGTGTAAAAGAAGTCGACAGCTTTGACAATGAAGAGTTTTTACTGGAAACCGTGATGGGATATCTGATTGTACGGGGGCAGAATCTGCAGCTGAAAAACCTTGATGTTGGTGATGGCAATGTTACCATAAAGGGTAAAATATACGAGCTTTCCTATGTGGACGAACATAGCCAGGAGAAAGCTAAAGGATTCTTTAGCAAGCTGTTTAAATGACGCTTAATGTCCAGTTCATAACCATGATCGCGATGGTTTTAAGCGGCCTTTATTTGGGCATAATACAGGAAACATTCCGTCGTTTTTCTATCCATTGGAGAAGTCGCAGGGTTTTGGCTTATTTTATGGAAATAAGTTTTTGGCTGACACAGACACTGCTGCTCTATTATCTATTATTCAGGGTGAACAGCGGGGAATTAAGATTATACGTGTTTGCCGCTGTACTGCTCGGATTTTCTGTTTATCAGGTGCTTGTGGCAAAAGCATACAGATGGCTGCTGGAACACATCATCAGAATTGTACTGATGTGTTTTCGATTCGTTGAAAACGTAGTGAATGTTTTGTTTATCACGCCGGTAAAATTTATCATCCAAGTTGTGGTAACGTGTATTTTATTTGTCCTGCAGACCCTTATGCGTATAATAAGTTTTGCAGGAAAGCTGCTTTTAACTCCGGTTTTTTGGATTTTTCGGACGCTTTTTGGTATCTTACCTAAAAATATTCAGGATAACTTATACAAATCAGCAGGATTTTATAGTACAATAAAGAATACATGCAGGAAGTGGGTAAAAAAGATATTGTTTAAGAGGAGGTAGATGCCGGTGTCCACAAAGAAAAAAACATTAGCCAGCTTGGAAACGAACTACAAACATAATTATGATGCCCACATAGAAAGGCAAAAGAGAAAGAAAAAACGGTTATTCCGACGTCTTGTGTTATTTTCCATTGTTGTTATGGTAACTTTTGGAAGCATGGCAGCATACCATTTTAAACAACGTTCCATTCAGGCTGAGAAAGCTGAACAGTATGAGCAGCTTGAGGACAAACTTGCCACTTTGAAAAAAGAGGAAAAGAATATTCGTGAGGAAATTAAATTATTGAATAATGAGGAGTATGTATTGGAGATAGCCAGGACGAACTATTTCTTCTCCAAAAAAGGGGAATTGATCTTTAACCTCCCTGATGAAAAACCCTCTTATTGACACGCTTTCATATGCTTAGCTATACTATATAAGAACTATATATTTTAAACTTTTAAGGAGGAGCATTTTTTTTATGTCAATCGAAGTAGGCAGCAAGCTGCAGGGAAAGGTAACCGGCATTACCAATTTTGGAGCCTTTGTTGATATAGGCGAAGGGAAAACCGGATTGGTACACATTAGTGAGGTTGCCGACAACTATGTTAAAGACATTAACGATCATTTTAGCGTCGGTGATGAAGTGACGGTAAAAGTTATTAATGTCGAAAAGGATGGCAAGATAGGTTTGTCCATCAAAAAAGCCAAGGATAGACCGGCGCGCCCCAGAAATAATCGTGATCGCGGAGAATCTTTTGAATCCAAAATGAATAAATTTCTGAAGGATTCAGAAGATCGTTTAGCCTCATTAAAGAAGCACACCGAATCCAAACGGGGAGGTCGAGGTGCTAAAAGAGGATAAAAGCTGCTGTCTATTAATAATGCTCTATGCACGATAAATTTAAAAAACGGGTATCACTTTTGATAAGTGGTACCTGTTTTTTTGTGCGCATTTTCCCCTGTACACCTTGCTTTAATTGTCGATAAGGCTATAGTTCACAGTTTGTTCGGTTCATCGCGAGACCTTTTCGTGAATTTTGTTTGTTAACGTTGTAGTTGAACTAAACTGCGACGTAACTGCTGTTTTCTAATAACATCCGCTTTTCTCCCCGCCGTCCGAGATCACTCCGGGCGGATGCTTTCACTGCCAGCATAAGTGCGACATCAGTTCAAGAAAATCACTTTCACTGTGTCTTCTTTACCGCGGGCACGGCCTCAGCCTCCTTGCCCCGACGAGGGGTATGTCGACGTTGTCCGCAAAGGACGGTTTTAGTCGACCTTCCTTTTCAACCACTCTGCGGGGTCTTCGGACTCGTGCTGTTCCCGCAGGAGTCGCCGCCCTCCGCTCACCCGGACTGGTGTAGTGGTATCAGCCGCCCACGGTAAAGAAGACACTGCGAAAGTTTGCTTGAGCAGATGTCGCACTTATGCTCGAAAGTGAAAGCGACGTGTATTTCCGCAGCGGTGGTAAAACATCACACTACGTCGCAGTTTATGGATGTTGTATTAGTCTCAAAAACAGCCAAACAAAAAAAAGACTGTTCCGGGAATCGACATTATAAAATTTGAATGTCGTAAGCCCGAAAACAGTCTTTTTTCCTTTGTATAGCGGCGGAGGGGATCGAACCCCCGACCTCACGGGTATGAACCGTACGCTCTCGCCAGCTGAGCTACACCGCCAAAATTAATCACAAGTGATATATTACAACAGCAAACGAGCAGTGTCAATGATAATTTTTTAAGCAGGTAGGTAAAACTGCTGTGTTAGACACCAGTAAACAGATTACGGTAGCGGTTGTAGAATATCGCTTGTCCGGGCAGAAAGCAGTCGAACGATTTTTTGATTTCGTCTGCTTGTTTTGACAAAAAAAGAATGCATACTGTGTTTTAATGTCTCTAGAAGGAGTGATTTTGATATGATGGATTCAATTCCACGAGCGGAATCTAAGGGGATTGGTGTCAATAACAATCAATTACACAGACTGCGCATGAAGGTTTCTTCCAAGACCAAATCATTACTGTTTGAAAGGGGATGGTTGTTTTATTTAGTAGGATTTTTGCTTGGACGGGCTGTTATCCTTGAAGCTGTATCACCATTTGCTGTGGCATTTTTAGCGACTATTTGGATAATTCACCGGGACAAGGCCGCTAAAGTAATGCTGGCAGTCATAGCGGGAGCACTTACCTTTTCTGTTTTCCATGGAATTTATATCGCACTTGCGATGACTTCTTTTATCTTTTTGGCCGGGATTTTTAAACAGGTCAGAAATCAGCAAGTGTTCATTCCGCTATTTGTATTTCTTTCCGCAGTGGCACCCCGCCTGTGTGTCTATTCCATTACAGGCCAATTGTCATCATATGAATGGATGCTTTTGTTTGTCGAAGGAGTACTTGGAACGGTTCTTGTATTAATTTTTATGCAAAGTATTCCATTATTATCACCAAAACGGTATAAACCTGCTTTAAAAAATGAAGAAATTATATGTATGATCATTTTGCTGGCATCCATCCTTACCGGTACGATTGGCTGGGAAGTATATAATGCGTCTGTCGAGCAGATTTTTTCCCGGTATTTTGTTATGATGCTTGCTTTTGTCGGGGGCGCAGCGATTGGATCAACGGTAGGGGTGGTGGCTGGCCTGATTCTGTCACTTGCAAATGTGGCGAATCTCTATCAGATGAGTTTGCTGGCATTTTCCGGACTTTTGGGAGGACTGCTCAAAGAAGGAAGTAAAGTTGGCGTGGCGATCGGGCTCTTTGTTGGTACGTTTTTGGTCGGGATTTACGGGGCCTCAGATACGTTAATTCCTTCATTAATGGAGTCATCAATAGCGGCACTGTTGTTTTTCCTGACGCCGGCGAGCTGGTTCAGAAAGCTGTCAAAATATATTCCCGGTACGGAGGAGCATTCCAATGAGCAGGAACAGTATCTGCAAAAAGTGCGGAATGTAACGGCCAAGCGTGTGGAACAATTTTCGGACGTTTTTGAAGCGCTCTCAAAAAGTTTCGCCATTTCGGAAAAACCGGCTGAAGATCACCGGCATTCAAGCCGTGAAACGGATTATTTTTTAAGTCAGGTGACCGAAAAGACGTGTCAATCCTGTTTTATGAAAGATCGCTGCTGGCAGAAACAGTTTGACCAAACGTATTCATTAATGGAAGATTTAAAGGATGAATTATCTGAAGGGAATACACCAAACCGGAAACTAATGAGTGATTTTGAAAATCATTGTGTTAAATCGAAAAAAGTGGTTGACACCATTAAAGAGGAAGTATCCTTTTTTGAAGCAAATAAGCAATTGAAAAAACAGGTAATGGAAAGTAAACAGTTTGTTGCGGATCAGCTTCAGGGTGTGTCCGAGGTGATGGAGGATTTTGCATCTGAAATAATGAAGGAACGGCAGCATCACGAACAGCAGGAGATGCAAATTGTTCATATGTTAAAACAAATGGGGATCACGCTTGAAAAGCTGGATATTTACCGGCTGGACAAAGGGAATGTGGATATAGAAATGACCGTTTCCTTCTATGATTATCATGGGGAAGGGTCTAAACTGATTGCCCCGGTTCTATCGGATATATTAAATGAAATGATTGTCGTCAAACATGAAGAAGTATCACCATTTCCAAATGGATATTGTTATCTGATTTTTGGTTCGGCAAAAGAATTTGTTATCGATACGGGAATAGCAAACGCAGCGAAAGGCGGTGGATTAGTTTCCGGTGACAGTTTTAAGACGATCGAGCTTGGTGAAGGTAAATATGCGATGGCAATAAGTGATGGAATGGGAAATGGTCAGCGGGCCAGTGAAGAGAGCAAGGAGACACTACGTTTACTGCAGCAAATCTTACAGACGGGGATTCCTGAGCGGGTCGCTATTAAATCGATTAATTCCATTTTGTCATTGCGTTCCACAGACGAGATGTTTGCAACACTGGATCTGGCTGTTGTGAATTTGCATAATGCATTTGTAAGGTTTTTGAAAATTGGATCGACACCAAGTTTCATTAAACGTGGCAATGAAATGATCAAAGTGGAGGCAAGCAACCTGCCAATGGGAATCATTCAGGAATTCGACGTTGATATCGTCGGGGAGCAGCTGATGAATGAAGATATCCTGATTATGATGAGTGATGGAATATTTGATGGGCCAAAGCATATTGAAAATACAGACGTCTGGATTAAACGTAAGATACGGGAAATGAAAACGGATGATCCTCAGGAAATAGCGGACTTGCTGCTCGAAGAAGTTGTTCGGACCAGGTCAGGAGAAATTGAGGATGATATGACTGTTGTTGCCGCTAAAATTGTTAAAAACTCACCACAGTGGGCATCGATTCCATACTATTCAAATGAAGCGCAGTAAACGGAGCAAGATAGCTTCAGCCTGACGTGCCAGTCAAGGTATATTCTTCCAAACTATTGGTGATGATGATAGTGGAATTAATGGGAGGTATGCTGGATGAAAAAAGGCACGCTAAAGCAAATATTGCTGATTACGGATGGCTGCTCAAATAAAGGTGAAAATCCTGCTGCAACTGCTGCTCTTGCGTATCAGCAGGGAATCTCGGTAAATGTAATCGGAATTATGGAAGACGATCAGACGGAGCAGCCTGAGGGGTTTCAGGAAGTGGAAGAAATTGCAATGTCGGGTGGTGGTGTCAGCCAGATCGTTTATAAGCAATCATTGTCACAAACGGTGAAAACAGTGACACAGCAGGCGATGACACAGACGTTGCAGGGATTTGTTAATAAGGAGTTAAAGCAAATACTGGGCTCCGAACAGTCGATGGAAGATATTGAACCTGAAAAACGTGGAGAAATTATGGAAGTTGTTGAGGATATGGGGGAAACGTGTGATTTGGAAGTGCTTGTAATGGTCGATACAAGTGCAAGTATGCATAACAAACTGCCGACAGTGAAGGAAGCGCTGATTGATCTGTCTGTAAGCTTGAATGCACGCATTGGCCGCAACCGCTTTTGTATTTACAGTTTCCCGGGCAGACGCACCGAAATTCAGAAAGTATTTGACTGGTCACCAAAGCTTGACTCCATTTCAACGGTCTTTCCCAAATTGACCAGTGGGGGGATTACGCCGACAGGACCGGCAATTCGTGAAGCAATCTACCAGTTTAGCCGGAAAAGCTTGTTAAGGAGTTTCGAAGATGAAAATGAACAAGGCACGGAAGAAACCTGGCACTGAACTGCTGCCGGGAACAGTAATTACCGGCAAATGGCATAAAACGCGGTATATAATCAGAAGAAAGCTTGGCAGCGGCGCGGTTGGCAGTGTGTATTTATGTGAATATAACGGAAAAAAAGCGGCATTGAAAATAAGCGAAAACAATGCATCGATAACGATGGAGGTAAATGTCCTTAAAGCGTTTCAAAAGGTCCAGGGAAGCCGCCTTGGGCCTTATTTGCTTGATGTTGATGATGTTGAGTACGGAAGAGGACAAATTTACTCCTTTTATGTGATGGAATACATGCAAGGCGAATTACTGACAAATTTTATTATGCGTCATGGAAATGAGTGGATTGGTGTCTTTTTGCTGCAGCTCCTGGATGATCTGGAACAACTGCATGATAATGGGTGGGTATTTGGTGATTTTAAAACGGAAAACCTGCTTGTCATACCATCACCGCCCAGAGTGCGCTGGATTGATGTTGGCGGGACCACTCAAATCGGCAGGTCTGTTAAGGAGTATACGGAATTTTACGACCGAGGGTATTGGGGGATGGGTACGAGAAAAGCCGAACCAAGCTATGACCTTTTTGCACTTGTCATGGTGTTTTTATCTGTATGTTATCCAAAACGTTTTGAGAAAGGGCCGAATCCAAAGGCTACCCTTATGAAAAAGTTGGATGAGGCCAAGCTGTTATCTGTATATAAAGGTACATTAAAAAGGGCAGTTTTGGGAAGCTATCAATCAAGTGCACAAATGAAAAGTGATGTTACAAAAATATTGAACAATATTCGGGTTTCAAGATCCGGAAACCATTCCGGCAAGGAATCATTACTTGTGGAAACAGGAGGAATCGCAGCTGTCTCGGCACTATTTTACCTCTCATCACTGTTGCTGTAGTGACAGGAACAAATCCGCGCTGGAAATTTGATTCATTCACCGGACGTTTCTGCTTTTGCTGGAAATTGAATATGTGATACGATGGATACAATATGTCGAGAATGTATTTGCAGATAATAAAGTATAAATACTTTCTTGGCAGTTAAGAAAATATAAATACTATCAATGTATAAGCGCAACTAAGGTTTTCGCCATTTGGCAATAAGCCAAGTTTTCTGATATGGAGATGGGTAGGAAAATGATTGAAAAAGTGCAAACGTTTATGAGACAGCATCAGTTGCTGAACGAGAATTCGACTGTATTGATTGGTGTGTCCGGTGGTCCGGATTCCATGGCACTTCTTCATTTTTTTAATACCATCAAAGAAGTCTGGAACTTGACGATTATTGTTGTCTCTGCAGATCATCAGCTGCGCGGTATGGAATCGTTGAATGATCTTGAGTATGTCCGGCAAGTTTGTGACAAATGGAATATTCAATTTGTTGGAACCTCCTTGGATGTACCAACGTATAAGGAAGAGGATAAGCTTGGGACACAGCTTGCAGCCAGAAAACTGAGATATGCATTTTTTGAAGAACAGATGTATCGTTTTAACGCTGATTGTCTTGCGCTTGGACATCATGGTGATGATCAGGTGGAAACAATGCTGATGGCATTTGTACGATCGGCAGATCCGGCATCAATTTCGGGTATTCCTGTTACGCGACGTTTTGCGGGAGGGGTGATTGTCCGGCCATTTCTTTGTTTGACAAAAGATGAGCTGGAGATGTATTGCAGGCAGCATCAAATAGCACCAAGGCGGGATCCTTCCAATGAGGAAACAATTTACACGAGAAACTTTTTTCGAAAACAACTGCTTCCGTTATTTAAAGAAAGAAATCGCAATATACATAATACCGTACAGCATTTAAGTGAAGCACTACAGGAAGATGAGCACTTTTTGACCGATGAGGCAGCGAAGATGGTACAGGAGATCGTGAATGTTGACAGGAAAAATAGGAAAGTCACGTTTCAAAGCACGGAATTTTCCGCATTTCCCCATTCTTTACAAAGACGTGCCTATCATCTAATATTAAATTATCTATATGAAAAATTACCCAAAAATCTGTCGTATGTGCATGAAAGGAAATTTTTCGACTTACTGGCTAAATCATCCGGAAATACACAAATCGATTTTCCTGACAATCTGAAATTAAAGAAAATGTACAAGACATTTGTTTTCAGTTTTGGAGACAATAATAAGAACCCGACACTATCTCCGACAACAATCGAAATTCCGGGAAAGATAAACTGGTATGGCGGGAAAGTGACAGCATTTTACACCGAAATTCCCGATGAAAGATCCGATATGTGTTATGCATGTGGCAGTGAAGAGGTTGCTTTGCCATTACATATTCGAACACGCCGGGATGGAGACAGAATGTACTGGCGGGGACTGCAGGGAAGCAAGAAATTAAAAGATATTTTTATCGATGCAAAAGTGCCGCTGCCGGAACGGGATACGTGGCCCGTAATTGTCGATGATAACGGAGCAGTTCTATGGCTTGTTGGGCTTAAGAAAGGTATTCCCGCTCGGCAATTGGAGAATAATGACACATATATTCAGCTGGTTTTTCGAAGATAAGCGTATAAAACGTTATTACTGCATAAATGCAACTAAGGCTGTTATCTAAAGGGTTGGTGACAACCGGGTTTTCTAAAAAAGAGTAATTCGCAGGAGGGGCAACATGCATAGTGATATTGAAAAAATATTAATTACAGAGGAAGAGATTGCACAAAAATGTGCAGACCTTGGAAAACAGCTTACCGAGGAATATGATGGCAGGTTCCCGTTGGCAATTGGCGTGCTGAAAGGAGCAATGCCTTTCATGTCAGACATCCTGCGTCGGGTGGAAACACATCTGGAAATGGATTTTATGGATGTATCCAGCTATGGCGGCAAAATGCGATCTTCTGGTGAGGTTAAGATTGTAAAAGACCTGGATACGAAAGTGGAAGGCCGTGATTTGCTGATCATTGAGGATATTATCGACAGTGGGCTGACACTGAGTTATTTGGTGGATCTGTTTAAGTACCGGAAAGCAAACTCCATCAAAATTGTTACCCTGCTTGATAAACCGTCCGGACGTACGGCACATATTAAAGCGGACATAATCGGTTTTGAGGTGCCAAATGAATTTGTTGTAGGCTATGGACTTGATTATGAGGAAAAATACCGCAACCTCCCATATATCGGAGTGCTGAAGCCAAAGATCTATGGCGGCGAAGAATAACCGTCACAATCATATTTGATAGCTTTTGAAACACAAATAACCCATCAATTCGGGAAAACGTAAACAGCCTGAAAATCTCACGAAATTGTAAGATGAATTAGTTGTATTAGCACTTTTTTCTATGGTACTATGTTTGTAGTTTTTCCCGCTTGGGAGGAGGTAAGGAATGAATCGTATATTTCGCAATGTTGTCTTTTATTTACTCATTTTTCTCGTAGTAATCGGCGTCATTGGAGTATTTAATGGACAAAATGAACAAGCAGAGCAATATGATGTGCAAGAATTTATGCAAGCTTTAAATAATGGTGAAATCGAAGAAATGACGATGCAGCCATCAAATGGCATAATCCGTATTACCGGACAGTTAGGTGAAGACGAGACGTTCATTACACAGGTTCCGGAAAATACGAATATCGTATCGAATATATATAATAAAGCGACTGAACAAAGTGTGCTCAATGTCAAGGAAGAGGAACAGCCAAGTGGCTGGGTTACGTTCCTGACGACAATGATTCCATTTCTGATACTGGGCTTATTTTTCTTCTTTATTCTCAGTCAGGCACAAGGCGGCGGTGGCGGCCGTGTCATGAACTTTGGCAAGAGTAAAGCCAAAATGGTCAGTGATGATAAGAAAAAAGTCCGCTTTAAAGATGTGGCAGGTGCGGATGAAGAGAAGCAGGAATTAGTGGAAGTTGTTGAATTCCTGAAAGATCCGCGTAAATTCTCCTCAGTCGGGGCCCGTATTCCAAAAGGGGTACTGCTTGTCGGACCTCCGGGGACAGGTAAAACATTGCTTGCGCGTGCAGTAGCAGGTGAAGCAGGAACACCATTTTTCTCGATCAGTGGTTCAGACTTTGTGGAGATGTTTGTTGGTGTCGGTGCTTCCCGTGTACGTGACCTGTTTGAAAATGCAAAAAAGAATGCTCCTTGTATCGTATTTATCGATGAAATTGATGCGGTCGGGCGTCAGCGTGGTGCTGGACTTGGCGGTGGTCACGATGAGCGTGAACAGACACTGAACCAATTGCTCGTCGAAATGGATGGGTTTGGTGCCAATGAAGGTATCATTATGATTGCGGCGACAAACCGCCCGGATATTCTTGATCCCGCATTACTTCGTCCGGGACGTTTTGACAGACAGATTACCGTTAACCGTCCGGATGTAAAAGGACGTGAAGAAGTACTGGAAGTCCATGCGAAAGATAAGCCACTGGACAATACAGTCGATTTGAAAACAATTGCCATGCGTACACCAGGATTTTCCGGCGCAGATCTGGAAAACCTGTTAAATGAAGCTGCACTCGTTGCGGCACGTTTTGATAAAACAAAAATTGATATGCTGGATGTTGATGAGGCAATTGATCGGGTTATTGCCGGACCTTCCAAAAAAAGCAAGGTTATTTCCGAGAAAGAGCGCAATATTGTTGCACACCATGAAAGTGGTCATACAATTATCGGTTTGGTTCTTGATGAAGCTGATATGGTACATAAAGTTACCATTGTCCCTCGCGGCCAGGCAGGCGGTTATGCTGTCATGCTGCCAAAAGAGGATCGTTACTTTATGACGAAGCCGGAACTTTTTGATAAAATCACCGGTCTTCTGGGCGGTCGTATTGCTGAGGAAATCATGTTTGGCGAAGTTAGCACAGGCGCTTCCAATGACTTCCAGCGTGCGACAGGGATTGCCCGTAAAATGATTACTGAGTTTGGTATGAGCGATAAAATCGGGCCATTGCAGTTTACCAGCGGCGGCGGTGAAGTTTTCCTTGGCCGTGACATCCAAAATGATCAGAACTACAGTGATACTATTGCGTATGAAATTGATAAAGAAATGCAAAACTTTATTAATTACTGTTATGAACGAGGCAAGAAAATTCTTACCGAGCATAAAGATAAACTGGAATTAATGGCTCAAACACTGCTTGAAGTGGAAACATTGGATGCCAAGCAAATTAAAAGTCTGTTTGAAGATGGCGTTCTTCCGGAGCCTGCTGTTGATCAAACAGAACAAAGAAAGCCTGCGGACGAAGATTCAGATGATGTTAAAGTTAATATCAGTTCCAAGAAAGATGCGGATGCTGATCCTGAAACTTATGAAGAAGCAAAGCAAAAAGCTGAAGAAAAACGTCAGGAAGAACGTGAAGCAGAGAAGGAAGAAGCTGAGGAAGAGTCGGGGAAAAATGAGACTCCTTCCGATGAGGACAATAAAAATCAATAATGATTTATAATCCTAAGACCCTCCATGAAAAGTGGAGGGTCTTTAAATTGGGTTTTTCTAATTGGATTTATTTTGTGGTATATTAAGAGACAGAAAATATACAATGGCGGGAAGGTTTGGTTCAGAATGCTTTTTGTGCTTGATGTTGGGAATACGAATACGGTTCTGGGTGTATTCGATGATGATAAATTGATTCATGAGTGGCGGATTAAAACGGATCGGTATAAAACGGAAGATGAGTTCGGCATACTGCTGAAGTCGATGCTTGAACACGAAGATATAGCACTTACGGATATTACCGGGGTCATCATTTCATCGGTTGTCCCGCCAATCATGTTTTCGTTGGAGAGGATGGCTAAAAAATACTTTCATACGGAAGCTTTGATAATCGGAAAGGATTCTGTACATTCCTATTTGGGGATGGCTTATCCGAACCCGAAAGAAATTGGGGCTGACAGGATTGTAAATGCAGTAGGAGCACTTCATGAATACGATGCACCGCTTATTATAATTGACTTTGGTACAGCGACGACCTATTGCTATATCAATGAACGAAAGGAATATCAGGGCGGGCTGATCGCCCCGGGAATTGATGTTTCCATGGAAGCATTGTATAAACGAGCATCAAAACTGCCTAAGATAGAAATTCAGGCACCGGAAAATATAGTAGGAAGTTCGACAGTGGAAGCAATGCAATCTGGTGTTTTTTATGGGTATGTGGGACAGGTTGACGGTATTGTAAACCGATTGAAGTCACAAGCTATGACGGAGCCAGTTGTTATTGCAACGGGTGGTCTTGCCACACTGATTTCCGATGCTTCTGAAACGATTGACTATGTCGATAAATATTTGACACTAAAAGGATTGCATTTAATATATCAAAAAAATATGCAGGAAAATCAGCAAAAGGAGACTGAATAATACCGTGAATGATTATATTGTAAAAGCAACAGCACTCAATGGAATAGTTCGCGCATATGCTGCCACAACAACAAATACTGTTGAGGAAACACGTAGACGCCAAGATACATGGGCTACCGCTTCAGCTGCACTTGGACGGACGGTTACCGTCACTGCCATGATGGGAGCAATGCTGAAAGGTGATGATTCGCTGACTGTTAAAGTTGAAGGGGATGGGCCGATGGGAGCCATTGTTGCAGATGGCAATGCAAATGGCACGATCCGCGGATATGTGACCAATCCACATGTTGATTTTGATTTGAATGATAAGGGTAAGCTTGATGTCGCACGAGCGGTGGGTACACAAGGAAATATCAGTGTCGTTAAAGATTTGGGGCTGAAGGATTATTTTACCGGTCAGGTACCAATTGTTTCCGGCGAAATTGGCGAGGATTTCACTTATTATTTTGCAAATTCAGAGCAAATACCTTCTGCCGTTGGTGCCGGTGTGCTTGTCAATCCGGATCAGTCAATACTTGCTTCAGGTGGATTCATTGTTCAGGTAATGCCGGGAGCATCCGAAGATTCGATTGCAGTTCTGGAAGATAAGATTCAAAACTTCCCCGCCATTTCAACTTTGATTAGGGAAGGGAACTCACCGGAGCAAATATTGGAGCGTTTGTTTGGAAAAGAAGAAGTGAAAATTCACGAAACACTTCCAGTGGTATTTAAGTGCAAATGCTCAAGAGAACGATTGGAAAATGCGATTATTGGGCTGGGAACTGACGAAATTAAGAAAATGATTGAGGAAGATCATGGTGCTGAAGCAACGTGTCATTTTTGTAATGAAAAATATCAGTTTACCGAGGAAGAACTTGAAGGGCTGAAAGATTCTGCAAATGAGCATTGAAAGGGGAGGGGCCCCCTGTGAAAAGGAATTATCTGTTTGGGATTATTGTTGTTTTGCTCATTACCAATATAGCTACACTAATATTTTGGAACAGTGATGGCGAAAATGTCGTACTGGATAATAACAATAAAAAAATCGACAGCAGGGAACCAGTGGCAACAGTTGGTGGCGAAAAGATTTCCTATGAAGACTGGATGAACACCTTACGTAAAAACCAGGGACAGGAACAGTTGCAACGTATGATTGACAGAGAGATTGTGCAGCAGCTTGCTGAGGAACAAAATATTGAAATAAGCGAAAAAGTCATTGCCCGGGAAATAGCACTACTGACAACAATGCAAGGGGTGATGACACAGGAGGAAACAGCGCAAAAAAAGAGGGAATGGCGTGAAGACATTATCTACCGTTATCAACTGGGTGCATTATTAACTTCAGATGTTACCATTCCGGAAAAGAAAATTCGCAACTACTATAAAGATTACCATGAACAGTATAATTTTAAGGCATCGTTACAGCTGTCACATATTGTAGTTCCGGATATGAAAACAGCTGAAAAAGTGATCAAAGAGCTTGGAAATGGAGCTTCATTTCAAATACTCGCAAAAGAATATTCCCTTGACGAAGAAACGAAAGAAGAAGGTGGTTATCTCGGCTTTTTTGTGGATTACAGTAAGTTTCTGCCGGAAGGATATGCGGAGAAGGCCAGTAAAATGAAGGAGCGAACCTTCCGTGAACCATTTAAGAGTGGAAAAAATGTGGCAATCATCTACCTTCACCGAAAGCTGCCTGATATAAAATTTTCCTATCAAGAAATAAAGCCGTATATAAAAAGGGAGCTGGCACTTTCAAAAACCAATAAAAACCTGGATGCAAAATTGCTTTGGAATAATTTGAACGTGGATTGGGTATATGAATAGAAGTAATCCAAATGTTTGACATATTTGGGTGTTAAACATACATTATAGATAAAGCCTATAAAATTAGTAGGAATTTAGGAGGAGTTATGATGCGAGTTGCTGAAAATATTACCGGGCTGATTGGGGAAACACCGATTGTAAAATTGAATGGTTATGCAGACAAAGACAGTGCAGATGTTTATTTGAAACTGGAGGCAATGAATCCCGGAAGTTCGGTGAAAGACAGAATTGCGCTTTCCATGATTGAGGCAGCTGAACAGAATGGCAAGCTCAAAGAGGGCGATACCATCATTGAACCGACAAGTGGAAATACCGGTATTGGCCTGGCAATGGTTGCAGCAGCAAAAGGATATAAAGCGGTACTGGTAATGCCTGACACGATGAGTAAGGAACGCCGTAATCTATTACGCGCTTATGGAGCTGAGCTGGTTTTAACTCCCGGATCGGATGGTATGAATGGTGCGATTAAGAAGGCAGAGGAACTGAAAAATGAAAATGGCTATTTTATGCCGCAGCAATTTAACAATGAAGCAAATCCTGAAGTACATGCCCGTACGACGGGAAATGAAATTGTTAAACAAATGAGCGACGGGCTGGACGGATTTGTGTCCGGCATTGGTACTGGTGGTACGATTACAGGAGCAGGCAAGGTACTCAAGGATAACTTTAAGGATGTAAAAGTTTATGCGGTTGAGCCGGAAGATTCAGCAGTGCTTTCCGGCGGCTCACCAGGTCCGCACAAACTTCAGGGTCTGGGGGCAGGATTTGTGCCTAAGGTACTTGATACGGATATGTACGATGAAGTTATCCGGATTTCCAATGATGAAGCATTTGAAGCAACACGCCAAACAGCAAAGCTTGATGGTATTCTAGGCGGCATTTCATCTGGTGCTGCAGTTGCAGCAGCGAAAAAGGTTGCCAAAAAACTTGGCAAAGGTAAAAAAGTGCTGGCTGTTCTTCCTGATAATGGTGAACGTTATTTGTCCACTCCTTTATTCCAGCAAGATAATCAATAACAGGAGTGGCTGCACAGGACTGGTATCCTTTAGGGTGCCGGTCTTTTTGTATGGACTGGTTTCGTCGCATGCAGTTCCATTACCCAGCCATTCGAAATCACTGAAGCGGGCGCTTTCGCTTTTGATGCTGCTGTGATACGATAGTAGTCGAACTAATTCGGTTAGGAAAGAGGGTATCGCAATGAAGCTGGTGACAGACAATAAAACATATAACCTGTTGGACCGGACATATATTATGGGGATCCTGAATGTTACACCGGATTCTTTTTCTGATGGAGGAAATTATACATCGTTGCAGCAGGCTGTGAATCATGCGATTGCCATGGAGCGAGCCGGTGCCGATATAATCGATATTGGCGGCGAGTCCACCCGTCCGAATCATGAAGCCGTATCACAGGAAGAAGAAATTGCCCGGATTGTACCTGTGATCCGCAAGGTGAAAGAAAACGTGAATATTCCCATTTCTGTCGATACATATAAAGCGGAAACGGCCAGACAGGCAGTCAATGCAGGTGCAGCAATCATTAATGATGTATGGGGAGCTAAGCGAGAGCCCGAAATTGCTAAAGTTGCGGCAGAATATAATGTTCCGATCATTTTAATGCACAATCGTACAAATAAAGATTACACGTCAATCATCGGTGATATGAAACAGGATCTTCAGGAAAGCATTGCGATCGCAAGGAATGCAGGTGTTCCTGATGAAAATATCATCCTTGATCCCGGAGTGGGCTTTGCCAAAACAGCGGAAGATAATCTTATCGTGATGAATAATTTGGAAAAGTTTTCCGATTTGGGGTTTCCGGTATTGTTAGGTACGTCCCGGAAGACATTTATCGGAAAAGTTCTTGATGTGCCACCTGCTGAGCGGGATAATGGGACAGGAGCAACAACCTGTCTTGGGATATCTAAGGGTGCACAAATTATTCGTGTTCATAATGTGGAATTAAACGTGGAACTGGCAAAAATGATGGATGCGATGCTCGGAAGGAAAGGAGCGGTGCCTGTTGGATAAGATCCTGCTTAACGGGATGGAATTTTACGCCTATCATGGCCTGTACCCGGAAGAAAACAAGCTCGGGCAACGTTTTTATGTAGATACGGAACTGATGCTTGATTTATCAAAGTCTGCTGCATCTGATGCGATGGAGGATTCCATTGATTATGGAGAAGTTTATGAATGTGTAAGGGTTGTGTTGGAAGGGGAGCCTAAAAATTTGGTTGAAGCAGTTGCCGAGGAGATTTCAGCTGAATTGTTTCAACAATTCCCGCAGCTCGAAGCATGTACAATCAGGGTAACGAAGCCTGACCCGCCGATTCCCGGTCACTATCAATCGGTTGGTGTGGAAACTTTCCGGGAGCGAAAGGAATGAACTATTCATCTTTCTTGGCTCTGGGGACTAACATAGAACCCAGGCGGCAGCATTTGTATCAGGCTTTGCACAGACTGCGTGTGCATGACGAAATTGTTATTTTGAAGCAGTCATCCATTTACCAGACTGCACCTGTCGGGTATACCAATCAGGATGATTTTTTAAATATGGTAATTAAAATAAAGACTACACTTTCACCTGAGAAATTATTGGATGTCTGCCAGTCAATTGAACATCAGCTTGGCAGAAAGCGGGAAATCCGTTTTGGTCCGCGTACAATTGATCTTGACGTTTTACTGTATAATCAAGAAAATAAAAAAACGGAACGGCTGATTATTCCACATCCACGAATGCATGAGCGTGCATTTGTGCTTATTCCATTGAATGAAATTGCACCAGATATGCCATTACCGAACGGACAAAGAACAGTTTCGGAATTAGTGGCAGAACTTCCAGACAGCGACATAAAGGATGTAAGACGATGGACGCAAAACGACTTGGCAAACGAATAAGGGCTTTCAGAAAACTGAAAGGATATACACAGGTGGGGCTGGCAAATTCGCTGGAAATTCCCATCATTACACTTGGTAATGTTGAACGCGGAAAACAAGAAGCTACGGAACAGCTGCTTGACGCCATTGCAGGAAAATTAAACATAACCAAACGTGAATTAACCTTAAATGAAGAAAAGGAAGAACAGTAAATATTCCGGACAAGTTGTTATAATCATACGGAATCATGCTGTTCCGGCAAAGAAATTTTATATACCTAATGCCACGAATTAAAAGCTGCAAACAGAGCTTCATAACATGGGAATCTGCCAGTTTGCTGCTGGCAGATTTCGTGTTTCTGCATAATGTAAAGCCTTGAAGATGAAAGAAAGCTTGTTTTTCTATATACTTATATACAATTAATTGATTGGATCGGTGACCGGTCATTTTAAAAAGTAATGGAGTGATTAAAGTGTCTGAAGAATTGAACGAACATATGCGGGTGCGCCGTGAGAAACTGGATAACTACCGGGGACAGGGAGTAGACCCTTTTGGCGGAAAGTTCAACCGTACACACTTAGCAGAAGATTTAATTGCTAAATATGACCAGTTCTCTAAAGAGGAGCTGGAGGAAAAAACAGATAAAGTAACCATCGCTGGACGTGTCATGACGAAACGGGGCAAAGGTAAAGCCGGATTTGCGCATTTACAGGATTTGAGCGGACAAATTCAAATATACGTACGTAAAGATATGATTGGCGAAGCGTCTTATGACATCTTCAAATCCGTTGACATGGGAGATATTGTCGGCGTTACTGGTGTCATGTTCAAGACAAAGGTCGGGGAACTGTCGGTTAAGGCAACTGAATTTTATTTATTGAGCAAATCGCTGCGTCCGCTTCCGGAAAAATACCACGGTCTGAAAGATGTTGAGCAGCGCTATCGTCAGCGTTATTTGGATTTGATTACGAACATGGATAGTAAAGAAACGTTTGTACTGCGCAGTAAAATTATCCAATCAATGCGTCGCTATCTTGATCAAATAGGCTTTCTTGAAGTTGAAACCCCAATGATGCATGGAATCCCGGGTGGGGCTTCGGCTCGTCCGTTTGAAACACATCACAATGCACTGGATATTCCGCTATACATGCGGATAGCCATTGAGCTGCACCTGAAGCGCCTCATTGTAGGCGGAATGGAGAAGGTTTATGAGGTTGGCCGTGTATTTCGGAATGAAGGGGTGTCTACTCGTCATAATCCGGAATTTACAATGATGGAGCTTTATGAAGCATATGCAGATTTTCATGATGTCATGACGCTGACCGAGAATCTGATTGCGCATATTGCCACAGAAGTGCTGGGTAGCCCTGTCGTGAAGTATGGCGACTATGAGGTGAATCTGGAACCGGAATGGAAAAGAGTGCACATGGTTGATGTTGTTAAAGAATACACAGGTGTGGATTTCTGGCAGCATATGAGTGATGAGGATGCCAAAAAGCTTGCTGAAGAACACGGTATTGACATACAAGATACGATGACATTCGGCCATATCGTTAATGAATTTTTTGAACAAAGAGTGGAAGAGGAATTGATTCAGCCGACGTTTGTTTACGGTCATCCGGTAGAAATTTCACCGCTTGCTAAACGGAACACGGAAGATGACCGGTTTACAGATCGTTTTGAATTGTTTATTGTTGGCCGGGAACATGCGAATGCGTTTAGTGAATTGAATGACCCAATTGATCAACGGGAACGCTTCGAACTCCAGGTTAAAGAGCGGGAGCAGGGTAATGATGAAGCGCAATTGATGGATGAAGACTTTCTTGAGGCACTGGAATATGGTATGCCTCCAACAGGTGGTTTAGGGATTGGCATTGACAGGCTTGTAATGCTGTTAACCAATTCACCATCCATTCGTGATGTATTATTATTCCCGCAAATGCGTAATAAGTAGAAGAGCTTAATAAAATGTAAGCGGCTTTCACACTGCGATAAAATGTGTTTGCTCAGTATCAACCCTGTACCATATTAACAAAGTGGTGCAGGGTTTATCTGTTTTTTAAATCATTTTATGTAAGTTCATGCGCGGTGGATAAACTGAAAACCGTGCCCTATAAATGCACAGTTTCAGTTTGGGTAAAATATCCAAAAAATTAAAGTTTATTTTCTATTGATTTCGGGGAATAATCATGGTACATTAGAAATCGTTGCGCTAACAAAGGCAGCAACGAACTCCTTCTAAAAATCATTTCAAAAAAGTTATTGACATTGTTTTTGGAAGATGGTATATTAATTAGGTCGCTGTTTTGAAGCGGCGCAATAAATTTGCTCTTTGAAAACTGAACAAAACAACCAGTATGTCAAGAAACAGGACGAAAGCAAAAGCTTTCCCCTGGATTCAATTTACGAAGCTAAGCTATGGTTGATTGGTGTCAATCATATATCAACTTTCTATGGAGAGTTTGATCTTGGCTCAGGACGAACGCTGGCGGCGTGCCTAATACATGCAAGTCGAGCGCGGGAAGCAAGCGGAAGCCTTCGGGTGGAAGCTTGTGGAACGAGCGGCGGACGGGTGAGTAACACGTGGGCAACCTGCCTGTAAGATTGGGATAACTCCGGGAAACCGGGGCTAATACCGAATGAAGCGCGTCATCGCATGATGACGTGATGAAAGGCGGCTTTTAGCTGTCACTTACAGATGGGCCCGCGGCGCATTAGCTAGTTGGTGGGGTAAGAGCTTACCAAGGCGACGATGCGTAGCCGACCTGAGAGGGTGATCGGCCACACTGGGACTGAGACACGGCCCAGACTCCTACGGGAGGCAGCAGTAGGGAATCATCCGCAATGGACGAAAGTCTGACGGTGCAACGCCGCGTGAGTGATGAAGGTTTTCGGATCGTAAAACTCTGTTGTCAGGGAAGAACAAGTACCGTTTGAATAAGGCGGTACCGTGACGGTACCTGACCAGAAAGCCCCGGCTAACTACGTGCCAGCAGCCGCGGTAATACGTAGGGGGCAAGCGTTGTCCGGAATTATTGGGCGTAAAGCGCTCGCAGGCGGTCTTTTAAGTCTGATGTGAAATCTCGCGGCTCAACCGCGAATGGTCATTGGAAACTGGAGGACTTGAGTACAGAAGAGGAGAGTGGAATTCCACGTGTAGCGGTGAAATGCGTAGAGATGTGGAGGAACACCAGTGGCGAAGGCGACTCTCTGGTCTGTAACTGACGCTGAGGAGCGAAAGCGTGGGGAGCGAACAGGATTAGATACCCTGGTAGTCCACGCCGTAAACGTTGAGTGCTAGGTGTTAGGGGGTTTCCGCCCCTTAGTGCTGCAGTTAACGCATTAAGCACTCCGCCTGGGGAGTACGGCCGCAAGGCTGAAACTCAAAAGAATTGACGGGGGCCCGCACAAGCGGTGGAGCATGTGGTTTAATTCGAAGCAACGCGAAGAACCTTACCAGGTCTTGACATCCTCTGCCAGCGCTGGAGACAGCGTGTTCCCTTCGGGGACAGAGTGACAGGTGGTGCATGGTTGTCGTCAGCTCGTGTCGTGAGATGTTGGGTTAAGTCCCGCAACGAGCGCAACCCTTGATCTTAGTTGCCAGCATTCAGTTGGGCACTCTAAGGTGACTGCCGGTGACAAACCGGAGGAAGGTGGGGATGACGTCAAATCATCATGCCCCTTATGACCTGGGCTACACACGTGCTACAATGGATGGAACAGAGGGCAGCGAAGCCGCAAGGTGTAGCAAATCCCATAAAACCATTCTCAGTTCGGATTGCAGGCTGCAACTCGCCTGCATGAAGCCGGAATCGCTAGTAATCGCGGATCAGCATGCCGCGGTGAATACGTTCCCGGGCCTTGTACACACCGCCCGTCACACCACGAGAGTTGGCAACACCCGAAGTCGGTGAGGTAACCTTTTGGAGCCAGCCGCCGAAGGTGGGGCCAATGATTGGGGTGAAGTCGTAACAAGGTAGCCGTATCGGAAGGTGCGGCTGGATCACCTCCTTTCTAAGGATTATTACGGAAGGCATACTTGGTTGTTTGGTTCAGTTTTGAGGGAGTAAATTCTCTCATTTGTACCTTGAAAACTGAATAAGCAAGATCAACGACATCAAATCAAAAGCGAAGGCGAAGAAGAAGTACGTCTATTCATAGTTAAGTGAAGAAGGGCGCACGGTGAATGCCTTGGCACTGGGAGCCGAAGAAGGACGGGACTAACACCGATATGCCCCGGGGAGTCGTAAGTAGACTTCGATCCGGGGATTTCCGAATGGGGGAACCCGCTGTTCGTAATGGAACAGGACGTGTATCTGAATACATAGGGTACGCGAGGCACACCCGGGGAACTGAAACATCTCAGTACCCGGAGGAAGAGAAAGCAAACGCGATTTCCCGAGTAGCGGCGAGCGAAACGGAAGCAGCCCAAACCAGAAAGCTTGCTTTCTGGGGTTGTAGGACACTCCATTGGAGTTACCAAGAGATGCATTAGACGAATCGGCCTGGAATGGCCGGCCGAAGAAGGTAAGAGCCCTGTAGTCGAAAATGCGTCTCCTCCGGAGTGGATCCTGAGTACGACGGAACACGAGGAATTCCGTCGGAATCCGGGAGGACCATCTCCCAAGGCTAAATACTCCCCAGTGACCGATAGTGAACCAGTACCGTGAGGGAAAGGTGAAAAGCACCCCGGAAGGGGAGTGAAAGAGAACCTGAAACCGTGCGCTTACAAGTAGTCGAAGCCCGTTAATGGGTGACGGCGTACCTTTTGTAGAATGGACCGGCGAGTTACGATCGTATGCAAGGTTAAGTGGAAGACACGGAGCCGCAGCGAAAGCGAGTCTGAACAGGGCGAATGAGTATGCGGTCGTAGACCCGAAACCGTGTGATCTACCCATGTCCAGGGTGAAAGTCAGGTAACACTGACTGGAGGCCCGAACCCACGTATGCTGAAAAATGCGGGGATGAGGTGTGGGTAGGGGTGAAATGCCAATCGAACACGGAGATAGCTGGTTCTCTCCGAAATAGCTTTAGGGCTAGCCTCAAGGGAAGCGTACCGGAGGTAGAGCACTGATTGGACGAGGGGCCCTCACCGGGTTACCGAATTCAGTCAAACTCCGAATGCCGGTTACGTAGCCTTGGGAGTCAGACTATGGGTGATAAGGTTCATAGTCGAAAGGGAAACAGCCCAGACCGCCAGCTAAGGTCCCAAAGTATACGTTAAGTGGAAAAGGATGTGGCGTTGCCCAGACAACCAGGATGTTGGCTTAGAAGCAGCCATCATTTAAAGAGTGCGTAATAGCTCACTGGTCGAGTGACGCTGCGCCGAAAATGTACCGGGGCTAAACGTATCACCGAAGCTGCGGATTGTTCTTCGAACAATGGTAGGAGAGCGTTCCAGGCGCTGTGAAGTCAGACCGTGAGGACTGGTGGAGCACCTGGAAGTGAGAATGCCGGTATGAGTAGCGAAAAAAGAGTGAGAATCTCTTTCACCGAAAGCCTAAGGTTTCCTGAGGAAGGCTCGTCCTCTCAGGGTTAGTCGGGACCTAAGCCGAGGCCGAAAGGCGTAGGCGATGGACAACAGGTCGATATTCCTGTACCACCTCATGAGCGTTTGAGCGACGGGGGGACGCAGGAGGAGAAGGAAAGCGCACCGATGGACGTGTGCGTCCAAGCAGTAAGGCAGTTGGATAGGTAAATCCGTCCAATAATGCCGAGCTGTGATGGGGAGGGAAATAGAGTACCGAAGTTCCTGCATCCACACTGCCAAGAAAAGCCTCTAGTGAGTTCATAGGTGCCCGTACCGCAAACCGACACAGGTAGGCGAGGAGAGAATCCTAAGGTGAGCGGGAGAACTCTCGTTAAGGAACTCGGCAAAATGACCCCGTAACTTCGGGAGAAGGGGTGCTTGCTTACGAGTGAGCCGCAGTGAATAGGCCCAAGCGACTGTTTAGCAAAAACACAGGTCTCTGCGAAGCCGAAAGGCGAAGTATAGGGGCTGACACCTGCCCGGTGCTGGAAGGTTAAGGGGAAGCGTTAGCACTTCGGTGCGAAGCGCAGAACCGAAGCCCCAGTAAACGGCGGCCGTAACTATAACGGTCCTAAGGTAGCGAAATTCCTTGTCGGGTAAGTTCCGACCCGCACGAAAGGTGCAACGACTTGGGCACTGTCTCAACGAGAGACCCGGTGAAATTATACGATGTGTGAAGATGCACATTACCCGCGACAGGACGGAAAGACCCCGTGGAGCTTTACTGTAGCCTGATATTGAATGTTGGTACAGCTTGTACAGGATAGGTGGGAGCCATTGAACCCGGAGCGCCAGCTTCGGTGGAGGCACCCGTGGGATACCACCCTGGCTGTACGGACCTTCTAACCCAGGGCCGTAATCCGGTCCGGAGACAGTGTCAGGCGGGCAGTTTGACTGGGGCGGTCGCCTCCCAAAAGGTAACGGAGGCGCCCAAAGGTTCCCTCAGAATGGTTGGAAATCATTCGCATGAGTGTAAAGGCAGAAGGGAGCTTGACTGCGAGACCTACAAGTCGAGCAGGGACGAAAGTCGGGCTTAGTGATCCGGTGGTTCCGCATGGAAGGGCCATCGCTCAACGGATAAAAGCTACCCCGGGGATAACAGGCTTATCTCCCCCAAGAGTTCACATCGACGGGGAGGTTTGGCACCTCGATGTCGGCTCATCGCATCCTGGGGCTGTAGTCGGTCCCAAGGGTTGGGCTGTTCGCCCATTAAAGCGGTACGCGAGCTGGGTTCAGAACGTCGTGAGACAGTTCGGTCCCTATCCGTCGTGGGCGTTGGAAGTTTGCGAGGAGCTGTCCTTAGTACGAGAGGACCGGGATGGACACACCGCTGGTGTACCAGTTGTTCCGCCAGGAGCACAGCTGGGTAGCTACGTGTGGCAAGGATAAGTGCTGAAAGCATCTAAGCATGAAGCCCCCCTCAAGATGAAACTTCCCATCACTTCGAGTGAGTAAGATCCCTCAGAGACGATGAGGTAGATAGGTCCGAGGTGGAAGCGTGGTGACACGTGGAGCTGACGGATACTAATCGATCGAGGACTTAACTAAACAGCTTTTGATGGTGCGTTGCATATACGCTTATTCAGTTTTCAGGGTATAAATTCCTGAATAGCTCTTGCATTTTTTATCGAAAATGCCTATAATATATCTTGTCTTGAAAAATGAGGGAGAACATCGTGACGAAAGATGTCATGGTTCCAGCCCGAAGGTCTGGTAGCAATAGCGGAGAGGTCACACCTGTTCCCATGCCGAACACAGCAGTTAAGCTCTCCAGCGCCGATGGTAGTTGGGGCTTTGCCCCTGCAAGAGTAGGACGCCGCCAGGCTTTACATATGTGTGGGAGGATTAGCTCAGCTGGGAGAGCACCTGCCTTACAAGCAGGGGGTCGCAGGTTCGAGCCCTGCATCCTCCACCATTCTTTTAATGCCGGTCTAGCTCAATTGGCAGAGCAACTGACTTGTAATCAGTAGGTTGGGGGTTCAATTCCTCTGGCCGGCACCATTTTCTTTTTTAATTAAAAATTATTGTGAGCCATTAGCTCAGCTGGCAGAGCATCTGACTTTTAATCAGAGGGTCGGAGGTTCGAATCCTCCATGGCTCACCATTTAATGCGGGTGTGGCGGAATTGGCAGACGCGCTAGATTTAGGATCTAGTGTCTCGCGACGTGGGGGTTCAAGTCCCTCCACCCGCACCATTTCAAATACATACTGCGGAAGTAGTTCAGTGGTAGAACACCACCTTGCCAAGGTGGGGGTCGCGGGTTCGAATCCCGTCTTCCGCTCCAATATAAACAAATAAGCCAAGCCGGGGTGGCGGAATGGGCAGACGCACAGGACTTAAAATCCTGCGGTAGGTCTACTACCGTGCCGGTTCGAGTCCGGCCCTCGGCACCAGAAGCGCCCGTAGCTCAATTGGATAGAGCGTCTGACTACGGATCAGAAGGTTAGGGGTTCGACTCCTCTCGGGCGCGCCATTTACGGGAAGTAGCTCAGCTTGGTAGAGCACATGGTTTGGGACCATGGGGTCGCAGGTTCGAATCCTGTCTTCCCGACCATCTTTGGGGCCTTAGCTCAGCTGGGAGAGCGCCTGCCTTGCACGCAGGAGGTCAGCGGTTCGATCCCGCTAGGCTCCACCAAAATATCATTTATTTTTTCAAAAACATTAAAAAAAGATATTGACTTTGTTTTTGAGAAGATGGTATATTAATTAGGTCGCTGTTTTGAAGCGGCGCAATAAATTTGCTCTTTGAAAACTGAACAAAACAACCAGTATGTCAAGAAACAGGACGAAAGCAAAAGCTTTCCCCTGGATTCAATTTACGAAGCTAAGCTATGGTTGATTGGTGTCAATCATATATCAACTTTCTATGGAGAGTTTGATCTTGGCTCAGGACGAACGCTGGCGACGTGCCTAATACATGCAAGTCGAGCGCGGGAAGCAAGCGGAAGCCTTCGGGTGGAAGCTTGTGGAACGAGCGTCGGACGGGTGAGTAACACGTGGGCAACCTGCCTGTAAGATTGGGATAACTCCGGGAAACCGGGGCTAATACCGAATGAAGCGCGTCATCGCATGATGACGTGATGAAAGGCGGCTTTTAGCTGTCACTTACAGATGGGCCCGCGGCGCATTAGCTAGTTGGTGGGGTAAGAGCTTACCAAGGCGACGATGCGTAGCCGACCTGAGAGGGTGATCGGCCACACTGGGACTGAGACACGGCCCAGACTCCTACGGGAGGCAGCAGTAGGGAATCATCCGCAATGGACGAAAGTCTGACGGTGCAACGCCGCGTGAGTGATGAAGGTTTTCGGATCGTAAAACTCTGTTGTCAGGGAAGAACAAGTACCGTTTGAATAAGGCGGTACCGTGACGGTACCTGACCAGAAAGCCCCGGCTAACTACGTGCCAGCAGCCGCGGTAATACGTAGGGGGCAAGCGTTGTCCGGAATTATTGGGCGTAAAGCGCTCGCAGGCGGTCTTTTAAGTCTGATGTGAAATCTCGCGGCTCAACCGCGAATGGTCATTGGAAACTGGAGGACTTGAGTACAGAAGAGGAGAGTGGAATTCCACGTGTAGCGGTGAAATGCGTAGAGATGTGGAGGAACACCAGTGGCGAAGGCGACTCTCTGGTCTGTAACTGACGCTGAGGAGCGAAAGCGTGGGGAGCGAACAGGATTAGATACCCTGGTAGTCCACGCCGTAAACGTTGAGTGCTAGGTGTTAGGGGGTTTCCGCCCCTTAGTGCTGCAGTTAACGCATTAAGCACTCCGCCTGGGGAGTACGGCCGCAAGGCTGAAACTCAAAAGAATTGACGGGGGCCCGCACAAGCGGTGGAGCATGTGGTTTAATTCGAAGCAACGCGAAGAACCTTACCAGGTCTTGACATCCTCTGCCAGCGCTGGAGACAGCGTGTTCCCTTCGGGGACAGAGTGACAGGTGGTGCATGGTTGTCGTCAGCTCGTGTCGTGAGATGTTGGGTTAAGTCCCGCAACGAGCGCAACCCTTGATCTTAGTTGCCAGCATTCAGTTGGGCACTCTAAGGTGACTGCCGGTGACAAACCGGAGGAAGGTGGGGATGACGTCAAATCATCATGCCCCTTATGACCTGGGCTACACACGTGCTACAATGGATGGAACAGAGGGCAGCGAAGCCGCAAGGTGTAGCAAATCCCATAAAACCATTCTCAGTTCGGATTGCAGGCTGCAACTCGCCTGCATGAAGCCGGAATCGCTAGTAATCGCGGATCAGCATGCCGCGGTGAATACGTTCCCGGGCCTTGTACACACCGCCCGTCACACCACGAGAGTTGGCAACACCCGAAGTCGGTGAGGTAACCTTTTGGAGCCAGCCGCCGAAGGTGGGGCCAATGATTGGGGTGAAGTCGTAACAAGGTAGCCGTATCGGAAGGTGCGGCTGGATCACCTCCTTTCTAAGGATTATTACGGAAGGCATACTTGGTTGTTTGGTTCAGTTTTGAGGGAGTAAATTCTCTCATTTGTACCTTGAAAACTGAATAAGCAAGATCAACGACATCAAATCAAAAGCGAAGGCGAAGAAGAAGTACGTCTATTCATAGTTAAGTGAAGAAGGGCGCACGGTGAATGCCTTGGCACTGGGAGCCGAAGAAGGACGGGACTAACACCGATATGCCCCGGGGAGTCGTAAGTAGACTTCGATCCGGGGATTTCCGAATGGGGGAACCCGCTGTTCGTAATGGAACAGGACGTGTATCTGAATACATAGGGTACGCGAGGCACACCCGGGGAACTGAAACATCTCAGTACCCGGAGGAAGAGAAAGCAAACGCGATTTCCCGAGTAGCGGCGAGCGAAACGGAAGCAGCCCAAACCAGAAAGCTTGCTTTCTGGGGTTGTAGGACACTCCATTGGAGTTACCAAGAGATGCATTAGACGAATCGGCCTGGAATGGCCGGCCGAAGAAGGTAAGAGCCCTGTAGTCGAAAATGCGTCTCCTCCGGAGTGGATCCTGAGTACGACGGAACACGAGGAATTCCGTCGGAATCCGGGAGGACCATCTCCCAAGGCTAAATACTCCCCAGTGACCGATAGTGAACCAGTACCGTGAGGGAAAGGTGAAAAGCACCCCGGAAGGGGAGTGAAAGAGAACCTGAAACCGTGCGCTTACAAGTAGTCGAAGCCCGTTAATGGGTGACGGCGTACCTTTTGTAGAATGGACCGGCGAGTTACGATCGTATGCAAGGTTAAGTGGAAGACACGGAGCCGCAGCGAAAGCGAGTCTGAACAGGGCGAATGAGTATGCGGTCGTAGACCCGAAACCGTGTGATCTACCCATGTCCAGGGTGAAAGTCAGGTAACACTGACTGGAGGCCCGAACCCACGTATGCTGAAAAATGCGGGGATGAGGTGTGGGTAGGGGTGAAATGCCAATCGAACACGGAGATAGCTGGTTCTCTCCGAAATAGCTTTAGGGCTAGCCTCAAGGGAAGCGTACCGGAGGTAGAGCACTGATTGGACGAGGGGCCCTCACCGGGTTACCGAATTCAGTCAAACTCCGAATGCCGGTTACGTAGCCTTGGGAGTCAGACTATGGGTGATAAGGTTCATAGTCGAAAGGGAAACAGCCCAGACCGCCAGCTAAGGTCCCAAAGTATACGTTAAGTGGAAAAGGATGTGGCGTTGCCCAGACAACCAGGATGTTGGCTTAGAAGCAGCCATCATTTAAAGAGTGCGTAATAGCTCACTGGTCGAGTGACGCTGCGCCGAAAATGTACCGGGGCTAAACGTATCACCGAAGCTGCGGATTGTTCTTCGAACAATGGTAGGAGAGCGTTCCAGGCGCTGTGAAGTCAGACCGTGAGGACTGGTGGAGCACCTGGAAGTGAGAATGCCGGTATGAGTAGCGAAAAAAGAGTGAGAATCTCTTTCACCGAAAGCCTAAGGTTTCCTGAGGAAGGCTCGTCCTCTCAGGGTTAGTCGGGACCTAAGCCGAGGCCGAAAGGCGTAGGCGATGGACAACAGGTCGATATTCCTGTACCACCTCATGAGCGTTTGAGCGACGGGGGGACGCAGGAGGAGAAGGAAAGCGCACCGATGGACGTGTGCGTCCAAGCAGTAAGGCAGTTGGATAGGTAAATCCGTCCAATAATGCCGAGCTGTGATGGGGAGGGAAATAGAGTACCGAAGTTCCTGCATCCACACTGCCAAGAAAAGCCTCTAGTGAGTTCATAGGTGCCCGTACCGCAAACCGACACAGGTAGGCGAGGAGAGAATCCTAAGGTGAGCGGGAGAACTCTCGTTAAGGAACTCGGCAAAATGACCCCGTAACTTCGGGAGAAGGGGTGCTTGCTTACGAGTGAGCCGCAGTGAATAGGCCCAAGCGACTGTTTAGCAAAAACACAGGTCTCTGCGAAGCCGAAAGGCGAAGTATAGGGGCTGACACCTGCCCGGTGCTGGAAGGTTAAGGGGAAGCGTTAGCACTTCGGTGCGAAGCGCAGAACCGAAGCCCCAGTAAACGGCGGCCGTAACTATAACGGTCCTAAGGTAGCGAAATTCCTTGTCGGGTAAGTTCCGACCCGCACGAAAGGTGCAACGACTTGGGCACTGTCTCAACGAGAGACCCGGTGAAATTATACGATGTGTGAAGATGCACATTACCCGCGACAGGACGGAAAGACCCCGTGGAGCTTTACTGTAGCCTGATATTGAATGTTGGTACAGCTTGTACAGGATAGGTGGGAGCCATTGAACCCGGAGCGCCAGCTTCGGTGGAGGCACCCGTGGGATACCACCCTGGCTGTACGGACCTTCTAACCCAGGGCCGTAATCCGGTCCGGAGACAGTGTCAGGCGGGCAGTTTGACTGGGGCGGTCGCCTCCCAAAAGGTAACGGAGGCGCCCAAAGGTTCCCTCAGAATGGTTGGAAATCATTCGCATGAGTGTAAAGGCAGAAGGGAGCTTGACTGCGAGACCTACAAGTCGAGCAGGGACGAAAGTCGGGCTTAGTGATCCGGTGGTTCCGCATGGAAGGGCCATCGCTCAACGGATAAAAGCTACCCCGGGGATAACAGGCTTATCTCCCCCAAGAGTTCACATCGACGGGGAGGTTTGGCACCTCGATGTCGGCTCATCGCATCCTGGGGCTGTAGTCGGTCCCACGGGTTGGGCTGTTCGCCCATTAAAGCGGTACGCGAGCTGGGTTCAGAACGTCGTGAGACAGTTCGGTCCCTATCCGTCGTGGGCGTTGGAAGTTTGCGAGGAGCTGTCCTTAGTACGAGAGGACCGGGATGGACACACCGCTGGTGTACCAGTTGTTCCGCCAGGAGCACAGCTGGGTAGCTACGTGTGGCAAGGATAAGTGCTGAAAGCATCTAAGCATGAAGCCCCCCTCAAGATGAAACTTCCCATCACTTCGAGTGAGTAAGATCCCTCAGAGACGATGAGGTAGATAGGTCCGAGGTGGAAGCGTGGTGACACGTGGAGCTGACGGATACTAATCGATCGAGGACTTAACTAAACAGCTTTTGATGGTGCGTTGCATATACGCTTATTCAGTTTTCAGGGTATAAATTCCTGAATAGCTCTTGCATTTTTTATCGAAAATGCCTATAATATATCTTGTCTTGAAAAATGAGGGAGAACATCGTGACGAAAGATGTCATGGTTCCAGCCCGAAGGTCTGGTAGCAATAGCGGAGAGGTCACACCTGTTCCCATGCCGAACACAGCAGTTAAGCTCTCCAGCGCCGATGGTAGTTGGGGCTTTGCCCCTGCAAGAGTAGGACGCCGCCAGGCAAATAAAAAAATCCGGAATACAATATTGTATTCCGGATTTTTTTGTATTGAAATGCATATATTTTACAAACAACGATAATTAAAATAGGATATAAATAATATACATTGTTATAATGCAAGGGGAGATAAAATGAATGGCTGATATGATTGATCAATTATTCGGTGAGCACTTTTTAACGATAATGATTCGGGTATTAATAGCTCTCGTCCTATCCGGATTGATTGGCTTTGAAAGGGAATTGAAAAGACATTCTGCCGGATTTCGTACGCATATATTGGTAGGTGTGGGCTCATGTTTGATGATGCTTTTGTCTCTATATGGTTTTGAGGCATTTATTGATGAGTATGATAATATCCGGTTTGATCCGGCGCGTATTCCCTCGTATGTTATCAGTGGTATTGGATTTCTTGGAGCGGGTACGATTATTGTGAATGGCATGACTATCCGCGGATTGACAACTGCTGCGTCCATATGGGCAGTTGCTGGTTTAGGTCTTGTGGTTGGGGCAGGGATGTATGCACCTGCAGTATTTACGACATTCGTTATATTACTGAGTCTCGTCTTTTTAAATAATATTGAAAAAATGTTTTCGAAGAGTCGTTCTTCCGATCTGATTGAAATTGTTGCTTTTTCCGATTTGAAAATAGAAAAGGTGATCGCTATATTTGAGTCATTTCAGTTAAGTATAAAACAAGTGGAAATTGAAAAGGAAGATATAGCTCTGCAAAATATTTTTATAAAAATTAATCATGATTCGAAATTGGACCGTATGCGTCTGTTTGCTGAGATATCGAAGCTGGAGCATGTTAAAAATATTACAGAACGAAAATGAGAAAGACCTTGCGTGATATTACGCAGGGTCTTTGTTTACAAATTTGGATAATCAACGGATGGCCGGCATTCACAATGTAAACCGAACGTAATAATGATTCCATGTTTCATTCAATTAAATTTTGTCTAAAATATATATAGAACGAAGTGCTTTTCATTGCCGATTTTTTACAGTATAATGATTACATAGTCAAAGATAGTCAAAGTCAAAATCAACAGGTTGTAAATTTACAGATGAGCGCTTAAGAGGAGGAGGGCAAATGAATAACATCTCAGACATCATTGAACAGCATTTAAAACAAATTTTGGAAGCTGCCAGGCAGGAATCAATCGAAATAAAGCGAAGTGAAATAGCAGACCAGTTTCAATGTGTGCCATCACAAATAAATTATGTGATTAATACTCGCTTCACAGTGGAAAAAGGGTATATAGTGGAAAGTAAACGAGGTGGCGGCGGGTATATCCGTATTATCCGAATCAAGCATCAGGATAAAGCTGAATTAATCGACGATATCATTGAAATGATCAATCCAACCGTTACACAGCATGCCGCTTTGGATGTACTGGAACGCTTAATGGAGGAGCAGCTGATTACAGCACGTGAGGCAAAAATAATGTTAAGTGTGATTGACAGAAAAACATTGGCGTTTCAATTGCCATTGCGTGATGAAGTACGTGCGCGGGTGATGACCGCGATGCTGTCTACGCTGAAATATTTAAACAAAGAAGAGTAAAGGGGGAGGATGTATGGAATGCCAGGAGTGCCACAATCGTACAGCCACACTTCACTTTACACAAGTGATAAACGGCAATAAAACGGAAGTTCATGTATGTGAAAAGTGTGCACAGGAAAAAGGATATATGACGTATCCGGATGATGAATATTCACTTCATAATTTATTGGCGGGCCTATTTAATTTTGATGCGCCATCAATGGAAAGTCCGCAAAACACTCCCTATAAACAAAAAGAGGATTTGCAGTGCTCGCAGTGTGGCATGACCTTTACGGAATTTAAACAAGTCGGTAAATTCGGATGTGCGGAATGTTATCATGCGTTTTCGGATCGGCTGGATCCTATTTTCCGACGAGTTCACAGTGGAAATACACGGCACAATGGAAAAGTGCCCCAGCGAAAAGGCGGCGATTTGTATACGAAAAAACAAATCGAAGCCCATAAGGAAGAATTGCAGCGCTTGATAAAGGATGAAGCGTTTGAGGAAGCGGCAAAAGTCCGGGATAGGATCAGAGAATTGGAGAATCAAAAGCGGGGTGAAAATTCATGACCCTACAACAATTTATGAATGAGGCAATTAGCCCGTGGATGCGTGAGGAAGGGCCGGACAGTGATATCGTACTGAGCAGCAGAATCAGACTCGCTCGCAATTTTGCATCGTATGCATACCCGATTTTGGCAAAAGAAGACGATCTTCACCAAATCGGTACGTATATGCAGGAGCATTATGCACACCAGTCATTTCAGGATTACGAGGACTTTGAATTTATTCCGTTAAAAAATCTGACTGCTGTGCAAAAACGTGTATTGGTTGAAAAGCATCTGATCAGTCCGCACCTGGCGGAACATGACGGCACATCTGCTGTTCTTATTTCGAAAAATGAGCAGGTATCGGTCATGATTAATGAAGAAGACCATATGCGTGTTCAACTTTATTTTCCGGGTCTTCAATTGAATAAGGCACTGAAAAAAGCATTCGAGTTTGATGACTGGCTGGAGGAAAAAATAGATTTTGCATTTGATGAAACGAGGGGATATTTAACAAGCTGTCCGACCAATGTGGGTACCGGAATGCGTGCGTCGGTCATGATGCATTTGCCGGCGCTTGCGTTAACCCGGCAAATTAACCAGATGATTCCCGCAATCAATCAGCTAGGTCTGGTTGTTCGGGGAATTTATGGGGAAGGCAGTGAAGCGGTAGGAAACATTTTTCAGATTTCCAACCAGATTACCCTTGGTAAATCAGAGGAAGATATCGTTGAAGATTTACAAAGTGTCGTTCACCAATTAATTGAGCATGAGCGGAAAGCGCGTCAGCAGATTATGAGGCGCTCAGGGACCAACCTGGAAGACAGAATTTTTCGCTCGTACGGTGTTCTGGAGTACAGTCGAATTATAGAATCGAAGGAAGCTGCCAGATGTTTATCAAATGTACGTTTGGGAATTGACATGGGAATCATCAACAATGTTTCACATAATATACTTAATGAGTTAATGGTATTAACGCAGCCAGGCTTTTTACAGCAATATGCGGGAAAAACGTTATCACCGAATGAGCGTGATGTATTACGGGCATCGCTTATTCGTGAGAGATTGCAGTTAGAGAAATAGATTGGAGGAAATTGGATATGATGTTTGGACGATTTACGGAACGAGCGCAAAAAGTATTGGCGTTATCCCAGGAGGAGGCAGTTCGACTGGGTCACAACAATATCGGTACGGAGCATGTGTTACTTGGCTTGGTGCGGGAAGGAGACGGAATTGCTGCAAAGGCCCTGCAATCATTAGGGCTGGAAGTTTCCAAGATTCAGGAGGAAGTGGAAAAACTCATTGGTGTGGGGAAACAGCCGATGCAGACGATTCATTATACACCACGTGCCAAAAAAGTAGTGGAACTGTCACAGGATGAGGCCCGCAAGCTCGGTCACTCATATGTCGGAACAGAACATATTTTGCTTGGATTAATCCGTGAAGGAGAGGGTGTAGCAGCAAGGGTGTTGAATAACCTTGGTGTCAGCCTGAATAAAGCGCGTCAGCAGGTGCTGCAGCTGTTGGGAAGTAATGAGTCACAAGCAGGTCGCCAGGGCCGTGCAGCACAGACATCAAATGCGAATACACCTACATTGGACTCTCTTGCCAGGGATTTAACGGTAAGTGCAAAGGAAGGAAATATCGATCCGGTTATTGGCCGCAGTAAGGAAATCGAACGCGTTATTCAGGTGCTAAGCCGCCGTACGAAAAATAACCCGGTACTGATTGGGGAACCTGGTGTCGGTAAAACGGCAGTGGCTGAAGGTTTAGCCCAGCAGATTGTCAATAATGAAATTCCGGAAATTTTACGTGATAAACGCGTGATGACCCTTGACATGGGTACGGTTGTTGCCGGTACAAAATACCGTGGTGAGTTTGAGGACCGCCTGAAAAAAGTAATGGAGGAAATCCGCCAGGCAGGAAATATTATTCTGTTTATTGATGAGCTGCATACACTGATTGGAGCTGGCGGTGCAGAAGGAGCAATCGATGCCTCCAATATTCTGAAACCGGCATTGTCCCGCGGTGAACTGCAGTGTATCGGTGCAACCACACTCGATGAATATCGTAAATATATCGAAAAAGATGCTGCATTGGAACGTCGTTTTCAGCCGATCCAGGTGGATGAACCGTCACTTGATGAAACGATTCAGATTCTGAAGGGACTGCGTGATCGTTACGAGGCACATCATCGAGTAACGATTACAGATGACGCGGTTGAAGCAGCTGCGAATTTATCTGACCGGTATATTACGGATCGTTTTTTGCCGGATAAGGCAATTGATTTAATCGATGAAGCGGGGTCCAAAGTTCGTTTGCGTTCGTACACTATTCCGCCAAATCTGAAGGAACTGGAAGAAAAGCTGGAAGAGGTCAGAAAGGAAAAAGATTCAGCCGTTCAAAGTCAGGAATTTGAAAAGGCGGCATCGTTGAGAGATTCCGAACAGCGGCTGCGTGAAGAAGTTGAGGAAACGAAAAACCAGTGGAAGGAAAAACAGGGGCAGGAAACGTCTGAAGTGATTGTAGAGGATATCGCCACAGTGGTATCTGTGTGGACTGGTGTCCCGGTGTCCCAATTGACGAAAGAGGAAAGCGAGCGTCTCTTGAATCTGGAAGATACGTTGCATAATCGTGTCATTGGTCAGGAGGAAGCAGTAGATGCTGTTGCCAAAGCAATTCGCCGTGCACGTGCAGGTTTGAAGGATCCGAAACGTCCAATTGGTTCGTTTATTTTTCTTGGTCCAACTGGGGTCGGGAAAACGGAACTTGCCAGAGCATTGGCGGAAGCGATGTTTTCTGATGAAGAAGCAATGATTCGAATTGATATGTCCGAATATATGGAAAAACACTCCACTTCGCGCTTGGTGGGCTCACCTCCAGGTTATGTCGGGTATGATGAAGGCGGACAGCTTACGGAAAAAGTACGGAGAAAACCTTATTCTGTAGTGCTGCTGGATGAAGTTGAGAAAGCACATCCGGAAGTATTTAATATTTTATTACAGGTGCTGGAAGATGGCCGCCTGACCGATTCAAAGGGGCGTGTGGTTGATTTCCGCAATACTGTTCTGATTATGACGTCAAACGTCGGTGCCAATGAGCTGAAGCGGAATAAATATGTTGGCTTTAATCTGGGTGATGAAAATCTGGATTACAAAAATATGAAAACCAAAGTTACGGATGAATTGAAAAAAGCATTCCGTCCGGAGTTCCTGAATCGTATTGATGAAACAATTGTATTCCATTCACTTGAACGGAAGCATATGAAAGATATTGTTACCCTGATGATTAAACAATTGCAAAGCCGTTTGAAGGAGCAGGACATTGAATTCACTCTAACGGACAAAGCAGTTGATAAGATTGCCAATGAAGGGTTTAATCCGGAATACGGTGCCCGTCCATTGCGCAGGTCGATTCAGAAAAATATCGAGGATTTATTATCTGAGGAGCTGCTTAAAGAAACCATTTCCAAAGGTGAGAAAGTGAAAATCGGTTTAACAAACAAGGGAGATTTTATGATTTTATCATAGAAATTGCTGCCCCAATCCCGTGGCCTGTAATCACTTCGCTTGCGCTAATGCACATGGTGGAAGCGAAGTGTATGGTTGCTGCGGGTGTACAGCAACAATATTATATCGTTGAAGGTCCATATAAAAGCTGGAAGAAACAATTCAACCAGCTTTTATTTTTTAATAACACATGCATCACATTGGCAATGTGGCATAAGTATGTAATTTTTAATATGAAAATGATAGAAATCCGTAACCTTCAAGCCGGGTAAATCGTATATAATGATAGATACAGGGAAAGGTTGGATGGACTTGGCCAAACGGAAAACGAAATATGTGTGTCAGGACTGCGGATATGAATCCGCAAAATGGATGGGTAAATGTCCTGGGTGCGGGAACTGGAATACATTAGTTGAAGAAATGGAAGCATCCAGCATGCGAAGCGGACAAACACTTGGCGCTGACAATAGCGCAAAACAAAAGCCGGAAAGTATTACTGCGATTCAATCTGAGGAGGAGCCCCGGATTACGACTTCGATGAAGGAATTTAACCGTGTGCTTGGCGGTGGAATTGTTCCGGGTTCACTCGCGTTAATCGGGGGGGATCCGGGAATCGGCAAATCAACACTGCTTTTGCAGATTTCATCCCAGCTTGCTGAAAAACAATTGCCGGTATTGTATATATCAGGTGAGGAATCAACGCGCCAGACAAAGCTTCGTGCGGACCGGCTTGGAATTAAATCAGATTTGTTATATGTACTGGCAGAAACGAATATGTTGGATATAGCGAACCAGATTAATCAGATAAAGCCATCATTTGTGGTTATTGATTCAATTCAGACGATTTTTCGTGAAGAAGTAGCCAGTGCTCCCGGCAGTGTCTCGCAGGTTCGTGAATGTACCGCCGAATTAATGAAAATTGCTAAAGGGAACGGGATTCCTATTTTTATTGTCGGGCATGTTACGAAAGAAGGTGCTATTGCCGGACCGAGGCTGCTGGAACATATGGTGGATGCAGTTTTGTATTTTGAAGGGGAACGCCATCATGTTTACCGCATTTTGCGTGGGGTTAAGAACCGATTCGGCAGCACCCATGAAATGGGTATTTTTGAGATGAAGGAAGAAGGACTGCGGGAAGTCATGAATCCATCTGAAATTTTCCTGGAAGAACGGTCCCAGGGTGCAGCGGGCTCAACGGTCGTAGCCTCCATGGAAGGAACAAGGCCGGTTCTGGTGGAAATTCAGGCGTTAATTTCGCCGACCAGTTTCGGCAATCCAAGGAGAATGGCAACGGGAATTGATACAAATCGTGTTCCATTGCTAATGGCTGTACTGGAAAAGCGAGTCGGCCTGATGTTGCAGAATCAGGATGCCTATATTAAAGTTGCCGGTGGTGTGAAACTTGATGAACCGGCGATTGATTTGGCTGTTGCTGTAAGCATTGCTTCAAGTTTCCGTGATCAGCCGACAAAACCGGAAGATATTTTTGTCGGGGAAGTAGGGTTGACCGGTGAAGTAAGACGTGTTGCCAGAATTGAACAACGGGTTCAGGAGGCAGCCAAGCTTGGATTTAAACGGGTTATTTGCCCGAAAAAGAATCTTGGTGGATGGACAGTACCGGAATCAGTTCAGGTAATCGGCGTAAACTCTGTCCGGGAGGCTTTGGACGTTGGTCTTGAACGTTAAGCTGGTAAAATTATAATTTGACTTTTTATATTTTATATGTTAAGATTTTTTGTTTATTAGATTGACTGCGATTTTCCAATATGCTATTCTTTAGTTGATATTGTAATTTTTTTACACTTTCATACAGTCATTTTAGGAATTATTTTTATTGTAAAGGGCAATAATAATAGACAGGAGGTGATGGTGGTGCTGAAAAAAATAGTATATTTATTTTTTATCATTACCGGAGGAACCATTGGATATTTATATTTGCCGGAAATTGTTAAGTTGCTGGACTTTACGAATGCCGGCTGGGTGGCGTCGCCTTATTTTGGTACAGTCATAGGCGCAATTATCTTATTTCTACTCTCATACTGGCTTGCGGATTATATCGTAGGATTTTTAAGATGGATTGAGGATGCTCTTATTAAAGTGCCAGCGGGAGATTTATTTTTCGGAAGTATTGGGCTGATTGTCGGTCTTTTGATTGCCTATCTGGTCAATATCACCCTTCAGGACATTAACATTAAAATTGTTTCACAGCTTTTACCGCTATTTTTAACTATTTTACTAGGTTATTTCGGGTTTCAGGTCGGATTCAGACGCAGGGAAGAGTTTGTTAACCTGCTTAACATCAATCGGAAAGAGCGGGATAAGCGGAGAGGATCAGAGTCTGAAGCTGAACCTGTGCAGCAGGCACATCAGCCAAAAGCGAAGATCCTTGATACAAGTGTTATTATTGACGGAAGAATCGCGGACATCTGTCAGACTAACTTTTTGGAAGGTACAATCGTTATTCCGCAGTTTGTCCTTGGTGAACTGCAGCATATTGCAGATTCGTCAGATGTGCTAAAACGGAACCGCGGACGCCGCGGACTGGATATTTTGAATCGTATTCAAAAAGAATTGCCGGTGAAGGTTGAAATTTACGAAGGCGACTTTGAAGAAATCCATGAAGTGGACAGTAAATTGATTAAATTGGCAAAAGTGATTGACGGAATTGTGGTAACGAACGATTTTAATTTGAATAAGGTATGCGATCTTCAGGGTGTGAGCGTGCTGAATATTAATGACCTGGCCAATGCGGTTAAGCCGGTTGTCCTGCCTGGTGAGGAGCTGGTTGTACAGGTTATTAAAGATGGTAAGGAACAGAATCAGGGTGTTGCATACCTGGATGATGGCACGATGATTGTTGTGGAAGAAGGTCGCGAGTATATCGGGAAAACCATCGAAGTGCTGATTACCAGTGTACTGCAGACATCAGCAGGCCGGATGATTTTCGCAAAACCAAAATTACTTGAAAAAGCACTCTAAAAAAGGTATAACTTATAGAGGATGGAAAAGTGATAACATGATATGTTATCACTTTTACTGTATATGAAAATAAAATAAATACTTATGAGTATTAGGTTTCAAATAGAAAGGAGAACCTTTATGACTGATCAGGTTCGTGTTCGGTATGCGCCCAGCCCGACAGGAAATTTGCATATTGGGAATGCGCGGACGGCACTGTTTAATTATTTATATGCGAAACATTTTGATGGCAAATTTATTATCCGAATTGAGGATACCGATGCTAAACGCAATATAGCCGGTGGAGAGGAAAGCCAGCTTAAATATTTGAAATGGCTTGGAATTGAATGGGATGAAGGTGCTGATCTGGGTGGATCGTATGGACCCTACCGTCAGATGGAACGGCTGGACCTATACCAAACGTATGTTGATGAATTGCTGGAAAAGGGTCTTGCCTACAAGTGTTATATGACAGAAGACGAGCTGGAGAAAGAACGTGAGGAACAGCGTTCGAAAGGACAGGTTCCTAAATACTCCGGTGCACACAGGGATCTGACGGAAGAGCAGATTGCCCAGTTTGAAGCGGAAGGCCGTAAACCGAGTATCCGGATTCGCGTGCCTGAAAGTAAGTCATATACGTTTAATGATATTGTCCGCGGGAACATTACGTTTGAATCAAGTGATTTCGGAGACTGGGTCATTGTGAAAAAGAATGGTACACCGACTTATAATTTTGCGGTTGCCATTGATGATCATCTGATGGCAATCACCCATGTGCTTCGGGGTGAGGAGCATATTTCCAATACACCGAAACAAATGATGATTTATGATGCTTTCGGATGGGAAGCACCATACTTCGGCCATATGACACTCATTCTGAATGAAGAACGCAAAAAGTTAAGCAAGCGGGATGAGCATATCCTGCAGTTTATTGAACAGTACAGTGACCTGGGGTATTTACCTGAGGCGTTATTCAATTTCATTACACTGCTGGGCTGGTCACCGGTTGGCGAAGAGGAGATATTCAGCCAAGACAAGCTGATTGAAATCTTTGATCCGGAACGCCTGTCTACATCGGCAGCTATTTTTGATAAAAATAAATTAAAATGGATGAACAACGAATATATTAAAGCCGCTGCTATTGAACGCGTGATTGATCTGGCGATGCCGCATCTGATTAAAGCCGGCAAATTGCCTGAAGACATGGATGAAGAGACAAAAGAATGGGCTGAAAATGTGATTGCCCTGTATAAAGAACAGTTGCGTTACGGTGCGGAAATTGTGGAGTTGACCGAACTGTTCTTCCAGGAGTCCATCAGCTATGATGAGGACGCTATGAAAGTATTGAATGGGGAGCAGGTTCCGGAAGTGCTGCAAGTTTTTACTGACAAACTGATTCAATTGGATGATTTTAACAAGGATGCGATTAAAGCTGAAATAAAGGCAACGCAGAAGGAAACCGGTCATCGTGGGAAGAAGCTGTTCATGCCCATCCGTGTTGCAACAACCGGCCAAACTCACGGTCCGGAGCTGCCATTGGCAATCGAATTGCTTGGAAAAGAGGTCATTTTAAAACGGCTGGACATACTGTTGAAAAAGCTGGGGGCCTAAATAATTCACAACGGAAGTAAAGTGTAATATAGTAATAATACAATATGGAGCGTTGATAAGGAAAAGTAGAAAATATTTCGCTTACCCAGAGAGGATCACCGTGGCTGTGAGTGATTTTAAGCAATATTTTCGAAATGCACCTTTGAGCCCGTTACTGGCGGTACCCCTGCCGTTATCAGGGATCAAGTTGGGAGAAGTTTATCTTCTTCAAACAGAGTGGAACCGCGCAAAAGCGTCTCTGTGTAGTGCATACACAGGGGCGTTTTTTTTAAACAGATTAGAAAAATTGGCATTTGCCAAGCCTTTATAGCTAGTGTCATAACTGCTAAAAAGAAAAATGTTTATTTGAGAGGAGGATACTATCATGGGGTTTTTCAAAAGATTAAAAGAGGATATGGATGTGGTGTTTGAACAGGATCCGGCAGCACGGACTTATTTTGAGGTATGCCTTACTTATTCCGGATTACATGCTATCTGGGCTCATCGGATTGCTCATTTTTTCTTTAAACGACGGTTGTTTTTTATTGCCCGTGTCATTTCACAAATAAGCCGGTTTTTAACCGGGATTGAGATTCACCCAGGTGCTGTGATCGGGCGGAAGTTTTTTATCGACCATGGTATGGGAGTAGTCATCGGGGAAACGTGTGAAATTGGTGATAATGTAACTGTTTTTCAGGGAGTAACACTGGGTGGCACTGGCAAAGAAAAAGGGAAGCGTCATCCAACCATAAAGGATAATGCCTTAATCTCAACGGGAGCAAAAATACTTGGCTCAATAACCATTGGGGAAAGCTCAAAAGTGGGTGGCGGATCTGTTGTATTGAAGGATGTGCCGGATCACTCGACTATTGTTGGTGTCCCGGGGCGAGTCGTTAAACAGAATGGTGAGAAGATACGGAAAAACCTGGACCATCATAAATTACCGGACCCTGTTGCAGACCGGTGTGATCATCTGCAAGAGGAAATTGACCAATTGAAAAAAGAAATTGCCGAACTGAAGGAAGGGAAAAAACATGCCGATTACCATTTATAATACCTTAACGCGGCAGAAGGAAACGTTTCAGCCGCTGGAAGAAGGAAAAGTAAAAATGTATGTATGCGGTCCAACTGTATACAACTATATCCATATTGGGAATGCCCGGCCGGCGATTGTGTTTGACACCGTCAGAAGATACCTGGAGTACAAGGGCTATGATGTCGATTATGTATTAAACTTTACGGATGTCGATGACAAAATCATTAAGGCTGCAAATGAACTCGGTGAAGAGGTGCCGGATGTAGCCAATCGCTTTATTGATGCATATTTGGAGGATATCGGTGCTTTGGGCGTCAAAGATGCCACATATAATCCGCGTGTAACGGAAACAATGGATGATATTTTGTCATTCATTTCATCATTAATTGAAAAAGGGCATGCGTATGAGGTAGATGGAGACGTTTATTTTAAACCCCGCTCCTTTGATGGATACGGAAAGTTATCGCATCAATCAATCGATGAATTGCGTTCAGGTGCACGGATTCAGGTTGGGGAACAAAAGGAAGATCCACTTGACTTTGCGTTGTGGAAAAAGGCAAAGGAAAATGAAATCGCCTGGGATTCACCATGGGGGTATGGTCGTCCTGGCTGGCATATCGAATGCTCCGCCATGGCTAAGAAATACCTTGGGGAAACGATTGATATTCATGCCGGCGGACAGGATCTGACATTCCCGCACCACGAAAATGAAATAGCGCAATCAGAAGCCATGACGGAACAGCCGTTTGCTAATTACTGGATGCATAACGGGTATATTAATATCGACAATGAGAAAATGTCCAAATCACTCGGCAATTTTGTGCTGACACGGGAAATCATTCAGCAGCATGATCCAAAAGCAGTAAGGTTCTTTATGCTGAGCGTACATTACCACAACCCGATAAACTTCACCGAAGAACTGCTGGAGGGGGCGAAAAATAGTCTTGGGCGGATTGAAACGGCCTACTTTAATCTTGACCACCGTAAAAAATCCAGCATGAACATGGATAAAGATGCGGACAAATGGCTGGAGAAAATCAGCGGGTTGAAAGAACAATTTGAAAAAGCGATGGACGATGATTTCAATACGGCTAATGCGATTTCAGTTTTGTTTGATGTGACAAAAGAGGCCAATGTTTATCTGCAAGGAGAGCACACCTCCGAAGAAGTTATTGAGGCATTCCGTAATAGCATTGCTGAACAGCTTGATGTATTGGGGATTACTATAACAGAGGCCCAAGAGCTGCTTGATGATGAAATTGAAGGGTTGCTGCAGGAACGTGAGGAAGCGAGAAGGAATCGTGACTTCAGCCGGGCAGATGAAATAAGGGATCAGTTAAAAGATCAGGGTATTATTTTGGAAGATACACCACAAGGAACACGGTGGAAACGAGGCGGCAATGAATCTTGATGTAAGGCAAATGAAGAGTCTTGCCTTGGCTTATATGGGTGATGCAATCTATGAGGTTCATGTCCGGGAGCATTTATTGCGGTCCGGCAAAGTAAAGCCGAATCAGCTGCACCGTTCGGCGATTGCTTTTGTATCGGCCAAGGCACAGGCTTCTGTCATTTTGCACTGGCTGGAAAATAATTCGCTGTCAGATGAGGAAGAAAAAGTGGTGTCCAGAGGAAGAAATGCTAAATCGGGAACAATTCCAAAGAACACAGATGTACAGACATATCGCTACAGTACGGCATTTGAAGCATTGATCGGATACCATTATTTAATGGGTAATGAAACACGTTTGAAGGAACTTAGCGTATTGGCAATACAATTTGCAGAAGGGAGGAGAGAATAAAATGGATCAGGAACTTATTATCGGCAAAAACCCGGTCATCGAAGCACTGCAGTCAGGCAGACCGGTTAATAAAGTGATGGTATCCAAGCAACTAAACAATCAGGTTTTCAGCAGACTGCAGCAGCTAAGTAAAGAAGCGGGTACAATCGTACAGAAAGTCCCCAAAAATAAATTGGACCAGCTTGCAGACGGGAACCATCAGGGTGTGGCGGCATATGTTGCTTCTTATCAATATGCATCTTTGGATGATTTATACCAAAGAGCGGATGAGAGGGGAGAGGCAGCCTTCTTCATCATTTTGGACGAACTGGAAGACCCGCACAATCTGGGGTCCATTTTACGTACTGCCGATGCAACAGGTGCACACGGGGTTATTATCCCAAAAAGACGGTCAGTCGGCCTGACTGCAACTGTAGCAAAAACTGCTGCAGGAGCATTGGAGCATATACCTGTTGCCCGGGTTACCAATGTTGCCAGCACGATTAAGGAATTGAAAAAGCATAATATTTGGGTAGTTGGCACTGAGGCAGAAGGGTCAGAGGATTATCGTGTGCTGGACGGCAGCTTGCCGATTGCATTGGTTATCGGAAATGAAGGAAAGGGAATGAGCCGGCTTGTTAAAGAATCATGCGACTGGACGGTAAACCTTCCAATGAGTGGACATGTATCCTCTCTGAATGCTTCCGTGGCATGCAGTCTGTTGTTATATGAAGTATATCGAAAAAGATTTCCGGTTGGTAATGAATCATGAATAATATAGTCGTTGTGGATGGATATAATATTATTGGCGACTGGGAGGAACTGAAACGGCTGAAAGAAAAGGACATCGGACAGGCGCGTGACCGCTTAATCGAACTGCTTGCAGACTATCAGGCATACTCGGGGGCGAGAGTGATTGTCGTTTTTGATGCTTATTATGTGAAGGGGATCGAGAGCAAATGGGAATCCTACAAAATAGAAATCATTTTTACACGTGAGAACGAAACAGCTGACGAATGTATTGAAAAGCTTGTTAAAGACTTGAAGAATGTTCAGACTCAGGTTTATGTCGCCACCTCAGACTTTGCGGAACAACGGACAATATTCGGAAGCGGAGCACTGCGAAAATCAGCAAGAGAACTATTTATTGAGTTGAAAGATATTGAACGGGAGATAGAGATAAAAATAGATGAGCATAAGAAAGGCAGTCCGCATATTAAAATACCACTGGAAAAGGATGTGCTGGAAAAGTTTGAAAAATGGCGGCGGGGAAACTAAAAATTCCCCAACTTGACGGAAAACCCGTGTTGACGATAATGAAGCGCTTACTGTATAATACGTTTTAAATTGACAGCATAGCGGGAGGTCATTCTTGGTGAGTGTCAAGCTGATAGAGTCAAATAGTCAGAGTTTGCAAATGCTTGGTGATGATGAGGTTATTCAGTTGATTCATCAGGGAAACAGTCAAGCACTTGATTTTTTGATAACAAAGTATCTTAGTTTTGTACGTGCAAAATCCAGAACCTATTTTATCATTGGTGCTGATCAGGAAGACATCGTTCAGGAAGGGATGATCGGGCTTTATAAAGCAATTCGTGACTATGACGGGGACAAGCTTTCATCTTTCAGGGCTTTTGCTGAATTATGTGTCACCCGGCAGATTATTACCGCTATCAAAACCGCTACAAGACAAAAACACATTCCACTTAATTCATATGTATCACTGGACAAGCCAATTTTTGATGAAGAATCCGACCGGACATTGTTGGACGTGATTGCTGGATCGAAATCCATTGACCCGCAGGATTTACTCGTTAATCGCGAGAATATGGGTCATATGGAAGGGAAATTATCCGAATTATTAAGCGAATTGGAAAAGAAGGTACTGCATTTATACTTAGATGGCCGTACGTATCAGGAGATTTCTGTTGAATTAAAGCGTCATGAAAAATCCATTGATAACGCACTTCAGCGTGTCAAACGAAAGCTGGAACAATTAATCGAAGCAAACGAAGTCACCATTTGACAAGTCATTGACACAATATGCTAACCATGCTACATTTATATAAGTGAAAACCCTTAATGGGGTGATTGGATGAATAAGAAGGTTATTTTGGCTTGTTCTATTTGTTCAGGCAGAAATTATACAACACGTAAAAATACAGCTGCGCAGCCGGAACGATTGGAAGTTCGCAAATATTGCAGGACATGCGGAAAGCATACCGTGCATCGCGAAACAAAATAACTGTTTTTCGGGGAGAATTTGGGGGTACAGGTATGAATCTCATTAAGTTTTTTAAAAATGTATCAAGGGAAATGAAAAAAGTCAGCTGGCCCAAAAGCCGCGAACTGACAAGTTATACAATTACTGTTATTTCCACCGTTGCATTCGTAGCTATATTTTTTGCACTTATAGATCTTGGTATAACACAGATTCTGAATTTATTTTGAATAATAGCCCTGTAATTATGCTATAATGGAAAATAAATAGATTGTTCGTTAAAAACCCGGGTTAACGGGTTTTTTAATATTGCCTGAAAAAATTTTTTTCGAATAACGGCTATACTATCTGATTTGTGCTGAAAGCCACGTTCATTTTTGCGTTTGTGGCATTGTATAAATTGATCAAAAGGGAGGGAAGGACAACCTGTTTGTCCTGTCTAAATGGAAAAGAAGTGGTATGCAATTCATACGTATTCCGGGTACGAGAACAAAGTAAAAACGAATTTGGAAAAGCGTGTGGATACGATGGGGATGGAAGATAAAATCTTTCGCGTAATCGTCCCTGAAGAAGAAGAGACCGAAATTAAAAATGGAAAGAAAAAGGTCGTAAAAAAGAAATTCTTTCCTGGCTACGTACTGGCAGAAATGGTTATGACCGATGACTCATGGTATGTAGTGCGCAATACCCCGGGCGTTACCGGATTTGTTGGATCAAGCGGACATGGATCAAAACCGACCCCGCTTTTACCGGATGAAGCGGACGCAGTACTGAAACGAATGGGTGTTGCCAAACCGACTGCACAAATCGATTTTGAGCTGAAAGAAAATGTCCGGGTGACAGATGGACCATTTGCAAACTTTACCGGAACGATCGAACATATTGATGTTGACAAGCAGAAAATCAAGGTTCATGTTAACATGTTCGGCCGCGAAACCCCGGTTGAACTCGATTTTTCACAGATTGAGAAGTTGTAGTGAAAATATATTTGATGGTCCTGATTTAAACTGAGAAAATAGTTTTTTGAGGTAATCCAAGCGGTCTGACAGCAAGTAGGGAATGTTGTACAACAGACAATTTCACAACAAAACCTTGCATATTTTATCAATACATGCTAAAATTCTTTTGTTATTTATGTCTCCGAGATTTCGGAGGGAATGGCTAATAATGAGTGGGAGGGGTCACCCCTATTACCACATCACGGACTTTAAGGAGGTGTGTCTCGTGGCTAAAAAAGTAATTAAGTTAGTTAAATTGCAGATCCCGGCTGGCAAAGCAAATCCAGCACCGCCAGTAGGACCGGCATTGGGTCAAGCAGGTGTGAACATCATGGGATTCTGTAAGGAATTTAACGCACGTACGCAAGATCAAGCTGGTATGATTATTCCGGTTGAAATCACGGTATTTGAAGACCGTTCATTTACATTTATCACAAAAACTCCACCTGCTGCAGTGTTGCTTAAAAAGGCAGCTGGTATTGATACTGCTTCAGGTGAACCAAACCGTAATAAAGTAGCTTCTGTTAAGCGTGACAAAGTTCAGGAAATTGCGGAAACCAAAATGCCTGACTTAAATGCAGCTGATATGGATGCTGCAATGCGTATGGTTGAAGGAACTGCACGCAGCATGGGCATTACGATTGAAGACTAATACTGAAGGACTGAAGAAATGGCTGTGAATAGGAGCGGTGGCTCCTGCAGCCTTTTCACTGTTATAAAAGCATCAGGGTTAGCGGGTGCTTTTATACGTGGGAGGTCTTACCGCTAAAACCACAACCTGAGGAGGAAACAAAATGGCTAAAAAGAGTAAAAGGTATCAGGAAGTTTCAAAACTTGTTGATCGTTCGAAATCATATGAATTACAAGAAGCAGTTGCTTTATTGAAAGAAACTGCTAAAGCAAACTTTGATGAAACGGTTGAAGCTGCTTTCCGTCTGGGAGTTGACCCGAAGAAAGCAGATCAGCAAATCCGCGGAGCAATGGTTTTACCGCATGGAACTGGTAAAACGCAGCGGGTGCTTGTATTTGCAAAAGGCGACAAGGCGAGCGAAGCTGAAGCTGCCGGTGCAGACTATGTTGGTGAGCAGGACCTGATCAACAAAATCAACCAGGGATGGTTTGAATTTGATGTGATTGTTGCAACACCGGATATGATGGCTGAAGTTGGTAAGCTTGGCCGTGTGCTTGGACCAAAAGGTTTAATGCCTAACCCTAAAACAGGTACGGTAACATTCGAAGTGGAAAAAGCCGTTAAAGATATCAAAGCAGGTAAAGTGGAATACCGTGTAGATAAATCTGCAAATATCCATGTACCGATCGGCAAAATTTCATTTGATAATGAGAAGCTGGCAGAAAACTTTGATGCAATGGCTGAAACACTTATGAAAGTAAAACCACAAGCTTCCAAAGGTCTTTATATGAAGAATGCTTCTATTACGTCAACAATGGGACCGGGAATTAAAGTGGATGCATCAGGCTACCGCCGTTAATTTGCAGTTGACATCCAAGTGAGATTCAGGTATACTGATTTTCGTTATAAAGTAAATACGTTGTACCGCAGACAGCAGGTGCGAGAGATCGCTTAATATCCCGCCGAGGTGTTTTAATAAACGCGCATGAGTTCAATCGTTATGATTTTCTTGTGTGTCGTCTGAAAAAGCCCCCATGTCTGCATGGGGGCTTTTAATTTTGACATTGGAGCCTGGCTTTTAATGTCAGTCTCTCCGGTGTGTCCGGTATGATGAATGTGAATACAGGAGGTGGAAAAATGGCCAACAATAAAATCATTGAACAAAAACAACAGCAGGTACAGGCAATTGCCGACAAGTTCCGTGACAGCCAATCAACCGTACTGGTAGATTATCGCGGACTTGATGTTGCAGAAGTTACGGAACTGCGTCAACAACTGCGTGAAGCAGGAGTTGATTTCAAAGTTTACAAAAACTCAATGACACGCCGTGCGGTGGATTCTGTTGAATTGGGTGATCTTTCCGAAAACCTGGTAGGTCCAACTGCTATTGCTTTCAGTAATGACGATGTGGTTGCACCGGCCAAAATTTTGAAAGGTTTCTCTAAGGAACATGATGCACTTGAAATTAAAGGCGGCGTAATCGAAGGTGAAATTGCGAGCCTTGAACAGATTAATGAGCTTGGTGATCTGCCAAACTACGATGGCATGGTTTCAATGCTGCTTAGTGTATTGCAGGCTCCAGTTCGAAACTTTGCTTATGCAACAAAATCTGTTGCAGATCAAAAGGAAGAACAAGGCGCATAAGCAAACTGCTTAGCGTATCGGATATAAAAAACTAAAATGAAAATGGAGGAACAAAATCATGACAAAAGAACAAATCATTGATACGATTAAAGAAATGTCTGTATTGGAATTGAACGATCTTGTAAAAGCAATTGAAGAAGAATTCGGAGTAACTGCTGCAGCACCGGTTGCTGTTGCTGGCGGCGGTGGCGGCGGTGAAGCTGCTGAAGAACAAACTGAATTTGACGTTGTGCTTGAAAGCGCCGGAGATTCTAAAATTAAAGTTGTAAAAGCAGTTCGCGAAATCACAGGTCTTGGCCTGAAAGATGCTAAGGACGTTGTAGACAATGCTCCTAAAGCAGTTAAAGAAGGCGTTTCTAAAGAAGAAGCTGAAGAAATCAAAGGTCAGCTTGAAGAAGTGGGCGCATCTGTAGAACTTAAGTAACTGCAGTTTTATATAAAGAGCTCGTCGTTTACCGGCGGGCTCTATATGTGTTTTTACTCCAACGATATAAAATAAAGTAGGTGCTGGAATGTCAGAGCATTACTTTTCACAAAAACCTCAATCTAAAAGTTCACCAACGAAATGGCACTATTCACTGCGGGGCAGGGACTATATTTTTTTCAGCGACTACGGCGTTTTTTCAAAAAACGAAGTCGATTTTGGCTCCCGTCTGCTGATAGAACATTTTAAAGCCCCATCCATAACAGGCGACTTTCTGGATCTCGGATGCGGATATGGTTCAATAGGTATTCCGCTTGCTGATTGTTTCAGTGACAGGAGTGTCGTGCTTGCTGATGTTAACGAACGGGCTTTAACATTGTCTGAAAAAAATGCTGCAGTTAATCATGTTTCCAATATTGAAATTGTTCAAAGCGATCGGCTGGCGAATCTTGACAATCGTACGTTTGCAGCAATTGTAACAAATCCCCCGATAAGGGCTGGGAAGAGCGTCGTTCATTCCATGTTTGAGGAAAGCGGTGCTGCATTGCTGGAAGGTGGTCAATTATGGGTTGTCATCCAGAAGAAACAAGGTGCGCCGACAGCTAAAGCAAAACTGGAGTCCATATTTGGCAATGTGGAAGTTGTCGAAAGAAGTAAAGGTTATTTTCTGTTCGTGTCAGTAAAACAATAATGCTGCCGTCTGTTGCAAGAGAATTGAAATGGTGAGCAATTTCCCGTTAAGGTAGTACTTACCAACAAAACACTATAGGTTTGCAGACCTTTTATGTTAAAAAAGCATTACGGTTTGACCAAACAATACAGGTGTGTTAATATAGTAAAATGCTAACATGGGAGTTCCTTTGTCAAGAGGAAATTTCATATAAGTTGAAACGTATAAATCATTGACAATAGGGGACAATGGTAAAATCCACCAAAATACACAATGAAGGTTTTTTTCTGAAAACCTTTTTTCTATTTTTATATTATATGTATAGTTAGTTCTTTTATCATGGTAAGAAAATCGGTGTTACAAATTTTACAGTAATAACCGATGCAAAGTGATGCAGGATTATGACTTGTAATAATCCGTTTGCAAGTTTGCCCGGCATGTTAATCAGGCAATAGTACAAGTGCTATTGTTGTTTCTTATCATCAAATTAATACGATTCAAACAGCTGTTTTTGCAGCAGCATGTTTTTTTAATAAATATTATGAGTCATTTTTTCAGGGGCATTCAGTGTCCGTAAAAATGCATGATTTGAGGGGTGAAGCAGTTGGCAGGTCAACTAGTTCAGTATGGACGTCATCGCCAGCGCAGAAGCTATGCGCGTATCAGCGAGGTATTGGAATTACCAAATCTAATCGAAATTCAAACCGCTTCTTATCAATGGTTCCTGGAAGAAGGTCTAAGGGAAATGTTCAAGGATATTTCTCCTATTGAAGATTTCACAGGTAACCTATCACTCGAGTTTGTCGATTATAGTCTGGGAGAACCAAAGTATCCTGTAGATGAATCAAAGGATCGGGACGTGACATATAATGCTCCGCTTCGTGTCAAGGTTCGTTTAATCAATAATGAGACCGGTGAAGTGAAAGAGCAGGAAGTATTCATGGGTGACTTCCCATTAATGACAGACACAGGTACTTTTATCATAAATGGAGCTGAACGTGTTATCGTTTCGCAGCTTGTCCGTTCGCCAAGTGTCTATTATAACGAAAAGATAGACAAAAACGGTAAAAGAGGAGTAACTGCAACTGTTATTCCAAACCGCGGGGCCTGGCTCGAAATGGAGACAGACGCCAAAGATGTCGCATATGTAAGAATTGACCGTACTCGGAAGCTGCCGGTAACGGTGCTTTTGCGTGCGCTTGGATTCAGTACCGACCAGGAAATTATTGATCTTCTCGGTGAGAATGAATACCTTAAAAATACACTTGAAAAAGATAATACCGAGACAACAGAGAAAGCGCTGCTTGAAATCTACGAGCGTCTTCGTCCGGGTGAGCCGCCAACAGTTGAGAATGCAAAAAGTTTATTGATTTCGCGGTTCTTTGATCCGAAACGATATGATCTTGCGCATGTTGGCCGGTATAAAATGAATAAAAAGCTTCACATCAAAAATCGCCTGTTTAACCAGGTGCTTGCGGAGCCGATAGTTGATCCGGAAACCGGAGAAGTCCTGGCGCAAAAAGGGGATAAGCTGGAGCGGAAGTTGCTTAATAAGGTTATTCCATATCTGGAGAAAGAAGAAGATAAAATCGGGGAGAAAGTATTAGAGCCTGCTGAAGGTGTTCTGGAAGACCCTATTGAGCTTCAGTCGATAAAAATTGTCGATCCAACAGACCCAAGCGGTGAACGTGCCTTGAATGTAATTGGGAATGCAGGTATTGACTGGGATGTTAAGAACATTATGCCTGCTGATATACTTTCATCCATCAGCTATTTCTTTAACCTGCTTCATATGGTTGGAGGAACGGATGATATTGACCACTTGGGCAACCGCAGACTTCGTTCTGTCGGCGAATTGCTGCAAAACCAATTCCGGATCGGGTTATCCAGAATGGAGCGTGTTGTGCGTGAACGGATGTCCATTCAGGACACTTCCAGCATTACACCACAGCAATTGATAAATATCCGACCGGTTATTGCATCGATTAAAGAGTTCTTCGGTAGTTCACAGTTATCCCAGTTTATGGATCAGACAAATCCGCTGGCGGAATTGACACACAAACGCCGCCTCTCCGCGCTGGGACCTGGCGGATTAACTCGTGAGCGCGCCGGTTTTGAAGTTCGGGATGTTCACTATTCTCACTACGGGCGTATGTGTCCAATTGAAACTCCTGAAGGACCAAACATCGGCTTGATTAACTCACTGTCAAGTTACGCGAAAGTTAATAAGTTTGGATTTATCGAAACACCATATCGCCGAGTTGATACGGAGACTGGTAAAGTTACAGCAGAAATTGATTACCTTACTGCTGACGAAGAAGATAATTATGTGGTTGCACAGGCTAACGCTAAACTGGATGAGGACGGCACCTTTACAGATGATGAAGTTATTGCTCGTTTCCGTGGGGAGAACACTGTTGTTCCGCGCGAAAAACTGGATTATATGGACGTGTCGCCTAAACAGGTGGTTTCCGCTGCAACAGCATGTATTCCATTTTTGGAGAACGATGACTCCAACCGTGCATTAATGGGCGCAAACATGCAGCGTCAGGCAGTTCCATTGATGCAGCCGGAAGCTCCGATCGTCGGAACCGGCATGGAGTATGTCTCCGGTAAAGACTCCGGTGCTTCAATTATTTGCCGCAACGAAGGTATTGTTGAAAAAGTGGAGGCAAAATCGGTCCATGTTCGTCGGGTTTCCAACGTTGACGGGAATGAAGTGAAAGGCGATTTGGACAGTTACCGATTACAAAAATATATCCGCTCCAATCAGGGAACGTGCTATAACCAGCGACCGATAGTAAGCCAGGGTGACCGTGTAACCAAAGGCGAGATTTTGGCGGATGGTCCTTCCATGGAAGACGGAGAGTTGGCTTTAGGTCGAAATGTCCTTACCGGTTTCATGACTTGGGAAGGTTATAACTACGAGGATGCCATCATCATGAGTGAGCGTCTGGTTAAAGACGATGTGTACACATCGATCCATATAGAAGAATATGAATCTGAAGCACGCGATACTAAACTTGGACCTGAGGAGATTACGAGAGATATTCCGAATGTTGGTGAAGATGCGCTGAAAAATCTTGATGAACAGGGAATTATCCGTGTTGGTGCTGAAGTAACAGATGGTGATATTTTAGTAGGGAAAGTAACTCCTAAAGGTGTAACAGAACTTTCTGCCGAGGAAAGACTGCTGCACGCCATCTTTGGTGAAAAGGCCCGCGAAGTCCGTGACACGTCGCTGAAAGTGCCGCACGGTGCAGGTGGAATCGTACTTGACGTCAAAATCTTCAACCGTGAAGATGGTGATGAGCTGCCTCCGGGTGTTAATCAGCTGGTTCGCGCTTATATCGTTCAGAAGCGTAAAATTTCGGAAGGCGACAAAATGGCCGGACGTCATGGTAACAAAGGTGTTATTTCGAAAATACTTCCGGAAGAGGATATGCCTTTCCTTCCTGATGGGACACCGATCGATATCATGCTTAACCCATTGGGTGTGCCATCACGAATGAATATCGGACAGGTGTTTGAACTGCACTTGGGTATGGCAGCAAGACAGCTTGGGCTTCATATGGCAACCCCGGTTTTTGACGGGGCAAATGAACAGGATGTCTGGGAGACCCTTGAAGAAGCTGGAATGCCTAAAGATGCCAAATCTGTATTATATGACGGAAGAACAGGCGAACCATTTGATAACCGTATTTCAGTAGGGGTATCCTATATGATTAAGCTTGCCCATATGGTTGATGATAAGCTGCACGCGCGTTCTACTGGTCCATACTCACTTGTAACACAGCAACCGCTTGGTGGTAAGGCGCAATTCGGTGGTCAGCGTTTTGGTGAAATGGAAGTTTGGGCATTGGAAGCATATGGTGCCGCCTATACACTGCAGGAAATTTTAACAGTGAAGTCTGATGATGTTGTTGGCCGTGTGAAAACATATGAATCCATTGTAAAAGGAGACAACGTTCCGGAACCTGGTGTACCAGAATCATTCAAGGTATTGATTAAGGAACTGCAAAGTCTTGGGTTGGATGTTAAAATGCTTTCCAGTGATGAATCAGAAATTGAAATGCGTGAACTGGAGGAAGAGGAAACACAGGCCGCAAGTAAATTGAATCTGGAAGTTGAAGAAGGTTAGATATGAAGTGTGACTGGCCCTTTATATAGGGGCCAGTATCATCATGATAAATTTCATTATTGGCATTTGGGAAAATCGGACACTAAAAGGGAGGTAGGCCCCTTGCTAGATGTAAATAACTTTGAGTATATGAAAATTGGATTGGCTTCACCTGAAAAAATCCGCTCCTGGTCATACGGCGAGGTTAAAAAGCCGGAAACAATCAACTATCGTACATTAAAGCCTGAGAAGGACGGTCTGTTTTGTGAGCGTATTTTCGGGCCGCAAAAGGACTGGGAATGTCATTGCGGGAAATATAAACGTGTACGTTATAAAGGTGTTGTCTGTGATCGTTGCGGAGTGGAAGTAACGAAGGCGAAGGTACGCCGTGAACGCATGGGTCATATCGAGCTGGCTGCTCCGGTATCGCATATCTGGTATTTTAAAGGTATTCCGAGCCGTATGGGCCTTGTGCTGGATATGTCGCCACGTGCGCTGGAAGAAGTTATTTATTTTGCTGCGTACATCGTTACGGAATCAGGGGATACACCACTGGAGAAGAAGCAACTTCTATCCGAGAAGGAATACCGGGCTTATTATGATAAGTACGGAAAGTCGTTTAAGGCACAAATGGGTGCCGAAGCAATCCGTAAGCTTCTGCAGGACATTGATTTGGAAAAAGAAGTTGATATGCTGCAGGAAGAACTGAAAACTGCACAGGGTCAACGCAGGACCAGGGCCATTAAGCGGCTGGAAGTATTGGAAGCATTTCGTCATTCCGGGAATGAAACATCATGGATGATTCTCGATGTCTTACCGGTAATCCCGCCGGAAATCCGTCCGATGGTACAGCTGGATGGCGGTCGTTTTGCCACTTCAGACCTGAACGATCTTTATCGTCGGGTTATTAACCGAAACAATCGTCTGAAGCGTTTGTTGGACCTTGGTGCACCAAGCATCATCGTTCAAAATGAAAAACGTATGCTGCAGGAAGCAGTTGACGCATTAATTGATAATGGACGCCGTGGCCGGCCAGTTACCGGACCGGGTAATCGTCCGCTTAAATCTCTTTCACACATGCTGAAAGGTAAACAAGGGCGTTTCCGCCAGAATCTGCTTGGAAAACGCGTTGACTACTCAGGTCGTTCCGTAATCGTTGTCGGACCAAGCCTGAAAATGTATCAGTGCGGGCTGCCGAAAGAAATGGCACTTGAGTTATTTAAGCCATTTATTATGAAGGAACTGGTTGAAAAAGGCTTTGCACATAACATCAAATCAGCCAAACGCAAAATCGAACGTGTACACCCGGAAGTATGGGATGTGCTCGAAGAAGTAATCAAGGAACATCCGGTTATGCTTAACCGCGCCCCAACATTGCACCGGCTTGGTATTCAGTCGTTTGAACCGGTGTTGGTGGAAGGTCGCGCGATCCGGCTGCATCCACTGGTTTGTACAGCGTATAACGCCGATTTTGATGGCGACCAGATGGCGGTGCACGTACCATTATCTGCAGAAGCGCAAGCGGAAGCACGTATCCTTATGCTGGCTGCGCAAAATATCCTGAACCCGAAAGATGGTAAACCGGTTGTTACACCATCGCAGGATATGGTGCTTGGTAACTATTACCTCACGCTTGAACGTGAAGGTGCTGCAGGAGAAGGCAGTATTTTCAAAGATATTAATGAAGCATTGATGGCCTATCAGAATGGTTATGTGCATCTGCATTCAAGAATTGCTGTTCAGGCGTCAAGCCTTAACAAAAGGTCATTTACTAAAGAACAAAATAATCAGCTGCTGCTGACTACTGTCGGAAAACTGATTTTTAATGAAATATTGCCAGAATCGTTTCCGTATATCAATGAACCGACAAATGACAACCTGGAAGTTAAGACACCGGGGAAATATTTTGTTGAACAGGGCACAAACGTTAAAGAAGAGATTGAAAAGCGGGAGGGTATCGCTCCGTTTAAAAAAGGTATTCTTGGAGATATCATCGCTGAAGTATTTAAACGGTTCAAAATCAGTGAGACTTCCAAAATGCTTGACCGGATGAAAGATTTAGGTTTCAGTTATTCAACCAAGGCTGGGCTGACAGTTGGCGTTTCTGACATTGTTGTATTGGCAGAGAAAGAAACTGTGCTTGAAGAAGCTCAGGAAAAAGTTGATAAAGTACTGAAACAATTCCGCCGCGGTTTAATTACCGATGAGGAACGCTATGACCGTGTTATTGCGATCTGGTCACAGGCGAAAGACACGATCCAGGAAAAACTGATGGGATCCCTTGATAAGCGGAATCCGATTTTCATGATGAGTGATTCGGGCGCTCGAGGTAACGCATCCAACTTTACACAGCTTGCCGGTATGCGTGGTCTGATGGCCAACCCGGCCGGTGAAATTATGGAACTGCCGATTAAATCGAGCTTCCGCGAAGGACTAACCGTATTGGAATACTTTATTTCCACACACGGTGCCCGTAAAGGACTTGCTGACACAGCGCTAAAAACAGCGGACTCTGGCTATTTGACCCGCCGACTGGTCGATGTGGCGCAGGATGTCATTATCCGAGAAGACGATTGTGGAACTGATCGCGGATTGACTGTTTCAGCATTGACAGATGGCACAGAACTCATCGAGCCATTAATTGACCGGCTTATCGGCCGGACTGCGTTTCAGGATGTTAAGCATCCAGAAACGGGTGAGGTCATCGTTGAAAATGACACTGTCATTTCAGAAGATCAGGCAAAACAAGTCGTTGAAGCAGGAATTGAACAGGTAACAATCCGCTCGGCATTTACATGTAATACAAAACATGGTGTCTGCCAGAAATGTTATGGACGTAACCTTGCAACAGGTGATGAAGTGGAAGTTGGTGAAGCGGTAGGAATTATTGCAGCACAATCTATCGGTGAACCTGGTACACAGTTGACAATGCGTACATTCCACACAGGCGGTGTTGCAGGAGACGATATTACACAGGGGCTGCCGCGTATCCAGGAACTGTTTGAAGCGCGTAACCCTAAAGGGCAAGCTGTTATCAGTGAAATTCATGGAACCATTCATGAAATTAAAGAAGTGAAGGATAAACAGGAGATAGTTGTCCAGGGAGATGTAGAACAGCGCTCCTATGCTGTTCCATATAATGCTCGCATGAAAGTTTCAGCTGGTGATGAAGTAATCGCGGGTGAAGAACTTACCGAGGGTTCAGTCGATCCGAAAGAACTCCTTCGCGTTCAGGGCGTAGAAGGCGTGCAGGATTATCTGCTTATGGAAGTTCAACGCGTTTACCGTATGCAGGGTGTTGAAATTGGTGACAAACACGTTGAAGTTATGGTACGGCAAATGCTTCGTAAGATCCGTGTTATCGAATCAGGAGAAACGAATGTACTACCAGGATCATTGCTTGAAATTCACCAATTCAAGGATGCCAATACACCTGTCTTACAGGAAGGGAAAGAACCTGCAGTCGGAAAACCGGTATTGCTTGGTATCACGAAGGCATCACTTGAAACCGACTCATTCCTGTCAGCCGCATCCTTCCAGGAAACGACTCGTGTCCTGACAGATGCAGCTATCAAAGGAAAGCGGGATGAACTGCTTGGTCTGAAAGAAAATGTTATTATCGGTAAATTAGTTCCGGCTGGTACTGGAATTAACCGTTATCGTAAAATCAGACCATCTACAGATGAGATAGAGGAAAATGTTGAAGCAGCCGAAGAAACAGAAGCGGTGCAATAATCATTTTCGATGACAAGTTAATAAATCGGGAGCACAAAAAAATACCAAAAATTTAAGTTGACATTAAAAAACGAGAATGGTAATATAATCAAGGTGCTTCCGATTATGCTTGTTACTTTGGAGGATATGAGGATGTCTTATGAAAAAGTAGCTCAAGTTAAATCCAACTTAATAATCGGAACGAAACAAACGCTTAAAGCTATAAGGAATGGTCAAGTTAGCGAAGTGTTTATTGCTGATGATGCTGATCACCATATCACGGAAAAGATAGAACTTTTAGCCGATGAAATGAATGTTTCTTGCAAGCGCGTTGACTCAATGAAAAGGTTGGGGGAAGCATGCGGCATCGATGTCGGAGCATCTGCAGCAGCAGTAAGACAATAAAGGTTTTGGCGTTCTTTTGACGCGAAGGCTTTGTTTTTTACTCAAAGATGAACCACCTGGATATGTGGGACGACAAAACGCGAACAGGTGGATGCTGTATTAACAGAAAACCATAACAGGAAGGGAGGAAAATATAATGCCTACTATTAATCAACTGGTACGTAAAGGCCGGGTGAATAAACCAAAGAAGTATGACTCTCCTGCACTTAACAGAGGGTATAACAGCTTCAAAAAGAAATTCACAAACCAGAACTCACCACAAAAACGCGGAGTGTGTACTCGTGTCGGCACACTGACACCGAAGAAACCAAACTCTGCACTGCGTAAATATGCACGTGTTCGTTTGTCCAACAACATGGAAGTAACAGCATACATTCCAGGTATTGGTCACAACCTGCAGGAGCACAGTGTAGTATTGCTTCGTGGTGGCCGTGTTAAGGACCTTCCAGGGGTACGTTATCATATCGTGCGCGGAGCACTTGATACTGCCGGAGTTGAAGGACGTATGCAAGGCCGTTCCAAATACGGAACCAAAAAACCTAAAAAGAAATAAATTGACTATCAACTTCAGGGAAAGGAGGGGGACATATGCCACGTAAAGGACCAGTACCTAAACGCGATGTCTTGCCGGATCCGCTTTATAAATCAAAATTAGTAACTCGATTGATCAACCAGATTATGATTGATGGTAAAAGGGGTAAAGCTCAAAAAATCCTATACAATGCATTTGAACTTGTAGCCGAGAGAAGCGGACAGAATGCAATGGAAGTTTTTGAACAGGCAATGAAAAACGTTATGCCGGTACTTGAAGTGCGAGCTCGCCGTGTCGGTGGTTCAAACTACCAGGTACCAATGGAAGTGCGCCCGGAACGTCGCCAGGCATTAGGCTTGCGCTATGTTGTTAATTATTCCCGCCTGCGAGGCGAAAAGACAATGGAAGAGCGTCTTGCTAATGAAATTCTGGATGCTTCCAATAACACCGGCGCATCCGTTAAAAAACGCGAAGAACTGCACAAGATGGCCGAAGCAAACAAAGCATTTGCTCACTATCGCTGGTAAAAAACCAAATATAGCAAATAACAGGAAGGAGAAGAATACATGCCTAGAGAGTTCTCCTTGGAAAAGACGCGTAATATTGGTATTATGGCGCATATTGACGCAGGTAAAACCACTACTACTGAGCGTATTCTTTTCTACACAGGACGTATTCATAAAATTGGTGAAACTCATGAAGGTGCATCACAGATGGACTGGATGGAGCAGGAGCAGGAACGCGGAATCACGATCACTTCCGCAGCAACAACTGCTCAATGGAAAAACCATCGTATAAACATCATCGATACACCGGGACACGTGGACTTCACTGTTGAAGTTGAGCGTTCGCTGCGTGTACTTGATGGTGCGGTAACAGTGCTTGATGCTCAATCGGGTGTGGAACCGCAAACCGAAACTGTATGGCGTCAGGCGACAACATACGGTGTACCAAGAATTGTTTTTATAAACAAGATGGATAAAGTCGGTGCAGACTTCCTTTATTCAACTAATACACTGAAAGAACGTTTAGGTGCCAATGCACATGCTGTTCAACTGCCAATCGGTGCTGAAGATAATTTCGAAGGTATCATTGACCTGATTTCGATGAAAGCTTTCTATTATGAAGATGATCTGGGCACTCGGGCTGAAGCTCGTGAAATCCCGGATGAATACAAAGATAAGGCCGAAGAATTGCGTGCCAGTCTTGTTGAAGCAGTAGCTGAGCTGGACGAAGACCTGATGATGAAGTATCTTGAAGGAGAGGAAATCTCTGAAGAGGAACTGAAGCAGGCAATTCGTACAGCGACATTGAATGTTGAATTCTATCCGGTATTCGGTGGATCAGCATTCAAAAACAAAGGTGTACAATTAGTTCTTGATGGTGTTATTGATTATCTTCCTGCACCAACTGACGTGCCTCCAATTGAAGGTATCGTTCCGGGGACAGAGGAAGAGACAACCCGTCCGGCGGATGACAAAGCACCTTTCTCGGCACTGGCATTTAAGGTTATGACTGACCCGTATGTTGGGAAGCTGACTTTCTTCCGCGTATATTCCGGTACATTGGATTCCGGCTCATATGTTAAGAACTCTGTTAAAGATAAGCGTGAACGTGTCGGTCGTATTCTGCAGATGCACGCTAATTCACGTGAGGAAATCAAAACGGTTTACTCCGGTGAAATTGCAGCTGCTGTTGGTTTGAAAGATACATCTACAGGGGATACACTTTGTGGCGAGAAAGATCTCGTAGTTCTGGAGTCCATGGAGTTCCCTGATCCGGTTATCTCTGTTGCAATTGAACCTAAAACAAAAGCTGACCAGGATAAAATGGCTATTGCATTGGGTAAACTTGCAGAAGAAGACCCGACTTTCAAAACGGAAACAAATGTGGAGACTGGTCAAACGATCATTTCCGGGATGGGTGAACTTCACCTTGATGTCATTGTTAACCGTTTGAAGGCCGAATTTAAAGTTGAAGCAAATGTTGGTGCTCCACAGGTTGCATACCGTGAGACATTCCGCGCCTCTGCTGAAGTGGAAGGTAAATTTATAAAGCAGTCAGGTGGACGTGGACAATACGGTCATGCCTGGGTTAAATTTGAGCCAAACGAAGAAGGTGCGGGCTTTGAATTTGTAAATAAAATTACTGGTGGTGTTATTCCGCGTGAATACATTCCATCTGTTGAAGCGGGTATAGTTGAATCAGCAGAAAATGGTGTATTGGCCGGTTACCCACTGATTGATTTCAAAGCAACTGTTTATGATGGAAGCTATCATGATGTTGACTCAAACGAAATGGCCTTTAAAATTGCCGGATCAATGGCATTGAAAGCTGCCAAAGAAAAATGTCAAGCGGTATTGCTTGAGCCAATGGAACGAGTGGAAATTGTTATTCCTGAAGAATACATGGGCGACATCATGGGTGATGTCACATCACGCCGCGGACGTGTGGAAGGTATGGAAGCACGTGGTCCAGCACAGGTTATTAAAGCATTTGTTCCGCTTTCGGAAATGTTCGGCTATGCGACGGTATTGCGTTCAAACACGCAGGGACGCGGGCAATATACGATGCATTTTGATCACTATGAAGAGGTACCGAAGAGCATTTCAGAAGAAATAATTAAGAAAAATGCCGGAGAATAATTGATTTTTTCTTCATTCTGAAGTATAACTTTTATTGAAGGCAGACAATTATTCTAAAAATAATAAATTACTTGTATTTATTTAAAGGAGGAAACTATAAATGGCTAAAGAAAAGTTCGATCGCTCAAAAAGTCACGTAAACATTGGAACAATTGGACACGTTGACCATGGTAAAACTACTTTAACTGCTGCAATCACTGCTACATTGCACAAAAAATCCGGTAAAGGTACCGCAATGGCTTATGACCAAATTGACGGCGCTCCGGAAGAAAAAGAACGTGGAATTACAATTGCAACTTCCCACGTTGAGTATGAAACGGACACTCGTCACTATGCTCACGTTGACTGCCCGGGACACGCTGACTATGTTAAAAACATGATCACTGGTGCAGCACAAATGGATGGAGCTATCCTGGTAGTGTCTGCTGCTGATGGTCCAATGCCGCAAACTCGTGAGCACATCCTTCTGTCACGTAACGTTGGGGTTCCTGCAATCGTGGTATTCCTTAACAAATGTGACATGGTAGACGACGAAGAACTTCTTGAACTTGTTGAAATGGAAGTTCGCGATCTGTTGACTGAGTATGACTTCCCTGGTGATGATGTACCAGTTGTTAAAGGTTCTGCACTGAAAGCTCTTGAAGGCGATGCAGACTATGAAGAAAAAATCTTTGAATTGATGTCTGCTGTTGATGAGTACATTCCAACTCCGGAACGTGACCATGACAAGCCATTCATGATGCCTGTTGAGGACGTATTCTCAATCACTGGCCGTGGTACAGTGGCAACTGGCCGTGTTGAGCGCGGATCTGTTAAAGTTGGTGACGAAGTAGAAGTTATCGGTCTTGCTGAGAAAGCTTCTAAAACAACTGTTACTGGTGTGGAAATGTTCCGTAAGCTTCTTGACTATGCTGAAGCAGGTGACAACATTGGTGCACTGCTTCGCGGTGTATCACGCGATGACATCAACCGTGGTCAAGTATTGGCTAAGCCTGGTTCAATTACACCACACACTAACTTCAAGGCTGAAGTTTATGTATTGTCAAAAGAAGAAGGTGGACGTCATACACCATTTTTTGCAAACTATCGTCCACAGTTCTATTTCCGTACTACAGACGTTACTGGTGTTATTACACTTCCAGAAGGCGTTGAAATGGTAATGCCAGGAGATAACATCGAAATGGCAGTGGAACTGATTTCACCAATCGCTATCGAAGACGGTACCCGTTTCTCTATCCGTGAAGGCGGACGTACTGTTGGATCCGGCGTTGTAACTACCATTCAGAAGTAATAGAGCAATCAGCTAGCTAGCTAAAGAAAACAGGCAGCGTGACGACGCTGCCTGTTTTTATGCTTATCAGGGCGTCCGGAATCGGCTATTTTGAGCAAAGTGTTAGAGAATTCATTGAGAGTGCTAGAAGTTCACAAATTAGGTGCTAGAAGTTCTCATTTTAGTGTTAGAAGTTCATAATTCAAGTGCTGGAACTTCACAATTCAAATGAAGAGAAAGACTTTCCTGCAACGAAATTTTTGGTACAGGAATACATATGCGCAGTCCAAAACCTGCCTCAATTTAAAAATCAACAAATTTCATGCAAAATTTCACTATAATCCCTTGCATTCCATGTAATTAGTTTGTATAATACATAGATGTGCAATCTAAAAGTTTTTTATTAGAAATGGTTGCATTGACCGCATTTTATCTATATAATATGAATGTTGGTCACAAAGGCGATGAAGTGAAAGGTTGTTGACACACCCGGCCCCTTTGCCATGGCGGGTGGTTAAGAAATTTTCACGGAGAATGTCTATTATAAAATGGGCGAAAAGGAGGGAAAATAATGGCAAAAGAAAAGATTAGGATTCGATTAAAAGCGTATGACCACCGTATTTTAGATCAGTCTGCTGAAAAAATTGTAGATACGGCTAAACGTTCAGGTGCAGGTGTATCCGGACCGATTCCGTTGCCTACAGAGCGTTCAGTATACACTGTTCTGCGTGCAGTGCACAAATACAAAGACGCACGCGAACAATTTGAAATGCGTACTCATAAACGCTTAATCGATATTGTCAATCCAACACCACAAACAGTTGACTCGCTAATGAGACTCGACTTGCCATCAGGTGTGGATATTGAAATCAAATTATAAATTAATGTACTAATATAGGAGGTGTAACGGATGGCGAAAGGAATCTTAGGTCGTAAAATCGGCATGACTCAGCTTTTCTCCGATGAAGGAGAACTTGTACCGGTAACGGTTGTTCAGGCTGAGCCAAACGTAGTATTACAGAAAAAGTCATTAGAAAATGATGGCTATGAAGCTATACAGATCGGTTTTGCTGATGAAAAGGAATCACGTGCAAACAAAGCGGAAAAAGGTCATGCTGATAAAGCAAACACAGCCCCTAAGCGCTACGTTCGTGAAATCCGTAACGCGAATCTTGATGAATATGAAGTAGGTCAAGAATTAAGCGTTGATGTTTTTCAGGTTGGCGATTTGGTGGATGCAACCGGAACTTCAAAAGGGAAAGGATTCCAGGGTGCAATCAAGCGCCACAATCAGCAACGTGGTCCGAAAACCCATGGTTCCCACTTTCACAGAGGACCAGGTGCAATCGGTATGGCAGCTGACCCGGCGCGTGTCTTTAAAGGTACGAAATTACCGGGACAAACGGGCGGAAAGCAAATTACCAATCAAAACCTTGAAATAGTAAAGGTGGACAACGAACGTAATCTGCTTTTGATTAAAGGTAATATTCCTGGTGCAAAGAAATCATTTGTGAAAATCACGAGTGCATTAAAGGCTAACTAATCATTTATACGAAGGGAGGATATGTCATGCCTAAAGTAGCACTATTTAAACAAGATGGATCTCAAGCTGGCGACGTGGAATTGAACGATTCCGTTTTTGGCATTGAACCACATACGCACGCTATGAATGAAGCAGTGCTGATGCAGCGCGCATCATTACGTCAGGGCACACATGCCGTGAAAAACCGTGCAGAGGTTAGAGGCGGTGGAGCTAAACCTTGGCGTCAAAAAGGAACCGGCCGTGCAAGACAGGGTTCAACCCGTTCACCGCAATGGGTAGGTGGCGGAACTGTGTTTGGACCTACTCCACGCACGTACAGCTATAAATTGCCGAAAAAAGTTCGTCGGCTTGCACTTAAATCTGCACTTTCTTCCAAACTTAAAGAAGAGGATGCAGTAGTATTGGAAAGTATTTCAATTGATGCTCCAAAAACAAAAGAAGTTGTGAAGATGCTGGAAGCACTTAAAGTGGATTCCAAAGCACTGGTTGTAACTGCTGAAAATGATGAAACAGTTAACCGTTCAGCAAATAATCTGCAAAACGTAAAAGTGCTTACGGTAACAGAACTGAACGTACTTGATTTGTTAACGCATGACAAGCTGATCATCACAAAAGAAGCAGCTGAAAAAGCAGGGGAGGTGCTTGCATAATGAAAGATTCACGTGATATTATAAAGCGCCCTGTCATTACAGAGAATACTGCTGATTTAATGGCGGAAAAAAAATATACGTTTGAAGTGGAACCGAAAGCCAATAAAACAGAAATTAAAGATGCAGTTGAGCTGGTTTTTGGTGTGAATGTGGTAAAAGTCAACACAATGAATCTTAAAGGTAAGTTTAAGCGGATGGGCCGTTACGGCGGTTACCGTTCAGATCGCAAAAAAGCTATTGTACAGTTATCAGAAGACAGTAAAGAACTGGACTTCTTTGAAGCGTAAATTATAAAAGAGTGAAGGAGGGAAAAAGATGGCGATTAAAAAATTCAAACCGACCTCAAACGGAAGACGTTTCATGTCAACGTCTGATTTTGCAGAGATCACTACAGATACTCCGGAAAGATCCCTGTTAAGTCCGTTGTATAAACGCGGTGGTCGTAACAACCAAGGTAAATTAACGACTCGTCATCAGGGCGGCGGTCACAAGCGTCAATATCGTATCATCGACTTTAAGCGCGATAAAGATGGTATACCAGGAAGCGTTGCTACAATCGAATACGATCCGAACCGCTCAGCAAACATTGCGCTAATTCACTATGCAGATGGTGAAAAACGCTATATTCTGGCGCCGAAAGGGATTAAAGTAGGACAAAAAATAGAATCCGGAGAAAATGCCGATATTAAACTCGGGAATGCTCTGCAGCTTAAAGATATCCCAGTGGGTACAATCATTCATAACATTGAAATGAAACCGGGACGCGGCGGTCAAATCGCACGTTCAGCGGGTGCAGAAGCTCAGGTTCTTGGCCGTGAAGGGAAATATACATTGGTTCGTTTGTCTTCGGGTGAAGTTCGTCTGATTCTGTCAACGTGCCGTGCAACTGTTGGTCAGGTAGGTAATATTGAGCATGAACTTATCAGTGTTGGTAAAGCCGGCCGTTCCAGATGGCTAGGCAAGCGCCCGACTGTACGTGGTTCTGTTATGAACCCTAACGATCACCCGCATGGTGGTGGTGAAGGACGCGCGCCAATCGGCCGTAAATCACCAATGTCACCTTGGGGCAAACCGACGCTTGGTTACAAGACTCGGCAGCGGAACAAACCTACAGATAAATTTATCGTTCGTAAGCGCAAAAAATAAACGGATAGGACGGCGAGGAATGGATTTCGCCGTTTGATTACGAAAGGAGGTTTATCCATGGGTCGCAGCTTAAAAAAAGGACCTTTTGCAGATGACCATCTATTGAAAAAGATTGATAACCTGAATGATACTGATAAAAAGCAAGTTGTAAAAACTTGGTCCCGTCGTTCAACAATTTTCCCATCTTTTGTCGGTCATACAATCGCTGTTTATGATGGACGCAAACATGTGCCCGTCTACGTAACAGAGGATATGGTCGGACACAAACTGGGTGAATTTGCGCCAAGCCGTACGTTTAAAGGGCATTCTGGCGATGATAAGAAAACAAAACGCTAATGAGAGGAGGCACTCCACATGCAAGCAAAGGCCGTTGCTAAATCAGTTCGAATTGCTCCTCGTAAAGTTCGTTTAGTCATAGATTTGATTCGAGGAAAAGAAGTTGGTGAAGCGGTAGCAATCCTACGTCATACACAACGTGGTGCTTCTCCGGTTGTTGAAAAGGTTTTGAACTCTGCAATTGCAAATGCAGAACACAACTATGAAATGGAGCCGGATAACCTGGTGATTTCCGAAGCATTCGTTAACGAAGGTGCTACATTGAAACGTTTTCGTCCGCGTGCACAAGGACGCGCAAGTAAAATCAATAAACGCACAAGCCACGTTACAGTGGTTGTAACTGAAAAGAAGGAGGGATAGTCAGTGGGTCAAAAAGTAAATCCTAACGGTCTTCGTGTCGGTGTCATTAATGGCTGGGAGTCAAAATGGTATGCTGGCAAAGACTATGCAGACTTACTGCATGAAGATATTAAGATCAGAGAATATCTTGAAAATCGCTTGCGCATTGCTGCTGTTTCTTCGATCGAGATTGAACGTGCGGCAAACCGCGTAAATATCACGATTCACACTGGTAAACCTGGAATGGTTATTGGTAAGGGCGGTTCTGAAGTTGAAGCGCTGCGTAAATCATTAAACAGCCTGACAGGCAAGCGGGTTCATATAAACATCATGGAAATTAAGAAAGTTGACTTGAATGCAACACTTGTTGCAGATAACATTGCTCGTCAGCTGGAAAATCGAATTTCATTCCGACGTGCTCAAAAGCAAACCATTCAACGCGCAATGCGAGCTGGAGCAAAAGGAATTAAAACACAAGTATCCGGACGTCTCGGTGGTGCCGATATTGCTCGTGCGGAACATTACAGTGAAGGAACAGTACCACTTCATACTTTGCGTGCTGATATTGATTACGGCACTGCTGAAGCTGACACTACTTACGGTAAGCTCGGTGTCAAAGTATGGATCTATCGTGGAGAAGTCCTTCCAACTAAATCAAATAATTAAGGAAGGGGGAAATGCATTATGTTAATGCCAAAACGCGTAAAATTTCGTAAACAGCATCGTGGTAAAATGAAAGGACGTGCAAAAGGTGGCACTTCAGTTGCCTTCGGTGAGTATGGCCTGCAAGCAATTGATGCTTCCTGGATTACAAGCCGTCAAATAGAGGCTGCCCGTATTGCAATGACTCGTTACATGAAACGTGGCGGTAAAGTTTGGATTAAAATATTCCCTGATAAGCCATACACTGCAAAGCCCCTTGAAGTACGGATGGGTTCCGGTAAAGGTGCTCCTGAAGGATGGGTTGCAGTTGTAAAACCCGGGAAAATTATGTTTGAAATCGCAGGTGTTGAAGAAGAAGTAGCTCGTGAAGCATTGCGTCTTGCTTCTCACAAACTGCCGATTAAAACTAAATTTGTAAAACGTGAAGAAATTGGTGGTGAAATCAATGAAGGCTAATGAAATTAGAGAACTAACCACTGCCGAAATTGAACAAAAAGTTAAATCGTTAAAAGAAGAACTTTTTAATTTACGCTTTCAGCTTGCAACCGGCCAATTGGAAAACACTGCACGTATTCGTGAAGTAAAGAAGTCTATTGCCCGAATGAAAACTGTTGTGCGTCAACGTGAACTAGCGTAATTAATTGAAGAGAGGAGGTCACCCTCAAATGACTGAGCGTAATGATCGCAAAGTATACACAGGCCGTGTCGTATCAGATAAAATGGATAAAACAATAACTGTTCTGGTTGAGACATATAAGTTTCATAAACTGTATGGCAAACGTGTTAAGTATTCCAAGAAGTTTAAAACACATGATGAAAATAACCAGGCAAAAACTGGTGATATTGTTTCTATTATGGAAACTCGTCCGCTGTCTGCCACAAAACGTTTCCGTCTGATTGAAATCGTTGAAGAAGCGGTAATTATATAATTAAAGTTCGCTCGGAAGGTATCCGAAGGGAGGTCTCAAGCGTATGATTCAACAAGAAACCCGTTTAAAAGTTGCAGATAACTCTGGTGCAAGAGAAGTTTTAACGGTTAAAGTATTAGGCGGATCCGGACGGAAAACAGCCAATATAGGTGATGTAATTGTTTGTACGGTTAAACATGCAACACCAGGTGGCGTTGTTAAAAAAGGTGAAGTTGTTAAAGCTGTTATCGTTCGTTCCAAGTCAGGAATGCGCCGTAAAGATGGGTCATATATTCGTTTTGATGAAAATGCTGCCGTAATTATTCGTGACGACAAAAGTCCAAGAGGAACTCGTATCTTCGGACCGGTTGCACGTGAATTGCGCGATGCAAAATTCATGAAAATCGTATCTCTAGCTCCAGAAGTTTTATAAAGCGAAAAGTAAAGCCTTGTCAAGGAGGTGCGTAAAGCATGCATGTAAAAAAAGGTGATAAAGTAAAAGTTATTTCCGGTAAAGACCGCGGTAAAGACGGCACTATTTTAGAAGCTTATCCGAAGAAGGACCGTGTTTTGGTTGAAGGCATCAACATGACCAAAAAGCACGCAAAACCGTCTCAGGATAACCCGCAGGGTGGCATCCTCAATCAGGAGGCTCCTATCCACGTTTCTAATGTAATGCTGATAGATCCGAAATCCGGCGAACCAACTCGTGTTGGCTATCAGGATAATGACGGAAAGAAAGTCCGCATCGCTAAAAAATCCGGTGAAGCAGTAGATAAATAGTTCGCAGGTGAAAGGAGGGCGACATGATGAATGAACTTAAACAAAAGTATCGTGAAGATATACTACCATCAATGATGAGCAAATTTAATTATGAATCTGTTATGCAAGTACCTGATGTTGAAAAAATAGTAATTAACATGGGTGTTGGTGATGCCGTTCAGAACTCAAAAGCATTGGATAATGCTGTTGAAGAGCTATCATTAATTTCCGGACAAAAGCCTATGGTAACCCGTGCTAAAAAATCAATTGCTGGATTCCGTTTGCGTGAAGGAATGCCTATCGGGGCGAAAGTAACACTGCGTGGCGAGCGCATGTACGAGTTCTTGCAAAAGTTAATTGCAGTTTCGCTTCCGCGTGTGCGTGATTTCCGTGGTATTTCCAAAAAAGCTTTTGATGGCCGGGGTAATTATACGCTTGGTGTTAAAGAACAACTGATTTTCCCGGAAATTAACTATGATAAAGTAAGTAAAGTGCGTGGTATGGACATTGTCATTGTAACAACTTCCAATACTGATGAAGAAGCACGTGAATTGTTGGCTCAGTTAGGCATGCCTTTCCAGAAGTAAGCTGAGAGCAATATAAGGAGGGAAAATTGTGGCTAAAAAATCAATGATTGCGAAACAACAACGCCCACAGAAATTTAAAGTACGTGAATATACACGCTGTGAACGATGTGGCCGACCGCATTCAGTAATCCGTAAATTTAAACTTTGCCGTATTTGTTTCCGTGAACTTGCCTATAAAGGTCAAATTCCTGGTGTCAAAAAAGCAAGCTGGTAAACCCCCGATTAGGGAAGGAGGTAATATGTAATGGTTATGACAGATCCAATCGCAGATATGCTGACCCGTATTCGAAATGCTAATATGGCAGGTCATGATAAGCTGGAACTTCCGGCTTCCAAGATAAAAAAGGAAATCGCCGATATCCTTAAGCGCGAAGGCTTTGTCCGCGATTATGAATTCATTGAGGATAACAAGCAAGGTGTTCTGCGCATTTTCCTTAAATACGGCGTTAAAAAGGCACGCGTAATTACAGGCATTAAGCGCATCAGTAAACCGGGCTTGCGGGTATACGCAAAAGCTGACGAGGTACCGCGTGTGCTGAACGGTTTGGGAATTGCTATTGTATCCACATCAAACGGTGTGCTTTCTGATAAAGAAGCACGTACACAAGCTGTTGGTGGCGAAGTACTGGCATATGTTTGGTAAGAAACATCTAAAGACAAGGAGGTGTACGAAATGTCTCGTATAGGACTTAAACCAATTGAAATTCCAGAGGGCGTTGAAATTAAATTGGACGGAACTACAATTACAGTAAAAGGTCCAAAAGGTGAACTGACAAGAGACCTTCATGAAGATATGAAAGTGGTTATCGAAGGGAATGTTCTTACTGTTGAACGTCCAAGTGAGCACAAAGAACATCGTGCATTGCATGGGACCACCCGCAGCCTGATCGGTAATATGGTTGAAGGGGTGCATAAAGGTTTTGAAAAAAACCTTGAAATCAATGGTGTAGGTTACCGTGCGCTAAAACAGGGTGACAAGGTAGTGGTTAACGCAGGATATTCACACCCGGTGGAACTGGATCCGATCGAAGGTATCGAAATTGATGTTCCTAAAAACACACAAATCATCGTAAAAGGTATTAATAAAGAGCTGGTTGGCGCAGTTGCTGCAAACATCCGGGCTATCAGACCGCCTGAGCCTTATAAAGGAAAAGGTATTCGTTACGAAGGCGAGCGTGTACGACAAAAAGAAGGTAAAACTGCTAAGTAAGGTTAGTTAGGGAGCAGAAAGGAGTGACCTAGATGATCACAAAGCCTGACAAAAATGCTGTACGCAAAAGAAGACATACGCGTGTTCGCAAGAATGTTACCGGAACACCGGAACGCCCACGTCTCAATGTGTACCGCTCAAATAAACACATTTATGCACAATTGATTAATGATGTTGAAGGTGTAACATTGGCAAGCGCCTCAACAAAAGACAATGGAATTGACGTTCAGTCCGGCGCTAACGTTGATGCAGCTGTCGAAGTAGGAAAGTTGGTTGCTAAACGTGCCCAGGATAAAGGTTACAAATTGGTAGTATTTGACCGTGGAGGCTACCTTTATCATGGACGTGTAAAAGCATTGGCAGATGCAGCCCGTGAGGCAGGTCTTGAATTTTAATCGATAGATAAAGGAGGGACACAGATGCATACTAGCATTGATCCGAACAAATTAGATCTTGAAGAACGCGTTGTTGCGATTAACCGTGTTGCAAAAGTTGTAAAAGGTGGACGTAATTTCCGCTTTGCTGCACTTGTTGTTGTGGGAGATAAAAATGGTCACGTAGGCTTTGGAACCGGAAAGTCTAAGGAAGTACCAGAAGCAATTAAAAAAGCGGTTGACGATGCAAAGAAAAACCTGATTACAGTACCAATTGTTGGAACGACTATTCCGCATGAAATTCATGGACAATTCGGTTCTGGTAATGTATTGATGAAACCAGCTGCAGAAGGTACAGGGGTTATTTCCGGCGGACCTGTTCGTGCGATCCTCGAACTTGCAGGTGTCGGCGACATTCTGACAAAATCGCTTGGTTCAAACACACCGATTAACATGATTCGTGCAACATTAAACGGACTGACAAACTTGAAGCGCGCGGAAGAAGTTGCAAAACTGCGCGGAAAGTCTGTAGAAGAACTGTTAGGATAAGGAGGGAAATATTATGTCTAAACAATTAGAAATCACCCTCACGCGCAGTGTTATTGGCAGAACAGAATCGCAACGCCAAACTGTTCAAACACTAGGACTTAAAAAAATCCATCAATCCGTTGTTCGTGAAGATACTCCAGCCGTTCGCGGTTTGGTTAATAAAGTATCCCATCTCATAACGGTTAAAGAAGTATAATTAAACATTAGCGTAAAGAGGAGGTGCTCGCATGAAACTTCATGAATTGAACGCATCAGAAGGAAACCGTAAAAAGCGCAATCGCGTAGGCCGCGGAATGTCATCTGGAAATGGTAAAACATCTGGCAGAGGACACAAAGGACAAAAAGCACGTTCAGGCGGTAATACCCGCGTTGGTTTTGAAGGTGGTCAAATGCCATTATTTCAACGGTTGCCTAAACGCGGCTTTACAAATATTCACCGTAAAGAATTGGCAATTGTAAACCTTGATGCTTTAAATCGATTTGAAGAAGGCACAGAAGTTACACCTGAGCTATTACTTGAAGAGGGTGTCGTAAGCAAACTTAAAGCAGGCGTTAAAGTGCTCGGCAAGGGCGCTGTCGAAAAGAACCTTACAGTAAAAGCTCATAAGTTCTCTGCTTCAGCGAAGGAAGCGATCGAAGCAGCGGGCGGTAAAACAGAGGTGATTTAATGTTCAGTACGATCTCCAATTTAATGCGCGTAGGTGACATCAGACGGAAGATTATCTTTACCTTATTAATGTTAATCATATTCCGTCTGGGTACATTTATTCCGGTTCCATTTACAAATAATCAAGCAATTGATTTTATGAACCAGCAAAATGTATTTGGGTTTCTGAATACATTTGGGGGCGGGGCATTACAGAATTTCTCCATTTTTGCAATGGGAATCATGCCTTACATTACAGCGGCGATTATTATGCAATTGCTGCAAATGGATGTTGTACCGAAGTTCACAGAATGGAAAAAGCAAGGTGAAATGGGACGTAAGAAGATAGCTCAGATTACTCGTTACGGAACAGTTATTCTTGCGTTTATCCAGGCAATCGCAATGTCAATTGGGTTTAATGCAATGGCAGGTGGATCCTTAATTGAAGATCCGGGTATATTAAAGTTCATTGTCATTGCACTCGTACTGACAAGCGGAACCACGTTTTTGATGTGGCTTGGTGAACAAATTACGGCGAATGGTGTTGGTAACGGAATATCCATCTTGATATTTGCCGGAATTGTCGCAGCAGTACCAAACGGGGTTAAGCAGTTGTACAGTCAGTACTTCATGAATCCCGGTGATGATTTGTTCATCAACATTGTAATAGTTGCAATGATTGTACTGGTTGTTATTGCAGTAACAGTTGGTGTGATTTTCATCCAGCAGGCACTGCGGAAAATACCGATTCAATATGCAAAAAAGCTCGTTAATCGTTCCCCTGTGGGCGGACACTCGACACACTTGCCATTAAAGGTAAATGCTGCCGGAGTTATCCCGGTAATCTTTGCGATTGCATTTATTATTGCCCCACGGACGGTTGCCGGACTTTTTGAAGGTAATGAGATTGCAGGAACAATCGAAACGATCTTTGATTACACGCAACCGATCGGGATGGTTATTTACGTTGCGTTAATTATAGCTTTCACGTATTTCTACACATTCGTGCAGGTGAACCCGGAGCAGATGGCGGAGAATCTGCAGAAACAAGGCGGGTATATCCCGGGCATACGCCCCGGTAAAAACACGGAAACGTATCTGACACGTGTTATGTACCGATTGACGTTTGTAGGGTCAATATTCCTGGCAGCTGTTTCTGTTCTTCCGATTATTCTTGGTGGTCTTGCAAATCTGCCTCAAGCAGTACAAATAGGTGGTACCAGCTTACTGATTGTTGTCGGTGTGGCTCTCCAGACGATGAAACAACTGGAAAGTCAACTGGTGAAGCGTCACTACAAAGGGTTTATAAAGTAGTTGGTTAACTGCCAACGAGAGCGAGGGGAAATTTGTTGAATTTGATATTAATGGGTCTGCCTGGTGCAGGTAAAGGCACACAGGCGGAAAAAATAAACGAAAAATATAACATCCCTCATATTTCAACTGGAGATATGTTTCGACTGGCTATAAAAGAAGGAACAGAACTTGGCACTAAAGCAAAATCCTATATGGATCAAGGCGAACTTGTTCCGGATGAGGTAACAATAGGAATTGTTAAAGAGCGCTTAGGCAAAGATGATTGTAAGAACGGATTTCTGCTTGATGGTTTTCCAAGAACGATTGCACAGGCAGAAGCCCTTCAATCTATTTTAACTGATATGAATGAAACGATTGACTATGTCCTGCATGTGGATGTACCAAAAGAAAAATTATTGGAGCGTCTAACAGGTCGTAGAATTTGTCCGACATGTGGAGCAACTTATCATGTTATCTACAACCCTCCGAAAGTGGAAGGGAAATGTGATAAGGATGGTGCTGAATTAATCCAGCGTGAAGACGATCAGGAAGAAACGGTTAAAAATCGTCTTGATGTAAATGTCAAGCAAGCTCAGCCTTTGCTGGATTATTATCAGGAAAAAGGATATCTTGTAAAGGTCGATGGCGATCAGGATATTGACCAGGTTTTTCAGGATATTCAGTCTAAAATAGAAAGATAAGCAATTTACTGTATACCGGCATTGAATGGATGCATTTCCATCTGTTAAACGATATAATGTATGACGTAGTTGTTGCTGATTCATGTATTACTTGATAAAGTGACACAGGATCATAATTCGGAATTACCTTTTGAAAGGTATAAAATTAAAGCCTAAGTGAAGGTGATCGTTGTTGAGCGAAACTGATTCGATACCGCAGGCAGGTCAAGTTGTTCGCATTATGCAAGGGCGTGAGGCGGGACAATATGCAGTAGTATTGAAACTGATCGATGATCGTTTTGTCCTGCTGGCAGACGGAGAGAAACGTAAATATGATCGGCCGAAGAAAAAGAATCTTCATCATATTGAAATCATGGACTACATTTCTCCGGAAGTCCAAAACAGCCTTCTGGAAACTGGTCGTGTCACAAATGGCAAACTGCGATTTGCCATAGCAAAATTTGTCAATGAAGTTGTGACTGATTTGAAGAAGGGAGATCAACACGATGGCGAAAGATGATGTAATCGAAGTGGAAGGAACCGTTACAGAGACGTTGCCAAATGCGATGTTTAATGTAGAGCTTGAAAATGGCCATACGGTTTTGGCGCACGTATCAGGCAAAATCCGTATGCATTTCATTCGTATTTTACCAGGCGATAAGGTAACGGTAGAACTTTCCCCGTACGATTTAACCAGAGGACGAATTACGTACCGTTATAAATAGACGAGTGAGCTCCGATATAAAAGGAGGTAAAGATGATGAAAGTAAGAGCATCTGTAAAACCAATTTGTGAAAAATGCAAGGTAATCAAACGCAAAGGCAAAGTAATGGTGATTTGCGACAACCCGAAACACAAACAAAAACAAGGCTAATAAACAAGGAGGTGCGATTCTATGGCACGTATTGCAGGTATTGACATTCCACGTGATAAGCGAGTAGTTATTTCACTTACCTATGTCTATGGAGTGGGAAAAACTACTGCAAAGGAAATCCTGAAAGAAGCAGGGGTATCAGAAAGTACCCGTGTTCGTGATCTGACCGAGGATGAATTGGCTAAAATCCGTAAAGCAATTGGTGACTTCACTGTTGAAGGTGATCTTCGCCGTGAAACGTCATTAAACATTAAACGTTTAATCGAAATCGGATCTTATCGGGGAATCAGACATCGTCGCGGACTGCCGGTTCGCGGCCAAAAAACAAAAAACAATTCACGTACCCGTAAAGGTCCACGCCGTACACAGGCTAACAAGAGAAAATAACGTGAAGGAGGGTTTAAACTATGGTACGTAAAACCAATACACGGAAACGTCGTGTGAAAAAGAATATAGATACCGGAGTTGCGCATATCCGTTCTACGTTTAACAACACTATTGTTACGATTACAGATGTGCAGGGTAATTCGATCGGCTGGAGTTCAGCTGGTGCACTTGGTTTTAAAGGCTCCCGTAAATCAACGCCATTTGCTGCTCAGATGGCCGCAGAAACAGCAGCTAAATCAGCTGTTGAAAATGGCATGAAAACATTGGAAGTTACCGTTAAAGGCCCTGGTGCCGGCCGCGAAGCAGCGATTCGTTCTTTGCAGGCAGCTGGTTTGGAAGTTACAGCTATTCGTGACGTAACACCAGTTCCGCATAACGGCTGCCGCCCGCCAAAACGTCGTCGCGTATAATTGTACTGTATAGAATTTGTCACCCTGTCAATAATGGGTTATGATGGCTAAAAGTATGAGGCAGAAGAGATCTTCCCTTTGGAAGGCTTTGTGATGCAGCATGACAGCGACAAACGCGTACGTTATTATTTAAAATAGTGCAGAAATGCCTACTGCCTATTTGGGGAATTTCGGTTAGACACCCTTGTCGTCTAACCGGTATTTCGACGTTTTAAAGGAGGGTTTTATGGAATGATCGAAATTGAAAAGCCAAGAATCGAAACGGTTGAGATCAGCGATGATGCTAAATTTGGAAAGTTCGTCGTCGAACCGCTTGAACGTGGGTATGGGACTACTCTAGGAAACTCCTTGCGTCGTATCCTACTATCCTCACTCCCGGGTGCTGCTGTTACATCAGTTCAAATTGATGGTGCACAACATGAATTTTCAACAATCGATGGTGTTGTTGAAGATGTTACGACAGTCATTTTGAATCTGAAAAAACTCGCTCTGAAAATCTATTCTGATGATGAGAAGACACTGGAGATTGATGTGCAGGGGGAAGGAAAAGTTACGGCTGCAGATCTGACATATGATAGTGATGTAGAGGTATTGAATCCTGACCTGCATCTTGCAACCATTAATGGTCAAGGCAGTCTGCATATGAAGATTACTGCAGAGTCCGGCCGTGGGTATCGTCCATCTGATGCAAATAATCATGATGAGCGACCGATCGGTGTGATTCCAATCGACTCTATCTTTACACCAGTATCACGTGTAACATATCAGGTGGAGAATACCCGAGTAGGGCAAATTACGAACTACGATAAACTGACATTGGATGTGTGGACTGATGGAAGTATTCGTCCTGAAGAAGCTGTTTCTTTAGGTGCAAAAGTTTTCACAGAACATCTTAATATTTTTGTCGGATTAACAGATGAAGCACAAAATGCAGAAATTATGGTTGAAAAAGAAGAAGACCAAAAAGAAAAAGTAATGGAAATGACAATTGAGGAACTTGATTTATCTGTCAGATCCTATAATTGCTTAAAACGCGCCGGTATTAATACAGTACAAGAGCTTTCAAATAAATCTGAAGAAGACATGATGAAAGTTCGTAACCTGGGCCGTAAATCGCTGGAAGAAGTAAAAGTAAAACTGGAGGATTTAGGTTTAGGTCTGCGTGATGATGACTAATCGACACCTATAGACTTTCAAGAAAAGGGAGGGATAGTCCATGGCTCGAAAATTAGGCCGTAAGACAGATACTCGTATGGCATTGCTGCGAAACCTTGCATCTGACCTAATCATCCACGAACGGATTGAAACAACAGAAGCAAAGGCAAAAGAATTAAAAACGGTTGTAGAAAAAATGATTACGCTTGGAAAACGCGGTGATTTGCACGCACGTCGTCAGGCAGCATCATTCCTGTACAATCAGGAAGCAAATGATAATGAAAACGTAATTCAGAAACTCTTCGATGACGTTGCTGCACGCTATGAAGAAAGACAGGGCGGATATACACGTGTTCTTAAGCTGGGTGCCCGTCAAGGTGATGGAGCAAAAATGGCAATCATTGAACTAGTTTAACAATACACTGTACGCATAAGGGCAGGACAGAATCTCTTCCACGAGGTGAATCCAGGCCCTTTTTTTGTAGGATAAAGCTAAAGCGACTGTCCTGTGTGCTCATGAATGATAGATGAAGCGACTGCTTACCAAGCAGGAGCGAATCTATCAGCGGCAAAGCCAATTTTATCAGCGGCAAAGCCAATTTTATCAGCGGCAAAGCCAATTTTATCAGCGGCAAAGCCAATTTTATCAGCGGCAAAGCCAATTTTATCAGCGGCAAAGCCAATTTTATCAGCGGCAAAGCCAATTTTATCAGCGGCAAAGCCAATTTTATCAGCGGCAAAGCCAATTTTATCAGCGGCAAAGCCAATTTTATCAGCGGCAAAATGAAAATCCATGCAACGTCACCCGGGGAGGACCTAAATATGCGAAGCAAACTAATAGAGTTCAGAAATGTATCATTCAGATATGGAGAAGAGCAGTCATGGGTGTTGAAAAACTGTTCATTTGAAATCTATGAAAATGAATCGATGGCGATTATCGGTCACAATGGTTCAGGAAAGTCAACTATTGCCAAGCTGATGAATGGTCTGCTATTTCCGCAAGAGGGCGAAATATATATTGGCAATCAGAAACTGACAGAAGAAACGATTTGGGAAATCCGTAAAGACGTGGGAATGGTTTTTCAGAATCCTGATAACCAGTTTGTGGGGACAACTGTACAAGATGATGTCGCATTTGGAATGGAAAATCGTGGTATTCCCCGGGAGGAAATGGTGAAACGGATTAACGAAACATTAAATGCAACAGGAATGCTTGATTACCGGATGACGGAGCCGCATAAACTCTCCGGCGGCCAAAAACAGCGGGTTGCGATTGCCGGTGTCCTGGCGATTTTTCCAAAAGTACTTATTTTGGATGAGGCAACTGCAATGCTGGATCCAAAAGGGCGCACGGAAATTATGGATACGATCTCCAGTGTGCAAAATGAGCGTGAACTTTCCTTGATCACGATTACACATGATCTGCAGGAAGTGGTACAGGCGGAGCGTGTGATTGTGATGAATGAAGGTGAAATATGGGGAGAAGCCGTGCCAAGGGATATTTTTGCAAGAAAGGACGAGTTGCGTGAAATTGGCCTGGATGTGCCGTTTATCGCGCATTTATCCGATGAACTTAAAAAAGCAGGTATTTCAGTATCAAATGAACCACTAAATCATGAAGAACTGCTGGAGGACTTATGGACATCACATTCAACAAAGTAAGTTATGTTTATCAACCAAATACACCATTTGCCCACCAGGCACTGAAGGACTTGTCTTTTTCGGTACCATCAGGTTCATATGTTGCCATTATCGGCCACACCGGTTCGGGGAAATCGACATTGATTCAGCATTTGAATGGCCTTGTACGCCCCACATCAGGGGAAGTAACGGTCGGCGGTTTCCGCATAACCGCTGATGAAAAGCCAAAGAATATGAAGGATTTGCGCAGCCGTGTTGGTGTTGTCTTTCAATATCCGGAACACCAATTATTTGAAGAAACGGTTGAGAAAGATATAGCTTTCGGTCCGGAAAATTTTGATGTGCCAAAAGAAGAAATTAGCGAACGGATCGATGAAATCATTCCGGAAGTTGGGCTCTCGGAAGAGCTGATGCAGCGTTCGCCGTTTGAATTGAGTGGCGGACAGATGCGAAGAGTTGCGATTGCAGGGGTGCTGGCAACGCAGCCGGAGATTCTTTTGTTGGACGAGCCGACTGCCGGACTTGATCCCCGTGGCCAAAAGGAAATGATGGAAATGTTCTATGATATGCATACAAAACAGGGACAAACGACGGTTCTCGTTACCCATAGCATGGAAGATGCGGTGAAATATGCGGACCACGTGATTATTTTAAACAACGGAACAAAATATATGGAAGGAACCCCTGAGGAGGTTTTTTCGCGAAAAGAAGCCTTGCAGAAGGTTCAGTTGGATGTACCGGAAATGGTTCGTTTTTTGAATGCATTTGAGGATAAATTTGGACAGTCCATCCCCTTTAGACGGCAAACGATAGCCGAAGCGGCAGATGATATCAGGCAGCTTCTCAAAGGGGGCGGCTGCCATGAATAATGCACTCATAATCGGTCAGTATGTTCCCGGCCAGTCGCTTGTCCATAAACTTGACCCGCGGACAAAAATAACGATCATTTTTTTCTTCGTGTTTGTTGTGTTTTTTGCAAATTCGGTCTGGAGCTACGGCATATTAACTGCTTTTGCCCTGGCTAGTACGTTTACGACCCGAATTCCGTTGCGTTTTATTGTCAAGGGCCTGACACCTATATGGTTCTTAATCGTATTTACTTTTATCCTGCACCTGATTGTCACAAAACAGGGTGAGGTGCTGTTTGAAGTGTTTTCATTTGAAATATATACCGGCGCACTTATTCAGGGATTCGCCATATCAATGCGCTTTTTTCTATTGATTCTTGTAACTTCGCTTCTGACGCTGACTACGACACCGATTGAAATCACAGATGCTATTGAGGAAATACTGCATCCGTTAAAAAAAGTAAAATTTCCAGTTCATGAACTGGCGCTGATGATGTCGATCTCACTACGTTTCATTCCAACACTTCTTCAGGAAACGGAAAAAATATCAAAAGCACAGGCATCGCGTGGGGTGGATTTTCGGACTGGGACAATCAAAGAGCGAGTGAAAGCGGTTGTGCCTTTGCTTGTTCCGTTATTTGTCAGTGCCTTTAAACGTGCCGAGGAGCTTGCCATGGCGATGGAAGCGCGTGGCTATCAAGGCGGGGAAGGACGGTCTAAGCTCCGTGAATTAAAAATTGAAAAACGTGATATTGCCATTTATATTGTATTTATATGTGTAGTGGCAGGTTTGTTATGGACGAGAAACTATTAAAGGGCGGCTGAAACAACATGACAAAAATAAAATGTACAATAAGCTATGACGGAACCAACTTTTCAGGCTTTCAGATTCAGCCCCGGCAGCGCACTGTACAAGGTGAATTGGAAAAAGCACTGCGGCGGATCCATAAAGGAGAACATATTCGCATACATGCATCCGGGCGGACCGATACCGGGGTTCATGCTAAAGGTCAGATGATTCACTTTAAAACAGCTTATCAGTTGCCCGTTAATAATTGGAAAATGGCAATTAACACCCTTTTACCCGATGATTTATATGTGCATGAAGTGGAGAATGCTGACGATACATTTCACGCCCGGTATGATGTGATGGAGAAAGAATACCGGTATTATGTATGGAATGAGCGGGAAAAGGATGTTTTTAGGCAACATTATTACTATCAGTTTCCCTATCGACTCGATATGAACGCAATGCAGCGTGCGTGTAATTTTTTGGAAGGTGAGCATGACTTTACCACTTTTTCATCGGCCAAAGCCTCCATAAAAGGAAGTAAAATCCGGAATATGTATGAGGTGTCATGCAACAGGGAGGGCAGTACAATTGAATTTGTCTTCCGCGGGAGCGGCTTTTTATATAATATGGTTCGGATCATTGTCGGGGCACTGTTGGATATCGGACAGGGGAAGCGGGATTCGGATGACATTGCAAAACTGCTCATGAAAAAAGATCGTCGGCTGTTGGGGGATACTGTACCGGCACAGGGATTGTATCTTTGGAAAGTAACATATAAGTGAACTTTCAAAAACTTGGACTATTGTACCAAGTTTTTTTAATTTAATATGCTATTGCGATTTTTTTCCTTTTTCGGTCAGTTGACAGCCGACAGATCGGGGAATATGATGGTACGTGCCCTTATTTTTTCGACAAATTGGCTAATAAAAAATCAGAAAAAATTAAAATTTAAACACAGCTGATTTGTACAGCTCAAAAAGAGAAGGAGTTTTTACATCATGGGGAAGATTAATAAGGATAAGATAGTCCAAAGTGTGCCCCAACGTGGCTTTTTTGGACAGCCTAAAGGTTTATTCACTTTGTTTTTTACAGAGTTTTGGGAGCGCTTTTCCTACTATGGAATGCGGGCGCTGCTGCTATTTTACATGTACGATCAAATTGTCAATGGTGGTCTGGGTATCGACAGAGATATAGCAACGTCCATCATGGCAGTCTATGGTGCACTTGTTTATATGACTGGTGTTATCGGGGGATGGATTGCTGACCGATTGCTTGGTACACAGCAAACCATTTTCTATGGTGGAATACTCATTATGATTGGTCATATTATACTTGCAATGCCAATGGCCGTAACAGGGTTATTCCTTTCCATTCTCTTTATTACAATTGGTACAGGATTATTGAAGCCAAATGTTTCAAGTGTCGTCGGGGATATGTACAGTGAGAAGGATACACGCCGCGACTCCGGTTTCAGCATTTTTTATATGGGAATTAATATGGGGGCATTAATTGCACCATTTGTAGTCGGTACAGTTGGTCAGGAATACAATTATCACTTGGGCTTCAGTCTGGCTGCAATCGGAATGCTGCTCGGGTTGATTCTTTTCGTAGTTACACGTAAGAAATACCTGGGTCTTGCCGGAACATATGTGGCTAACCCGTTGGATGATGGTGAGAGGAAGACAGTATTCAAACGGTTTGGAATTGGTGCTGTTATCGTTGCTATTTTACTTGTTATTACCATTCCAACCAATATACTGACGATCACAACATTCACGTATTTAGTCAGTTTCTTGGGGATAGCTATTCCGACAGCATACTTCATTGTCATGTATAAAAGCCCGAGAACAGATGAAGTGGAACGTTCACGTATTTTAGCATATATCCCATTGTTCGTTGCATCTATGGTGTTTTGGGCAATTCAGGAACAGGGTTCTATTATTCTTGCATTATATGCGAAAGAACGAACTGAATTAAGCTTTATGGGTATTGATTTATATGCATCATGGTTTCAGTCGTTAAATCCGTTGTTCATTATCTTCCTGGCACCGGTTTTTGCCGCGATGTGGGTGAAACTTGGCAACCGTCAGCCGTCAACCCCGAAGAAGTTCTCCCTGGGGGTAATTTTTGGCGGAATATCATTTATGGTTCTGATTTTCCCGGCTATGATCAACGGAACCGAAACATTGGTAAGTCCATTATGGCTGGTGCTTAGTTTCTTCCTTGTCGTATTAGGTGAACTTTGCCTGTCACCGGTTGGATTGTCTGCAACAACAAAGCTTGCACCAGCAGCATTCTCTGCACAAACGATGAGTCTATGGTTTATGTCCAATGCAGCCGGACAAGCTGTTAATGCACAGATCGTTAAGTTGTATGATCCGTCAACCGAAATTGTCTATTTTGGTATTATTGGTGGTATTGCTGTTTTAGCTGGTATCGTTTTGTTTGCATTTTCGAAAAAAATCCAAGTATACATGCGTGGGGTTTTATAGGGCGTTATGACAGTTCCTCTCAATTGGGAGGAACTGTTTTAATGTAATGCTTGACAAAGCTGTTATTTATGGTATATGATGATTTGTGGCATTTTATTTCTAAACCATGATTAGCCCCGGAAACTAATTATGTTAAAATATAGGAATAACATTGAAACGATATTGAAATATGGAGGGAAACCCATCATGCGCACAACTTTCATGGCGAATGAAGCTAATATTGAACGCAAATGGCTTGTTGTGGATGCTGAAGGCCAACGCTTAGGCCGTTTGGCAAGTGAGGTTTCTGCAATCCTGCGCGGAAAGCATAAACCAACTTATACACCACACGCTGATACAGGTGATCATGTGATCATCATTAACGCTGACAAAATAGAACTTACAGGTAACAAAATGAACGACAAAATGTATTATCGTCATTCAAACCATCCAGGTGGTTTGAAATCACGAAATGCTGAAGAAATGCGTACAAAATACCCGGAACAAATGCTGGAACTTACAGTGAAAGGTATGCTTCCAAAAGGTCCGCTTGGCCGTAGAATGGGTAAAAAACTGCACGTATTCAGAGGATCCGAACACAATCATCAAGCTCAAAAACCGGAAGTTTACGAGCTTCGCGGATAATTAAAAGGAGGTAAAGCAATTGGCACAAGTACAATATTATGGCACTGGTCGTCGTAAAAGATCAACTGCACGTGTACGTTTGGTTCCAGGAACCGGCCGTGTACTGATTAATGATCGTGATGCTCAAGACTATTTCCCATATGAAACCCAACTGTTAATTTTGAATCAGCCACTGGCAAGCACTGAAACGCAAGGAACGTATGACGTACTGGTAAATGTTGATGGTGGAGGATTTACTGGTCAGGCAGGTGCAATCCGTCACGGAATCGCACGTGCACTACTTAAAGCAGATCCTGAATACCGTGCAACATTGAAGCGCGAAGGATATCTGACTCGTGATGCTCGCGAAACAGAACGTAAGAAATACGGTCTCAAAGGCGCTCGTCGTGCACCACAATTCTCCAAGCGTTAATATCGCTTTTGCAAAAGCTCTCTTCCCTTATGCGGGGAAGAGGGCTTTTTTTGTTGGGGAAAACCTGTTGAGTGGAAATGCCGATAGAAATATTGTTTTCACCGTTAGAATTGCGAAATTCGCCGATAGAAAGTTAATTTTCGCCGATAGAATAAAAAATTCGCCGTTAGAACAAATACCAACAAGATAAAAGCTGTCGAAATTCCATGATTCGACAATCGGTTATGTTGGAGCTTTATGAGGAAATTAATGTATGATTGTAATATAAAATCGAAACTGGGGGAAAGGCAATGCCGTACATAAAAACACTGACCGAATATGATTATTCAGCAATTTTCGACCTGTCACAATTTGCGTTTCAATATCGGTTGTCGGAGATGGAATTTCGTAAAAAAGTAGAAGAAGTGCAACGACATATTATATGGGGATGGATGTCGAATGATGAACTGGCGGCAAAATTGCATCTGATCCCGCTCACCTGCTATATCAATGGTAAAGTTTTCAAAATGGGCGGGATTAGTGCGGTTGCAACATGGCCTGAGTATCGTCGTCAAGGTGCGGTTAAAGATTTGTTGCATCATGCCCTGCTATATATGAAAGAACACGGCCATACCATCTCATTTCTTCATCCTTTTTCATTTGGCTTTTACCGAAAGTACGGGTGGGAAACAGCTTTTGTTGAAAAACATTACTCCATCCCGCTTGCCAATTTGAAGAAAAATTGGGGTGTAAATGGTTATGTTCGACAGATACATGATGATATCGGGATGCTTCACGAAATTTATACAATTTACGCCAGCCAATTCAATGGAACACTTGTCAGGGATGAAAATTGGTGGAAACAGCGAGTATTGAAAGGTAATGATCATGTGGCGGCAGCATATGATGATGATCAGAGTCCGGAAGCGTACATTATCTATCAGGTGAAAAATGACGTTTTTACAGTAAAAGAGTTGGTATATAACACGCTCAATGGCTGGAAGCAGTTACTGAGATTTATTGCCAATCATGATTCAATGGCGGAAAAAGTCGAAATGGCTGTGCCGGAATATGACAATCTTCCACTTCTGCTTGATGAGCCGCGATTCGACCAAAAACTGCAGCCTTATTTCATGGCGCGGATTGTCGATGTGCAACGTTTTCTGGAACAATATCCGTTTGAACTGTCGGATCATCAAGTACTGCCTGCATTACAGATCGAGGATGATTTTTTGTCTGACAATAATGGCACGTACCAGCTCACCCGCTCCGGTACGGGTGTATCCTGTCTGAAAACGTCGACTGATCGGAAAACAATCCAATGCACTGTCCAGCAGTTAATTTCTATGCTGATGGGATATAAGCGGCCGACAGAGCTGTATCAAACGGGTTTGATTTCCGGCCCGCCTGAACAGCTGCAAATTTTGGAAAATATTGTACCTGATCAACATACCTATTTTCCGGATTTTTATTAATAATAGGAAAAATTGCCTATTATGTTCATAAAATATCGAAAATGATAGGATATTGATGAAATTTACGTTAAAATAGGAAATAGGTAGATATTGACAGGATTTGACTAAAAGGACTGTGGTACATGCTCTATCGGGTAAATCTCTTAAACTTCTTTTTTCCAATAGATGATAATTTATATCGTATTCGTGAGGCAGAAGCGTTGAAAAATCATTGGAAAGTTTGTTGGCTGCTCTTGCTGTTAAGTGCAGTTGTACATGGGTGGATGGCCGGACTTGGCCTTGGAACACAACCTATTTCCGTTAATGCGACAGCTTTCAGCCAGCTTCAGTATGAAATGACGAAATTCTGGTTTGTTTTAGGCAGGATTGGTTTTGCTGTTTTATTTGTTTTACTTGTATTATTTGTGCCATCTTATATATTTTATCTGTTGACAGGGATACCATACAAAAAACTGCTGATTATGCAGCAAATTGTTTTGTTCATTATGCTGATGGAACGGGTTTTATGGATTCCGCTTGCAGTTTTCTGGGGATTGGACTGGCATGTCTCTCCGTGGTCTTTTGGAATTATTGCATCCTATTTCACGGCTAAAACATGGATTATTTACTTTTTCGGTGCAATATCCCTTTTCCAATTTTGGATTATTTGGTTTCAGGCAAGATTTATCTGTTACCTGGCTGATGTCAGCAGACGTTGGGTCTGGACAGGTATTATTTTTCTACATATTTTGTATTGGATTCTTGCGGCAGCATTGGCCGTTACAGATATTCATTTACTTGGCGGGTGGTTTGGATGAATCGCAGAAAGCTAATACTTGTATTAACCGGACTCTTTATTGCAGTAAACTGTTTCCTTGTTTATTTGGATGATGATGAAAATGTTCAACGATTGTCTTATATTGATGAATGGTCTGTAATCGGGACGAAAGATATGTATGAAACGATCGAAACGGCTGGTGTTTTAGCATCAGCTGCTACAAAAAATGTTTATTTTGACGAAGAAAAAGGCAGTTTCTTGGAGTTTCAGATTAAAGATGGCGCAAAAATAAACATTGGCGATCCGCTTTTTACATATGAACCACGCAACTACTATGACACAAAAGCACAGTTGGAGAGTGAAGTAAGTAAGTTGAATGGTCAGATTGCGGCAATTGAGGAGGCCATTGCGAATATTTCCGCTTTTCAGGCACCTCCGTCAGATCTAGAGGCTCAATTTGAAGGAGAAAATGCTCAATTTGATCTGACACACGAGCCTGTTGAAGTGGAATATATGAAAGAAGCATATATTGCAGAGAAGGAAAAAGAACTTGCCCAGAAACAAGCGGAACTGGAAAGTATTCAGGCACAATTATCTGATTTGGAGTCAACCGGTGATACAATTACCGTTGAAAGCCCTTATCAAGGGCAGGTGACCAACTTGTCGGAATCACTCAATAATCCGGTTGTCACTATTCGGGATCAGCAACTGCAGGCGACTGGCAGACTTACAGAAAATGAGCGCATGAAGGTGGAACCGGAGATGCCTGTTGAAGTGGATATTCAGAAAAATGACAGCGTTTTGCAGGGAACCTTGTCCTCCATCGACGATATGCCAGAGACTGTTAACATTCATACAACCAGTATGTATCCGTTTGAGGTGAAGTTTGAGGAGAATAGCGATATGGAAGGTTTGCTGCCAGGTTATCATGCTGATTTGAAAATCACCACCAACGCCTCTCCTGATGCAACGGTTGTCCAGGGAAACCAGTTGTTGGACAAGAACGTGTGGAAAATGACCAGTGAAGGATTTCTGCAAAAACAAAAGGTGGAAACAGGCATTCATATGGACAATTTTTATGAAATAAAACAGGGAGCAAATCCTGGTGAATGGGCAGCACAGGATGATTGGGACCAATTTCGTGACGGAGCAGTATTTATTACGGGATTGAATGTAAAAGACATACAATGGAAACGTATTGGGAAATATGATAATGTCAGTTGGAAGAGATATTTTATTACGGGCCTTTTAGCCAGGTGACGTTTTAATTCAGACTGCTGGTGGTAAATCAGTTTACAAGGGAGGTACATAACCAATGGATTTCGTATATATTGGAATTCTATTTTGTGCATTGGCATTTGCACTCATCACAATCTATATGTGCTATGTGTTAATACGTGTTTCAAATTCGATGAAATCGCTTGGCAATTCATTAGGTGAAGTCGAGAAAAAGCTCCATTACCTGACTCCGGAACTGCGAAATACGCTGCAGGAAACGGAAAAACTTGTTGACGACTTTAATGATAAGGTAACTGCAACAGATGGTCTGTTTGACGCGATGGACAATACTGGTCATGCAATAAATGCCGGCAGCCGGCTTTTGGACAAGCAAACCAAAAAGCTCCCGGAGTATGACTCACCAGAATCGATTGCACGTCTGACAGAGGGCGCCAAATGGGGAGAAGTTGCCTTCAAGCTTTTCCGGCGATTGAAAAAGAAAAGTGTAAAAAACGAGTTAATGGTTCAGAAAAAAAATCTGCCTGCAAAGAAATAAAAGAAACGAGGGATAAAGATGACATTGACAGGAATTGGAGTAATATTTATTGGAGTGGCTTTTTTAGTGCTTGCCATTTACCTTGCATGGACATTAAACAACCTGGCAAACATTCTCCGGGGTATCGAAAAAACAGTTGAACCGCTTCCCGACCAGCTTGATGATATTTTCCGGGAAACAGGGAGCCTGATTAACCATACAAATGATACACTTTCCGATGTGAATGATAAATTGCGGACGCTGAGCCCGTTATTTTATATGTTAGGTGATGTTGGTGAAATGTCCAGAAAGCTGACAACTCCACTGGCTAAATTCAATGTATCACGGAAAAAGAAAACAGATGAAAAGTAAAAAATCCCCATTACAGGGGATTTTTTAATTAGATGCTTTATTTCGCTGAAAAATGCAATATCCCAGGGTCATGATTCCATAAATCCATTCCAGATTATTCCGTTTAATCGCAGAATCATTTTCTAATTTTTCTCTCATCGTTGTGTTGACTTTAATTAATGAGGAAGACAGGCCGCGGGTTGTATTTCCCATATCACCGATCAGTTGAAAAAGCGGACTTAATTCATTCATCTGCTTGTTTACCTGATTTATGGCATCTCTCCCGGCACTGATGGCGCTGGTTGTCTCGCTGGTAATATCAGCAACCTGATCAGGCAGTTCATCCGTTGTCTTCTGCAGACTGGCAAATAGTTCGGTCAAATTTTTCAGTGGTTTAATCAAGAAAAATACAAGTCCCAAAAATGCAAGTCCGATAATAATGACGCCAATACCTATCCAATCCATTCAAAACACTCCTTCCAGCATGTTCTTTGCTAATTATAATACCACAGCTGCGTTTTTCTAAACCATTTCCTGTACTAATCATAAACCACTCGCTCGTCCCATACAATAGTGCAAGCAGAATTATAAGGAGCGAGTGCTATGGGACGATTTAAAAAGGTATTTTTATGGGGTGTTGGTTTTATCATTTTAGCTTTTCTTATTCAATATCCGATAAATAAGGTCGATTCCACATGGAAAGCGTGGACATTGCCACTGGCGGGAAAAACAATTGTGCTTGATCCCGGGCATGGCGGTCCGGATGGCGGAGCGGTCGGCAAAGACGAGACACTTGAAAAGGATATTGCGCTTGCAATTGCGAAAAAAACGCGGGATTTTTTACAGCAGGCAGGGGCTCTCGTCTATTTAACCAGGGAGAATGACAGAGATCTGGCAAGAGAAGATACGGCAGGGCTGTCACGGAGAAAATCGGAGGACATCCGCAACCGGCTGGAATTTATTAAGGAGAAAGATGCGGACTTTTTTCTGACTATCCATTTAAATGCTTTATCGTCAACCAAATGGAGTGGTGCACAAACTTTTTATTTCCCGAGGTATGACAAAAGCAGGCACCTTGCTAAAATGATTCAGGCTGAAATCATTCGTAACTTGGAAAACACTGACAGAGAGGCACTGCCAATTAAGGGGGTATACTTGCTTAAACATGCGGAAATTCCAGGTGCATTGGTCGAGGCCGGGTTTCTTTCGAATGAACATGAGCGGGAACACCTGAAAAAAGATGATTATCAGCGGAAAATGGCCGGAAGTATTTATCAGGGAATTTTGAAGTATGTAACCGAAGAGCCTGCGGAAGATGACCGAAACTGACTGCGGCCGGACACAGGCTTAACCCTTGGAACCACGGTATAAAAGCATAGAGAATGAATGCATTGGCAAAAGGAATCTATCCAGTATGAATGGATGCGAACCATGTGGCTGAGCGGTCGCTTCTACTTTCCCAAATATGATTCAAATCACTTAGAAATTGTGTGATTTGTGTTATACTTGCGTTGTGTGCAAAAATATAATGACATTGCTATAAATACGCTAGGAAAGGGATGGTGACTGGCCGTGCTATCAAAAGAACAAGTGAAGGAATTGCTCGATTCTGTTAATGATCCATTTTTACATAGAACGATTGGGGAAACAGGCGGGGTAAAAGAGGTTAACATTAAAGAAGAGAAAAAACATGTCAGTGTTAAGATAGGAATAGGTAAGACAAATACTGCAGAGCAAATGCAGCTGCAGCAGGAAATCGTCGGTATCCTGAAGAAAAATGGTGCATCAACTGTCGGACTTCGTTTTGAACAATTGCCTGATGAAGTAATTCGGAAGTATCAGCCTGCAGCAGAGGAAGCGCAGGAGAAAAGTCTGTTAGGCGGTGGAAAACATCCTAACTTTATTGCTGTTTCCAGCGGTAAAGGTGGTGTTGGCAAGTCTACAGTAACAGTGAACCTTGCGATGTCGCTGATGCGGCTTGGCAAAAAGGTCGGCATTATTGATGCGGATATTTACGGGTTTAGTGTACCTGATATGATGGGTGTGGAAGAACGTCCCGCTGTCCGTGGTGAGAAGATTATCCCGGTTGAACGTTTCGGAGTAAAAGTAATTTCCATGGGCTTCTTTGTGGAGGATAATTCGCCGATTATTTGGCGCGGACCAATGCTCGGTAAAATGCTGAACAGCTTTTTCAAGGAAGTGGAATGGGGCGACCTGGACTATTTGCTGCTGGATTTACCGCCGGGAACTGGTGACATTGCCATGGACGTGCATGAGATGCTGCCAACCTGTAAAGAAATAATAGTATCCACGCCGCATCCAACTGCTGCGTTTGTTGCTGCACGTGCAGGACAGATGGCAATCAAAACAGAACACGAAATTTTAGGTGTCGTGGAAAACATGGCATATTTTGAAAGTAAAAAAACAGGCGAGAAAGAATATGTTTTCGGTAAAGGCGGGGGTAAAAAACTTGCAGAAGTACTGAAAACACAGGTGCTCGGACATTTGCCGCTTCAGCAGCCCTACGAAGAAGAGGACGAGTTCGCTCCTTCTGTTTATCAGGAAGACCATCCACTCGGGAAAGAATACCATAAAATAGCTGCAAAAGTTATTGCGAAAGTGGACGAATAACTGGAGCAGCATTTGAAAAGAAAAAAGAGGTGGCAATTAACTGTCACCTCTTTTATTATTGGCCTCCAGAGTTGGATCCGCCTGACTGACCGCTCTGCCCACTTTGCCCGCTTTGACCGCTTTTTGATTGGCCTCCCTGCTGTTTACCTTGTTCTTCCGCTGCCTTTAACAATATTTCCGACATCTTGGCCTGAAACATTGGTGACTGCAATGTTTCCTGAATTGTTTTCTCAAGATGTTTACGGAACTCCTGACCTTTCATAACGCTGAGCATTTGTTTGTCAATTTGCGGGTTTTGCATCAGCTCCAGCATCTGTTTTTGATAATCCGGGTCTTTCATCAGATCTTTCATCAATTTTTTATGCTCATCAGCCATCGCTTCGGCATATGCTTTGACAAATTTAGGATCCTCAAATAACTTTGTCCACATATCTTTGGCTTTATCAGAAGTAAGCACTTCATTTAATGATTTCTTGACAGCATCTGACTGAATCACAAGCTGCTGTTTCATTTTTTCATCAGATAATATCTCTCTCAGTGCTTTTTTACCATCTTCTGTCTGTAATATATCCACAACCATTTTTTTGGTCGTATCATAATCAGCTTCTTTGCCCGCAGTACTTCCCCCATTGCAAGCACTAAGAACAACAACGAGCATGCTTATAAATAAAATACATAGTGCCCGTTTCACTTGGAATTCCTCCTTCCTCTCATGTTTAATATGAGTGTGAAGCAGAAAAAATATGCACATTATAGAGGAAAAGTGGGATGCTTCATGATAAAATAGGCTTGAAAGTTGAACAAACACTAGGAGGAAAACAGATTGAATAGTCGAAAGTGGGTTGGGTTGTTTTTAAAAACGCTTCTTTTAGGCGGGATTACTGGATTAATTACCAGTTTTTTTGTAAAAACTGCTTCGTATACTAAAATTTTAAATCCAATTGATTTTATGGAACTAACTGGACTAATCATATTTTTTGTCGGATTGGGACTTGTATTCAGTGTAATCAGTCAGACCGGCTTTTTTGCGTATTTGTTTCTTAATCAGTTGGGACTTAGTCTGTTTCGGACGTTTTGGCCGACGGTTCAAGTGCTGCTGATTGCTTTTGTGGTATTTGATTTGATTTATTTCCCTTATAGTGCGTCAAATGGTGAGGTTCCATTATACTTATACATACTGATGTCGGCGGGGATCCTTGGATATGGATGGATTATTGCTAAACTGAAGGCTCGTGCAACGAATCAGCGTGCATTTATTCCAGCACTATTTCTAATGGTCGTTATGACTGCAATTGAATGGGTTCCCGGACTTCGGACGAGTGGAGCGGATTATGCATGGTTAATGATTATCCCGTTGCTTGCCTGTAACACGTATCAACTGCTTGTTTTACACAAAATTACAAACAGTTCCACAGAACAAGTTGAAAATGGCAGTAAAACACAAGCAGGTTCAAAAAATGCCTGATAAAAGCCGTATCACCGGTTCAGGTGATACGGCCTAAATCTTAATCCACGATTTTAGCCTCGGCATGCGCCTGATTAATCAGTTCCGAAACGGAGACAAATTGGAATCCTTTGTTTTTTAATCCCGGAAGAATAGTATTTAGCGCCTTTCCGGTCTGTTTCACAGAATCCGATGCATGCATCAGAATGATATCACCGTTTTCTGTTTTATTCATGACAGTGTTGACAATTTGCTGTGTCCCAGGATTTTCCCAATCATGCGGATTAACATTCCAGTGAACTACTTTATAATCCATTTCCTCAGCAAGTTCAATAATTTCCTTGTTAAAATGACCACTCGGCGGTCGGAGTAAATTTACCTCTTTATAGCCTAGTTTATTAAAAACCTCTCTGGCGTGCTGCAAATCCTTCTTTACCTGTTCAAGCTCCATATCCAGGTAGCTCTCATACCGGTAGCCAAGCATTCCGAGCTCGTGCTTGCCCTTCGTAATTTTCTCCAATATTTTTGGATGGCGCTCAGCCCACTCACCACTAACAAAGAACGTAGCTTGTACATTATGCTTTTTCAGCTGTTTTAAAATATCGTGAGCTTTTTCTTCTCCCCAGCTTATGTTAAATGTTAGGGCAATATTGGACTGGTCAGCATTTCCCCTAGTAAAAGCTGCAGGTTCTTCTTTGGAAAAAACAGCCAAAGAGCCTATGCTTTCAAACCACAATAATAACGCGGTAAAGAAGGCAAATAAGACAACAACCGACCATCGTTTCCACTTGTTAAGTTTCCAGACATAAAAATGACTCATGATAATTCCTCCCAATCGTCGTTATCATATTTTATGAGTGGAAATCAGTAATATGAACAAGCCATTGTATTTTGTCTGAATTATTAAAGGGAAGAATCAAAAGATGTTGTGTTTATTTACTTAAACTTAATATTAACCGACCTAATTCGATAATTATTTCGAATAAATATGGTGATAACGTTCAAACTTAGTAAGAGAGATATTTAACTGTCTTTTGTTGCCTGAATTACTTTAGTCTGGTTGCTTTTTCATGTTATGCGTACAGCGGATAGCAAGTATTACTCCATTCGGATAATCAGCATTCCCATATTGGAATCATCATACGGGGAAGTTATACACGTTTTAATCCGGAAAATAAGGGTAAGTTTTAATTGATTGGGTGGCGGACAAGAATGCATAAATTTCGTACTTGCATAAGTACAACTCAGGCTAAAAGCTTGGCGAAAAACCAATTGTTCTAATAGAAGGTATTGAGGTGAATGTAATGCTTGGATTGTTAATTAATGATGTTGAACAAAAGGAAATGGAGTACTTACTGAAACGTGAACTGGAAGAATTATTGATGGACCTGGAAGATCACAGGATTGATCATATGGTCAAACGTGCAATGAGGGAAAGATACCAGATTTTGTTTAATCTGTTCCGCCGTGTCGCAAGCGAGCAGGAATGCATCAAATATATGCCGAGACGCACAGAAAATCAATGAACATACCAGCAGCTTGATTCAGCCAAAAAATCTTTTAGGATTTTTTGGCTTTTTCTATTGAACTTAACAGATATATGTGCTATATTATTTTCTGTTGTCAATAAAGCAACAACACTTTCTGAGCCATTTAAACTTTCTTAGCAGTTAAAGGAGTATAAAATTCTTTCTTACTGCATAAGTGCAAATATGGCTATTACCTAAAGGCTTGGTGATAACCAAGTTTTCCAAAAAACTTTATCAGAAAATGTATTGACAACCGGATATAATTCATGGTAAATTATATCTTGTCGCAAAAAACGACAATAAATGAATTGCTCTTTGAAAACTGAACAAAACAACCAGTATGTCAAGAAACAGGACGAAAGCAAAAGCTTTCCCCTGGATTCAATTTACGAAGCTAAGCTATGGTTGATTGGTGTCAATCATATATCAACTTTCTATGGAGAGTTTGATCTTGGCTCAGGACGAACGCTGGCGGCGTGCCTAATACATGCAAGTCGAGCGCGGGAAGCAAGCGGAAGCCTTCGGGCGGAAGCTTGTGGAACGAGCGGCGGACGGGTGAGTAACACGTGGGCAACCTGCCTGTAAGATTGGGATAACTCCGGGAAACCGGGGCTAATACCGAATGAAGCGCATCACCGCATGGTGACGTGATGAAAGGCGGCTTTTTAGCTGTCACTTACAGATGGGCCCGCGGCGCATTAGCTAGTTGGTGGGGTAAGAGCTTACCAAGGCGACGATGCGTAGCCGACCTGAGAGGGTGATCGGCCACACTGGGACTGAGACACGGCCCAGACTCCTACGGGAGGCAGCAGTAGGGAATCATCCGCAATGGACGAAAGTCTGACGGTGCAACGCCGCGTGAGTGATGAAGGTTTTCGGATCGTAAAACTCTGTTGTCAGGGAAGAACAAGTACCGTTTGAATAAGGCGGTACCGTGACGGTACCTGACCAGAAAGCCCCGGCTAACTACGTGCCAGCAGCCGCGGTAATACGTAGGGGGCAAGCGTTGTCCGGAATTATTGGGCGTAAAGCGCTCGCAGGCGGTCTTTTAAGTCTGATGTGAAATCTCGCGGCTCAACCGCGAATGGTCATTGGAAACTGGAGGACTTGAGTACAGAAGAGGAGAGTGGAATTCCACGTGTAGCGGTGAAATGCGTAGAGATGTGGAGGAACACCAGTGGCGAAGGCGACTCTCTGGTCTGTAACTGACGCTGAGGAGCGAAAGCGTGGGGAGCGAACAGGATTAGATACCCTGGTAGTCCACGCCGTAAACGTTGAGTGCTAGGTGTTAGGGGGTTTCCGCCCCTTAGTGCTGCAGTTAACGCATTAAGCACTCCGCCTGGGGAGTACGGCCGCAAGGCTGAAACTCAAAAGAATTGACGGGGGCCCGCACAAGCGGTGGAGCATGTGGTTTAATTCGAAGCAACGCGAAGAACCTTACCAGGTCTTGACATCCTCTGCCAGCGCTGGAGACAGCGTGTTCCCTTCGGGGACAGAGTGACAGGTGGTGCATGGTTGTCGTCAGCTCGTGTCGTGAGATGTTGGGTTAAGTCCCGCAACGAGCGCAACCCTTGATCTTAGTTGCCAGCATTCAGTTGGGCACTCTAAGGTGACTGCCGGTGACAAACCGGAGGAAGGTGGGGATGACGTCAAATCATCATGCCCCTTATGACCTGGGCTACACACGTGCTACAATGGATGGAACAGAGGGCAGCGAAGCCGCAAGGTGTAGCAAATCCCATAAAACCATTCTCAGTTCGGATTGCAGGCTGCAACTCGTCTGCATGAAGCCGGAATCGCTAGTAATCGCGGATCAGCATGCCGCGGTGAATACGTTCCCGGGCCTTGTACACACCGCCCGTCACACCACGAGAGTTGGCAACACCCGAAGTCGGTGAGGTAACCTTTTGGAGCCAGCCGCCGAAGGTGGGGCCAATGATTGGGGTGAAGTCGTAACAAGGTAGCCGTATCGGAAGGTGCGGCTGGATCACCTCCTTTCTAAGGATTATAAGAAAGCGTAGGCGCCTGGTCATCGACGTACAGACTGGACTGCTTCTGACGAGATAAAAGAAACACGATGAACGTAGTGAATCGATGTTGATTTATCGTAGGAAGAAGAAGGAAGTCTGCTAGTCGATAGGCGCCGGAGCTGGATTATTACGGAAGGCATACTTGGTTGTTTGGTTCAGTTTTGAGAGAGCAATTCTTTCCAAATTAAATTTTATTTTATAGATGGGCCTGTAGCTCAGCTGGTTAGAGCGCACGCCTGATAAGCGTGAGGTCGGTGGTTCGAGTCCACCCAGGCCCACCATCTATAATTAACCCTCATATGGGGCCTTAGCTCAGCTGGGAGAGCGCCTGCCTTGCACGCAGGAGGTCAGCGGTTCGATCCCGCTAGGCTCCACTTTTTGTACCTTGAAAACTGAATAAGCAAGATCAACGACATCAAATCAAAAGCGAAGGCGAAGAAGAAGTACGTCTATTCATAGTTAAGTGAAGAAGGGCGCACGGTGAATGCCTTGGCACTGGGAGCCGAAGAAGGACGGGACTAACACCGATATGCCCCGGGGAGTCGTAAGTAGACTTCGATCCGGGGATTTCCGAATGGGGGAACCCGCTGTTCGTAATGGAACAGGACGTGTATCTGAATACATAGGGTACGCGAGGCACACCCGGGGAACTGAAACATCTCAGTACCCGGAGGAAGAGAAAGCAAACGCGATTTCCCGAGTAGCGGCGAGCGAAACGGAAGCAGCCCAAACCAGAAAGCTTGCTTTCTGGGGTTGTAGGACACTCCAATGGAGTTACCAAGAGATGCATTAGACGAATCGGCCTGGAATGGCCGGCCGAAGAAGGTAAGAGCCCTGTAGTCGAAAATGCGTCTCCTCCGGAGTGGATCCTGAGTACGACGGAACACGAGGAATTCCGTCGGAATCCGGGAGGACCATCTCCCAAGGCTAAATACTCCCCAGTGACCGATAGTGAACCAGTACCGTGAGGGAAAGGTGAAAAGCACCCCGGAAGGGGAGTGAAAGAGAACCTGAAACCGTGCGCTTACAAGTAGTCGAAGCCCGTTAATGGGTGACGGCGTACCTTTTGTAGAATGGACCGGCGAGTTACGATCGTATGCAAGGTTAAGTGGAAGACACGGAGCCGCAGCGAAAGCGAGTCTGAACAGGGCGAATGAGTATGCGGTCGTAGACCCGAAACCGTGTGATCTACCCATGTCCAGGGTGAAAGTCAGGTAACACTGACTGGAGGCCCGAACCCACGTATGCTGAAAAATGCGGGGATGAGGTGTGGGTAGGGGTGAAATGCCAATCGAACACGGAGATAGCTGGTTCTCTCCGAAATAGCTTTAGGGCTAGCCTCAAGGGAAGCGTACCGGAGGTAGAGCACTGATTGGACGAGGGGCCCTCACCGGGTTACCGAATTCAGTCAAACTCCGAATGCCGGTTACGTAGCCTTGGGAGTCAGACTATGGGTGATAAGGTTCATAGTCGAAAGGGAAACAGCCCAGACCGCCAGCTAAGGTCCCAAAGTATACGTTAAGTGGAAAAGGATGTGGCGTTGCCCAGACAACCAGGATGTTGGCTTAGAAGCAGCCATCATTTAAAGAGTGCGTAATAGCTCACTGGTCGAGTGACGCTGCGCCGAAAATGTACCGGGGCTAAACGTATCACCGAAGCTGCGGATTGTTCTTCGAACAATGGTAGGAGAGCGTTCCAGGCGCTGTGAAGTCAGACCGTGAGGACTGGTGGAGCACCTGGAAGTGAGAATGCCGGTATGAGTAGCGAAAAAAGAGTGAGAATCTCTTTCACCGAAAGCCTAAGGTTTCCTGAGGAAGGCTCGTCCTCTCAGGGTTAGTCGGGACCTAAGCCGAGGCCGAAAGGCGTAGGCGATGGACAACAGGTCGATATTCCTGTACCACCTCATGAGCGTTTGAGCGACGGGGGGACGCAGGAGGAGAAGGAAAGCGCACCGATGGACGTGTGCGTCCAAGCAGTAAGGCAGTTGGATAGGTAAATCCGTCCAATAATGCCGAGCTGTGATGGGGAGGGAAATAGAGTACCGAAGTTCCTGCATCCACACTGCCAAGAAAAGCCTCTAGTGAGTTCATAGGTGCCCGTACCGCAAACCGACACAGGTAGGCGAGGAGAGAATCCTAAGGTGAGCGGGAGAACTCTCGTTAAGGAACTCGGCAAAATGACCCCGTAACTTCGGGAGAAGGGGTGCTTGCTTACGAGTGAGCCGCAGTGAATAGGCCCAAGCGACTGTTTAGCAAAAACACAGGTCTCTGCGAAGCCGAAAGGCGAAGTATAGGGGCTGACACCTGCCCGGTGCTGGAAGGTTAAGGGGAAGCGTTAGCACTTCGGTGCGAAGCGCAGAACCGAAGCCCCAGTAAACGGCGGCCGTAACTATAACGGTCCTAAGGTAGCGAAATTCCTTGTCGGGTAAGTTCCGACCCGCACGAAAGGTGCAACGACTTGGGCACTGTCTCAACGAGAGACCCGGTGAAATTATACGATGTGTGAAGATGCACATTACCCGCGACAGGACGGAAAGACCCCGTGGAGCTTTACTGTAGCCTGATATTGAATGTTGGTACAGCTTGTACAGGATAGGTGGGAGCCATAGAACCCGGAGCGCCAGCTTCGGTGGAGGCACACGTGGGATACCACCCTGGCTGTACGGACCTTCTAACCCAGGGCCGTAATCCGGTCCGGAGACAGTGTCAGGCGGGCAGTTTGACTGGGGCGGTCGCCTCCCAAAAGGTAACGGAGGCGCCCAAAGGTTCCCTCAGAATGGTTGGCAATCATTCGCATGAGTGTAAAGGCAGAAGGGAGCTTGACTGCGAGACCTACAAGTCGAGCAGGGACGAAAGTCGGGCTTAGTGATCCGGTGGTTCCGCATGGAAGGGCCATCGCTCAACGGATAAAAGCTACCCCGGGGATAACAGGCTTATCTCCCCCAAGAGTTCACATCGACGGGGAGGTTTGGCACCTCGATGTCGGCTCATCGCATCCTGGGGCTGTAGTCGGTCCCAAGGGTTGGGCTGTTCGCCCATTAAAGCGGTACGCGAGCTGGGTTCAGAACGTCGTGAGACAGTTCGGTCCCTATCCGTCGTGGGCGTTGGAAGTTTGCGAGGAGCTGTCCTTAGTACGAGAGGACCGGGATGGACACACCGCTGGTGTACCAGTTGTTCCGCCAGGAGCACAGCTGGGTAGCTACGTGTGGCAAGGATAAGTGCTGAAAGCATCTAAGCATGAAGCCCCCCTCAAGATGAAACTTCCCATCACTTCGAGTGAGTAAGATCCCTCAGAGACGATGAGGTAGATAGGTCCGAGGTGGAAGCGTGGTGACACGTGGAGCTGACGGATACTAATCGATCGAGGACTTAACTAAACAGCTTTTGATGGTGCGTTGCATATACGCTTATTCAGTTTTCAGGGTATAAATTCCTGAATAGCTCTTGCATTTTTTATCGAAAATGCCTATAATATATCTTGTCTTGAAAAATGAGGGAGAACATCGTGACGAAAGATGTCATGGTTCCAGCCCGAAGGTCTGGTAGCAATAGCGGAGAGGTCACACCTGTTCCCATGCCGAACACAGCAGTTAAGCTCTCCAGCGCCGATGGTAGTTGGGGCTTTGCCCCTGCAAGAGTAGGACGCCGCCAGGCCATTAATAATAAGCTTGTTTTTAAGCAGGCTTTCTGATAGTAAAAACTTGGTGAACAGCCAGGTTTTTGTAATATGAAATGCTATAAATAGCAGTATATTTGGGTAACATACCAATTAGTTATTATTATTCCACAGTAGCTCAGCGGTAGAGCGATCGGCTGTTAACCGATTAGTCGCAGGTTCGATTCCTGCCTGTGGAGCCATCATGCTTCCATAGCTCAGCCGGTAGAGCACTTCCATGGTAAGGAAGGGGTCAGCGGTTCGAGTCCGCTTGGAAGCTTATATTTTAAACGCTTATCCTCCAATAGGTATAGGCGTTTTTTTATAATTATTCTAAGAATGTTTGTTTTGCAGACTAAAATTTGGCTTTTTCTAACCGTCGAAGGAAAAAGACCATAAATGGGCTTTTAATTATCAAGCTGGCATAAAAAAGGGGCATTTTGTTAATGTATAAAAAATTGGTTGTTGAAATGAAGAAATCCGGATTGACAATGGAGGACCTAGCTGATTGTTTAAAAATCACGCCAAATGAGGTTTATGAAAGGATTTATCAGATTGGAACAATCTTTGATGAACATGAGGGGGAGATGAGAAATGATTTCTATTTTTCAGAAGCGCTCATAATAACGCGTACTTTTTTCCCTGGTCGCTCACCTTTTGAAGTATTTGGTGTCCTAGAGGATGAAAAATAGCAAGGGAATTACTAAATATAAACAAACAACCGCCGCCACCCTAATATCAAAACCATATAACCATTTTAATGTCATCCGATAATGGAAAACACTAATTAATTTAAAAACCCACTTGATTTATCAGACTAATTGGAATATAATGGGCTGTAATAATAAAATATCTTATCCAGAGAAGCTGAGGGATCTGGCCCTGTGAAGCTTCAGCAACCTCTGACATTGTCAGAAAGGTGCTAAATCCAGCAAGATTAATTTCTTGGAAGATAAGGGCGGATTCCAATAATCGCAAGTAACCCTCTTTTCTTATCCAAGGAAAGGGGGTTTTTTGACGCATTTTTTCGGCGTACTTTTTAGCAGATGGGGTTGGAACAAAACAAATAAATGTATAAGAAAAGACGGACAATACTCTATTTTAGCGGAGGAAATATGCGTAGACTCCTGCGGGAGGAAAGGCCTAGGTGAGACTCTGAGTGCGAAGCACGAAGAGGCTCAACAGCCGCCCGCGGTAAAGAAGACACAGCGAAAGTGATTTCCTTGAGCTGATGTCGCACTTATGCTCGAAAGTGAAAGCGAAGTATATTTCCGGAGCGGCTAGATTCCTCAACTAAGTTAATTCGTATTTTCTTTTGATAAAATACTTTTGTCCCAGCCTCATTGCATAAGTGCAACTATGGTCGTCACCCAAAGGTTTGGTGACAACCAAGTTTTCTAAACAGGAAAGGATGGTTGAAATGAGTGAAATTGTTATTTTATCAGGAAGCCCCTCTGTAACTTCACGTTCGGACCAGGTGCTGAAATATTTAGGGAACTTGTTAACAGAGGAGCATTTTACGGTGACGCATATTTCAGTCCGGGATTTGCCTTATAAAGATTTGTTTACCGGAAATTGGGAACATCCCATCGTTCAGGATATTGCGGCGATGATTCGGAAGGCAAACGGCGTGATTGTGGGATCACCTGTATATAAGGGTGCATATTCCGGAGCATTGAAGTCCTTGATTGATGTGCTGCCGCAGGATGTATTACAGCATACCCCGGTATTGCCATTGATGACGGGTGGAAGTGCTTCACATTTGTTGGCAATTGAGTATACGTTAAAGCCGGTACTTGCAACATTAAAGGGGTATAATCTGAAAGGACTTTATTTGCTGGATAGTCAAATAGATAAATATAGTGAAAACCCAATTATTGATCGGGAAATTTTGGAACGGACGAAAAAACAGTTGTATTATTTTACGGAACTAGTAAACGGCGGGGTTGTTTGGAATTAATCTAATTTGATACTGAAAGGGGCTGGATAGAATGGTAAATAAACGAATTTACTTAAATGCATTCGATATGAATACTCCAGGACATCAGTCACCGGGTCTTTGGACACACCCGGAAGATGAGTCACATCGTTATAAGGACAGCAGTTATTGGATTGAACTTGCTAAACTGTTGGAGCGCGGAAGATTTGATGCGGTATTTATTGCAGATGTGCTTGGCACGTATGATGTTTATAAAGGATCAAGAGATGCAGCGGTACGGCAGGGAGCTCAGGCACCGGTGAATGATCCGCTGCTGATTGTACCGTTAATGGCTGCGGTTACAAATCATCTCGGGTTCGGGGTAACCTCTTCCGTGACGCATGAACATCCATATTTATTTGCCCGTCGGATGACGACGCTTGATCATCTGACAAATGGACGGGTCGGCTGGAATATTGTTACGTCTTATCTTAAGAGTGCGGCGGTCAATATGGGGAGGGCCGGTCAGATTAAACATGATGAACGGTATGATATTGCAGCGGAATATGTCGATGTTTGTTACAAACTCTGGGAAGAAAGCTGGGAAAGTGATGCAGTAAAATTGGATAAAGAAAATGGTGTATACACTGATCCAGACAAGGTACATGATATCCATCATGAAGGAAAATACTATAAGGTTCCCGGTGCTCATTTATCTGAACCGTCCAAACAAAGAACCCCAGTATTGTATCAGGCTGGCGCATCACCAAAGGGAAGAGCTTTTGCCTCAAAGCATGCGGAATTGGTCTTTATTGGTTCGCCTACCAAAAATGCCGCCAAAGAGACGGTGAGACGCTTGCGTGAGGATATTGCCAAAACGAACAGGTCCCAGGATGAGATAAAAATATTAACCATGCTGACACCAATTGTTGGAAAAACGGAATCGGACGCACTGGAAAAACTGGAAGACTACAAAAAATATATCAGTCATGAAGGTGCATCTGCTTTATTCGGTGGATGGACAGGAATTGATTTGTCAGCATATGAAGAGGATCAGGTTATTGAGTACATCGAAAACGATTCAATCCGCTCTGCGCTGGAAAGTTTTACAAACATAGACCCGGATAAACAATGGACCGTTGGAGAGATAAAAGATTTTGTCGGAATTGGCGGCATGAGCGGATATATCGCAGGTTCACCCGAACAAATTGCAGATCAGCTGGAAGAATGGGTTGATGAAACAGGTGTTGACGGATTCAATATTGCGTATGCTATCACACCTGGGACATTTAAAGATTTTGTTGAGTTGGTAATTCCTATTTTACAGGAGAGAGGGTTGGTGAAACATGATTATCACGGAACGTCATTAAGGGATAATCTGTTTGAAAAAGGCGACCTTCTTCCCGAACACCATCCTGGAAAACATACAAGAAAAGAGCTGGTTAAATAACTAAGAGGGGAGAAGACAGTCAATGAGGCGATTAAATCTAAACAGGGTTTAATCGCTTTTTGCTAATCCTTGATGTTTACAGTTTCTTAAAGCAATTACATGAAAACCCTGATTCCGAAATAATTACACGAAATCAGGGTGAACAATTTGAACCCGGAGTTACGGTTTACTTTCCATTAAGTGAAAATTCCTATCAAGAATGGTTTTCTCCTTCTTTAATATGTCTTCAATACCATTCATAACATCTTGCCTGATAGCCGGATTGTTTAATGCGACTTCCATAGTGGTTAATATAAAACCAATTTTTTCACCGACATCATATCGCTTGCCATCAAAATTATACGCATATACGCCTTGACGTTCATTTAGTCGTTGGATGGCATCCGTTAGCTGGATTTCTCCGTCAGCACCGATTTCTTTTGTTTCCAAAAACCGGAATATATCAGGTGTTAATACATAGCGGCCCATGATGGCCAAATTTGATGGTGGATTATCACGTGGCTTCTCAACAAAACAGTTTACATCATATAAACGACCTTCTTGTTTAGTTGGATCGATAATTCCATACCGATGAGTTTCGTTTTTGGGAACTTCCTGAACGCCGAGGACAGAGGCACCCGTTTTTTCATACTGATTGATAATTTGTTTGATACAGGGTGTATCTGCCTGCATAATATCATCTCCCAGCAGAACAGCAAACGGTTCATCTCCAATAAACTTCCTGGCACATAAAACAGCGTGACCAAGTCCCTTGGGCTGTTTTTGACGAATATAATGAATATCAACTTTGGCTGATTCACGAACCTTTTGAAGCAATTCAAACTTTTCTTTTCGGATAAGATTTTCTTCCAATTCAAATGCATGATCGAAGTGATCCTCAATGGCACGTTTACCCTTTCCGGTCACAATAATAATATCTTCAATTCCAGCTTCAACCGCCTCTTCGACGATATACTGAATTGTTGGCTTATCTACAATTGGTAACATTTCTTTCGGCATTGCTTTTGTTGCTGGCAAGAACCTGGTTCCCAGACCAGCTGCTGGTATGATTGCTTTCCTTACTTTCTTCATTAATTATTACCTCCTTATTATTTTAAGCGGAATGCCGGCCTCTCAACGTCCAAATCTGGTATAACATTGCCAACGATGAAAATATCGTTAAATATGTTAATGAGATCCAACCTATCATTAAATAGGGATGGATAGCCGTTTGAACTGCAGAGCTTGTTAAATAATCTCTGAATTGAAAACACAGGAAAGTGACGATCATAACAAAAATGATGCTTATTAATAATCCTTGTATAAGTTTGCTGCTTGTTTTTCCACTTTCAGCCTTATATTGGTTGGCCCAGCCATCTTTTTTATGGGCGGATAATTTCCCCAGCCAAACTTGTGTGAATGTAATTAATTTGACCCATAAATAAATTTCAGGACTGATCAGTAAACCTGCCAGTAAAACATCAAGTGGTCGATGCATCGGAGTTTTTGCAGCAAGGATCATGTTAAGTACAGATGCCAAAACAATCGGTGTAATCCAAATCCAGGACCAATGGAACTGGTCAGTGGCAAAAGCAACCGCCATCAATAAAACGAATAGAAGGCGTACGGAAAAATCAATCATGATTTTCATCTGAGAACGCCATAACTTACCCTTGTGTTTCGATTTAACTTCGATGTCATTGTTTGTCAGTAAATCAACAGTGCCGGAATTCCATTTATTCCGTTGCTGTCTGAAAGTATGATAGGACCTCATTGCATCAACAAAACAACGGGCAGTTGGACTGATAAGCGTTTTCCACTTTGATTTTTGCAGCTGCCAGGTCAGCAGCATATCTTCCACGTCACTACCATTCTGCCATGGTCCATCTAGTTTATTTTCATCGACAATATTCTGCAGTGCCTCTGGACGGAACAGGGTCGCTTGCCCGCCAAGAACATAAGTGCTTCCACCGTGATATTGCAAATCCAATAGCCAGCTTGCCATATCCTGCTTTTGCTGATGTGTCCACCAGCGTGTGATTGGTCCACCATATTGGCCGCTTTCAATCATTTCCTCATAATGAACATTATCTTTGGAAATTAAGTTCTTCTTTTTTGGCATTCTCATTGTGTATTTAGCCATTACGCCGCCTATGTTTCTCGCACTCATCAGTCCCTCCCACATATGAGTTAATGCATCAGGTGCCAAGCGGCTATCGGCATCCATGCCGAGTATGGCTTTAACCGATTGCTTATAAATTTCCTGATATGAAGTCAATCGTTTAAAATAGATATCCATATTATCACCATAAATCCTCTTCCAGCCAGCGTTTAACGCACCTACTTTGCGTTGGCTGTTGTTTTCTGTAGTGATAACCTCAAGATTCAGATTAAAATCTTTACCCGCTTGCCTTGCTTTTTCCTCAGTTCGATCGGAACAATTGTCGACAATTACATAGACATCAAGGTCAATATCCTTGGGTAAATTCTGATCCTGCAGCCCCCCTAAACAATCACGGATGGATTTTTCTTCGTTATGTGCCGGAATAAAAACGGCAATTCTTGGTTTCATATAAATTTTTCCGATATTGGAAGCATTTGATATGTTATCCGTTAGTAATTGATTGTAATCTAATCTGTTTGGCAGTGATTGTTTTTCTTCTGAAACGTCCGTTAGGGTCTTCATTAAATCACTCCTGTAATTATCTTTCGTTTGTTCTATATAGTGTATTTTATTTTAATTTTGTTTTCTATATAGAACGATTTAAATATATAATAATACTTTTCTCCTACTTTGTAAACCTTTTTGTTAGAAAATTTCATCATATTTTTATAAAGATTAAGAGGGAATAACATAAAGATGTGCACAGATTATTTCCTAAAATCATGAAGATGTGTAAAATTAATTAAGGGAGGTGGCATTTTTAATGAACTTACTGTTTATCCTCGCCATAATTGTCACTGTAGCGGAATTGTTTGTTGCATATTTCTTAATAAAAAAACAAAAGATGGCTTTATGGCAGTCTCTTTATGTATCGTTACCAGTTATTGTTATCGTATGGGTGGTTGCATTTATGTACTCATAACGGGACAAACACCCAAAACTACCTGGGTGTTTGTTTAGTCCTAAAGAGAAATTGTACGCTATATATTGGACGAAAAATACGCTTAATGCTAATAAGCAAAGATTAAAATAGTATATAAATCCGCTGCCAAGTAAGTCGAGCGGTGTACTAGCTGTTGGTGTATGTGATAAATAAAGATAATTTGATCCAAGCACAGGGTTTACGACAAATCCTATCAGAGCAGCATACAGCAGTATATATCCGTAGCTTTCCAGCATTGATTTGAACGTTATTTTAGTGGAATTTGCAACCACTAAAAATAAACTGACCCAGGAAACAACGATGTGATGAATGAAAAACTTCCAGTACCTGAAGTGTGGGATATCATATGGCAATTCAGGTGTTACAACTGCAAGAAATGCGGGGACAAGTCCGAAGAAAAATGTAATATGAATTAATTTTTCATTGTGACTAAATAGAGCGATAGCCCCTGTAATTCCCGTTATCCCACATAAATGCAAAGGAATATGTTCGCTTAGACTCCATATTTCGTTGACAGCAGCCCAAATCTGATAAGTGATTTCTGAAAGAACCAGTACTCCAAACAGCCCCCAGCGGATTATATTGTACAGTTTGGCATTTCTGCGTAATTTGTGGCGTGCAGTTAAAAATAGAATGAGTCCTAAGAAATAAATAATCAGCATTATAATATGGCTTACCCCAAACGTCATAAATGGCTGCCCGTCCAACCCGACAAACCAATCAACCATAAAATCCTCCCCAATTATATTTATTCGTATGTTAATTATATGATGAAAGAAAGAGTTGAGGAACCCAAATTATAATTGCATCGTGAATAAAAAGAATCCGCTTCTTACAAATTTGCAGAAGGGATTCTTGTCAAAACGATTTTTCTATACATCCGCTAAATTAAACTTTTGTTGATCTCCCTTCGTTTTTAAGTGATTTGAAAAAGGAATAAACCATGATAAGCATGATAATTGAAAACGGGAATGCGGCAGATATCAGGGCGTTTTGCAATGCTTGCAGTCCACCGGTGTATAAAAGCACTGCTGCAATTGCCGATTGGGCAATCCCCCAGGAAAATTTAACAGCCGCTGATGGAGATAGAGAACCGTTTGTCGTTTGCATTCCCAGCACGAATGTGGCTGAATCAGCAGAGGTAATAAAAAAAGTTGCAATAAGCATAATACCCAATATAGATAGCACTGTGCCCATTGGAAAGTAATCAAACATACCGAATAACATTTGTTCCGCAGGCAATCCGGCAAGGTCTGTACCGTTTTTTTGCATATTAATACCGGTCATGCCAAAGACCGCGAACCAAATAAAGCTTACAATACTGGGAACCAGCATGACGCCTGAAACAAACTCACGAATGGTTCTCCCTCTGGATACGCGCGCTATAAATATTCCTACAAATGGAGACCAGGCAATCCACCATGCCCAGAAGAACACAGTCCAATCCATAACCCATTGACGCTGTTCAGGGTTATTCGCAGCAATCCGTACACTTTCGGTAGGGATGCTCCTAACGTAGGTGCCCAAGGTTTCGGTGAAGGAATTTAAAATATACATGGTTGGACCAAGTATAAGTGTTGCGATAAGCAAAATGGTTGCAAGTCCCATATTTGTATTGCTTAAGTATTTAATTCCTCTGCCGAGTCCGGAATATGCGGATAGCATGAACAAAACGGTAACAACTAATATAATTATTAACTGGACTACAAATCCGTTGTCAACTCCGAATAGGTAAGTGAACCCACCATTTATTTGTGTGGCGCCAAATCCCAAGGTTGTAGCTACACCGACAATCGTTGCAAATACAGCTATTACATCAATTATTTTTCCCATGAATCCATGCATTTTATCGCCAAAGACAGGTTCCAGTGTCATGCTGACCAATGCTGGTTTATCTTTTCGAAATGTAAAATAGGCGAGGATCAAAGCAATAATCGCATAGATTGCCCATGCATGCAGCCCATAATGAAAAAAAGTGATACGCAGGGAATCCTCCAATGCTGCTACAGTACCAGGATCGGCTATTGGTGGATGTTTCATATAATGTGATACTGGTGATGCCACGCCATAAAATACAAGGCCTATGCCCATGCCGGCACTGAACAGCATGGCAAACCAGCTAGGATAGCTGAATTCCGGTTTTTCCCCTTGTTTACCTAGCCTTATTTTGCCGTAACGGCTAAAAATTAAATATAAACAAATCAGTACAAAGAGCGTTACCGATAATAGATAAAACCAACCAAAATGAACAGATATATAGCTCATGATGGAGCCTGAAATCTTTTCAAAAAGATCGGGTGCAACTGAACCCCAAATAGCCATTGCCAGTGTAATTGCTAATGTAATCCAAAATACAGCGGTCACTTCCGATGTTACTCGCTTCATGATGCTCCCCTTCCTGAAATGAATTTTATTATTCTGCAGCTGAAGACTGGGATTTTTCCTGTTTTTCGAAGGCAGATAAGAAAGTAATATACTTTCAACCGCACAAATGCAATTAAGGTCGCCCCCAAAGGCCTGGTGGCACCAAAGTTTTCTAATAATAGTATTTCATTAAGGGAATGTTCTATACAAGAAGCAGCAGGATTATTGGAGGTCTCTCGCAAGGATTTGAAAAACTTCTGGAGAATTAAAAAAACCTCTTTACAAAGAGATTAAATCTGTATATAATAAAATTCGTTGGTTTCCGACAAGACATGCAATTATATATACGTACACCATTGCTGGGCCCGTTGGTCAAGTGGTTAAGACACCGCCCTTTCACGGCGGTAACACGGGTTCGAATCCCGTACGGGTCACCATAATTGGAGGATTAGCTCAGCTGGGAGAGCACCTGCCTTACAAGCAGGGGGTCGCAGGTTCGAGCCCTGCATCCTCCACCATTCTTTTAATGCCGGTCTAGCTCAATTGGCAGAGCAACTGACTTGTAATCAGTAGGTTGGGGGTTCAATTCCTCTGGCCGGCACCATTTATTTTTTTGTATAATTACTGTCCATACGGGCTAGAATAAATTGGGAGGGGTAGCGAAGTGGCTAAACGCGGCGGACTGTAAATCCGCTCCCTCAGGGTTCGGGAGTTCGAATCTCTCCCCCTCCACCATACTTAGTTCATGTTGGGCCATAGCCAAGCGGTAAGGCATCGGGTTTTGATCCCGTGTATCCCAGGTTCGAATCCTGGTGGCCCAGCCTTTTTTATTGCCACTTTTTTCATGATCCGCGGATATCACGGTTGAAATCGCGGATACATCGATAAAAAACGCGGATAACCGACTTAAAATTGCGGATATCCTGAACGACTTTTACATAACATGAGCCATTAGCTCAGCTGGCAGAGCATCTGACTTTTAATCAGAGGGTCGGAGGTTCGAATCCTCCATGGCTCACTATTCTGACCGTGCCATACAAGCATAATAACTGGCGGAAATACATGACACATATTATAATAGCAGATAAACAAGGTCGTTATGATTATCAACAACCTTGTTTATTTGCATTTTTAGCTGTTTTTTTACATAATAGATACAGTAATTTATTACTATAAAAATAAGTTCATTAACATATATAATTTATGATAATCTAAAGGATGAGATGGTATGAAGACTTCCCGAATTCCTGGCTTTTATAATAAGACTGTTGAAGAGCGCAGAGAGCTTCTCGCAACAATGGAAGATTTTACCGAAAATGAGATGGAAATTTTGTTTTCAAAAGAGCCGCTGCCTGCCGAAACTGCAGATAAAATGATAGAAAATGTCATTGGGACATTCCCGCTCCCATTGGGGTTAGGTTTGAATTTTTTGATTAATGATAAGGAATATACTATACCAATGGCAGTGGAGGAGCCATCCATACTTGCTTCTGCGAGTCACATTGCTAAAATTGTCAGAGAAACCGGGGGTTTTACTGCTGAATCCAGTGAACGTGTGATGATCGGCCAGATACAGGTAATTGGCTGTTCCGATTTTGCAGCGGCAAAAGAAACCATTCTAAAGGAAAAAGATGCATTAATTGATGCTGCCAATGCTTCATATCCAAGTCTTATGGCCAGAGGCGGCGGAGCAGAGGATCTGGAAGTCAGGGTTTTAAATGAAAATTCCGATTCACGGTATGGACAAATGCTTGTCCTGCATGTTTATATAAACACATGTGATGCAATGGGAGCGAATATCATTAATACAATGGTCGAGTCATTGGCGCCGACAGTTGAAAAACTGACGGGTGGAAAGGTTTATTTGCGGATTTTGTCTAATTATCCGGATAGATGTCTTGCCAAAGCACGTTGTGTCATACCACCTGAATTGCTGGCGACGAATGATTTTTCGGGGGAAGCAGTGCGGGATGGAGTTATTCATGCCTATGAATTTGCAGCATCTGATCCCTATAGGGCTGTTACCCATAATAAAGGTATAATGAACGGTATAGACCCGATTGTAATTGCAACGGGGAATGACTGGCGTGCTGTGGAAGCAGGGGCGCATGCTCATGCCGCTAGATTTGGAAAATATGGATCAATGACAGTTTGGTCCAAAGATGATAAGGGAAACCTTGTTGGTGAGCTGGAATTGCCGATGTCAGTCGGAACGGTAGGTGGTTCCATACGCGTACATCCTATGGCTGAAGTTTCATTGAAGATTTTGGGAGTGGAGACTGCCCGTGAACTCGCACAGGTTATTGTAACTGTTGGACTTGCCCAAAATCTCGGGGCGTTAAAAGCCTTGGCAACAGATGGAATTCAAAAAGGTCATATGGCGTTACATTCTCGTTCTGTTGCAATCGCAGCAGGAGCTACTGGGGAGATGATTGATATCATTGCTGAACGATTGGTGAATGAAAAAGAAATCCGTGTCGGAAAAGCTAAAGAATTGGTGGACGAATATACAAAATGAGTGCAGAAAAAGCAACAACTTCAGAACAAACAGCTATCGGAATAGCTCATAGTAAATTGATTCTAATCGGCGAACACGCAGTTGTACACGGACAGCCTGCAATCGCCATTCCTTTTCCGCTGGTAGGTGTGGAGTCAATTGTTGATTATGTACCGGGATCGGTTAAGATTAACAGTACGTTTTATACGGGTCCGATTGAATCCGCCCCCGATTCATTGGAAGGACTTGTAACGTGTATTCAAGAGACAATGAAGCACTTGCAGCTCCCGTGCGAGGATTTTATGATTCGGATTAAATCATCAATACCACCCGGAAAAGGGCTTGGTTCGAGTGCTTCTGTTGCAATTGCAGTAATCAAATCTCTTTTTGCGTTTTTTGGCGAAAAATATTCAGAGCAGGATTTGCTTAATCTATCCAATATATCTGAAACGTATGCACATGGTGTTCCCAGCGGTATTGATACCTTAACGATTACTTCAGGGTCACCGGTTTGGTATGAAAAAGATGAGCCGATTAATTTTATTAATCCGGAAGGTGATTTCCATTTTATTGTTGCCGATTCAGGTCGTGTAGGTGACACACGTTCAGCCGTTGAATCAGTCGCTACCTTGCTGAGATCCGCTCCTAAGCGAATTCAACACAAGTTGGACCGTATTGGAGAAATAACGCATCGGGCAAGAAATGCGCTGGAAACCGCCAGCAAACATCTGCTTGGTCAGATGCTGAATGAAGCCCAGCGTGAACTGGAAGCGCTTGGCGTGAGTGATGCTGGTCTAAACCGATTGATTTATTTTGCACGGCAGGAAGGCGCATTAGGTGCGAAATTAACTGGCGGGGGAAATGGCGGCTGTATTATTGCACTGGCCCGAAATGAAGTGCATTCCAGACAATTGGCTGAGAAGCTAAGAAAATTCGGAGCACATGCGGTATGGCCATTTGTTTTACGTAATAACTAAAAAGATGTGTTTTAGCAGTCAAGAAAATTAAAACTTTCTTGCTGCATAAGTTCAACTAAGGTTGTCACCTAAAGGTTTGTGACAACCAAGTTTTCTAATGAGGGGATACGCATGAAAGCAACAGCTAAGGCACACACGAATATCGCCCTGGTAAAATATTGGGGGAAACGGGATGAATCACTGATTCTCCCTATGAATAACAGCCTTTCTTTAACATTGGACGGATTTTATACGACTACTTCTGTTGAATTCCATAATGAGCTGACTGAAGATCGTTTTTATTTAAATGATAAAGCCGTAGTCGATAAACAATATGATCGTGTTTCCAGTTTTTTAAGTCTTATCCGGAACTCTGCGGGAAAGGATAATCTGTTCGCAGAGGTTCACTCGACCAATCATGTGCCGACGGCTGCCGGATTTGCTTCTTCTGCATCAGGATTTGCCGCCCTTGCAGCGGCTTCTGCAAGAGCGTTGAACCTCGACATCGATGATAAGGCCCTCTCCGCATTAACCAGGCAAGGATCCGGTTCTGCATGCCGCTCCATTTACGGTGGATTTGTTGAATGGGAAAAAGGTACACAAGCAGATGGTTCTGATTCGTATGCTGTGCCGGTAGCACCAGCAGATCATTGGGACATCCGGGTGGCGGCGGTTGTTCTGTCATCGAATGCGAAAAAAGTCCTCAGCAGGGAAGGAATGAAGCGGACAGTCGAGACATCACCGTTTTATTCAAGTTGGGTGGACAGCATTCCGAGTGATTTGAAACAGATTAAAGCAGGGATACAAAACAAGGATTTTGAAAAAGTCGGATCTATTGCCGAAATGAACTGTCTGAAGATGCATGCGACAACACTTGCTGCAAATCCGCCTTTTTCGTACTGGCATGATACTACAATGGCAGTAATGCATGCAGTACAGGAATTAAGAGAATCGGGCATTCCGGCATATTTTACAATTGATGCTGGGCCGAACGTGAAGGTTCTTTATTTGCCGGAGGATGAAGAAACATTGGAGCAGTCTCTCCGTGAAGTCCCCGGTGTAAATGATGTTATTGTCAGTAAAGCCGGCCAGGGCATATCCTATTTGTAGGGGTTGAAATGTTTTGACTACATCGATAACTGTAAAAACACCTGGAAAATTAATGGTTGCCGGAGAGTTTGCTGTTCTTGAAAATTATCAAAAACTGGTGGTTATGGCGGTTAACCGTTTTGTTTATGCTGCATTGGAGCAAAGCGGTGAAAACCGTCTTTCTTTGCTTAATTATGGCCTAACAGATGTTAAATGGGAGTGGACTGGGGACAAAATTTCAGTCAAAACGGGTGATGACCGGATACGATTTGTGGAAAATACAATGACGGTAGTATATACATATCTGCAGGAAAATAATATTCCGCCGGAGCCGTGTCATTTGTCAGTTCGCAGTGAACTGGATGATACCGGCGGTCGCAAATATGGCCTTGGTTCAAGCGCGGCTGTCTCTACTGCTGTAGTTTCAGCGATTTTAAAGCGGTTTTTGCCAAATGAACCATCTGAACAGCTGATTTTTAAGCTTGCTTCCATTTCCCATGTGATTACCCAAGGAAATGGCTCTGGTGCTGATGTTGCTGCTTCTTCTTATGGCGGTTTATTGCAATATTCGTCGTTTCAGGCTGACTGGCTGCAACGTGCTTATAACAATTCTGGTTCGATAACGGAACTTGCTGTATCGGACTGGCCGTATTTTACAGTTGAACCCATCATACTGCCGGATAATATACATGTCTGCATCGGCTGGACCGGTTCGCCTGCATCAACTTCTTCGCTTATTCGAAAAATCAGGACATTAAAAGATTCGAATCCATCACAGTACGAACAATTTCTTTCTGACAGCAGTGCGGCAGTTGGAAGCTTTCTCGATGGGGTCACAAAGGGTGAACCTGCAAAGGTGATTGAAGGGGTCAGATTAAACCGGCGGGCGCTTGCGGAGGTAGGCAGAAATGCCGGCGTGGATATTGAAACACAGGCATTGACCACCTTGTGCAATTTAGCGGAACAGCACGGAGGTGCCGGAAAACCTTCCGGAGCGGGCGGCGGCGACTGTGGAATTGCTTTTCTGCCATCTGAAGAACAGGCAAAACAATTACAAGATGCCTGGAAGAGAGCAGGAATCAAGCCGCTTGATCTTGCACTTCATCCTGATGGAGCGATTAAAATATAAGGCTCTTACATTCTATATAAAGGAGGACAGCCACAAATCGGGCTGTCCTCCTTTATATTCATAATGTCCTGGAAAGGAACTCCCTGCGTAAAAGTTCTGCTTTATTGAAATTGCTGCAACCTCGCAAAAAACTGTTTTGCGAATGTGTAAAAGACCTTTTCGGAAGGTGCCAAACGCTTTTCTCTTTGCTTTATAATGCCTACCGTCCTCCTAACTTCCGGTATATCGATGGGAATTTTAACGGTCATGTTCGGTGTCGATTCGTGAAATGTACTTTCAGGTAGAAGGGTTACACCGATACCGGCTGCTACCAGCCCTTTGATAGCGTCTAAATCCTCCCCCTCTGAAGAGATGTTTGGTGAAAATCCCCCCTGTTTACAGGCGTCCACCAGTATTTTTTCCAGGATAAATCCTTTGGGAAAACTGACAAATTCATCTTTTTTCAGATCACTTAGATGGAGACTGTTTTGCTCCGCCAATGGATGGGATAATGGTAAAAGTGCCAAGATGTTCTCGGTAAATAAGATATGACTTTCGATATCCGGGTCTTTTTTAGGGACAGGTCCAAGAAAAGCAACATCAATATCACCATTCTTAACGGATTCTGTTAAAAATCTATAGGATCCTTGTCTTAGTTGAAAAGCAATATTTGGATATTCTGACTTAAAAGAAGAAATAATGCTCGGCAGTAAATGATTTGCCAAACTTGTCGGGAATCCGATTTTAATTGTCCCTCGTTCCGGATCCAAGTATTCATCGATCTGCTGCCTGGCATTATTAATGGCTTTCATGGCGATTTCGGTATGTGTTAAAAATATCTTGCCTATTTGTGTTAATTTAACATTTCTGCCCTCACGCTCAAATAAGGATACCTCCAGTTCATCTTCCAAATTAGCAATCTGTCTGCTGACCGCTGATTGGGCAACATGCAAGTGCAGCGCTGCTTCTGACACGTGTTCACGCTTGGCTACTTCCATAAAATAACGTAATTGACGCAGTTCCATTTTAGTCACTCATTTCCATTTATCTCAAAAGTAGATCAATCTTATCTAAATTATATATTGTTTAGAACAGTTTGAGAACCTTATAATTTAAATAAGACATTCAATTCGGAATGTATGGAAACGGGGGTAACATGATGCGTTATAATCAGATACCTGAAGCTCAAGGTCTTTATCGTCCTGAATTTGAACACGATAATTGTGGGATTGGCTTATATGCTCACATAAATGGAGTTCCAACCCATGATATTGTTAAAAAAGGTCTGCACATGCTTTGTCAATTGGATCACCGTGGAGGTCATGGAAGTGATCCGGCGACAGGAGATGGGGCTGGATTAATGGTGCAAATTCCGGATGGTTTTTTTCAAAAAGTTTGTTCTGATATGAACCTGCCAAAAAAGGGGCGGTATGGAGCAGGGATGATTTTTTTCTCAAATGGAGATGAGAACCGGAAAAAGGCGGAAACTCAAATAAATAAATTTATCGAACAGGAAGGGCAGACAGTGCTTGGCTGGAGAACGGTGCCCGTAAATAGTGAAAGCATTGGTCAGAAAGCGAAAGCCAGCTGCCCGGTTATCCGCCAGGTATTTATTGGTGCGGATGCTGCTATCGAAAATAATATTGATTTTGAGCGGAAGTTATATGTTATTCGCAAGCAATCGGAAAAGCTTGCATCCGAAAGGGAGGAGCGGTTTTATTTTACCAGCCTCTCAAGTCAAACTATTGTCTATAAAGGACTGTTAACACCAGAGCAGTTAGATGGCTTCTATACAGATTTGCAGGATGAAGATTTTGTTTCGGCTTTTTCGCTAGTCCATTCACGCTTCAGTACCAATACATTTCCTAGCTGGGAACGGGCGCATCCGAACCGGTATTTAATGCATAACGGGGAAATTAATACGTTAAGAGGGAATATTAACTGGATGAAGGCTCGTGAAAAACAGTTGATTTCGGAAGCTTTCGGTGATGATCTGGGTAAAGTGCATCCGATTCTGGATGAGGATGGGAGCGATTCATCCATTTTAGATAATGCTTTGGAATTTTTAGTGTTGGCTGGCAGAAAACCAGCGCATGCCGCGATGATGATGATTCCCGAGCCTTGGGCAAACAATCCGCATATGTCAAAAGAAAAGAGAGCCTTTTACGAATATCATAGTACGTTAATGGAACCATGGGACGGACCAACGACAATCTCATTTACGGATGGCAGTCAAATTGGTGCGATTCTGGATAGAAACGGATTGCGGCCCGCCCGGTATTATGTGACAAAAGACGATTATCTAATTTTTTCTTCAGAGGTTGGCGTCATTGATGTAGAAGAAAGCAATGTCCTGTATAAAGACCGGTTAAGCCCTGGGAAAATGTTATTGCTGGATTTAGGCGAAGGCAGGATTATTTCAGATGAGGAAATTAAAACGGAAATGGCAGGAGCAGGACCTTATCACCACTGGTTGGATGAAGAGCTGGTGAAATTGGAAAACCGGGTGGAACTTAATGGAGAAAAGCCATTCAGTGGTTTGTTGAAAAAGCAAAAAGCTTTTGGCTATACGTATGAAGATATCCATAAATATTTGATCCCTTTAGTAACGGATGAAAAGGATCCAATTGGTGCAATGGGTAATGATGTGCCTTTAGCGGTATTGTCTGATCAGCCACAATCGTTATTCTCCTATTTCAAACAGTTATTTGCGCAAGTAACAAATCCTCCAATCGATGCGTATCGTGAGCAACTCGTTACTTCCACCACAACTTTGTTAGGGCCTGAAGGAAATCTGCTCCATCCGGGAAAAATGAATTGTCACCGGCTTCAACTGAGTACTCCAGTATTGTCTGACCACCAATTACAACTCATTAAGAAAGATAGTTATCCGGATTTTTCCAGTCATACCATAAACACATTATTTGCAGATAATCTGGAAAACAGGCTGGAAGAGGTTTGTAAGGAAGCTGATGAAGCCATAGCGAATAATAATCAGCTTCTTATTCTGTCAGATCGTAAAATGGATGAAAAGGCTGCGGCAATTCCGTCACTGCTTGCCATAAGTGCACTGCATCAGCATTTAATTCGTCAGGGAACGCGAACGAAAGTAAGCATCATTGCTGAAACCGGCGAGGCAAGGGAGGTCCATCATTTTGCTTCGTTAATCGGCTATGGAGCAGATGCAGTAAATCCATATCTTGCATTTGCAACATTGCATCAGGTAATCAGAGACAATTATGTAACGGAGAGGTATGAAGTTGCGGTAAATCATTATATCCAGGCGATTACGGAAGGCGTTGTAAAGGTAATGTCCAAAATGGGGATATCAACCATTCAAAGTTATCGCGGAGCACAAATATTTGAAGCAATTGGCATTAGTAAAACGGTTATCGATCGTTATTTTACCGGAACAGCTTCACAGCTTGACGGGATTGAGTTAGATACGATTGCGGAAGAAGCGATATTGCGTCACAGTCGTGCTTATGCTGATGAACCTGATCAAACATTGGAATCAGGCAGTGATTTTCAATGGCGGAAAACAGGTGAACATCATGCATTTAACCCAAAAACAATCCATACGTTGCAGTGGGCGTGCCGCAGAGGTGATTACAATCTGTTTAAACAATATTCCAAAGCAGCAAATGAAGAGCGACTGACGTTTTTGCGGAATTTATTTACCTTTAAGCAAGCAAATCCATCGATACCAATTGACGAAGTAGAGTCTGCTCAAACGATTGTGAAGCGATTTAAGACCGGGGCAATGTCTTTTGGTTCATTGAGTGAAGAAGCACATGAGTCCTTGGCGATTGCCATGAACCGGATTGGCGGAAAAAGTAACAGTGGTGAAGGCGGAGAAAATCCCGAACGGTTCACTATGGATGAAAATGGAGATTCGAAGCGAAGCGCCATCAAACAAATTGCATCCGGACGTTTCGGGGTGAAAAGCCATTATCTAGTCAATGCCGATGAACTGCAAATTAAGATGGCCCAAGGTGCAAAACCAGGTGAGGGAGGCCAACTGCCGGGGAATAAAGTGTATCCATGGATCGCCGATGTACGTGGATCAATTCCTGGTGTAGGACTGATATCACCCCCGCCGCACCATGATATTTATTCTATTGAAGATTTGGCACAATTGATTCATGATTTGAAGAATGCAAACCGGCATGCGAGTGTAAGTGTCAAACTTGTTGCCAAGGCCGGGATTGGAACAATTGCATCTGGTGTTGCAAAAGGTTCTGCAGATGTGATTACCATCAGTGGGTATGACGGGGGAACAGGAGCTTCTCCGAAAACAAGCATCAAACATACGGGACTGCCTTGGGAATTGGGCCTTGCTGAAACACATCAGGCGCTCATGTTAAATGGTTTACGGGACCGTGTTGTACTGGAAGCGGATGGTAAGTTAATGACTGGAAAAGATGTGGTCATGGCTGCACTGCTTGGCGCCGAGGAATTTGGATTTGCCACCGCACCGCTTGTTGTTCTGGGGTGTGTCATGATGCGGGCATGTCACTTGAATACATGCCCGGTAGGTATTGCAACCCAGGATCCGGAATTGCGTAAGAAGTTTATGGGTGCCTCGGATCATGTCGTGAATTTTATGTTTTATATTGCTGAAGAAGTCAGAGAAATCATGGCAGGATTAGGGTTCAGAACATTTGATGAAATGGTCGGGCGGACGGAGGTTTTGGCTGTAAGCGACCGGGCGAAAGCGCATTGGAAGGCAAAAGACTTGGATTTATCGACATTGCTTTACAAGGTGGATGGTGCAAGAACGTGTCAAACCAAACAGAATCATCATCTTGAAGAGTCACTTGACTTACGTGAAATTCTGCCAGCTGTCAAACCTGCCTTGGTCCTTAAGCAGCCTGTGGATTTGGCTTATCCGATCAAAAATATTAATCGTGCAGTAGGAACGATTACAGGCAGTGAGATTTCCAAGCGCTACGGGGAAATCGGTCTGCCGGAAGATTCCATCACATTGCGATTTACCGGGTCTGCCGGACAGAGCTTTGGTGCTTACATTCCCAGGGGCATGTCTCTGCGGTTAACCGGTGATGCCAATGACTATGTCGGAAAAGGTCTGTCAGGCGGAAAGGTCATTGTCTCTTCACCGCAGGAAGCGGAAGCTAATGAACCCAACAATGTAATTATCGGTAATGTTGCGTTATACGGCGCTTCCAGTGGTGAAGCATATATAAATGGCTATGCCGGTGAACGGTTTGCTGTGCGGAATAGTGGCGCAGATGTTGTTGTTGAAGGAATCGGTGACCATGGCTGCGAATATATGACTGGAGGTCGTGTCATTATTCTGGGTGAAGTTGGCAAAAACTTCGCAGCTGGAATGTCAGGTGGTATTGCCTATGTTCTTGCTGAAGATACTCATCAATTTAAACAGTTGTGCAATAAAGAGATGGTGGAGTTTGAAGCTATGTCAGATGTAAAAGAGAGGAAAGAAGTAAAACAGCTGATACAACGTCATTATCAGTATACCGAAAGTCAGAAAGCAAATTTTGTCCTTCATAATTGGAATAAGAATGTGAAGCATATTGTGAAAGTTATTCCAAGGGATTACAAGCAAATGCTTAATCGAATTCAGGTGTTCAAGAATGAAGGTTATACAAATAAAGAGGCTGCCATGAATGCGTTCGATGACAAAAAGCGGAACAAGAATATCATTCCAAAAAAATCTCCACTGGTTTCATTATAGGAACAAACTTGAATTGACACTGGACTTGGCTATCCGGCTGAGTCCGAATTCCATAGTTATGGAATGGTCATAACTATACTCGTAAAGAATGGAGTGAGAATGATGGGGAAAACAACCGGTTTTATGGATTACAAGCGTGAAGAGGCCAAAGAGCGTGATACTCTCACCCGGGTAAACGACTGGCAGGAATATGCTGCCCCTTTCTCTGATGAAGCATTAAGCAGACAGGGTGCACGTTGTATGGACTGTGGAACGCCTTTTTGTCAAATAGGAGAAGAAATCAATGGTGCGGCAACCGGCTGTCCAATATATAATCTGATTCCGGAATGGAATGACCTTGTTTATCGTGGACGATGGAAAGAAGCTTTGGAACGATTATTAAAAACGAACAATTTTCCGGAATTCACGGGCAGGGTTTGTCCAGCGCCATGCGAAGGATCGTGTACACTTGCCATTACTGATCCGGCAATTGCCATTAAAAGCATTGAGCAGACGATTATTGATAAAGGATTTGAAAACGGCTGGATTACACCGCGGGTTCCGGTTGAACGAACAGGAAAATCTGTAGCGATTATAGGGTCCGGACCGGCTGGATTAGCCAGTGCTGACCAGCTTAATCAAGCAGGACATATTGTAACAGTCTATGAGCGTGATGATCGTGCCGGAGGTTTATTAATGTACGGCATTCCTAACATGAAACTTGAAAAAGATGTCGTTGAAAGAAGGGTTCGATTGCTCGAACAGGAAGGCATTGATTTTGTAACCAACACCGAAGTAGGGTTGGATATTTCGATGGAAACATTAAAGGAAAAGCACGATGCGGTCATTCTTTGTACGGGGGCGCAAAAACAGCGGAATTTGATAATCGAAGGAAGAGATACAAATGGAGTTCATTTTGCAATGGATTATCTGACAGCTTCCACGAAAAAAATACTGGGGAACAGTATGGAAGAAAATAAATTCATTGATGCAAAAGATAAAGATGTCATTGTCATTGGCGGAGGAGATACTGGTGCTGACTGTATCGCGACAGCGCTTCGCCATAATTGCAATAGCGTTGTACAATTTGGCAAACATCCAAAGCTGCCAATGGCCAGAACAGAAAGCAATATGTGGCCGGAGTATCCGAATGTCTTCACAGTTGACTATGCGCATAGTGAAGCAACAGCTAATTTTGGAGAGGACCCAAGGCAATATTCCATCCAAACGAAACGATTTGTTTCAGATGAAGATGGAAATTTAATGGAGCTCCATACCGTTCAGATGGAAAAAATAAAAGATGAAAATGACAGGTTTGTAGTGAAAGAAATACCTGGGACTGAAAAGGTTTGGCCAGCTCAACTTGTATTTATTGCAATAGGGTTTGAAGGACCTGAATCAGAATTGTTGAAGCAGTACGGAATTCAAACAGACAACAATAAAGTTGCAGCAAAATATGGTGATTTTGCGACAAATGCAGAAAATGTTTTTGCGGCTGGCGATGCTAGACGCGGACAAAGTTTAATTGTCTGGGCAATAAATGAAGGCCGTGAAGTGGCTCATAAAGTTGACCGCTATTTAATGGGCAGTTCTGTATTGCCATCGTATTTGTAAGTGTGAACAATGAAAAATTCCTTTTAAAACAGGTGCATGATTGCCTCCAAAAAGAAAAAGTTCATAATCTAACCTGTCGCCATGATTTTTGAGTTATCAAATTATTAATGTATATATATACATTTTAATGTTGAGTTGAGTCATGGCGTTTTTTTTGGGTAGAATGAACAGACAGAGGAGGCGATAATGTTGAATAAGGATTTATCAATCATCGGTGTGCCAATGGATCTTGGTCAAAGCCGGCGTGGCGTTGATATGGGGCCAAGCGCCATTCGCTATGCAGGTGTTATGGAAACGCTTGAAAATTTACAATATCAGATAAGCGATCTTGGGGATGTGCCAATTTCACGTCCCGACAATAAACATGAATCGCAGGAAGGAAACTTACGAAACTTGAAGCAGGTGGCTGATGGTAATCAGAAACTGGCTGAAATGGTTGATAAAGAAATAAATAATAATCGGTTCCCGCTCGTTCTTGGTGGTGACCACAGCATTGCTATCGGAAGTTTGGCTGGGATTTCCAAGCACTACGAGAATCTTGGTGTCATCTGGTATGATGCGCATGGCGATTTGAACTCCGGTGAAACTTCACCATCAGGCAATATTCATGGGATGCCGCTTGCTATCAGCATGGGCATTGGCCACGAAAAATTGACAAACATTTTGGGCTATTCACCAAAAATTAAGCCTGAAAACATCGTCATTGTCGGTGCCCGTTCACTTGACCCTGGAGAAAAGGAACTGATTAAAGAGAGCGGAATAAAAGTTTATTCCATGCATGAAATTGACCGAATGGGTATGACCAGGGTGATGACGGAAACGATTGACTACTTGAAAGAACGGACAGACGGTGTTCATTTAAGCCTTGATTTGGACGGGCTTGACCCTGAAGAAGCACCTGGCGTGGGTACCCCGGTAATTGGCGGGTTATCCTACCGGGAAAGTCATCTGGCTATGGAAATGCTGGAAGAGTCCAATCTGCTTACTTCAGCTGAATTTGTTGAAGTGAACCCGATACTGGATGATAAAAATAAAACAGCAACAATGGCTGTCGGACTGATTGGATCATTGTTTGGCGAGAAATTGAAATAAAATGGATAGGAACTGACTTCAAAAGTCGGATTCAACCACAATAAAAAGCCCTTACTATCGTTAAGACAGTACGGGCTTTTTTCTGTCAGCATGAAAAAAAGACACCTCAAAGCTTGACATGTCTTTTCATCTCCATGCTATGCTTTTATTTTCATTTAATTCTGATACGTATTTAAAAGGTTATCCAGTCTTTTGCTGGATTCAATTACGATTTCAGAGGTTAATCCATGGTGGTTGCTTAAAATCATCATTTCATCCCGACATTCTTCGATTTTTTCCAATAATAATGAATTATTATCCACAAAACAACCTCCAATCTAGTATACTTACTATTAGAACCTACCCAAATTCAATTATATTTAAACAACTTCAAAGCAGAAAAAAATTTGAAACCTTTCGAGGGACTTATTCGTATGCGTATTACCGCATAGATGGCGGAGGTACAAATCAATGGAAACATTAATAAAAGAGAAAATTAAAAAGGTTAAAAAGGGAGATCAGACTGCTTTTGAAGATATAGTCTCGTTTTATCAGCATAAGATTTATCAGCATTGCTACCGTATGCTGGGAAATCGGCATGAGGCAGAAGATATAGCTCAGGAGGCATTCATCAGGGCGTATGTAAACATTCACACTTATGATGTGAATCGAAAGTTTTCCACCTGGCTGTACCGGATTGCAACCAATTTAACGATTGACCGGATACGGAAGCGAAAACCGGACTATTATCTTGATGCGGAAATAACGGGAACAGAGGGATTGAACATGTATTCGCAGCTTGCTGCGGACAATCGGCTACCCGATGAAGAAGCAGAAAGCATGGAGCTGCAACAATATATTCATCATGAAATAGCATCGCTTCCGTCTAAATACCGTGGCATTATTATTTTACGTTACCTCGAAGATTTTTCACTTAAGGAAATCAGTGAGATTATGGATATTCCGTTAGGTACCGTGAAAACCCGAATCCACCGGGGGCGCGAAGCTTTACGCAAAAAGCTTCGCCATGTGTAAAGGAGTGTGATCAACTTGAACTGCGATAATGAAGCAATTGAACTTATGCATAAATACCTGGATAATGATTTAATGAAAGATGAAGAAGAGAAGTTGCGGCATCATCTGGAGAATTGTGAACAATGCCAAAAGCATTTTCATGAACTGAAGCGCACGATTACACTTGTCCAGAGCACAGACCGGATTTCCGCTCCTTCAGGTTTTACGGAATCAGTTATGGGAAATCTGCCTGTGGAGCAAAAACGTATGCGGTATAAACGCTGGTTTAAAGCCCATCCGGTACTGGTTTCAGCTGCAATATTTTTCTTTTTTATGTTTACCGGAATATTTTCAGCCTGGAACCAGGACAGCGCACTCGTTGTCTCTAAACAGGAAAATCTGGTAATTCAGGGTGATACTGTCATTGTACCAGAGAATGTTACCGTTTCGGGTGATTTGCTGGTTAAAAATGGTGATCTCCGATTAGAGGGAACGGTGGATGGCAATGTCACCATTATTAATGGTGAACTGATTGATCAGCCAATTGAAGGCTCAGGGCTTATGGCATCTGTCGGTGAAGTGAATGGGGAGCTTGAGCAGGTTGATCAGGTCTTTGAGTGGGTCTGGTATCATATGAAGGACATGTTTGAGAATGTTTTTTCAATTGATGAATGATTTGGAAACGTAAGATATTATTAAGTCTGGTACAATGTTGCCAGGCTTTTTTTGGCATATATAACTTTCTTACCGGATAAGCGCAACTAAGGTCGTCAGCTGAAAGATTGATGCTGACTAAAGTTTTGCTAACATTTCAATACCGGATAGAGAATATGATATAATATACAATGGAATTCCAAATGGATGGGAAGAAGAATATGTGCAGAAGGAAGTGTGAACATGCTTGATGGGGGATTTGATTTTTTAAATCTGTTGCGAATCGGCGTAGATATTGCTCTCGTCTGGTATGTTTTATATAAATTAATAATGCTTATCAGGGGCACAAAGGCTATACAGCTTTTAAAAGGCATTTTGGTTGTGCTGGTTGTCTGGGTGCTCAGTAGAGTTTTTGAACTGCAGACGATTCAATACATAACAAATCAGGCGATTACTTGGGGATTTGTATTTATTGTCATTTTGTTTCAGCCTGAATTACGGCGGGCGTTGGAACAATTGGGGAGAGGGAATATATTTTCCAGAGGATCGAGGTCTGAGGAAGAAATACTGGAACAGAAAATTGAGGCCATTATACAGTCGTGTACATATATGGCAAAGCGCAGAATTGGAGCATTGATTTCGCTGGAGCGTGAAACAGGTATTGGTGATTATGCGGAGACTGGTATTCTGATTGACGGAAAGCTTACCCATCAGCTCCTTACGAATATTTTCACCCCGAACACACCGCTTCATGACGGGGCGGTCATCATTAAGGATGAGGAAATTATGGCTGCAGCCTGTTATTTACCGTTATCCGAAAGTCCGTTTATTTCAAAGGAGCTCGGCACACGGCACCGTGCTGCTATGGGAATCAGTGAAGTAACAGACGCTCTGACTATTGTGGTGTCAGAAGAAACCGGTAATATTTCCTGTACCAAAAACGGTGAATTAATGAGGGAATTGGATCGGGATGCATTGCGGGAATTTCTTCGCGCAAATCTGTCATCTTCATTAAAAACCTCTGAATCAAAGTCACGACATCGGAGGGGGAAGAATAATGGATAAATGGTTTAACAGCCGCTGGTTTGTCCGGGGTATTTCACTGATTTTTGCTGCAGTGTTATACATTTTTGTCCAGGTGGAGATTGATCAGTACGACAACGATGATTCGCGGATTTTTCCGAGTGGCAATGAAGAGGTGGCAACAATTGAAGAGATGCCGGTCAGTATCCGTATTGATGAGGATAACTATGTTGTTAGCGGTGTGCCTCAGACAGTTTCGGTGACGTTGGAAGGTTCTGAAAGCACACTGACTGCAACGGCAAGGCAGAAAAATTTTGATATATATGTTGATTTGGAAGGTTTGGAAGAAGGAACACATACAGTTGAATTGAAACATGCAAATGTACCTCGCGAATTAAACGCATATATCGAACCGAAAACAATAGAAGTTACGATTCAGGAACGTGCAACGGAAGAATTTACGGTATCGACAGATTTCATTAATACGGACAAGCTTCCACAGGGATATGAACTCGGTGAAAGCACAACTGAACCGAAAACTGTGGCAATAACCAGCTCCAAGGATATTATCGAACAGATTTCGATTGTAAAAGTGTTTGTTGATGTTTCCGGGTTAAAGGAACCGATTGACAACAGGGAAGTTCCTGTAAATGTCTATGATGCAAGAGGCAATGAATTGAATGTACAGATGGAGCCGGAAAGTGTTGAAGTTTCAGTGGATATCCAAAACCCAAGCAAGTCCGTTCCGGTAACATTGTCAACAATGGGCGAGCTGCCTGAAGGGTATACAATGTCATCTATTTCTGCTAATGTGGACAAAGTAAAAATTCACGGCAAGAGTGAAGTTTTAACAGGGATTGAAAAGGTTTCAACAGAAAAAATCAACCTTAATGATATAAATGAATCCGGAACAATTGATGTTGGCCTTGCCCTTCCTGATGGAGCACATATAAAGGGAAACAAAAAAATAGAAGTGGCAATTGAATTGGAACAGACCAGGACATTTCAGGACGTCCCAGTTGATGTGGAAAATGTGGGAGATGGACAAGAAGTAACATTTATTGAGCCGGAATCAGCTTCCATGGATGTTACAATCAACGGCTTACAAAAGCCTGTCAGTAATGTTTCTGCAGAGGATATAACAGCAACGGTTGATGCCGGTGGCCTTGATCCGGGACAGCACCAGCTTCCGGTTTCGCTCGAAGGACCTGAAAATGTGGAACTGACTGGTGAATTCGAGCAAGTGACGGTTGAAATCACCTGATAATGCACTGTATTGGATAACGGATGAATGAACGAATGTTACCCTCGTATGTGGGTGAACGGATATAAAGGAGAGATACAGCATGGGAAATTATTTTGGAACGGATGGTGTCAGGGGAATTGCGAACTCTGAGCTGACACCCGAATTGGCATTTAAATTAGGCCGCTTTGGCGGTTATTCCCTTACAAAAGGTGTGCAGAAACCAAAAATATTAATAGGTCGTGATACACGAGTTTCCGGTCATATGCTGGAAGGGGCTCTCGTAGCAGGGCTGTTGTCAATTGGCGCCGAGGTCATGCGCCTTGGCGTGGTTTCAACGCCTGGTGTTGCCTATCTGACAAAGGCTACCAGCGCTGAAGCAGGTATTATGATTTCTGCCTCTCATAATCCGGTGGCGGATAATGGGATTAAATTTTTTGGCCCGGATGGTTTCAAATTGACGGATGTACAGGAAGACGAAATTGAACAGTTGATGGATGGTGAAGATGATCTTCCACGTCCGACTGGTGCCGATATTGGCGTTATTAATGATTATTTTGAAGGTGGTCAAAAGTATCTCTCATTTTTGAAAGAAACAGTTGATAATGATTTTGAAGATATGGTAATTGCGCTGGATTGCGCACATGGTGCAACGTCGAGTCTTGCAACACACCTTTTTGCAGATCTGGAAGCTGATATCCATTCCATTGGATCATCGCCGGATGGACTTAATATTAATGACGGTTACGGTTCAACACATCCCGAATCATTGCAGGCTTTTGTCGTTGAAAAAGGTGCTGACATTGGTCTGGCTTTTGACGGTGATGGAGATCGTCTCATTGCTGTTGATGAAAAAGGCAATCTCGTTGATGGTGACAAGATCATGTATATTTGCGGAAAGTTTATGAATGATAAAGGTGTTCTTCGTCATGACACAGTTGTATCCACGGTGATGAGTAACATCGGTTTTTACAAAGCGCTTGAAGAGCATGGGATGCGCAGTGATAAAACAAAAGTCGGTGACCGTTATGTTCTCGAGGAAATGCTTAATGGCGGTTATAACCTTGGCGGTGAGCAGTCCGGGCACATCATTTTCCTGGATTATACAACAACCGGAGATGGCATGCTGACAGCTATTCAACTTGTAAATGTTATGAAAGAAACAGGAAAGAAACTTTCAGAACTGGCTGATGAAATGGAAATTTATCCGCAGGTTCTAAAAAACGTGAGAGTAACGGACAAGAAAAACGCTTTAACCAATCCTAAAATTCAGGAGGAGATTAATGCGGTGGAGGCTGAAATGGACGGTGAAGGGCGTGTGCTCGTCCGGCCATCCGGTACAGAACCGCTCGTCCGGGTAATGGTCGAAGCGCCGACAAAGGAAGCCTGCGAAAAATACACGAACCAGGTTGCAGCAGTTATCGAAGAATTGCTTGGTGTGAAAGAATAATTGGCATGTGAAATTGCTCTCATTTCCGGGAGCAATTTTTTGTGTTGATCCTGCACAGCTGATCAAAAAACGTGCGAAATGCCCGGTTAAACATGCGAACTACACGCCGGAGTGTGCAAAATGATATAAATGGATGAAATTCCCACTTTAGAAGTGAAGTTGGTCCGCACTGCCTGAACGCCGTTAACGCCGAATCATTCATATATCATACAGCTGATGCCAAAGGAGGAATTGCGGCTATGGTTTCCATTTTAATTACGGATGATGACCCGCATATTCGGGAGTTGCTACGCTTTTATTTGCATAAAGAAGGATATCGAGTGCTGGAAGCGAAAGATGGACAGCATGCCTTGAGTGTGCTTGAAGTCGAGAGTGTTCAGCTGGCCATCGTTGATATTATGATGCCGAATATTGACGGCTATGAATTGTGCGCCGAAATCCGTCAAACATATGATATTCCTGTAATCATGCTGACCGCCAAAGGGGAACTGACTGACAAGGAAAAAGGGTACACGGCAGGTACGGACGATTATGTCGTTAAACCGTTTGAACCAAAAGAGGTGTTATTTCGGATCAAGGCACTGCTGAGAAGGTTTCAATTGGCAAGTGAAGCGGAAATAAAACTCGGAAAGACGGTCATTAACCGGAAAAGCTATGAAATACATTCGAATGGTAAATTGATTATTCTTCCATTAAAGGAGTTTGAATTACTGGCACAATTGGCAAGCTATCCGGGGCAGATTTTTACCCGTGAACAATTAATTGAGCATGTTTGGGGAAATGATTTTATTGGCTTTGACCGGACAGTTGATGTTCATGTGAAGCGGCTCAGGGAGCGATTCACAGATAGTAAAGGTGATTTTACGATTGAAACGGTGCGGGGTAAAGGCTATAAACTGCACGCGCGGGATAATGATGGAGGAAGCAGTTAATGCGAACGTTATATGTACGGATTATTGTCATTACAATGGTGATTATGATAGCAAGTGCCATCATCGCATTTGCAGTGACCAATGTCTATTATCAGCAGTTTTTAAAACCGAAGAACGATGAAAAAGTGACCAGAATCGCAAGGGATATTGTTTCCATTTACAAACGGAATAACGGACAGCCGCTGCAAAAATACTTAGCGGACATTACAGATTTAGGGTACAAATTTTATCTGGTGAGTGAAAACGGCAAAACCGAAACGTTCGGCAGTCCGTTTGATTCGACTGATTTGCCTCAATCAGAAATTGAACGAGTATTAAACGGTAAAGTTTACCACGGGATTGCCAATTATCCGTGGAAACCTTTTGTGACTGGATTTTTTGACAACAAATTAAAAAACACCATCGGATTACCGGTCAAAGCCAATGGGACCCAATATGCATTGTTTGTGCGGCCGTTTACGACCCAGCAGTTCGGGGAAATGCGTATTTTTCTTGCTGTCTTGCTTGTGCTGGTTCTCCTGTTCAGTTTTCTGCTGATCTTGATTAGTACTCGTTTTATTGTGAAGCCGGTCGAGCGGCTGACCGATGCAACCAGGAAAATTGCAGCGGGTAATTATCATGTGAAGCTGAATGTAAACCGTCGCGATGAAATTGGTAGGCTTGCCAGCGATTTCAGCCAAATGAGCAATAATCTGCAAAAAACCGAGGAAAAAAGACAGGAATTTGTATCGAACGTCTCGCATGAAATTCAGTCCCCGCTTTCATCGATTCAGGGATTTTCTCAGCTGCTACGAGAGGAAGATATGACGGACGAAGAACGTACGTATTATTTAACAATTATTGAGAAAGAAAGCAGGCGACTTTCACAACTGAGCAAACAGCTTTTAACGCTATCATTTCTGGATAACGATCTCGATGAACGTGAACAACACACCATCATGCTGGGGGAACAGTTGAGAGAGGTCGTATCAGCTGTACAATGGCTGTGGAGCGAAAAGGGTATAACGGTTGAGCTGGAGGATGCGCCATTTCAGATTGTTGGCGACTCAAAACTGCTTTATCAGGTTTGGATGAATTTGCTGACTAATGCTATCCGGTATACAGAATCTGGTGGTACAGTCCAAATACATACAAAGGAGCATAATCAAACAGTTGATGTAACGGTTGAGGATAATGGTATCGGTATTGCAGAAAAGGATATCCCACATCTTTTTGACCGTTTTTATAAAGTGGATAAAGCCAGAACCAGAACGGAAAACAGCACGGGTCTGGGCTTGTCCATCGTAAAAAAAATAATTGAGCTTCACGGTGGAATTATTATGGTTGAAAGTGAACCCGGGAAAGGAACCGCATTCACTGTTTCCCTGCCAAAAACGTAATCAATCGTTCATTCTCTGTTCATATTCGATATCTATACTAAAGATATGGAGATGAAAGGAGTGAACGATTTTTATGTTTTTAGGAATCAGAGAATTACTGCATGCAAAATTTCGTTATATATTAATTGGAGTCATTATGGTTTTAGTGGCTGGATTGATTTTTATCATTTCCGGTTTGGCAAAGGGACTTTCATATGATAACGCATCGTCGATTATAACGATGGATGCAGATTACCTGGCGATTGAGGAAGGTGTGGAGAATCAGCTTACCCAATCCTCGCTCAGCGAATCTGCTGTGCAGAAAGTTTCATCTGCGGATGGCGTCCAAAAAGCCGTTCCATTAGCTGTGAAAATGAGTGCTTTTTCAAAAAAGGGAAACGACAAAACGATTGATGCGACATTATTCATGACAGATATGGACAGTATGTTGGTGCCACATGTTTCCGAAGGGGAAATGCCGACTGAATCGAATGAAGTGCTTGTCGATGATCAACTGAAAAAAGAAGGTATTTCCACTGGTGATACCATCACGTTTAAAGGCAGTAAACAGGAGTATACGGTCACTGGCTTTGCAGAAAATCAGCGTTACAGCCATACCTCTGTTGTATATGCGGAAAATAAAACGGAGCACTATAATGCCGTTGCGATTAAAGGAAACGCTAATAAGAAATTGGAGCAACACTATGATGTATTGACGAAAGACGAAATTTTGGCTGCATTGCCAAGCTACTCACAGGAACAGGCATCGCTCAATATGATGATCATCTTTCTGTACGTGATCGCAGCATTTGTGTTAGCCGTCTTTTTCTATGTGATTACGTTACAAAAGAAAGCACAATTCGGTGTGTTAAAAGCGTTGGGTGCTAAAACATCCTACCTGATGCGCAATCTTCTTGTCCAAGTAATAATTTTATCTGTTATTTGTATCGGAGCGGCTGCGGCAATGACGTTCGGGGTTGGGAAATTACTGCCGGAAGCTATGCCATTTGTATTAAGTTCAGATCGGATGCTGCTGTCTGCGGCATTGCTGCTGGCCGTTTCTGTTATCGGATCATTGGTTTCCTTGTCACAGGTCGTTAAAGTTGATCCAAAAGAAGCAATTGAGGGGGCAGAGTGATGACACTCAGAATGGAAAAGGTATCAAAGATCTTTCGCGATGGACCAAATGAATTCAAGGCTTTGGATAATGTAACGCTCGAGGTTAAAGAAGGGGAATTTATCGCTGTAATCGGTCCATCCGGTTCTGGTAAAAGCACTTTTTTATCAACTGCCGGTGCCTTATTGTCACCAACAAGCGGAACTATTATGGTGGATGGAGCAAACATCGAAAAACTTTCAGCAAAAAAGAAAACCATGCTGCGGCTGGAAAAGATAGGCTTCGTCTTCCAGTCTGCCAATCTGATCCCTTATTTAACCGTTAAGGATCAGCTGCGTGTGGTAAACGTGCTGGCCAAAAATAAACAGCGTTATGAGACAGAAGCGGAATTGCTGCGCCATTTCGGATTAGGCGACCGGCTTAAAAACTTTCCGAGTGCCTTATCCGGCGGAGAGAGGCAACGGGTTGCAATTGCCCGCGCATTAATCAATGATCCTAAACTAATCCTGGCAGACGAGCCAACGGCAAGTTTAGATTCGAAGCGGGGCCGTGAAGTCGTGGAAATGCTGGCAGCTGAGGTTCGTGAGCGTGGTAAGTCCGGTATCATGGTGACACATGATGAACGGGTGCTTGATTTGTGTGACCGCGTGTTGATGATGAAAGACGGGCAACTAGTTGAAGCAGCAACCGTTTTTCAAAAAACTTGGTGAAAAGCCAAGTTTTTTATTGTAAGAAAACTATCTCTCTTTTTTAAAATAGGATATAATTATTTTATAAGTAAAACAATTCTAAAACCTTAGGGAGGACCCGATGATACAATTTCCAAAACCAACTGTTGAGCAATTTTTTCGAACGTATGTCATTTCAAACTTTGACGTAAGCAGTGATGAGGAACGGCTCATTTTCAGTTCAAATCTGAATGGCAAAATGAACCTGTGGGCGATGGATTTACCGGAAACTTTTCCATATCTGTTTGCGCATCAGGATGAATCATGCAGCAGCATCAAATTTGATCCAAAAAACCGCTATGTTCTGGCTGGGTTTGACAAGGACGGCGATGAAAACCATCATATATATGCTATACCTGGTGAGGGCGGCTTGCCGCAGCCGCTGGTTACAGGTAATGCGGAAGAGAAGTATTTTTTGGCGGATGTAAGTGAGGATGGTGAACGTGTATATTACATTACTTCGGAGGAAAACCAAACTTTTTTAAATGCAAGAGTTCGCGATTTAAAAAACAATTCCGATACACTTCTGAATGTTGGCGAAGTATCCCCAACTGAGTTAGCAGCTATTTCCAATGATGAACAGGCGTTTGTTTACTTACGCGCTTTTGCAAACACGTTCGTGACCGGATTTGTCAAAGCGGGTGGGGAAACACACAACCTTACCCCTGATCCTGAAAAGGTACACGTTACATTTGATCCTATTTTTATTAATGACAAAACCATCCATTTTGTCACGAATTATGAGAGCGAATATAACTATGTTGCACAATTTGACCTTGATTCAAAGGAATTTTCGACAGTTGTAACCATCGATAATGAGAGTGTGGAAATGCTGAAATGGAATAAAGACCAAAATGCTTTATACCTTGTTACGGAAAATGGTGTGAGTGATTTGGTATATGTTTATGATTTAAAATTGGAAAAGCTGACAAAGCTAAACGCACCGGTTGATGCGATGGAACAGATACATGTTGCAAAGTCTGGTAATGTTTATTTGCTTGGCAGAAGCGCTACTGTTCCGCACAATATTTTTAAATCAGAAGATGGCAAGGTATGGCGTCAGCTGACAGATAACCGTGTACTTGGATTAAGCAGCAAGGATATGGTTGAACCGGATGTTGTTTCCTACAAGTCATTTGACGGTATGGAAATCGAAGCATTGTTGTTTAAAGCGAAACCGGAAAATAGTAACGGCTATACGATTTTTTGGCCACACGGTGGACCGCAAGCTTCCGAACGAAAATCATTCCGATCAATGTTCCAATGTTTTCTCAACCGCGGGTATACCATTTTTGCCCCAAACTTTCGTGGAAGTACAGGATATGGGTCTTCATTTGTAAAATTAGTCGAGCAGGATTGGGGAGAAGGACCCCGTTTAGACTGTGTGGCAGGAATTGAATGGCTATTTGAAAATAATGTTTCAAACCGTGAAAAATTATTTCTGGTTGGCGGCAGTTATGGCGGTTATATGACACTGCTGCTTCACGGTCGTCATCCTGAATATTTCAAAGCGTGTGTGGATATTTTCGGTCCATCTGATTTATTCACATTTGTTAATTCAGTACCACCACACTGGAAACCAATTATGGATCGATGGTTAGGTGACCCGGAGCGTGATAAGGAACGCTTTATCAAAGATTCACCAGTTACGTACTTGGATGGTATGACCAAGCCAATGCTTGTTATTCAAGGTGCAAAAGATCCACGTGTTGTTAAAGAGGAATCCGACAATATCGTTGCCAAGTTGAAAGATGAAGGTCGTGATGTTGAGTATCTTGTGCTCGATGATGAAGGGCATGGTTTCTCCAAAAAGGAAAACGAAATTAAAGTGTACTCCGGTATGTTGGATTTTTTGGAAAAGCATCAGGATTAGAATTGTTTAAAAGTGATACAGTTTAAATAGTTTTTTAAGTACAATCGCATCTGAAACAAAAAAGCAGCATGGTTTTAAAATCCCATGCTGCCTTAAAATTTTTATCTCCCAGAGTATTTCTAGTAATTATTTTCAATCCTGTACTCACAGGCTTCAACAGCCGATTCGCTTGAGAGGATCAATTCTTTATCATCCTTCCCCAATCGAAGTTCAAGTGCTTTTTTAAAGTATTCTAAAGCCCCTTTGAATTCGGCTTGATCAAACAGGTTCTTGCCATAATGTTCGTAAACAAAATCGAGGAAATCGCTATAATTACTGTCGGATTCAGCGGTTTCCAGCAAGTCAGTAAACATTTTATTGGAAAGGTCGAACTTAGTCCACCATTGGTATGTATGTGCCAGCCGTATCCTATTAGCGAAAACCCCATGCTTGTTATCAGTATTTTGGCAGATGTTGATTGCTGTTTTTAGATGTTTTTCGCTTTCTTCCAATTCGCCAACAATTCTTAAATAGGAACCCAGTAATCCATACCATTTCCCTTGCTCGCGTTCACCGAATTCATTAAGCCGTTCTCTGATATAGATCATTCCGCTAAGCATTTGAATTTTAGAAATCGGTACTTCCCGCAGGTTTGGTCCGAATGTGAATTTCATGTTGTACGGAATATCTGAAATGTTCATAGACAATCACCACTCCCATCTGCTTATATATTACCACGGCAGATGGGATTCTGCTAAGAAGGCAGGCCTTCATAAGTTTGCAAGAAATTCCCAGTCCTCAATAAATTTTTTCCAAAGGTTTGGTCGCCTTCTCACAGCAAGCGGATGATAGGAAACAGTGGTCGAATAACCGTGTACATGATGCACGTTGAGCCGCAATGATTTCACATCAACCGTATCATCCTGAAAAAAGGATTGCACTGCAACGTTTCCAAGACATAAAATGTGTTCCGGCTGGCTGTTTTGAAGTTGTTCTTTCAAATGATTCATACAAATTTTACGCACAGCTTCTTTATCGTATTTTCGCGTTGGCTTTCGCTTTAAAATGTAGGTAACGTAAAAATCATTACTATCAAGACCAATATGGTGGGCAGCTTTCTGAAGTGTCTGTCTTGTACCGCAAACAAACGGATTACCATTGCGGTCTTCACGGAGTCCTGGATTATCCAGGATAATCATTATCGAAGCATTGGGGTTGCCTTCTCCCCAGACCATTCTCGAACCATGCTCATAAAGTCCGCATTCACAGCACATTCTGACATTCTCAGGAGTTGGTATTTCCGGCCATGTCACCGGACAAAATTCAGTCGACATATAATACCTCCAGTCCATTTTTATGTATTCATAGCTTTCCGCAATATCATCCAAAACTTTCAGTAAAATTTTTTCCGGCACGCTATATGACTGAATTTCATACACATAATAGTGACCTTCCTAAAAAATGGTTGACCTTGATAGACATTTTCGGTTAAAATTTGGTGTACGCTTAATTGCAAAAGCGAATCATTCATTCAAAAACAGAAAGGTGGATAGTGTTTATTTAAACTTTTAAAGCGCCTGAACTATTCTTGGACCGTTGAAAATGGAATAGTTGACGAGGTGGAGGACATTCGATAACTCGGCGGGTACCTCCCGATTGCAGATCCCAATCGATAGGCTTTATTTTCCTAAAACAGCAAGGTGACTTGTTGTACAACGGAGTAAAGCAGGATGAGGAACAGATATACAATCACGAGAAAGGGGCAGCGAAACGCCCTATACAAATAAATATGGAAGGTCGTTTGTTGCCCCTTTTATACAAGGAGGAACAACGATATGTGTGGAATTGTAGGATATATCGGACGAAATGATACAAAAGAAATATTATTGAACGGACTGGAAAAATTGGAATATCGAGGTTATGACTCTGCCGGAATTGCTATGTTAAATGACGACCGAATGAACCTTTTTAAGGTAAAAGGCAGAATTGCGGCATTGCGGGATAAAGTGGATCACGATGTCCAATCAACGATGGGAATTGGTCATACACGCTGGGCAACGCATGGCGCACCGAGCGCAGAAAATGCACACCCTCATCAAAGCACATCAGGAAGATTTACACTTGTTCACAATGGCGTTATCGAAAATTACCAGGACTTAAAAAGTGACTATCTTAGTGAAGCTGTTTTTGCAAGTGAAACGGATACGGAAGTCATTGTGCAGCTGGTTGAAAAAAATTTTGAAAAATACCAGAATACTGCTGAAGCTTTTCGTAAAACAATCAGCCTTTTAAAAGGATCTTATGCAATTGGTCTGATTGATAACGAAGACAGTGAGACGATTTATGTTGCGAAAAATAAAAGTCCTTTGCTGATTGGTTTAGGCGATGGGTTCAATGTTATTGCAAGTGATGCGATGGCAACACTTAAAGAGACAGATCAGTATCTGGAAATCTTTGATCAGGAAATTGTGCTGGTAAGCCGTAATTTTGTCGAAGTGCAAAAGCTTGATGGTAAGGTTGTAGATCGTAAACCATTCACAGCGCAAATCGATGTGAGTGATACGGAAAAAGGGACCTATCCTCACTTTATGCTGAAGGAAATTGATGAACAGCCGTTTGTTATGCGCAAAATTATCCAGGAATACCAGGATGAAAATAATGATTTGAAGCTTGATCAGAATGTGCGCAAAGCAATGAAAGAATGTGACCGTGTCTATATCATCGCTGCAGGAACAAGTTATCATGCAGGATTGGTCGGTAAACAGTTTATTGAAAAACTGGCAAAAATTCCAGTTGAAGTCCATGTGGCAAGTGAATTCTCATATAATATGCCACTGCTGTCGGAAAAACCATTGTTTATTTTCATCTCACAAAGCGGTGAAACCGCCGACAGCCGTGCCGTTCTGGTAAAAATTAAAGAATTGGGTCATCCGGCACTGACAATTACCAATGTGCCGGGATCAACCCTTTCTCGTGAAGCAAATTACACATTAAATCTCTATGCAGGACCGGAAATAGCTGTAGCATCAACAAAGGCATACACTGCACAAATTGCTGTTTTAGCAGTATTGGCAGTTGATTCAGCCAGAGCAAAAGGAATCGAACTTGACTTTGACCCAATGCAGGAGCTTGCAATCGTTGCAAATGCAATGGAAGTATTAACGGATCAGAAAGAAGCGGTGGAGGACTTAGCGAGAGACTACCTGTCCGTTTCGCGCAATGCATTCTTCATTGGTCGGAGCACAGACTACTATGTCTGTCTGGAAGGCGCACTGAAATTGAAGGAGATTTCCTATATTCAGGCTGAAGGCTTTGCCGGCGGGGAACTGAAGCACGGAACGATTGCATTAATCGAAGACGGAACACCGGTAATTGCACTGGCAACTCAGTCAGAAGTGAATTACGGAATTCGCAGCAATGTGCAGGAAGTCGAAGCGCGCGGTGCAAATGCAATGGTCATCAGCATGCGCGGTCTTGAACAGGATACTGATGCATTCGTTGTACCACAAGTACATGAACTGCTGACACCACTTGTAAGTGTTGTACCGATGCAGCTGCTCGCATATTACGCCGCACTGCACCGTGACTGTGACGTTGATAAGCCAAGAAACCTGGCCAAGAGCGTGACGGTTGAGTAAGGACAGCATATAAGAAATCGGATTTTGTGGCTTTGAAATAAAGTCGTACCGTTTGTAAAAAAGATGTACCGTTTAAAATAAAGTTATATTGTTTCGCCCCTTTGGATAATTATTGCCCAAAGGGGTTTTTTATGGTAAAAATAAGGTGATTGAATCTTCAGCAATCGGGCCAGTTAATTGAATAACTTCTTGTGCAGTTCTGAAATGATTTTACTAAATAAATGGACAGTATTTAAATAGAAGGACCGTAGACATTCCTAAAAAGAATGTCTTTTTAATATACTTTTATTCAAAATACATTGAATAATATGTTCTATTAATTTAGAATAAAAGCAGGAGGCGATCACATGGATTTATTAACGACAGGGATAAGACGAAAGAGGGAAAAATATACCGTTGAGATAAAAAGCTCTCTTTTGTGGGAATCGGCATTAGGGATAGCGGCTATTACGAATAAAGCCCTAACCAGCACTTTAGACCTCTCTGAAAAAGATCAAGGATTGATTTACCAATCTTTAACTAAAGACATGAAAGAGCAACTTGAATATGTTCAAACACACAACACATGGAAGACTCTTCTGCAAATTTTACATCAAAAGGATTTTGAGGATTTAGCTTCGTTTAATAAATATGTAAAGAGTTTATCTTCCAGAGAATTAAAGGGAATTGCAATTCCTTTTCTGGGGGAAGAAGCAGAAGCATTTAAAAATGAGCTGTCAAATGGATCAGAAAAAGCACTTGAAGAACTACAATACCTCACAAAAGATCACACTTTTTTTCCGACATACTTAGAATTTATTCATAAAGTACCTATTGAAAAATTGAAGGCTCACTTGATTGAAGTGATGTCTGGTTGGTTTAAAGCAATTATAGAGCCTTATAAAGGAAAATTGGAACCTATTCTTTTAAGGGATAAAGCTTTGAAAGAAAAGATGCTCAATAATTTCGAACCAGATCAGTTTGTTGAATGGGCAACAGACGGTGTGGAATATCCCGTAGAGCCAAGTGTACATAAGGTTTTACTTATCCCTCATTATATTTATCGCCCCTGGAATGTTGAAGCTGACTTGGAGGGCGTAAAAGTTTTTTATTATGCTGTAGCAAACGAAAGCATCTCTGGTGAAAGCAGACTTGCTCCTAATAAACTCTTAGTACAAAGGTATAAAGCGTTAGGAGATGAGACTCGTTTAAAAATCTTGAAAATAATTAAAGAAAATAATGTAACTCTTCAAGCGTTAACAACTGAGTTGGAGTTGGGTAAAACAACTGTTCATCATCATTTAAAAATCTTAAAGTCTGCAAGGTTAGTTTCCCAGAGTTCAAATGGATATGGAATCGTTGATAAAGCGATAGAGAGTCTACCAGCAGAACTAAAACTTTACCTAGAAAGTTAATAAAGGGGGGAAGCTTTATGGGAGTTCCAGTTGCACATGGTGATTCAAGGAATAAGGTTCCAGGATTTAAAAAGAATTATCCCGTATTTAGATTTATTGGTGGAAACTTAATTTCTTTTTTTGGAGATCAAATATACTTAATTGCTTTACCTCTTATTGTGTTAGCCTTAACTGGTTCACCATTAAGTATGGGGGTTGTAGCAGCATTAGAGAGACTCCCGATTTTAATTCAGCCGTTCACAGGTGTGTTGGCAGATAATTTTAATCGCAAGAAAATTTTATGTGTGTGTGACTTGGCTAGGTTTTTAACAATAGGTACTTTAGGCGTATTATACATAATGGATAACTTACTTATATGGGAAATTTATATGGCTGCATTTATTGTTGGCATCTTAACCCAAGTGTATAATACTACCCAATTTGCATCTGTACCTAGATTAGTACAGAAAAAGGATTTACAATTGGTAAACTCGATTAATACAGGGATATTTCAAACAGCTGTATTTATTGCTCCCGGGTTAGGCGGGATTCTGATTAGTGTTTTTAATCCTGGAATAGGCTTAATGATAAACAGCCTTTCTTTCTTTGTGGGGTATCTTGTTATATTGAGTCTTAACATAGATAGTAACATACAGGAGGAAAAAGTTAATGGCTCAAAGGTATTTGCTGATATCAAGGAAGGTTTTACTTTTGTTATTAACCAGAAGCCCATATTGTACACAAATCTAGCTATGCTTTTTTCAATTTTTGGAACCACGCTTTTTTTAACTATGCTAGTCATTCATTTAAAATCTGCAGTAGGCCTAGATGCTGCCCGTATAGGGTACTTACTTTCTATTGGTGGTGTAGCTGCAATTGTTGGTGCCCTAATGACAAATATACTTAAAAAATATTATTCATACAGAAGTATTTTATTTATTGCCGGTGTTGTAGGGGGAGGATCGATAATAGGTTTTGGTTTATCCGATTCCTTTATTTGGTTAGTAATAATGAATGCATTAGGAACAAGCAGTGCTGCCATTATGAGTCCTTGTGTTGTAACCATAAGACAAAAGCTTAGTCCTGATTATTTATTAGGGCGTGTACAAGCGACTAGTCGTTTTATGACATGGATTTTAATGCCTTTTTCTGCGTTAGTTGCCGGAATCGTAGGAGAGTACTTCGGTACCACCGTAACTTTATTAATAGGGGGGGTAATTGCAACATTAGCATCATTTATTTATTTACATCCTTCCATAAATGAAGCATAAAACTCGCGCATACCAGAATAAGATTTGCACTACTCCTTTGTAAAAAGGGCCATTTATTTAATAAGAGAATAAAGGTAGTTAATGAAAGTTGTAACCGACTAAATCATCTGGTTAGCTGTCTTATGTTTTTAATATCAATAAACGAAAAAGAAGAAATAATACCGGATAAAGCCCCTTTATGTAACGGATAAATGATATAATGAGAGTTAGGTGGTTTATCCCTAAAACAATAAATTGAGGATGGTTTTATCAGTTTATTATTTTCCAATTCCAATTTTAGAAATCTCTTTTTGGGAAGGTTAATTACCAACGCGGGTGACAGTATTTATTTAGTCGCAGCCATTTGGATGGTTTATCAATTAGGTGGTTCAGCTTTTTATACTGGTCTGGTAGGTGCACTCACTCTCTTGCCACAAGCACTACAATTTATGATTGGACCTTTAATTGATCAATGGTCCTTACGCAAAACGTTGATAACTACACAAGTACTTCAATTCGTTCTTGTGTTACTGATTCCAATTCTATTTTACGTTGATCTATTGACCATTACCGTATTATTAATTATCATGCCTCTTATTACATTCATCGAAGAATTTGCCTATCCAGCTCAAACTGTTGCTATACCAAAAATTTTAGAAAATAATCAGCTTACCAGTGGTAATACGTATATGGCTTTCGCTTATCAAGGAGTGGATCTCGTATTTAATGCATTGGCAGGTATTCTTGTATTCGTTTTTGGTGCTACCATTATTTTTTTAGTTGACGCATCCACTTTTTTAATTGCTGCATTTTTCTTTTATCTACTAAAGCTACCAAAAATGAAGGACGTAAAGCCTGTTGCCGAAAAACAAAACCTAATTCATTCGTTCAAGAACTATAAAGCAAAACTTAAAGAGGGAATTTATTACATAAGACAATCAATTCTTGCTAAGTACGTTCTTGTACTTGTTCTGACCAACTTTTCTATTGGTATAAATATTGCCGTGCTTCCCGTTTATGCAGGGGAACGGGGTGGCGCTTATATGTATGGGTTTTATATGGCTTCTCTAGCTGCAGGAACTCTAGTCGGTTCATTACTGAGTAAACTTTTTAACCGCTTTCCGTTGGGTAAATTATATGCTTTTTCTTATTTCTTTACTGCATTATTCTGGTTAGTATCAATTATAATCCCGTTTAATTGGCTGAGTGTAGTTGCTTTCGGACTAGCATGGCTACCTATTGGTGTAACTAGTGTTGTTCTAATAAGCACAATACAGCGGATTGTACCTGAGTATTTTCTGGCAAGAGCCTTCTCAGTTTTAGAAAGTGCTTCCGCTGTCGCAATGCCCTTAGGATCATTTATAGGTGGAACAGTAACCGTGTTTTTTACAGCATCTTATGTTTTAGGTTTTGCAGGTATGGTCTTTTTACTAATTGCAGTGTTGTGGTTATTAATAACAGACTTAAGACATTTACCACGTCCTAGTGTTATTGATCCAGAAAAATACGGATTAACATACGATTCAACAGGTAAAATGAATGATTGATTGGATTAAGAGAAATCATAGGATTTTTTAGAATTTCTGCAATACAAACGGATACCATTCTTAAATAATGGACTAAGCTTTTATTATTGGATTATGTTGTTGAGAAAGTGAAACAATGTTAAATATTTTGGAGGTAGGGATTATGGGAGAGGTCAATGATTGGAAAAGTGACCGTATTTCATCAGCATATCGAGGTGAAAATCCAATGGTGATAACTAAACTTAAAAGTGGTTTTGCAGTTATAGGAGATACTCAATTTCTACCAGGTTATTGCCTTCTGTTACCTTATAGATATGTTAACAGCTTAAATGATTTAGATTACCAACAAAGAACTGAATACCTCCTTGATATGACTATAATTGGTGATGCCATCCAGGAAGTATGCAGCCCAAAAAGAATTAATTATTCCATCTATGGAAATACAGACGCTTTTTTACATGCACATATTTTCCCCCGATATACATGGGAACCGGAGGAGAGAAAATTTAACCCAGTATGGCAATATCCAAAAAACAAGTGGACTGATGGTAAGTATCATTATACGGATGAAAAGCACCTTGGATTAAAAAACACTATAGGTGAAACATTGGTTACGTTGTCTAAATCTGCGTATTAAAATTTCATCAGACATCATTCCGGAATTGGCTCCCGTTCTATACATAAAAGCCAGGTAGGAATATTAGCTCAAATAAAGTGCTAAATAATATACAAATATAGCTTTCAAAGAAAGGGGACTTATATGAAAGATATAAATAGGCAAGTAAACTTAAAATGTGAAGTATGTGGGAATGATCAATTTTCAGGTGTGAAAGAAGATGTAGAAGATTTATCAAGTGCTCCTGATGACACAGAAATAAAGTGTTCCGATTGTGGTCGGCATGTAACCAAAGAACAATTATTCGAAGAAAATGAATATGTAATAAATGCAAACATGGAAGACCTTGAAAAAGATCTTATGAAGGAAGCGAAAAAGGAATTTAAAAATATGTTCAAGGGTTTTAAGTAAAGGTGTGTTGGATTAAATGAAGACTCTTTATTCTGTTAGCGAATATTTTGTAAATAATTGGTTAGCTATTTTGGCATTTATTATTTCGTTTTTATCTTTTATGGATGCTAAAAATGCTAATAAAGTGCTTAATAGAGTTCAGGAACTTGAGGAAAAATTGAAATTGTATGAGTTAGAAGAGAAAGAGGAAGCGCAGAAGGCATGTGTTGAAGCAAGAGTAGTAAAGATTTCAAAGAATAATTACAAGCTAAAAATATGGAATTCAGGTAAAGCAACAGCTTTTAATGTCGATTTTGAAGTTTCGGGATTACGTGAAGGAAATATCTTTAAAGAAAAAGTACCTTATGAATTTTTGGAGGGAGGTAAATATTTTGAGGAGTCGGTGATGGTAGCTGCATTTACCGTTCGTAAATTTAATGTGAAAACGATGTGGAATGATAAAAGTGGAGATCAGCATCATAAAGAGCAAATAGTTTCTATGTAGTTAAATGAATCTGGAAGAGATGTATAACTTTGAAAATTGAAGCTGATATTCTTCCCTATCTGGAGTAAGGTTTGGCGTCCTGCCTTGCGGATTCGGACCATTATATTGAATAACACAAAGGGGGAATTTGTTTGTTAAGCTTTGCAGAAATATTGTGGACGGGTTCTATAGCAATATTAGTTTTCAGTTCATTTATGTATTTAAGTGATTTAACAAATAAAAAAAAGCAAAGAAGCCTTTCAACTTTTGAATTCACAATGTACATAATCCTTACAATTGCAGTTATTGCCTTTGGTATTAGTATAATAATGCAAACATTTGAGAGATTTGTCTAAAGGCTAGGGGTTGCCATCAAGGCAACCTCTTTTGTTTATAAAGGGGAACTATTTCATATACCTTTCCTAATGTGACTTTGAAATAAAGTTTGATGATTTTTAATAAAGATTGATCATTTTAATTAAAGTCCGATAGTTTATAAAAAAGTTTGATACAATTAATGTGATGAATTATTCCGGAATTGGGCGCGAATCGGGAAATCGCGCCCGTTTGGTTCCATTATTGGGCGCATTTCTTCTATAACCAGGAATTAAAGAAAGGGAGGAAAGTTTATGATAAAGCCATATGCCTTACAAGAAGGAGATCGGGTAGCAGTTATTGCCCCAGCCGGACCATCTGACAGAGAGTTGCTGAAACAGGGAATACGGGTATTAGAAAAAATGGGGCTTAGTGTTGTCATTGGGCGGTATGTGTTCGATGTGGAGGAAGACCTTGCCACTGCCGATCAAAAGCGGCTTGCTGATTTGCATGAGGCATTTTTTAATCCTGATATACGGGCAATTTTTTGCGCTAATGGGGGATTCGGGTCAGCAAGAATTGCTCCAATGATTGATTATGCAAAGATACGGAGCAATCCCAAGATATTCTGGGGTTACAGCGACATTACATATCTGCTAAATGCAATTCAAAAGTTCAGTAATTTGGTTACTTTTCATGGGCCGATGGTGGCAACTGATCTGAACGATGCACAAGGAACAGCAGAGACGGAATCTTCGTTTTTTCCTCTCTTCACAAAGGAATCTCTGACCTATGATTCTCGTAAATCGCCTCTTATCACACTAGCCCATGGAACAGGAGAAGGACATTTAGTGGGTGGGAATCTAGATCTGATAACCAATGGGGTGGGAACGCCTTTTCAATTGAATACGAAAGGGGCTATACTACTAATTGAGGAAGTCGGAGCACCTTCGTTTCTGATTAATGCGATGCTTACTCATCTCAAACAGGCCAGGGTATTCGATGAGGTCGAAGGTGTGGTTATCGGTGATCTTCAAACTGAACCAGATGAATATGCAAAGATTAAAGTAGTACTGCAAGACTTCTTCGCTTGTGCGCCTTTCCCCGTTGTTGAGAAATTTCACATCGGCCATTGCCAGCCCAATTATGGGGTGCCATTAGGAACACATGCGAAACTCACAACATCACCACCTCGATTGGTAATCGATTCAGGCGTGATGTAAATCTTTATACAACAGAAATAATTATCTTAATTTAGCTAGTCAATCTTCCGCAATAGGACGCTTATCGTGAATAAGGTAAGTGCCTTTTTTATAGATTAAAGGATTGAGTTAATTCTTGGAATTTGGAATAATTGGTATTAAGTAAAAGGATAGATTGAAGGAATAAAGGGGGCCATTTCTTGTCAAAGGGATTACTTCACCATGTTGAGATTTATGTCTCTGATTTAAAAAGGTCAATTGATTTTTGGAGTTGGTATCTTGAAGAATTAGGATACAGCTCGTTTCAGAAATGGGAAAGCGGGCAAAGTTGGAAAATAGGAGATACATACATCGTTTTTGTTCAAACTGAAGAACGGTTTTTAGACGTTCCATATCATAGATGTCGCGTGGGTCTAAATCATTTAGCGTTCCATGCTGAATCGCGTCAACACGTTGATGATATGACGAAGAAATTAAAAAATAAGGGAGTTACTATTCTTTATGAAAAGCAGCATCCATTCGCCGGGGGATATGACCATTACGCCGTTTATTTTGAAGATCCAGACAGAATGAAAGTGGAACTCGTAGCACCCTAACAGTTCAACAATAGGACGCAGTTCTGAAATAAAGATCGGTCGCTCGTATTGTTCATAAGGGCAGGATTGTTTGCAAGGAGGGAACGTAGTGATAATGAGGGAGATAAAGACATCAGATGCAGAGAAATTCTCCAACCTTACCCCACAAGTTGAGGCAGAATCTGAATATATGCTATGGGAAGCTGGGGAAAGAAACGTTCAAATCGAGCAACAACTAAAGATGATCGAGGGTATTGAACAAAAAGATAATTCGACTATACTTGTTGCTGAGAAAGATAACAAAGATTTGGTGGGGTTCCTGATGTCTGTGGGAGGAAATGCCAAGAGAAATAAACATTCATCCTATATTGTTATGGGAATTTTAAAGGAATACAGGGGAAAAGGAATAGGCACAAAATTATTTGAAGAGTTGGAGCGATGGGCGTTAAACCATAATATACATCGCTTAGAATTAACAGTAGTTACCCGGAATGAAGCAGCATTATCGCTGTATAAGAAAATGGGTTTCGAAATTGAAGGGACAAAAAGACACTCTTTATGTATTGATGGTGAATTTGTTGATGAATATGATATGTCAAAACTTTTATAAGGCGAATTAGCTGAAAAAGCTGATTTGACTATACCGCAATAGGGCGCTATTTTCTAATAATGAATAGCGCCGATGCAGCATATAGCTTGTAGTCCATCAAAATTTATTACTTGGGGGGGATATGGATGGCAGAGAGTAATGGTAATTGCATTATTCGAACGGTGAAATTAGAGGATGCCGGGGCAATTGTAAGTATTATGAACTCCGTTATTGCTGAAGGCAAGTATTTAATAACAATCTCCGATGAATATAATAAAACACCGGAGGAACAAAGGGAATCAATACATAACATATTAAAAAATGAAAGAGAAACCATACTTGTCGCAGAGTTAAATGGAGAAGTAGTTGGGTATATCGTGTTTTTTTCACAAACTAGGAAGAGAATGTCTCACAAGGGTTCCATCGGAATGATGGTCGATAAAAATTGTAGAGGTATAGGTATCGGAAAAATGCTTATGGAAGCATTATTATACTGGGCAGAAACAAATCCTTTAATTGAAAAGGTAAGTCTAGGTGTATTTTCATCAAATCACAGAGCTATAAAATTATACAAAAACCTTGGATTTATTGAGGAAGGTCGGAAAATTAATGAATTTAAAATGGGAGAAAATGAATATCTTGACGACATTCTTATGTATAAATTGGTTTAAGCAATCGGGCGCAAGAAACGAATGAAGTGACCCCATAAAGTTAGACAGGTTATTTTGTTAAGCAACTGGTTGGGCATGAGTTCGGAATTGTATCGGACTCATGCCTTTTAATTTTGTCTTGATTCGTTTGATGTTGTAGTAATTTATATACTTTTTAAGCTCTTGCTTAAAATGATGAATACTCTTAAATTCTTTTAAATATAGAAACTCAGACTTCATGATGCCGAAAAAATTTTCAATCACAGCGTTATCGTAACAGTTACCTTTTCGAGACATACTTTGAGTAATTCCATGTTCTTTAAGGGAATGTCTATACTGTTTCATCTGATAGTGCCAGCCCTGATCAGAGTGAATGATAAGTTTATCTTTGTCTGTTAATCTCTCAAATGCCTGGTCAAGCATTGTAGAAACGAGTGAATACACGGGTCTCGTGTCAATTGTATATGTGATAATCTCCCCATTATACAAATCTAACATAGGGGACAGATACAATTTTTCCCCAAACAATTTAAACTCCGTAATATCTGTAACCCACTTCTCATTCGGCTTACCAGCCTTAAAGTCCCGTTCCAAAATATTAGGTGCAATCTTACCAACCGTTCCTTTGTACGAACGATATTTCTTAATACGGACAAGACACTTTAAGCCCAATTCTTTCATAATACGTTGAACCTTTTTATGATTGACCCGTTGTCCCCGGTTGGCTAATTCATCTCGAATGCGACGATACCCATAACGCCCTTTGTGTTCATCATAAATCATTTGAATTAATTCTTTCAGATCTGCATCTGGATCAGGACGATCCAACATTTTTACCCAATAATAGTAGGTACTGCGCGGAATACCCGCGAACTGAAGAAGTGTTTTCACTGGAAATTGACGCCTTAATTCATAGACGACTTTCGCTTTGTCTTGTTTGGTGATTTTTCCTTGCTTTGAACTAAGGCATTCAACTTTTTTAAATACTCAACCTCCATACGTAAACGTTCATTTTCTGCCTGTAACGTCTCCTTTTTTCCATCGACTGCTAACTTATTGCCTCTTTTCATTGGTAAATGCCCCTTTTTCTTCGATTTCAGGGCATCTACTCCTTCAGATTCATAGGCGATTTTCCATATGCGAAGCGATTCAGGTGATGGAATATTAAACATCGCCGCTGTTTCTCGAATAGACGTCCCATGTTTATCCATATAATGAAGTACGTCTAGTTTAAACTGTGTAGGGTAAGTTGTATAGTTTTTTATAAAAACCTCGTCACCAAAAGCTTTGTATTGTTTAACCCACCGATGAAAGTTACTATGATGAACACCAATCGATTGGGTGATTTCACCTCCGCTTTCTTTTCCATATAGATACCGTTTTACTGCCTGAATCTTTTCTTCTGGAGAAAATTTTCTCATAAAGAAATTGCACCTCCAATTTGTTAGTTGTGTCTAACAATTGGGGTGCAGTTCAGAATAAGACCTGCGCTCTTTTTGGTTCATTAAGTCATTTTGTGTAATAGGTGAAGAGATCAATGCTAGCGCATTGTTCACCCTCACCATAAACATGTTCCTGTTATTTTAGAATACGGTGAACACGTCTATAACATAATAACTGTGAGCGCATGGTTTGATATTCATACACATAAAACCTAAAATTTGATTGACATCGCACAGAAAGGAAGTTATAGACATGGCATACGATTACCTATTCTCAGATTTTAATATCGGAAATACCAATATCAAGAACCGTTTTATTGTTTCCCCTATGACTCGTGTGAGCGCGGAAGAAGATGGGCTCGCCAATAACCGTATGAAGGAATACTATGAACGGTTTGCTAAAGGCGGTTTTGGCACCATTATTACAGAAGGAATTTATTTCGATGAAAGTCACAGTCAGGGGTATGATAACCAACCAGGTCTAGCCAATGACAAACATGTACAAGCATGGAAACCTATCGTTGATGCCGTTCACAATCATAACACCTTATTCATTGCCCAGCTTATGCATGCCGGCGGTCAATCTCAAGGAAATGCCTACGTGAATGAAACCATAGCCCCATCTGAGATTCCACCAAAAGGAGAACAATTGGAATTCTACGGCGGCTCCGGACCCTTTCCAACGCCTGAATCAATGACGAAACAAAATATTGATGATGTTAAAAGGGCTTTTGTGAATGGGGCGCTTCACGCAAAAGAAGCTGGTTTTGACGGCATCGAACTTCACGGTGCTAATGGATATTTGTTAGATCAGTTCCTAACTGACTACCTCAACCATCGTGAAGATCAATACGGCGGTTCACTTGGGAATCGCCTTCGGTTGATGCTGGAAGTTATAAATGATGTACGCCAAGCTGTCGGCGAGGATTATATTGTCGGCATTCGCATCTCACAAATCAAGGTATCCGATTCCAAGCATAAGTGGCAGGAGGGTGAATCATCGGCTGAGACCATTTTCTCTAAACTTGGTGAGACATCCTTAGATTACATTCACGTCACGGACGGTAATGGAACAGCCCCAGCGTTTGGTGAAGGTACTAAGACATTAGCGAAGGCAGCTAAGGATTACGGAAAACTCCCTGTTATTGCGAATGGTAAGCTTGGTGATCCGGAAACCGCAAACAACGCCCTTCACCAAAATGAAGCCGACTTCGTATCTCTAGGAACTAGTGCGCTTGCAAACCCTGACTTGCCAAACCGAGTCAAAAAAGATAAAGTGTTGAAAGCCTTTGATTTTAAAAGTACGTTACTGCCCATTGCGTATGTTAAAGACCATGAGCTGAATGCGGACATCGTCGAATAAAACGAGAACGTCTGAAAGTCGTCTAGATCCTGATAGCCATTGATATAGACGGCTTATTTTGATCTTATTTCCGTAAAATATATAAGCCTTTAGTTTATTCAACTAAAGGGCGCGATTACGTAATTAACGAGTAAGTTTTAAAAAACAGTGATTATTTGATTAATCTATATTATAATTATCACAGAGGTGATAAGAATGGATAAGGAAATTCTTGATTTGCTGACAGAAATGAACAAGGAAATGAAAAGTATGAAATCAGAAATGCATAGTCGATTTGACACTATAGAAACAAAACTGGAAGGTGTTGGGAGCCAGTTTGAATTAACAAACGAATCGAGCATCAATGAAATGGATTTTATTGTTGACAAAGTAAATAAAATGGAGAAAGAACTTTATAGTTTAAAAAACAAATATAATAACTAGAGAGTGCATAAATACGCACTCTTTTTTATTAAGTAGACCTTTGATCAATGTTAAGCTATCGGGCGCAGTTGGGGAATAAAGACCAGCGCCCAAATGCCATTGTAGTGCACGTTTATGTAACACGATAAGGTAGAAGGGAACAAGTGCCTGTCAGTTAGAGCATCGTTATTTGGTTCGTGTATAATACGGTTCATGAGCATACTGCTTAATAAAGTTATGGGCAGTATGCTAGAATATATTCGAGAATGATAAAGGGAGGAAGTGCTATATGAGTCGACACATTGCAGTCCTTGTAACAGACATGGTAGAAGAAATTGAATTAACTGATCCTGTGAAAGCTTACAAAGAAGCTGGGCATACGGTAGATATTATCAGTAATGAAGCAAAAAAAACCATCAATGGCAAAAATGGGGACGAAATACAAGCAGATAGAGGCATAGATGAAGTAAATGCAAACGATTATGATGCATTACTCGTACCTGGCGGGTTTTCTCCTGACTTACTACGTATTAATCCGAAGAATAGTGAGTTTGCGAAAACATTTTTCCAAGATAATAAACCCATATTTTCAATTTGCCATGGTCCACAGTTTCTCGTTAATACAGACCAACTAAAAGGTAGAGAGCTAACAAGCTTTGTTTCCGTAAGAAAAGACTTGGAAAATGCAGGAGCAACTGTAAGAGATGAAGAAGTAATCGTAGATGGAAACCTTGTAACAAGCAGAACACCTGATGATCTTCCTGCATTCAATCGCGAATCTCTAAAGCTTTTAGAAAAATAATTCGTCGATCGTATAGGGGGGCTGTTAATCATGCAGCCTCTCTTTATTTTTTATTTGATAATAGATAAAGCGCTCATGCCCATCTGCCATGATCTTCCTCAAACGGGCGCAAGAAACGAATAAGACCTGCGCTCTTTTTGGTTCATTAAGTCATTTTGTGTAATAGGTGAAGAGATCAATGCTAGCGCATTGTTCACCCTCACCATAAACATGTTCCTGTTATTTTAGAATACGGTGAACACGTCTATAACATAATAACTGTGAGCGCATGGTTTGATATTCATACACATAAAACCTAAAATTTGATTGACATCGCACAGAAAGGAAGTTATAGACATGGCATACGATTACCTATTCTCAGATTTTAATATCGGAAATACCAATATCAAGAACCGTTTTATTGTTTCCCCTATGACTCGTGTGAGCGCGGAAGAAGATGGGCTCGCCAATAACCGTATGAAGGAATACTATGAACGGTTTGCTAAAGGCGGTTTTGGCACCATTATTACAGAAGGAATTTATTTCGATGAAAGTCACAGTCAGGGGTATGATAACCAACCAGGTCTAGCCAATGACAAACATGTACAAGCATGGAAACCTATCGTTGATGCCGTTCACAATCATAACACCTTATTCATTGCCCAGCTTATGCATGCCGGCGGTCAATCTCAAGGAAATGCCTACGTGAATGAAACCATAGCCCCATCTGAGATTCCACCAAAAGGAGAACAATTGGAATTCTACGGCGGCTCCGGACCCTTTCCAACGCCTGAATCAATGACGAAACAAAATATTGATGATGTTAAAAGGGCTTTTGTGAATGGGGCGCTTCACGCAAAAGAAGCTGGTTTTGACGGCATCGAACTTCACGGTGCTAATGGATATTTGTTAGATCAGTTCCTAACTGACTACCTCAACCATCGTGAAGATCAATACGGCGGTTCACTTGGGAATCGCCTTCGGTTGATGCTGGAAGTTATAAATGATGTACGCCAAGCTGTCGGCGAGGATTATATTGTCGGCATTCGCATCTCACAAATCAAGGTATCCGATTCCAAGCATAAGTGGCAGGAGGGTGAATCATCGGCTGAGACCATTTTCTCTAAACTTGGTGAGACATCCTTAGATTACATTCACGTCACGGACGGTAATGGAACAGCCCCAGCGTTTGGTGAAGGTACTAAGACATTAGCGAAGGCAGCTAAGGATTACGGAAAACTCCCTGTTATTGCGAATGGTAAGCTTGGTGATCCGGAAACCGCAAACAACGCCCTTCACCAAAATGAAGCCGACTTCGTATCTCTAGGAACTAGTGCGCTTGCAAACCCTGACTTGCCAAACCGAGTCAAAAAAGATAAAGTGTTGAAAGCCTTTGATTTTAAAAGTACGTTACTGCCCATTGCGTATGTTAAAGACCATGAGCTGAATGCGGACATCGTCGAATAAAACGAGAACGTCTGAAAGTCGTCTAGATCCTGATAGCCCTTGATATAGACGGCTTATTTTGATCTTATTTCCGTAAAATATATAAGCCTTTAGTTTATTCAACTAAAGGGCGCTTATCGGGTATAAAGATCAGCGCTCATATCGTACATAAAGGTCTGATATAAATAACTTCATTGTTGGAAATAAGGGGAATACAATTATGATGAAATTGCAAGTAACGACATTTATTTTGATTGGTGGAATAATTGGATTTTTCACAGACGGTATAATGATTGGTGTTAGCGCAGGAGCACTCGTTTTTATAGCATATAGATTTGAGAAATTATTAGCAGAGAAACATAAGTAGCTTATAAAACGATCGGGCGCCATTCTTGAATAAGCTGAAAGTATTTTTAGAAGAGGAGGTACTTTAATGCCAATTTGTCAAAACTGCGGTGAAAAATGGAGTTGGAAACAAACGTTTAAAACGATATTCAGGTTAAAATGCCCTTATTGTGGTAAAAAGCAATATGAATCCGCATCATCAAGAACAAAAAGTGGTGCATTTATGCTCATTCCGTTAGTACTCTTACCTATTAATGCTTGGTTTGAATTCTCAGTAGGTACGGTGTTATTACTTGCTACTCCTTTGTTTTTAATTACATTTGGCTTATATCCATTTATTTTAAAGTTGTCTAATGAGATAGAACCTTACTGGTAAAGTTTCATCTGACATTTCAACTAACGGGCGCCTTTCTCGAATAGTAAAATACTTCTAATTGGGATTAAGATACTCTGAATTTATGGTAAGGAGTGAGTGCTTTTGCTTATCCGAAAGGCAGTTAAAAGTGATAGTGAAGCTATATGGAAAGTTCATTATGATGCAATAAAAAATGTCTGTAGTTCTCATTATACACAAAACCAGTTAGAGGTTTGGGCAGGGAAGTTAAAACAAAGTTCATATATAGAAAGTATTGAAACTAAAATAATGTTCGTTGCAGAAGTAAATAGTGTAATTGTAGGTTTTGGCCAACTCAACCTTGCTAATGGTGAGATTGAAGCTGTCTATGTTATATCAAGTAACCTCAGGCTAGGCATTGGTAAAGAGTTGTTTCAAAAACTTGAAACGATAGCAAAAGAAAAGGGGATTCGAGAATTAAGCCTGATTTCTTCACTTAACGCTGTTAAATTTTATAAACAGTTAGGGTTTACTCCTAAAAATGAAAAGACGCATAAAATTGCTGAAGATACTGTCTTGCAATGTGTGGAGATGGAAAAAGCCATATAGATCTATGGAACGATCTACCGTGATAGGGGTACCATTCTCGAATAAAGGCTTTTCTTCTTGAATCGAACAGAAGTTGAAAAAGCAATAGGTGTGATTTTTTATGACGAATAGTTGGCAAACTTGTTCAACTGATACAAAAGATTTTATCCTTAACCTTTTACCTGAGGTCAAAAAAATAATAAAAGAAGATTTTATCGGTTTTTATATACACGGTTCTTTGGCAATGGGTGGTTTTAATCCTAACAGTAGTGATATTGATATCTTGATTGTTACACACAATTCATTAACTCTGGAAACCAAAAGGAAATTAGCACAATTATTCTTATATCATTCAAATAATCCCTTTCCTATTGAAATAAGTTCTTTGAATGAACAGCAATTAAAAAATTGGAGGCACCCCTCTACATATGATTTTCATTACAGTGAGTTTTGGAGGGAATGTTATGAAAATGATTTGGAATTGGGAACATATCAATATTTAAACAATCAGATACAAACAGATCCAGATTTATCTGCACATATAAAGATAACCACAAATAGAGGAATTTGCATAGAAGGAAAACCTATTGATGAGGTGTTTCCTTGTGTTCCACGTTCTCATTACATATCATCCATTATGGGAGACTTTGAAGAATGCTTGGAAAATATTGAAAAAAAACCTATATATTGTACATTGAATTTAATAAGGGTGTTTTGGTATCTAAAAGAAGGTTTTATTTCATCGAAAGAAGAAGCAGGTAATTGGGGCTTGTTATCTTTGCCAAAAGAGATGAACTCTACCATTCAAAAAGTGCTTTATAACTATTCAAACACTGAAGTTTATGATATTGAGAAAAATGAACTTCATTTGGTTAGAAATTATATGGCTAGTAATGTACGAGCACTGTTAAATTAACGGGCGCAGTAATCGAATAAGAGCTGTGCTCGTCTTGCTCATAAGGGCCAGATTGGGAAAGTAAACCTTTGTGGAAATTACAGATATTTGAGATAATTGTTATCAAGATAGCACATAGGATCATTGAAGAAATATGAATTTTTGTAAGGGTATAGAAGTATAAATGATACTAATATAACTAATGATGCAGCCAATTTGAATGCAACCAATTTAAAAATTATGAGGGGGTGAATAAGTGGACACTTTTGTGCAAATATCACCTTTTTTTGTGCAAGGAATAATTTTAGCAGCTGTAGTTTATATAGTGATAAGAATCCTTGAAAAATCACAGAAAAACAAAAAGTAATGGAAGTGCCTTTATTCTCGGGTAAGTAAACCTTACTAGCTAATAGCAGAAATGAGACTATTCCAGAAAAGGGCGGCAAGGAGATCTATTCAATGAAATATTTTATAAAATAAATTTGGTTAGTATGTTATATGCCCTTATCATATTTATTCCGATTCGATTTATGGGCGAATTATACAGGGTCAGTAGACTAACCGGTTGGGAATTTAATACTGTACAGACAATAGGTTATATTGTTATCGTTATTGAATTTATAATTGGTACACTCCTTATCATATTCTTAACAAGAAATTTACTGAGAGGTCGTAAGGCTAACTTTTGGACAGTAATCCTATGGGTTCCATATTTTGTTCTTTTTGTATATATAATTGCATCTTTGTTTCCGATAACATATGAAGGTGATATGCTTAGCCCCGGAGCCGGTTTCATTATGATAGGTATATTAATGGTCTATCCCCTTTATGTTTTAATTATCAATTTCATAGGTTTCACAAGTGATGATAAAGGAATAAATACAGTCTAAATTAAGTCCGTGCAGAATTTTATTTCAATAAGTGGTCGTTGCGTAAAACATTGTACTATGCCGATAACGGGCGCTTATCAGAAATAAGATAACGCCCGTTATTAGCTTATTGAGCCATTTTGCAGAAAGGTTCTGATGGTTAATAATCGGGGTGTGGCTGGTCTCTTCCTGGCGGAGGCAGTTGAAAGGGGGGGGGCGTTTGAACAGGCAGTTATTCGCAAGGTTAAAGAAGAGGCAGGGTTAACAATAGAAGTTGAACATATTGTTTCGGTTAACGAAGCCTTTTTTAAGGAAAGGGATCACTACGCTTTGTTTACAACATTCAAAGCAAAAATAATTAACGGTAGCCCTGCGGCACTGCTTTTGGTGAACTTTAATCAGATCAGAAAGCAAAAATTTACGATGCGGTCACTATACCCTGTGGATGGGAAGAATGCTTACAAGTATACAAAAGGTTTTAATATTCTGGCCATCATTGCATTTGCGTTAGGGATTTACAGGATATGTCCCCATTTATGACCCAAATAATGCGGTCCCAAGATCTCCAATTTTTCTTTTTACAACAGCGACTGAGTTTTCCGTCAGTATTAGTGGGACGTTTTTACTACTTGTTAAGCCGGTAAACCAATTAATCGGTACTTATGAAAAGACGTTAAGGAAGAAAAGAATAAAAAGAATGAGGTTTACTAAGGTAATGAGATAAACCATGTGTGGATCTAATATACTTAGTAGAAGTAGGAAAAGGACTAGGAGCAATAGGTCATCTAAGAGGTATCTGTAAATAATTCAGGAAGAAATAGATATACTGAAAAAGGAAGCGGAAAATAGATATGAAAAAAATTATAAATATATTCCATTAAAATGTGTGCAGAAAACTCTGCACACATTTTTTCTTGTTCTCTTGATTGTTGATGTAGCAGGATTATTTCCAATTGGCATTAAATTTGCACTAATATTTTTAACGTTATTAAACAAAGGAGGGAAAAATCTACATTCTAATAAAGTAGAAGGGTAGAAGAAAACAGTTAGGGGTGGTAATTTGGAAACTCTATACATTAGTCGATGGTGACAAAACTACTGATGAGAGGATAGGTCATATTGGTATTTAAATATTAGAAGGAGAGAGAATATGTTCAATAAAAAGGGTTATACACTGATACTATTTTTAGGATTAAGTTTGATGGTTTCTCTTTCAGTATCGACTGCATTTGCAAGTTCTTCGGAGAGTCCAAATAAAAATGATCATGAAAAGAAGGCGTCAATAAGTTCACCTAATGGAAAAGTTCATTTGGATTTTGAACTGTCCGAGAATGGTAAACCACATTATGAGCTTTCCTATAAAGGGGAAGAACTTATTGAACCTTCCTCCCTGGGATTTGAGTTTAAAAATCAGAAGGCGTTAAAAGGCAGCTTTAAGATTGTGAAAACATCTATGAAAACGTTTAATAATACTTGGGAACCCGTATGGGGAGAAAAATCAAAAATAAGAAATCACTACAAGCAATTAACGATTTATTTACAAGAAAAAGAAGCTCCCAATAGAAAAATGAATTTAGTATTTAAGCTTTATAATAATGGGGTAGGGTTTCGGTATGTCCTGCCCGAACAGGAAAATTTGGATAAAAACATCCGGATTACAGCTGAAAATACGGAATTCAAATTTTCCAGTGACAATACCTCCTGGTGGATTCCTAATGACTGGAATAGCTATGAATATAACTATAAGAATACACCGTTAAGTGAAGTAGAAGAAGTTAGTACACCTTTTACAATGAAAACACCTGAAGGTACTTTCCTTACTGTTCATGAAGCGGCACTTATTGATTATGCTGGCATGGCTTTAAAAAAGGTAGATGGGGAATCAACGACACTGAAAAGTTATTTAGCCCCATGGCCAAATAGTAATGTCAAGGTTAAGAAGGATGCTTTGCCGGTGAAAACACCGTGGAGAACCATTCAAATAGGAGACGATGCCGGTGACTTGGTAGAATCTGATATGATTTTAAATCTGAATGAGCCCAGTGCTTTAGAGGATACGTCATGGATTGAACCAATGAAATATATCGGGATTTGGTGGGAAATGATAAGTGGCGATTCTACTTGGGAATCAGGGCCAAAGCACGGTGCGACAACGGAAAATGCAAAAAAATACATCGATTTCGCTTATAAATATCTTGATTCTGAAAATCAAAATATTGGTCTGTTAGTTGAAGGATGGAATATAGGATGGGATGGAAATTGGATGGAAAATGGCGATGAATTTAGTTTCACTCAACCTTATCCTGACTATAACTTAAAAGAAGTTGTCGAGTATGCGCAAGATCATGGTGTGTCCTATATTATGCACAATGAGACTTCTGGAAACATCATAAATTACGAAAAACAAATGGATGAAGCATATGATTTATATCAAGAATTAGGAATTCATGCTATTAAGAGCGGTTACGTAGCCGATAACGGAATGCATAATCCAGAAGACCAAAGTCACCATGGTCAATATATGGTTAATCATTATTTAGAAGCCGTGAAAAAGGCAGCTAAGCATCAAATAATGATTGATACCCATGAACCAATTAAGGGAACCGGCCTCCGTCGTACTTATCCTAATTGGATGAGTCGTGAAGGAGTTAGTGGAATGGAATATGCTGCTTTTGGCGACGATAACAATTTACCTAAGCATTCGACAATCCTTCCATTTACAAGAATGATGGCTGGACCTATAGATTTTACACCGGGCATATTTGATGTGAAAACGTCAAACAATCCCAATACTAGAGTCCTTACAACCCGTGCAAAACAATTGGCTTTGTATGTAACAATCAGCAGCGGGGTCCAGATGGTCGCGGATGAACCCAAAAACTATAAAGACGAAGACGGAAATATTTTACCAGCCTTTGAATTCATCAAAGATGTTCCAGTTACGTGGGATGACATCATTGTACCGAAAGCTAAAATTGGTGATTATGTCAGCATCATCCGCCAAAAAGGAGAAGAATGGTATATCGGAAGTATCACGGATAAGCAAGCGAGAGACTTAGAAATAGATCTCGATTTCTTAGACAAGGGTAAAAAATATGTCGCAGAGATTTACTCGGATGGACCTAACGCGGACTGGAAAACGAACCCGAATCCGGTTTCAATAAAGAAAGCCATTGTGAAGTCCAATGACACATTCGTTGCGTCTCTTGCAGCTGGGGGCGGGCAGGCCGTCAGAATTTATCCAGCAAGTAAAAAAGAAATAGCAAAACTTCCAAATTATAAAGCAAAGAAAATGAAGTTGTCTTATACACACGTTCCTGAGTCTATCCAATCAAATGATTCATTTGAAATAAAGGTAAATATTAGAAATAAAGGCAATGTCATCGTTGGAAAAAATTTAAAACTGCAAATTGATGGCAAAACAGTCGCAAAAAAGCATGTAAGAGTTGCTCCTGGAGGTACTGAGGAAATCAGATTCACCTATAATAAACTATTTAAAACCGGTGATCACAGAATCAGTGTAAACGGATTACCTGCTAAAAAGATAACGGTAGAAAAGAAAAAAACAATATTTGAATACAGTAACTTTAGTGTATCAGCTCAAGATCAGACAATTACGGCAACAGCTGAAGTCACTAACTTTGGCAGCTATAAAGATGTGGCAGAAGTGCCGCTTTTTATTAATGAAGAATTAGTCAAGAGGAAGAGGATTGAGGTACCTGCCCAAGCAGGGGGAGGAAGTAAAGATGTGACATTTACTTATTCAACTTCTGACAATATAGGTGTATATAAAGTGGCCATCGGTAATCTTGAGTCAAAGTTGGCAGCGTTACCTAAAATTGAACTTGCGGGTGGTTGGTTGTTCCACAAAGGGGACAATCTCGACTGGAAAGCACCAGGATACGACGATAGCGGGTGGCAAAAAGTAAACCTGCCGGCAAGTTGGGAAGAACACTCTAACTATACGGAAAATAATGTCTATGGCTGGTACCGGAAGGAGATTTTTATTCCTGAAGAGTGGAAAGGTCATTCATTGAAGGTAACTTTAGGAAAAATTGATGATATGGACGCGACCTATTTTAATGGCCAAAAGATTGGCCAATCTGGAAAGTTTCCAACTGGGGATGGTTGGGACGGAGCGAAAACGGCTTGGAATCAAATGAGGGAATATACTATTCCAGCTGATACTATAAAATACGGCCAGAATAATGTTATTAGTATTAGGGTATTTGATGGTACAGGTGGAGGCGGAATATATAGTGGACCGATTAAATCTATTAAGTTAGTTTCGGAAACAACTGCAACTAACTTGAAAATGCTTGTTCAGCGTTACAAGGAAACCGGTGAATTCGCAAATGACCGTGTTGCCCGTTCTTTACGCATTCACCTGGTTACAGTGAGCCGTTACGAAGAAAATGGTTCAGCTGAAAAAGTTGTTAAACACATGAAAGGTTTTAAACGTTTGCTGGACCATCAAAAAGGAAATGATTTGATTTCTGAGAAAGCCTATAAGGTTCTCAAGGCTGATGCTGACTACCTGATTAAGAAGTGGCAATAGATTTCTTAAGGGTGATACAAGGTAATAACTCCCTGTGGCAGGCGATGTCTTGTCACAGGGAATCCAAACAAATACGGGACGATGAAGCAGCGAAGATATGCCTTCCTTTTAATATGCCAGCTTCGCTTTTAAAATGTGTGTAAAACTTCTGCGCACATTTTCTTTTAAAAAAGCGTAATTTGCGGTCCCGATTATTGTTAGCTAACCAGGGGTCGCTGAATAAATAAAATTCCCTGTTATCACAAGGATTTTAAAGGTTTTTATCGAATATGTTTGTATGCATTTTCGGACTTTTCTGCTAAAATGAAACGTGGACTATAACTAACAAACGAACGGGGATCAGCATACTATGAGTCGCATGATGGATATTTATAAACAGCTCGGTAAAGCAGGCGAAAACGGACTTAGTGCCGGTGACATCGGAGAACAACTGGATATCGACCGTTCAACCGCCAGCCGTTATTTAAATGACCTGGTAAAAGCAAATAAAGCCGTGAAAATTTCAGGCAAGCCGGTAAAGTACGCATTTAAAGTATCCGTCCCTAATCAATCTGCAGGTACAGATGTGATTGGAGCCGGCGATAGTCTGCAGCCTATTTTGCAAACAGGTATGGCAGCCTTTTTGTATCCGTCAAGACCACTGCCAATTTTGCTGACAGGTGAAACAGGCACAGGTAAATCCTACTTAGCAGAAACGTTGTCGGAAATGGCAATCGAAAAGTCGAAAGATAAAAAAGAAGCACCATTTATTGCTTTTAATTGTGCTGATTATGCACAGAATGTTGAATTGCTTGTTGGACAGATTTTCGGGATTAAAGAAGGTGCATTTACCGGTGCTGCCAGGGATAAAAAAGGGTTGGTCGAACAGGCAAATGGCGGGGTTCTTTTTCTTGACGAAATCCATCGTCTCCCGCCATCTGGACAGGAAATGTTATTTTATCTTATGGATAAGGGTGTTTATCGCCGGCTGGGTGAGGCGACACAGGAACGCACTGCTAACATAGCTTTAATCGGTGCCACTACGGAGGATTCCCAAGATTACTTGCTATCAACACTATGGCGACGTTTTTCCGTTAAGTTAAATATTCCGCCACTCCGGGAACGAACCATCGCTGAGCGAGAGGCGCTGGTTGAATATTTTCTAGCTGAAGAAGCCGCGAAAATGAACACATCCTTGGCCATTGAGGATAATTGTCATGATGCATTTTTGACGTATAATTGCCCGGGGAATATTGGTCAATTGAAAAGTGATATACAGATTGTCTGTGCCCGTGCTTACTTACGGTATATCAATGGGGAAGATGAGAAAGTTGTTATAAAAATGGAAGATTTCCCAGGTGAAGGTACTCCATCAGCTAAAGGGGAGCTGCAGGCTGTTCAGATGATTGAAGCGAAGAAATCGGGGGGAAAAGCCGCCTTCTCATTTCCGAATATATATCAGCGATTGGACAGGTCAGATGAAAATGAAAATGAAGATTCACAAACTGTTGTACTGAATTATATTCGGGATCTGACCGATAAGTATCAGCAGCCGGGTGGCCCGCAACAGGGGTGGCAAAAACTAATTGGCGATGACTTGTTATCCGCTTTAAAAAAGGCGGCGAACCAGTTAAAAGACAATCCGTCTGTAACTATTCATGAAAATCAGCTGTATGTCATTGGGCTGCATTTGCAAAATTACCGCAACCATTTGAAGGGGGATGTGGCCAAAGCCCCGATACCGGTAATGGTTCATCCAAATACAGCCTATCGTCAAGCGGCAAATCAGCTTGCTGAATACTTACAGAAATCTATTGGAATGAAGTTACCGACAGAAGAAGTCGAATTGATTGCACATTTTTTGACACCTGACCAGCAGTATCAGCGGGAAGCGTCCCGTGAACAATCCATAGCAGTCATTCTGGTGACTCATGGGAAAACAACGGCATCATCCATGGCAGAGGTAACAAACTATTTGCTTGGAAGTAATGTTATCCATGCGGTTGATATGCCGCTGAACATCTCTGCCACTGACACGTACGAACGGGTCAAACATAAGATAAATGGGCTGAAACATACTAAAGGGGCACTAATACTCGTTGATATTGGTTCATTAATTACGATGGGTGATGCAATCAAGCATGAACTGGATGTACCAATCAAAACGCTATCAAGTGTGAATTTGCCTATGATTTTGGAGGCTGGCAGGAAATCATTAACTTCCGATCAGACATTGGATGATGTGTATGATGCAGCAAAAAAAGCCATGTTTGCATTTATGGAAAAAGAACAGGAATCGGCAAATATTAAAAAGAAACGGCTGATTGCTACGGTATGCTTTACAGGTGAGGGTGCGGCGCAATTACTTGAGTCCTGGATTGAAAACCAGCTTTCCACATTTGATCAGGATGTGTTAATCCGCACGGTGCGAATCGATCCCAGTACGAAAGATACATCAGTTCTTGATGATTTAAAAAGCTACTATGAAGTAATTGCAATTATTGGGACTGTACCGGTTTCCATTGATGGTATTCCATATATTCCGGCTTGGGAACTGCTGCAGCAGGAGGGAATTTCCCGGATGCTGAAACTGCTGGAGATCACCCGGCAGTCAAAAATTCCTTCGGTGGAAGAAGGTGTTTCAACGGAGGAACTTTATGATCTGATTGTTCAGGGGCTTGGCGAAATTGTTACTTATGTTAACCCGAAAACCATTGCAGGAATTTTAAATAACCACATTCCTCCAATCCGTGACTATTATAACTGGGACACAAACAGGGAACTGGGCATGTGGATGCATCTCAGTGTGTTAGTTGATCGGATTATTTCGGTTCGTGTAAAGGGGACCTTGGAGCAGTATATTTCTTCATTTCCAATTGATAACACGACGGCACTTATAGCTAAGGAACATAAGCTTTGGAATCCGCTTTTCCATAAAATCGAAGAAGCGTTTCAGGTCAAATTTACAAATGAAATAAAAAAAGAATTAGTTAAGCTTTCCCGATAATGTGTGCAAATAGTATTGCACACATTATTTTTTTGTGTTTTTTTACAAACTTATAAAAACATTTTGTTCACCGAAATACTGAACTTATGGCACTTTTCTGCTTGTAAGTGCAGCCATCATTTATGTTGGCATGTTTTTTGCATAAATATATATGGTTGCGCGATGGTTATCCTTTCCTGTTATGTGTAACCGGAAGTATAGAAGGTAAAAACGTTGGATTAAAAAGGGGGGATTAAAATGAAAAGGTTTTTATTTATATATGGACTTGTATTTTCAATGATTTGGATTGGTTATGGACTGTATTCTGTATTCACCAATCAGCCATCCGCTAATCTGATTCTGGGATTCGGTATAGCCTTTTCGGTCGTTATTTGTGCCGCAACTTGGTTTTCCTATTGGTTGATGGGGCACTATCAGAAAATTGATGCCATGGCAAAAAGAATTCTTGCCAAAAACTAATACAATTAAAAGGAGAGATTCCATATGAAATTAATTATTTTATGTAGCTGGGGTGCTACGTCAAGTCAGTTGGCTAAAAAAGTACAGGAAGCAGCAGAAAAAAAAGGGATAGACCTTGAGGCATTCGCAGGGGGTACAGGTGAATTCAAACAAAAAGCGAGCGAATATGACGTCGCTTTATTGGAGCCACAAGTACGCCATCTGAAAAAGGAGGTAACCAAGGTAGCAGAACAGCATAGCATTCCGGTTGAACTGGTTGACCAGCGTGCATTTGCATTAATGGACGGCGATAAGGTGCTTGATCAAGCACTGAACATGATAAAGGGGGATCAACAATGAATTTAGCACAATGGCTTGAAGATCACCTGATGGAACCATTGGGTAAGATAGCGCAAAACAAATATTTGCAGGCAATTCGTGATGCATTCGTTATTTTTGCGTTACCGGTTATTATTACCGGGGCGGTTTTCCTGATTATCGCGAACCCGCCAACCTCACTGGACTGGGGGATTATAAACGCTTGGGAAGATGCGGTTAAGCCGATTCAGGCACAGCTGTTATTTCCATTCAATCTGACTTTTGGGTTAATGGCAATGACTGTTGCGTTTGGTGTCGGGTACAGTCTGGCAATCCGGGAAGATATGGATGCCGTTATGGCAGGTATCCTCTCCATGTTGGCATTTTTCATGACTGCATTTCCGGTAACAGATATTACGCAAGTGCCATTTGGAGAAATTTTAAATTATCTTGGTGGACAGGGATTATTTGTAGCAATTATTTTAGGTATAGTCACTACCGAACTCATGCGTTTTCTTATCAATAAAGGTGTGGCTTTTGAAATGCCCGCGGGTGTACCGCCGTATGTGATGCGAACCTTCAGAGCGCTTGTTCCATTCATGATTATTTTGCCGTTGGTTTGGATATTGGCCTGGATTGTTTGGGAAAACTTTGGAAAAACAATTCCACAATTGGTATTGGACCTGTTCAGTCCGCTAGTAGCAGCATCCAACTCTTACTGGGCAGCACTTGGTATGATTTTAGTAATGCTTGTACTTTGGTCCATTGGTATTCATGGAATGAACGTTGTGTCTTCAGTGGCATACCCGTTTTGGATGACACAGCTTGCTGCAAATGCTGACGCTGTGGAAGCTGGGGAAAAAGCAACTGGTATCGTAACAGAGCCCTTCTTCCACATGTTTACACATATTGGTGGTTCCGGTGCAACACTTGGTCTGGTGATTTTCATGCTGTTCTCGGCATCTGTTCAGCTAAAACAGGTTGGCCGAACAGCAATTATTCCGTCATTGTTCAATATAAACGAACCGGTTATCTTTGGGGTACCAATTGTGTTGAACCCGATATTGATTATTCCGTTTGTATTAGGTCCGGTCATTATCGTAACCATCAACTATATTCTGTTTGCCACCGGTGTAATGCCTCCAGTGGTTGTTCAGCCACCATTTACAGTGCCTATTTTCTTTGGCGGATTTATCGCAACTGGCGGATCTGTGATAGCGGGACTTGTTCAAATCATGAACGCGATTATCGCTGCCGTTATTTACTATCCATTTTTTAAGCGGTATGAAAAACAACTTGTTGATGAAGAAAGTTCATATAACGATGCAGAACCGGCAAACAGCTAGAGAGGGGTCAGCAAAATGAATTATGAAGAAATAATGATGCAGCTTATTTTACATGGCGGAAACGCCCGTGGTGCGGCATATGAAGCATTAAACGAGGCTGAAGAATACAATTTTGAAGAAGCTGAAAAACTGCTTGAAGAAGCGAATGAGGAATTTTTAAAAGGACATCAATATCAGACAGAGCTGATTCAAAGTGATGACGAAGAAGCACCAAACTTCTTTATGATTCATGCACAGGATCACGTCATGACAGCACAAGCTGAATTGCAATTGGTTAAGCGGATGATTACCCAATTGAAAATGACACAGAAACTTGAACAGCGGATTGAAAAACTGGAACAATAAAAGTATTTCAATGATACTGCCTCACATCACGGATGTTAGGCAGTATTTGTATGGGAGGGCTAGAAAAATGAAATTCGGAACAATTGGAACAAGCTGGATAACAGATGCATTTATTGGCGCGGCAAAGGAGATAGATGGATTTATGCTGACAGCGGTTTACTCCCGGACGGAAGAGAAGGCCGCCGATTTTGCAAAGAAACATGGCGCACAGCACTATTTTACAGATTTGGAAGAAATGGCAAGCAGCTGCCGAATTGATTGTGTATATGTTGCATCCCCAAATTCAGTCCATTATGAACATGTCCTTACCCTTTTAAAACATAAAAAGCACGTAATCTGTGAGAAACCAATTTTTTCAAATACTAAAGAATGGAAGGAAGCCTACCGGGCTGCAGAAGAAAATAAGGTTTATTTATTTGAAGCAATGCGTAACATTCATTCGCCCAATTTTACAAGGTTGAAGGAAAATACAGGTCGTATTGGCCGGGTTCGTAACATGTCACTACAGCTTGTGCAGTACTCATCACGATATGATAACTACCTGCAGGGAGAAAGGCCAAACATTTTCACAGCGGAATTTTCGGGTGGCGCCCTTGTTGACCTGGGTGTGTACCCACTTTCCGTTGCGGTAGGATTGTTTGGCGAACCGAACAACGTTTCGTATTACCCAGTAATGTTTGAGAACGGTGTGGATGGCAGCGGAACATTGGTTTTGACTTATGATGGTTTCACAAGCACAATTTTTTGTTCGAAAATAGCCAACTCTTTCAATTCCTGTGAGATTCACGGTGAAGAAGGGACATTGGTGTTTGAAGGTGCCGGCGAGATAAATAATCTGCGGTTAATCAAGACTCCATCGAAAGAGGAATCGGCATTGAAGTCGGTTGCGGTTGATAACAATATGGTGTACGAGATTGAGCATTTTACACAAATCATTAAGAATGAAGATAATCAGACCTATGAGTATCTCAAAAATCAGAGTTCCATTGTTCTTTCTGTTACAGAAAAAGCGCGCAAACAAAGCGGTATTGTTTTTGGTACAGAAAAAACTGAAATGCAATAAGCACATTGATGGTAAAACGGTATGCATGAATGTCTGAAAAATTTTTGTATGGATAATTTCTATAGCTACGATGCACTAATGAATTATTGCTGTAATGTGTTTGGTGCTATGTTGACCTTTGCCCGGATTGTAATGTAACCTTTTCCAGTCTCATAGGCTTTGCGTATTCCACTTTTTCTTAAAATTTCACCGGCTGGTGCGACAGAGGGAGTTTTCACGGAGGAAAGTGGGGAAAATCAATCTTAGGCAAACGGGCGCAGTTGGGGAATAAAGACCAGCGCCCAAATGCCATTGTAGTGCACGGTTATGTAACACGATAAGGTAGAAGGGAACAAGTGCCTGTCAGTTAGAGCATCGTTATTTGGTTCGTGTATAATACGGTTCATGAGCATACTGCTTAATAAAGTTATGGGCAGTCTGCTAGAATATATTCGAGAATGATAAAGGGAGGAAGTGCTATATGAGTCGACACATTGCAGTCCTTGTAACAGACATGGTAGAAGAAATTGAATTAACTGATCCTGTGAAAGCTTACAAAGAAGCTGGGCATACGGTAGATATTATCAGTAATGAAGCAAAAAAAACCATCAATGGCAAAAATGGGGACGAAATACAAGCAGATAGAGGCATAGATGAAGTAAATGCAAACGATTATGATGCATTACTCGTACCTGGCGGGTTTTCTCCTGACTTACTACGTATTAATCCGAAGAATAGTGAGTTTGCGAAAACATTTTTCCAAGATAATAAACCCATATTTTCAATTTGCCATGGTCCACAGTTTCTCGTTAATACAGACCAACTAAAAGGTAGAGAGCTAACAAGCTTTGTTTCCGTAAGAAAAGACTTGGAAAATGCAGGAGCAACTGTAAAAGATGAAGAAGTAATCGTAGATGGAAACCTTGTAACAAGCAGAACACCTGATGATCTTCCTGCATTCAATCGCGAATCTCTAAAGCTTTTAGAAAAATAATTCGTCGATCGTATAGGGGGGCTGTTAATCATGCAGCCTCTCTTTATTTTTTATTTGATAATAGATAAAGCGCTCATGCCCATCTGCCATGATCTTCCTCAAACGGGCGCTAGTGCGGCTGAGCATAGGTCGCATCATATAACGGGTGTGATTCCCGTCGAGTAAGAACTAGCCATTCACTCGTAGCGAGTCTTGGAGGGCTAAAGGTAACTTTAGTCTTTAAGCGTAGACAGTTAGGTGGCGGGCCGAAAGCCAACTGGTTGAAGGGATTGAGCTCCATAATGTTTGCAAATCGAGAGGGCTGATGCTTTTAGCGCTGCAGAAAGCTACATTTTATCTTTCGTTAAAGGCAAGAAGGATAAAACCTCTCTGGAGTCATAGACCTTGGCACGTCATACATTGATATGATGCGGCAACTCAGGAGACCCTGCCGGTCTTTTCTTTGGAAGAGTATGGTGTACAAGCGATAAAAAGCAAGGAAACCAAATGCCGTGCAGGGAGTCGGATAGCAGCGTAGTACCAATGAAATCGGGTAATGCCGGTGGAGGAAAGACTAGCTACCAGTTATCAACCTTATTAGGGACACATTTACTACACACAGAGGTAGCTTACAAATGGAAACAAAACTACTAAGGATAGCAGAATTTTTGTGAATGGTAACTAGGAGGAGCCGTGTGCGTTAATAGCGCACGCACGGTTCTGAGAGGGGGGAGAAATCAATCTACCGTAAAAGGTAGAGAGATTCTCTTCTACTCGACATCAGGAATAAGAATTAGCGTCAAATCCAGTAATGGAAATAGGTTATCGAGCAACTTTTTTTGAAATCGGATGTGAGTTTGATGAAGAAAGGCTATAAATCGTTATGTTTATCGATGTTTGGTGTTTTGTTTGGTTATACAATCGCATTTCTAATAAGAGGTTTTTGGATTGATGAATTTGATTGGAGACAATGGTTATCGTGCATGATAGGCGGAATAATAGGGGGTTTAATAATTTTTCTTTTCATAATGAAGCGGAAAAAGGATGGCAAACAACCATAAAATACAGTGTGTAGTATTCCATAAAAGGGCGCTATTCACTAATAAGGAATGGCCCCATACTTTAGGGGAACCTTACTGATTGCAGCTAATTTAAGTCAAAGTGATTTAAGAAAGGCTGATTTTATTGGTGCTGACCTTAGAGATGCAGAACTAAGTGGTGCTAACTTGAAAGAAGCTCTCTTTCTGACGCAGTCCCAAATTAATTCAGCAAAAGGAGACCAATACACCCAAATTCCCGACTATTTAGAGAAACCAAACCATTGGTTGAATTAAAATATATTCGTGCAGCTTTCAACAATTGTTCAATAATGTCTCTAAGACTTTAGCTTAATAGGTATTTGAATCAATCTTAGGTAAACGGGCGCAGTTAGCGGATAAGAGAACATTTTTCTGAATAGGCCAGGTTATTTAATAAGAGAAAGAATTATTCATAAGTAATCGATCTTTAAGTTAGTCAGTTAACGAAGAATGGTTTATGTAAAGCCTTCATAACAATATTTATATAGGAATATCTGGGTGAATGTCCAGAACGGAAAAGCGCAATATACAAGATTAATTTTATAGAACGAAAACCAACGGTAGTTCCTTAGGAGCTACCGTAATTTTTGTGACTCATATATCCACCTATTTTATTTAAGAGTTATTTAAGAATTACCTAAGAGTGATTTTATAATTGATTTGTATGATAGATGCAGAGTTCACACAAGGGAGGAAACAATTTGGTAAGAAAAAATCGAAGAATTCGCATAGGAAGAATCATTTACCTTGTATTAGCCATTATTTTTGCATTAAGTGTAGCCACTCAGATCTTTTTTGCAGGCATGGCTATCTTTATAAGTCCAGTGAATTGGATGAAGCATATGACATTCGTCCATTTATTTGGATTTAATATACCAATTTTCATGTTGGTCTTTGCATTTATCGGTGCATTACCCCGTTGGGCATACTGGCAATTGTTATGTATTCTAATTTCGATATTCATAATGTATTTCACCGCGAATATTTCTGCTAACTTACCTTGGTTTGGCGCAATGCATCCCGTTTTTGGTGTTCTATTATTTGTATTTGCCTACACAATGGTTTCAAAAACATGGAAATTAACATTTAAGAATAAAAGTAATCAGAAGGGAGACGCATAATATGAGAATGTTTTTAGGAATATTTGTTGGTTTGATTGGAGGATTTGTTCTTGGTATTGCGTTATCAAGTTTTATCGGGGTATTGGGAATGATATTATTTAATGAGCCATTGGGAATTAAGTATTTTTCTTATTTTACGGCTATTATTTGTGCTGTTGTTGTACCAATTATTGACCAACAGAATCTGAAATCAGATAAGTGATATGCTAAACTTTTCTTAACAACTAGTTGAAGCTCACAGCTACTGGTTACAATCCGATGCGAGTAGGTGAAGGTCATGTCCATTAAGCAACGATTAATTTTGTCTAACATAGGGATGGTTGTGCTTCCAATTGTTGGGTTTTTGTTAGTCGAAATAGTTTTAGGATACGTTATGTTTGTGATTTTTAATGGCAGTATGGAAGGTCAGGATTTACAACTATTTTTTAATATGAGATTGATTGCGATTGTACTCATTTTGGTTATTACAAATGGGTTACTGACATATTACGTGTCCAGGAGTATTATTGCACCGATAAAGCAACTAACCCTTTCGGCAAGGAAGATAAGTGGAGGTGATTTGGAATATAGTGTGGCAACTAATAAGAAAGATGAGCTTGGTGAGCTTTCCAATACGTTTGAAGCGATGAGGTTAAGTCTGAAACAGGCAAAAGAGGATCAATCAAGGTATGAACGCAACCGCCAAGAGCTGATTGCGAGTATTTCGCACGATTTATCAACCCCTTTAACATCGATAAAAGGCTATGTAAAAGGAATTCAGGAGGGGGTTGCGAATACACCGGAGAAACTGGAACGGTATATGGATATCATTTATAAAACAGCCAACGATATGGATGGGCTTATCGATAATTTATTTCGATATTCCAAATTGGATATCGAATATATCCCGTTTGAGTTTGAAGAAGTGGATTTATATTCTTTTTTTACCGATTTTATTGATGAATTGGCTTTTGACTTGGAAACAGAAGAAGGAATGGCTACTCTGAAGGCTGATAAAAATAATAATTATATCGTGAAAGCAGATCGTGACCAATTAAGACGCGTTGTGACCAATATTGTTCAAAACAGCCTGAAATATATGGATAAAGATCGTAAGAAGATAGGTGTCTTTCTAAAATCTGAGTCCCAGCAGGTCAAAATTGAAATGAAAGATAATGGAAGTGGAATCGCCAAGCAAGATACTCCCCGCATTTTCGAAAGTTTTTATCGAACAGACACCTCAAGAAATTCTTCTACAGGGGGCAGTGGACTTGGGCTGGCCATTATAAAAAAAATAATTGAAAAACATGGTGGTAAAGTTTGGGCCGAAAGCGAACTAGGGAAAGGTACAAGCATTTATTTTACACTTAAGAAGGTGTCATCATGAAAAAGATTTTGATCATTGAGGATGAAATGCATATTGCTGAATTGGAAAGAGATTATTTAGAAGTAAATGGATATTCCTCTGACATTGCAAATACTGGTGAAGAAGGATGGAAACTAGCTAAAGAGAACAATTATGACCTTATTATCCTGGACTTAATGCTGCCGGGTGTAGATGGATTTGACATTTGCAGACAATTGCGCGATAGGTTTGATATTCCTATTTTAATGGTGACCGCGCGAAAAGAAGACATTGATAAAATACGTGGCTTTGATCGTGGTGCTGATGATTATGTCCAGAAGCCCTTTAATCCAAGTGAACTTGTTGCAAGGGTAAAAGCCCATTTATCCAGATACGAACGGCTTATTGGAAAGAATCGTGAAATAAATGAAATTCGTATAAAAGGTCTCCACATCGACCTGGATTCACGTAGGCTTTATGTCAATGAAAAAGAAAAAGAGTTACGTGCCAAAGAATTTGATTTATTAGTATTGTTCGCATCAAATCCAGATCGTGTGTTTACGAAAGAAGAACTATTTGAGAGGATTTGGGGAATCGACTCATTTGGGGATATTACAACCGTAACCGTCCATATTAGAAAATTAAGGGAGAAAATAGAGGAATATCCCTCCAATCCAAAGTATATTCAAACAATATGGGGAGTAGGATACCGGTTTAAAAAATAGATAGGAAATTATGAAATTATAAGAACGAAGTTCATCGAGAGCTTCGTTTTTTTATACTTAAAAAAGAATTAAGGATTAGTTAAGAATTATATAAGAGAGAGTTAACCTTTATTGATTATGATGGTTTTAGAAAAATAAACAAGGGACACATCCTTGTGTCTAAAATAAAGGAGTTTTAATTATGTTAAAAAAATTTACGTTTGGAACAGTACTAGCCCATCTCTGGGTTCAATGGATTTTGTTGGGAAGCATTTTCGTGAATACGTTTATGTTGTATCCGAATATTTTTCATAACATACCCGCATCGCTTGAACTTGGAATGGAATTTATGGCAGTGGCAAGCCCGCATACCTATTTTCCCCCTTTAGGAGCAGCGAGCATTATTACAGGTATTTTAGCCTTAATCCTAGCCTGGAGGACCAAGCCAGCACGATATTGGATTTTGTTCAGTATCCTTATGATTGTGTTAGAAGGAGCGACATCTATTTTATTTGAATGGCCACGTAATGAGATTCTGTTCATCGAAGGTGCAGACGTTCATTCAGTTGAATTCCTGAAACAAACGGCAAAAGAATTCTTTTTTGTTCACGGCTTCCGTGTTGCCTGTAATATCATCGGTTCCATTTTAATGTTTGTTGGGTTTATAAAGTACTACAAACACAGTTTTATGTCCTTAAAGAAGTAGTTATTCTTAAGCGAATGCTGTTAAATTAATGGAACTGAAGGGAGAAGCGATTCATGTTATAAATAAAGCTAGAGATAGGGTGTATTATTGGTATGGTGGTGGCCTCTTAATGACTGGTTTAGATAAGGTATGAGCTGAATCTGAATATGAGTACTAGTTGTACAAAGTAACGTGAAGAAAGTAGAAAGGGGTTTTATTGTTGTCTATTAGTTGCCTTTCAAATTGTTTTCCTAAATTCCGATCTAGTGTCAATAAATGACAGTACAACAACAGGCGCGCTAATCGAATAGTGCGTCCTTTTGAACAGGTCTTATTGTTGAATATCTTATGTTAAAATTCAAATTAGAAGGTGATGTGATTAAAGACAGGAGGGCTCTAGTGTGGTTGGAAAAAAAGCTGGGTTGAATAAAGTTATAGAAGAAGTTAGTAAGGGGGTAAGTTTATCGGGTGTAGTGTACATGAAACAGGGTGATGAGGTGGTTTCTAAAGCTGCTTATGGTTATGCGAACAGATCTGAAAAGATATCAAATTCAATTAATACTCGTTTCGGAATTGCTTCCGGATGCAAGCTTTTTACAGCAATAGCAATTTGTCAGCTTGTCCAAGACGGCAGGCTCTCTTTTGATGACCGGTTGCAGGATATTCTGGTTTATGATTTTGAACATTTTAGTGATGATGTGACTGTCCATCATTTGTTAACACATACATCCGGGATCCCGGATTATTTTGATGAGGAAGTAATGGATGATTTTGAGGAACTTTGGGTTAAGTATCCAATGTATACGTTTCGTGAATTAAAAGATTTTCTGCCACTATTCCAACATGAGCAGATGAAATTCACGCCAGGGGAAAAGTTTCACTATAACAATGCCGGTTTTATCTTGCTAGGGCTAATTGTGGAACAGGTAAGTAAGCTGACATATCAGGACTATGTTGGGGAATTTATTTTTAAAAAAGCGGAGATGGATTGGTCCGGATTCATCGCGTTTGATTCTCTACCTTCAAATGTGGCGCTTGGCTATATTGATAATCCGGATGGAACGTGGCGCACGAATATATATTCCCTGCCGGTCAGAGGTGGATCCGATGGTGGAGCATTTACAACTGCACCTGATATGATAAAACTTTGGGAATCATTATTTAATGACAGGTTGCTGAGTGAAGAGTATACCAATAAACTATTATATCCACATGTAGTTGTGGAGGAAGAAGTGAACTATGGTTATGGAGTATGGGTTAACAAAAGGAATGGAAGCATCTTCAAATATCATTTGATGGGATATGACCCGGGTGTTAGCTTTCGTTCATCTGTTTATCCTAATCATGATATTAAACTTGTTATACCATCAAACAAGGAGGAAGGACCGAGTGATGTAACTAAAGGTATTGAAAATTACTTTACAGGAAGGTAATTCTGTTCATTTTCACACCATTGGGTTATTTAATTATGAACAACCCCTTTGTGATCAAAAGGGGCTGTTACACTACCCTTGACAGATCGTGCCAATCGCTATACCACGAGGAACGTCTCCCACTGTCACCGTATCAATCACCGTATTGGTCGCCGTATCAATCACGGAAACATTGGCATCACCTAGATTGGTGACATAAGCCCGCGCCCCATCCGGTGTAATCGCTACACTATTAGGAGCGTTCCCCACTGTTACGGTAGCAACTACCGTATTGCTCGCGGTATCAATCACGGAAACCGTGTTATTAGCTCGATTGGTGACATAAGCCCGCGTCCCATCCGGTGTAATCGCTACACGACGAGGATCGTTTCCCACCATCACCGTATCAATCACCATATTGGTCGCCGTATTAATCACGGAAACCGTGCCAGCATCTGCATTGGTCACATAAGCCCGCGTCCCGTCTGGTGTAATCGCTACACTATTAGGACTGTTCCCCACCGGAATTGTATCAATCACCGTATTGGTCGCGGTATCAATCACGGAAATCGTGTCGTCAAGGGAATTGGCGACATACACCCGCGTCCCATCCGGTGTAATCGCTACACCAAAAGGCAAGGCCCCCACCGTCACCGTATCAATCACGGAAACCGTGTCGTCATTTGCATTGGCGACATACGCCCGCGTCCCGTCTGGTGTAATCGCTACACTAATAGGACCGTTCCCCACCATGACCGTAGCCACCACCGTATTGGTCACGGTATCAATCACGGAAACCGTGTCATCACCTTGATTGGTGACATACACTCGCGTCCCATCCGGTGTGATCGCTACACCAAAAGGAGTGTTGCCCACCGTTACCGTATTAATCACTGTATTGGTCGATGTATCAATGAAGGAAACCGTGTTTTCACCTTCACCTGCATTGGTGACATACGCAAGGACATCACAAGAAGGACAGTTTACAGTCGTCAATTCAGTTTCAAAAGCGGGGATATCGTTAACGGTCGTTGACGCGGTAATACTAACAGCTGTAGGTGCCGTACCTTCTGGTATGGTTGCTGCCGTTGTAAACTCACCATTTTCATCAGTGACCACTGGGTTCGGACTAAACGTCACGGCAGTACCAGGCACAGGGGCATCATTGCACGTCACCGTCCCTGTAATATCGCCTGTACATGTGACAGCTTCAGGGATATTCAACGTGATACTTGGATTCGTACATACAGGAGTAATGGAGATGGAAAAAGCCGTACAGTCTACATTTGAAATGGTAGCTGCAATGGAGGTGTCTTTCGGAATACAAAGAGCAACTTCATCGACGGTGGTTACAGGAACTTCAAAATGACATAATGGCGTATCATTACATTTAAATTGAACCCGTATGTGTATAGTGAAGCGTATTGAAACAATACGTATTCCAGGAATTCCGGGAAATTTTCTTGATTCAGATAATACGGTGAAATTACTGGAATCAGGTATCCCTTCACAATCTGTGGTCACGTCGTTGCCTGTGTCACGGCAATTGCGAATCTGTTCAACACAATCCTCTGGAATCGATATCCTTTTTTGATGGTCGGTACAGTAGAATATCCAATCATGCACCCGTTGCGTTTGGATGCATTTGATTTGTTGCGATGGGTCATTCATTTTTCGGTTTGATTGAAAGTCATTGCGTGGTTCACAGAATTTTCCCTGGATTTCCAGTGTAGCTTCGGATAGCACTTGAACGTTTTTAGACAGGATTAATTCAAGAAGTAATGAATCGGTATTTGCCATAGTGTATCACCCATTTCCAAAAGTTTATATAGTATATGAACTGCTGAATAAACTGGGTAGGTGGTTATAACACATGCAACTATAAAAAAATCTAACTTATTGAATCGGGCAAGGGATGGAAATTTCTTTTATGTTGTTCAGAAAGAAAAAATTAAAAGAATTTCAAATAGAACTTTTATGTTGAAGAAGGTTGTTCAATATAAGGGCGCAAGAATTGAACAATGATGGGCGGTTTCAAGCATTCCGTTGTTCTGGTCTTCAATCCCTAATAGAGGCAGTTTTGGGGATAAGTATATACGATAAGAAATACTTATTTATTCTGATACAAAACGAGTATTTTAAATTATAATAAATTCACCTTATACTTATATATGGAAAGAATTGAAAAAAGGACGGTGTGTTTGATTATGTCGTATACTTTCACTGGAATTGATCATGTTCAATTGGCAGCACCAAAAGGTAGTGAGGATGAAGCACGTAATTTCTTTAGCAATATTCTTGGCATGGAAGAAATCTCTAAACCAGAAAACTTGGCGAAACGTGGCGGCGTTTGGTTTAAATGCGGAACCCACCAACTTCATATAGGAATTCAAGAGGACTTTATCCCTGCTAAAAAAGCTCATCCAGCTTTTCATGTCGAGAATTTAGAAGGACTGCGTGAACAGGTCATTAATCAGGGAGTTAAGGTCAAAGAAGATGAACGACTAGAAGGTGCAAAGCGGTTTTATGTTAACGATCCGTTTGGTAATCGCCTTGAATTTCTTCAATGGGTTAAATAATGGCCTTTTTGGTTTGTGCCATTATATCAGCTAATAACAGAAAACTACTATTCCGTTATACGATGGGCGCACTTGTGGAATAAAGGGCAGTGTCTAAATTTCCATTGTGGTGCCATTTAATCGAATAATGTATTAGACTAACAGTACAGACCTCGAACCCCTTAGATGAAATTTTTGTTAAAGGATGTGTGGTTATGAAAGCAATCATTTTTGATTTTGATGGTACTCTTGCTGATACTTTACCAGTTTGCTTTTATGCATTTCAAACTGTATTTAAAGAATTTGACAATATTGATGTTACTACAGATGAAGTAAAGGCTATGTTTGGTCCATCTGAAACTGGAATTATTAGGGAAAATCTTATGAATCCTAACGATAATAAAGCAATAGAATTATATTATGAGAAATATAATGAACGACATCGTGAGCTAGTTCTTGATAATAAGGAAATAAACGAATTGCTACTGTTTTTAAAAAGTGAAGGTTATAAATTAGGGATAGTTACAGGAAAAGCAAAAAGAAGTTTATTTATTTCCTTAGAACACCTTAATATGAACGAATTATTTGACGTCATTATTACGGGAGATGACGTTAACAACCCGAAGCCTCATCCTGAGGGAGTGAATAAGGCATTGGAACACCTTGGCGTAAAAAACACTGAAACTGTTTTTTTGGGAGATAGTAACGCTGACATTTTGGCTGGCAAACGAGCTAACGTTTACACGGTAGGAGTGAAGTGGTTACCAAATTACCAGACACCAGAGTTTAGTGTTAAACCAGATCAAATGATTAGTAGAGTAGATGAATTCAAACAGAGGTTTTAGAAGGATAATTTTTAAATGAGGTTGCAAATTTAAGATTCATAAATTATAATTAATAAAACGATCGGTCAGTTTATTAATATAAAACAAGAATGATGAGGTAATCATTATGGCGAGACCTGTTGGTCAAGGCGAAAAGACGAAAAAACACATTGCAGAAAAAGCCAAAGTTCTTTTTGAACAAAAGGGTTATGCTGCTACTTCCATGGAAGAAATCCGTGAATTCACAGAAATTAGCAAAGGTAGCATTTATTATCACTTTAAAAGCAAAGAAGAATTATTTTTATACACTGTTGAAACAGCTAATAAATCCTGGATGCAAGAATGGGAAGCTCAAGCTAATCAAGTTACGACTGCTACAGAGAAATTATACCTACTCGCCCAATACTATGCTTCGGATATGCAAAATCCACTGTCTAAAACCGTTCCAGAGTATATGGGCACGGAGAACATCAAAGATATGGTGAAGGAAAAGATTATCGATCTACTTCAGCCTGAATATGATGTATTTTATCAAATCATCGAGGAAGGCATACGTAATATAGAGTTTGTAAGTAATAAAACGGTTGATGATTTAGCCTTTATTCTTTATAGTACACTCACTGGTATGAGTGTTACACAATTCCTCGGTTACGATGAGGAAAAGTTTTATCTTCTTTACGAAAATGCGATTGACGTTTTTTTGAATGGGATATCTAAAAAGTAACCCCCTGCTGAAGGGGTTTTTAAACACACATTTATAAACCGTACGTTCAGTTTAATCCCGGGAGGAAATTAAATGGAAAGCTATGAAATTAGAGTAAGACCAATGAAAGAATTTAAAAGAGTTGTATCTCATGAGGTTGCAGCCGTTTTTGTTGATGGATACGAGAAAGACTTAGCGTTTCTCTCAAACAATCGGGAAAAGTTAATTGAAGCGTTTCAGAAAATGATTTGTCCAGATGTTTTTTATTTTGCCACTTTAGAAGGAGAAATTGTTGGGATTTTGGCTTGTTCCAATAATCATAATCGAGCATTGACAATTGATAAGACAATTTTGAGAGACTACTTTGGCTATGTTAAAGGGAGTATAGCTTATCATTTTATGAAAGATGAGTTTAATAAAAAATTGTCATGCCAAGATGACACAGGTTATATTGAATGCGTTGCCACTGCAGTTAAATCGAGAGGTAAAGGTGTTTCAACTGCTCTGGTGAGTTACGTCTTGGAGAATGAGGATTATCATCGGTATTTTCTGGAAGTTGTGGATACAAATAAAGTTGCTTATGGAATATATACAAAATTGGGTTTTACAGAGTTCGAGCGAATAAAGGAAAGTTTTTCAAAGATAAAAGGCTTTAAGCATAGAATTTATATGGAATTGTATGTCTCCAATAAGTAAACAGGAAAGACTACGAGAAATTTATTGAAAAAAGCATCAAATTTGTTTAAGGAAGAAGGCAAGGAAAAAGTTAGCGAAAAAATGTTTGATGTTATCTAAGTCCAGTAAGACAAACAAGGATTTAATGTTGGAATTTATGGAGATACGTCCCGATTTAGGTGGAAGAGGAATGGAGATACACGTCCATAATTTTCACAATGGTTCTAATGATCGCTTTCGCAACACTGATTGTGACGATTTTAGACCATAAAAAATAGACCTCCCTTAGTTTACCAGGCTAGTGAGGTCTATTCCTTACTCGCGCTGACCCCTCTTGAAGGGGAGCGATTCATTGCTGACCGGAGATATTAGCGTATCTTCGGTCTTTATTAGTTTATGTCTTTTTTCTATTTATATGTTTATTATAACACGAAAAAACGATTTGCAAACAAAAAATATGGATTGCTTTTGTTAGCTATCTTATAACACATTTGGAATGACTATTCAAGAATGCGTATATTCAGGGGAAGGAACTAACAGTCTCGGAAATCGAAGAAAAAGCAATAGCATGGTATTCAAATGATATTAAATATACTGCAAAAGGGCGCGCTTCGGGAGTAAATGATGCTCTTTGTATATAGGAACAGACTGTTTGCGGTTTAATCAGATTATGAGGGAGTGTTTTATTGAAAAAAGCTATATTAATTGTATTCCTTAGCATTGTTATTATTTTACTTATAGGTTTTACCTCGATAAACGCTAAACTCAATAATGTGAAGTCAAACGTAAAAGAACACAACCCTGAAATAACAAGCGTGGAATCAATAAATAACCTTGGGCAGTGGGGTGAATGGTTCTTAGAATATTCGTTGGTGGTTGTAATTGATGGTGAAAGATTTAGAGTTTGGACTAATGAAGACGGGAAAATTACTGATAAAATACCTTTAGATTGATTCCAAACCCATGGGTTCTTTAGTTGCAGAAGGTAATCTTACAAGGGGGAATGATTGTACAGCTGTACATCTCTGGGAACGCGAGAAATATTTAACCACTTATTAAAAATGGTGCATCAATTAAACAGTTTGAAAAAAATAACCCCTTCCTAATTGTTTCAGGAAGGGAGTTATTTATTCACAAATTTTAACGTCATATGTTCTAAGCCAGTGATCAATTTGACACAAATGAGCAATTAGTTGTGGTCCCTTCATCAATTGTCCATACCATGGGTCGGTGAATTCTTTTCCTTCACTTTTTAAAATAGCTTCAATTCGATCCCGCCTCATAAATTGAAATAATGGCGATTCAGAGTCTGCCAGTATTTCTTTCATCCAGTTTACAACCTGCCGGGTATATTCGGGCTGAAAGGTTTTAGGATAAGGGCTTTTCTTTCGATATAAGACATCTTCCGGTAAAAAACCTTCCAATGCTTTACGTAATATACCTTTCTCCCTGTCATGTAAATTTTTCATGTCCCATGGAATATTCCATACATATTCGACTAGTTTATGATCTGCAAATGGAACTCTAACCTCAAGACTGGCTCCCATACTCATTCGATCCTTACGATCTAATAATTGTGCCATAAACCAGTGCATATTTAAGTAAAACAGCTCTCTTCGTCGTGCATCTTCTTTACTTTCCCCGGCCAAACGGGGTGTCTCTTTAATGGTCTCTTGATAACGATCCATTACATAGGATTTTAGATTTAATTTTTTTTGCCATTCAGGTAGTAGTAAATCGATTCTCGAATCTAATGATTTCATCCAAGGGAAAGTCTCCTCTTGATTACTGGAAATGTCATGAAACCAAGGGTATCCACCAAAAATTTCATCTGCACACTCTCCCGACAAACTAACGGTTGTATGTTCTTTGATCCTACGACAAAACCATAATAACGAAGAATCAATATCTGCCATCCCAGGTTGATCACGTAGCTCTACCGATTCTTTTAATAAATCAGCTAGCTCAAATCCAGTTATCACTTCATTATGTTGATCAGTTGAGAAATAATCTGCAACTCTTTCAATCCAAGGCTGATCACTCGAAGGTTGAAATTTACTTGCCTCAAAGTATTGATCGTTCCCTTCATAATCAACTGAAAAAGTTGATAATATTCCTCTCCCATTCGTTTTAAAATTGTTTGATGCAATTGCAGTGATGGCGCTCGAATCCAAACCACCTGATAAAAATGTAGATACTGGAACATCCGCTACCAATTGACGTTGAACAGCATCAACAAATAAACTTCTTACTTTTTCAGCTGTTTCATCTACAGTGTCAGTGTGTTTATGACTTTCCACATTCCAATAACGCCAAACTTTTAATCCATCTTTTGAAAAGGTTAATGCATGGCCTGGCCTGAGTTCCTTAAACCCTTTAAATATTCCATGACCCGGTGTTCTTGATGGTCCTAAACCAAAGATTTCAGCTAAGCCTGAATAATCGACTTCTGCATGCACATCATCATGTGCTAAAATCGCTTTTAATTCTGATCCAAATAGGAAAGATCCATGAGATTCAAGAAAAAATAATGGTTTAACACCAAGCCGGTCGCGTGCCATAAATAGATGCTTTTTATCTGAATCCCAAACACCAAATGCATATATACCATTTAAAAAGTGGACACAATCTTCTTTCCACTCGATATAGGCTGTAAGTAAAACTTCCGTATCGGAGGAAGTTGAAAACTGATATCCCTTTCCTTGTAATTCCTTCCTTAACTCCTTGGTATTATATAATTCGCCATTGTATACAAGTGTATAGGTAACGTTATTATTTTCTTTGGTCATTGGTTGTTTTCCGCCTTCAGGATCTACAACGATTAGTCTTTTGTGACCAAAGGCGACATGTTGATTCAGCCATACTTGCGAATCATCTGGACCTCTTGAAGTCAGTGTTTCTGTCATTCTTTTTAATGATGTTTTCTCCGCTCTAACATCATTTTTCCAATTAATAATGCCAGTGATACCACACAAAATCCGTCATCCTCTCCACACGATGATAATTTCGTGGTTATTATATGCAGGATCAAGGATGGGCGGCACAAAAAAGAGAGGGTATTTTGATAAGGGGAAGCTTGTTGAAGTCTTCTTCACGTTATACATTTCAGGGGTAAACTCTGCTATTCAATTGAGTCAGTTTGTTGAACAAAGCTTTGTAAGAAGATCCCGCCTGTTAACCATATAGGCGGGATTGTATATTTCTGAGGTGTGTATAAATTTAAGTGCCTTATTGAGGATCTTTAATGGATTTTATCATCTGGCGTATGGCTCCGAGATGATAGGCTGAATGGGCAAGAGATCCAAGCGCTTCATTGATTGTTTGGGTGTTCCAATCAACGGTATCAATGTTTTTAATAAGCGTTAAGTATTCATTTCTTAATTCATCTTGAATTTGATACCATTGGGTTTCATTAACTGAGGTAATCCTCCAGCTCTCTCCCCAATTCATTTCTGGCTGTTTCCCTTTTTTTAAGACTACATTGGTTCCCCATAAGTAAAAGCGAGTATGGTCGGTGTGTGCTGCAACTGTCGTGCCATGAACCGGTATTGAGGCCTCTTCTGAGGACAACTGCTCAAGTGTCTCGAATATGGCAGTGTTTGGATCTGTGAACATACTTCCAACACCTCTTGGTCCTTCGAAACCCTCTTTTATCCGCTCGTTAATCGCAACTACTAATGGATGATTCATTTTCGTCCACTCCCTTCAAAAAATTCATGATTGAATTGCACATAGCGGGCTGCATCCTTTACGAACTGATTTCAAAGACTGTTCTATGAATCATTGTAAAACGACTTTCAACTGAAATCAGAACACTGAATATAACCCTCTATATTTATCTTAGTGGTTATATTATAAAGTGGTTGATTATAACTGTCAATACCTTTTATAATGGTTATAAATAAATCAAAGTTATATTGACTGGACTGTTAAAATACTTACGGTAAGACAAGGAGAAATCACATGTCTGATATAAATAAAGATGTACACAAGCATGATTTACTAGGCGGACGTTTGTGTCTGGATTTTGCCAATACAGTAAGTTGGCACGATAGTCGTGAGAAATCACAGGAATTGCTCACGAGTTACGAGAAGCTGTTAGGCTGGAGTTTGCATGCCAATATTCTTAAGGAACAACAATCGCTTTTATTACTAAGAAAAGCAGAAAGTCAACCTTCTAAAGCAAAAGTGGTTCTCCAACAAGCTATTGAGCTGAGGGAATCGATTTACCAAATATTTAGTTTAGTATCGGGCAATGAAACACCAGTATCTAAGGATCTTTCTGTGTTGAATGAAGCCTTAAGCAATGCTTATGGGATGATGCGAGTAGTGCCTGGTGAAAATAAATTTTCATTGGAATTTGTGAATTGTGAAGAAACATTAGACGGGATGCTTCCACCGATTGTTCAATCTGCTATAGAAATTCTTATTTCTGAAAAAGAACTAAGCAGGGTGAAAAAGTGTGAAGGGGCTCCGTGTGGTTGGCTGTTTTTGGATACCAGCCGCAATCGCAGCAGACGTTGGTGCTCGATGGCAGACTGCGGAAATCGTGCAAAAGCAAAACGATTTTATCATAATAAAAAATAATAGTCTTAATACGAGATTATTTTGTTTCTGATAATCCAATAATACGTATGATCCAGCGCCTCTTTTAATATTGAACCTTCATTTCAACTTACTAATAGTATCACATGCAAATAAAATTCAATGAAGTGTTACAATGGTGAGGAATATTTCTGCCAATGGATAAGGAACTTACTAAATGTGAAAAGTAACATAAGTATGTTGTTAACAGTACGGAATTGTACTGTTTTACTGATGAAAAGGGAAGTGGCTGTTATGACAACACATAATGACGCCATACGGTTTGAACAGGTAAATTATGCTGCCGGTGGTTTACATATTCTTCAAAATATTACCGGATCATTTTCCAAGGGTGACATCACCACTTTGGTAGGTCCTTCAGGAGCGGGGAAAACGACATTATTCCGGTTAATCAATGGGCTGAAATCACCAAGTTCAGGGGGGATTTTTGTTGATGGAAAACACATAAACAGCTATGATCCGGTGAAACTGCGGCGGGATGTAGGTATTGCGCTCCAAAGTGCAACCATGGTAAATGGAAGTGTAAGAAAAAATTTGGCACTTCCATTAACACTTCAGGGAAAAATGCTGTCTGATGAAGATGCTGTTGAACTGATGGAGCTGGTTGGGCTGGACAAAAGCTATTTAAATCGCAACAGTAAGGATTTATCAGGCGGACAACGTCAAAAGTTATCGATTGCCCGTACTCTTGTGAACCGGCCAAAGATTTTATTGCTTGATGAAATCACCTCTTCTCTCGACCGTGTATCCAAACAGGATATTGAAGAGCTTATTGTAAAAATCAATCAAAAGTACAGTGCGACTGTTATTTGGATTACACATAATTTGGAACAGGCTTTGACTATAGGGGAGTATACGTGGGTAATGATGGACGGGCAACTTGCAGAAGCCGGTAAGAGTGACTTACTAAAGAACCCAAAAGATGATCGAATAAAACATTTTGTTAAGGGGGAAGTGGATTGAGTTTTCTAACATTGGCTATCACGTTAATTTTCGTGATTATCCCACTTAATCTCTCTAAAACATTAAATCTGGGTCTGGAAAAAGATACGATTATTGCAACAGTGCGCTCCATTATCCAACTGCTTGCTGTGGGATATCTCCTGCAATTTGTCTTTGATTCAGAAAACATTCTTTATATTTTATTAATGATAATACTAATGATCGGAGCAGCTACACAAAATGCCCGGAAGAAAGGCATAACTATACCGGGAATCACATGGAAATTGATCGTGACCTTTTGTTTTGTAGAGATATTAACACAGGTTATTTTACTCGGCTTGAATGTAACGCCGCCCACCCCCCAATATATTATCCCGATCAGTGGAATGGTCATTGGTAATTCTATGGTGCTGGGAATTTTGTTTTTTAACAGGTTTACGGCGGAAATGTCTTCACGCCAGGAGGAAACGGAACTTATTTTATCGCTTGGTGGTACAGCGAAACAAGCCGTGCATATCCCGTTGATTACATCCATTAAAGCAAGCACCATTCCGACTATCGAGAAACAAAAAACAATTGGCCTGGTGCAACTTCCAGGGATGATGAGCGGGCAAATTATTGCTGGTGCCGACCCGGTTCAGGCTGTCATGTTTCAATTACTGATACTGTTTCTGCTTTTAACTACAGCGGTTATTACAAGCATCATGCTCGGCTATTTTTCGTACCCTACTTTGTTCAACGATCGTATTCAATTGCTGGAAGAACGTTTGGAGCATTTGGATTAGTTTTTACAGTTCTATTTTCTTTTACATCCTTAGCGTATTTGGGTAAATAATGATATGGATTTTTCATACAATATTTTGGAGGTGAAAAAATGCCATTCATTAAATACACAAGTTCTGACGTTGCCTTAATGGCAAGAATGATGAGGGCTGAAGCGGTAGGGGAAGGAAACCTGGGAATGTTGTTTGTCGGAAATGTAATTGTTAATCGTGCTAAAGTGGACTGTTTGGATTTTACTGATTTAAGATCAGTTCGGGAAGTTATTTTTCAGGTTCAAGGAGGAAATTATTCGTTTGAAGCTGTCCAGAAAGGCAGTTTATTTTATCGAAGAGCCAGGTCACATGAAAAGAAATTAGCAAGGAAGAATTTAAATTTTTGGAGGCAGCATCCTGCAAAATTTGCCCTTTGGTATTTCAATCCATATGGTCCGTGTCCACCTACATGGTACGGTGAACCCTTTTCCGGTCAATATAAAAATCATTGTTATTATGAACCGGCAGCCGGAACATGCCCAAGTGTCTACTGATTTTCACGAATTAAAGATTAATGCAGGCGTAGACTAAGATGCCATCCATGATCAGCAAGGTTATGTGAACAAACGAACTGTTTTTCCTCAATATCAATCAGTGGAACCCCGCTGATTGATATTGAACTAAGTCGGAAATTTACCGGCAGTTTCAAGCAAGATAAATAGGCAGTTGCTGCAAAGCGACATATGTAGTCCTATTTTTCATATACGTATTTTCTATGATATTCTTAAGTTATCATGTTAACGATAAATTGCTAATGGAATCTGGTGTTGGTAGCATGGCTCATCTCAAGAGAACACTCATTCATTATCAAAAGCCGATTGTAAAATTCACAAGTATTTTAGGTGTTATCCTGTTAATTGGAATCGCTTTTTTTATTTTGAAAAGTGGGTTTTTCAGTAATCCCGACCGTGTCCAGGGTTGGATTGAAGAATTCGGCAGCATAGCCCCTTTGGCATTTCTGGGACTGACATTCGTTCAGGTTGTAATTCCGGTCCTTCCCGGAAATGTTTCGACAGTGGTGGGTGTGATGCTGTTCGGAATTGGACTGGGCTCCTTTCTGAATATACTTGGTATTTTTATCGGTTCACTGGCAAATTTTTGGTTGGCACGACGATTTGGCCGTGGATTTGCAAGTTATTTTGTCAAAGAGGAAACGTATAATAAATATATCGGCTGGGTGAACAAAGGAAAACGATTCGAACGGTTCTTATGGATTTCCATGATTTTTCCTGGGTTCCCGGATGACTTTATTTGTCTTATTGCCGGTCTTAGTAAAATGACATTGAAAAAGTTTATATTTTATTTTTTACTTTGCAAGCCGGTTACCTTGTTTTTCTACACGCTAGTGCCAATCTATGGCATGCAATATCTATATGATATGTTTCAATCATTTTAACGATAAGTGCGTATTCAAAGGAAGATCTGTATTTTATTTTATTTCTGCACCGTTGTATAAACAAAGATGAGGCTCCTGCTGAAGAGGAGCCGCTTTCATCTCCATGTTTTCATGAAGAATTACGTTCAGCTGTTACCTTCGCCTCTGGACTGTAGCTGACGCTGGCAATTTCTGAGGATGCTGCTGTTGTAAAAGCATCGAAATAAGTCATCTTGTCTCCCTCTTTTCAATATGATCAGGTATCACATGAAAATATTACCAAACTTTTAACAGAGCATTAAAAAGTTAATAGAAAATCACGCTGATGATAGTTATGACGCAACTAAAATCTAAGTATTTGGAAAAATTCTATTTATTGAAAAAATGTTAAATATAATCTATTATTAGGAAATAAGTACTAATTAATATCTGTTAATAAATAGTTAGACTATATGTCACCGTTTGCAGGTGTATTTCATTTGGCGGATTTTGAGAAGGGGGAAAAGAGAGAATATGCAAACAACTTTTAATTTGGAGAACCCTTCATTATTTATTCATGCTTTTGAGCATGCTTCAATTGGCATGGCTATCGTAGCACTCGATGGAACCCCGTTAAAAGTGAATCATTCATTATGTGATATTCTTGGTTACCATGAAACAGAATTGCTTTCGGTTAAATTTAAAGACATTACACATCCGGATGACATTGAAAGTAATTTATCCTTCATGTATGAAGATTTTAAAGGAAGCAGAAAATCCCACCATATGGAAAAACGTTTAATACATAAGAAAGGCTACCAAGTTTGGGTGCTGCTTAGCGTATCTTTGATAAGGGATTCTAATAATCATCCCTCGTATTTTATTAGCCAGGTTCAAGATATAACTGATTGGAAACTGGCTGAAGAAAAGGTGATAGAGGGTGAAAAAAGATATGAAAGTTTGATTGAGGAATCACCTTATGCAATTATCATATTTTCAAATGATGGCGAATGTATTTTTGTAAATACAACCGGGGTTAAACTCTTAGGAGCAAAAAATAAAGATGAAGTTATCGGGATCAATTGTAATGAAATTATCGCCCCAAAAGATTGGGGTTGGTTTAGAGAGTCGCTTGAAAGGACAAAAAATGGGAAAGTAATGAATGAAATAGATGGGGAGATAATGGGAGTAACTGGAGAGGTTATTGATGTACAAGTAAGATTACTTCCTGCTTACCATGAAGGTGATCAATCGGTATTGGTAGTCATGAAAGATGCAAATAAAAAGAAAAAAACAGAAGAACTTATGGTAAAGTTTGAAAAACTGACGGTTGCTGGACAATTGGCCGCTGGAATTGCCCATGAAGTTAGAAACCCGTTAACTGCAATTAAAGGATTTCTTCAGATTATGGAAAGTAACGGAACGGGTAACAAAGAATATGCGGAAGTAATTTTCTCAGAGCTAAATCGTATTGAAGAACTTTTAGGTGAACTGTTGGTACTTGCAAGACCACAAGGGGCAAAATTTTCGGAAAGAGATCTTAAGATTCTTATAGAGCAAGTCATTTCCTTAATTGAGTCACAGGCTAAACTGAATAACATTAAAATAGAGAAAAGCATCGAATCGGATATACCGTACATAAATTGTGATGGAAACCAACTTAAACAGGTGTTCATCAATCTTCTAAAAAATGCAATTGAAGCCATGTCAAATGGTGGAACGATTTCCGTCACTTTAAAAAAATATAATGCAGATACCATTGTGGTTAGAATTGAGGATCAAGGTTATGGTATACCGGATCATCTACTAAGGAAAATAGGGGAACCATTTTTTTCAACAAAGGAAGATGGAACGGGTTTGGGTATAATGATTTGTGAGCAGATAATCGAAAATCATAAAGGTTTTATGGAGATTGACAGCAGTTTTGAAGGCACGGTTGTAGATGTTCATTTACCATTAGCCAAGGCGTTGTAGTATTGGAGCTGCTTTGCAGATTTCAGCACCTGAGTACGTTGAAAAATAACACAGAGCCGGGTTCAAAGCCTCGTACTTTTCAGGCAATTGCCGATCTAACCCGGCGAAAGCATTTATAATTGTGTGAGTCATTTTTATAAATAAACACAAGTGTAAATCATATCGCATTTTCAGGGATGTTAAGCATATAACGATTGTTTTTTTCACTGATATGTACCGAAGAACCGGAAAATTGTGACATTCTTTCGGAGGTAAGCTGGTTTTCGGTCCTTCCCGCTGAGAAGACACTTCCCTCTTTCAGCAGCATAGTGTGTGAAAAAACAGGCAGTATTTCATCAACATGATGGGTGACATAAATAAGTGTTGTTCTATTTTGAGCTGCCATTTGCTCAATCGTTTTGAGCAGCTGTTCTTTTGAAAGGAAATCCAAACCGGCACATGGTTCATCCAATATCAACATTTTTGGTGAAGCCATGAATGCTCTTGCGATTAATATTCGTTGCTTTTCTCCCTGTGACATATCCAGATAGGACTGGTTACGCAACTTTTGAATGCCCGTTTGATCCATTATTTTTGTCGCCTTTTCCACATCCGCGTCTGTTGGTGTGTCATATAATCCGATGGTTGCAAATTTACCGCTCAAAACAATCTGGAGGCCGGTTGAGTCCTCATGATACTTCATTTTTTCTAGTAAAGAAGTACTGACCCAGCCTATTTCCTTTCTTAAATCATTTAGCGGATACTTTCCAAATTGCTTTCCAAGCACGTTCATGCTCCCTTTAGTCGGAAAAAGATACCCGCATACCAGATTCAGCAGCGTCGTTTTGCCGGCACCGTTTAATCCGAGAATTGCCCAATGCTGTCCATCCTCCACCTTCCAGTTCATGTGTTGAATAATTGATTTTTGATTTTGAATAAGACTTACATCGTTCATTTCGATTAACATATATATGCTCCTTTTACTTTAAATATTTACCCCCGAATATCCCGCTTCTTGTAACCAAGGAATCCTGCAACTGTTAAGAAACAAGCGCTCCCGATCATTATGAATATGTGCGTCATATTCATATCTGCTGCAGGCAGTTCCGGAACAAACTCAAATACGGACATGTGGTTCACCCAATCCGGAAGGTCGAGTATATCTCCAAGGTAAACGATAATAAATCCGTATGCGAGATAAAGCCAAACGAATCCGCTTACCTTTGGGATGAAGCCAATCAGAAAAACCGTTAATCCCAGCAAACACCAGATAGCAGCAAGGTAAACGAAAGCGGACTTTATGGTATTGCTGAAATCCAGCGGCTGATCCATTACAGCCGTACTTGCGGACCATAAACCGATGCCAATCAATCCTTGCATCATAATGCTTACGAATATGGCTAAAAGTAAATAACTTCCCAATAGACGGATTCGGGAAACGGCACGGCTATAAAAATTTTCCACCCGATCTTTTGTTTCTTCATTTTTTATTGCCATAATGGTCATGACTGGTGGCACAGCACTGATTAATGACATGATGGCAATTAAAATGGAAATAAACTGTTGTGTTAGGTTGGAGCCTTTATCAAGAAGCTGTTCCATGAACGGAACATCAGCAAAATAAGTCTCCAGATCATCTAAAATATAACCGAATGATGCACTGAAAATGAATAAAATAACCATCCAAGAAATTATGTTGACCCGCTGTTGATTCCATGCAAAGCCAAAAGTTGTTGTTAATAAAGCTGGTGCGTGTTTCCGGCCGGGCTTTTGCGGGATGAATCCTGATCCCAGATCACGGATTGCATTCAAATAAAAGGCAGCTGAGAAAATGACAATAACGGTAAGCAATGAAACCCATACCGGCCACCAATTATTGCTCATAAATACGTCTGTTCTGACAGTCCAGCCCAGCGATGAAAAGAATGATAGTGTATGATTGCTGACATCACCGGCTGCGCGAACAAGATATGCTGCTATTAAAACGGCAAATGAAAACATTGTTGTGCCCCTTGATGTCTCTGTAAGTTGTGCCATTAGTGACGTAACAGCTGCGAAAACCAAACCGGCCGCCCCAAGAACAGCACCGTATAATAATGAACTTTCCAGATCCGCTCCTTCCACATCAGTCATATAAAGTCCGATTCCGAGTAAGACTGCCAGCATAATATTTACAGTTATAGTAACAATCATCGCGGCGGTTAAGTATGTCAGCCGACCCACTGGAAGTGATTGTACATATTCCATCAGCCCGTCTTCTTCATCTGCCCGGGTGCTTCTGCCAATCAGCAGGATGTTCATAACCGCCACAATAATTGCTGTGAAAAGCAGCGTTTCCTGCGCAAAAAGTGTAGTAATAGTTGTTAAGTATTCGTTCGTTTCATACCCCGGACCAACCATTGCTTCCATCAACGGATTATTCATGGTCATTGCGAATGATGTTCTCGCCTGTTCGTTGGGGTAAACGTCAGGATAGGCTAAAGCAGTCGCCAAAATGATGACAGTAAACGCCGTAAGCCAAAGCAGTATTTTAGTCCGCTGTTGCCGAAAAAGAAGTTTCATTATGCTGGCAGTTCCTGTGAATAAACCGTTACGCAAAATCGTTTCCCCCTTATGATTGGGAATTCATTTTTAATCTTACAACAATTGTATCATTTGATCGGGAAAATTGTATCCATTATTTGTTATTTATTCGAAGGTCAGGTAAATTAAGATTAATATTGGAGCATTTTTATAATTTAAGATTATAATATTAGTAGTATATTTATGGGGAAGTGTTGAAAGTGATGCAGTGTGGCCGGTAAACCAAAAAAACGTGGTGAAGAATTTGGGGTTATTGAAGCTTGCTTTAAGAAGTATTTGAAAGGTATTGAACACCACCTGCCAGTTCACGACTTTTTATACGGCACTCTTCCAAACCATTTATAACGGTGAATTGAAACAAAGCGGTACGCAGGATCACCAATCTTTTTGACAAACGGAATATAGCACAATAATGCCAATGGAATGGTGGCAGGCAGTAAAGAGAGAATCTTTCGTATCGTATTAAATCCTGTCAGCACCTGTTTGTCCACCGTAAACATATAGATTTCATCATACATATTTTTATATTCATTGACTCTTGTTTTTATTGATTCACTCACTTCCTGGACAGGATGCCAAAAAATAGTGTCAAACCAGTCCAGTCTCTTTAGCACTGCCTTCACTGTTCGGCACAAAGGGCATTCAGCATCAAAAAACACAATATGTTTATTCAAGAATATTTTCTCCTTTCTTCGCAGTTAAGATGGTTATAAAGAGGCTGTAATGTTTCATCTATCCTGATATAACATGAATGTTCCCTTATTAATTAAATTTAAACTAAAAAATGGAGGGGTAATTATGGTGAATAAACATCTGTTTCTGTTTGGAAGCGGTCCGCCTTTTACGCCCGGAATGGCGGAAAGGTTTTCTGGGATTATCATGAAAAGGAAAGGTCCGGTTTCCATACTTTTTATCGAGCGGGAAGGGATGGACTGGCGTGAATATATGCCTGTTTTCACACAGCCGTTAAAGGATAAAGGAGTACACAGCTTCAATTGTTTACCGCTTCTTTCCACTTCTGTCAGAGAAATCTGTGAGTCTATTAAACAAAGCGCAGGTATTCTAATTGGCGGGGGCGATACGAATTTGTATGCGGATTATATTGCGGATACGGAAGTTGCTGGTGCAATCAAAGCGAAATATGAAATCGGTGTGCCAATTGCAGGTTTTTCCGCCGGTGCATTAATCAGTCCGGATCGATGTGTTATTTCCCCGAATGATAATACAGAAGGTGTGCTTCAACACCGGATGGGGATGGGTCTGATTCAGGGTGTGCTTCTTGCAGTCCATTTCAGCCAGTGGAATGATGAGCCTCATTTAAAAAATGCAGTTCGTACATTTCCAAACCGGTTAAATTTTGGTATTGATGAAAAAACAGCCATTTATTTGCGGGATGGAGAGTATATAGATGCGGAAGGCGGTGGTGTTTACAGTATTGAAAACGGATTACTAAAAAGAATCAATTAGGATGTGAGAATATGATGGACATAAGGTCCTTTGATGAAAATGATCCAATGCTTGATGAAATGCTAAAACTGAATTGTGCTGTTTTCACAGGATTTGATTATACGTCTGTTGACCTTGAACAATTCAGGAGCACGTTACATAAGCATATGACATACCCTGGGTTTGTTGGGGTGAAAGCAATGAATGGCGATGCAGAATTGATTGGTTTTGCTTATGGATATGAAAGCAGGCCGGAGCAATTTTATCGAGGAAAATTGGAAGATCAGTTATCTGCAGAACAAACGAAATTCTGGTTATCGGATTGTTTTGAGTTTGTTGAGCTGGCTGTCGCTGCATCAGCAAGAAATAGAGGCGTTGGGAGCAAGCTTCATGATGCGCTGCTTGGACAGGCATTAAACACGACGTCGGTATTGACGACCAATGTCGACAATACTCCCGCCATTAGGCTGTATAAGAAGAAAGGTTGGGAAGTCATCGGATATGATGCTCCTGTGCTGTCAGATGATAATTTGCAGCTGATTATGGCAAAAAAATGCAGATAATCATTTATTAGGTATAACCTCCTTCCATATTGGTAAAGAATGGTATGGAGGAGGGCGACGTATGGGTTACAAAGGGTATAGAAAATCGAAACAACCGGTTTTTAATGAATATTCGGATAATGTCGATTATATGAAAAAACAAATGGGCATCGGCGAGAGTTTTGATGCTCTCCACCTTGATCTGCACTATGCTGGTCGGGATATGTCGATGTTTCTACTGGACGGGTTTGCCAAGGACAAGATACTGAATAGACTGATGACTTTGCTGGCGGATCTTGAACCGGAACAACTGGAGCCGGATCCGCTGGTTAAATTAATAAAAACATACCTCCCTTATATTGAAATTTCCACGGAAGATGATTTAAACAAATCATTATTCTGGGTGTTGAGCGGCGGTGCCGCACTAGTAGTGGATGGTATCGATAAAATTATCATAATTGATGCGCGTACATATCCAGTCAGAAGTCCATCCGAGCCTGATTTGGAACGTGTAACAAGAGGACCGCGTGACGGCTTTGTGGAAACCGTTGTGTTTAATACTGCACTGACCAGAAGACGTGTTCGCGATCCGTCACTCCGAATGGAGTATATGTCAATTGGGAGACGATCACAAACTGATATTGTTGTATCGTATATTAAGGATATTGCCGATCCGGAAACTGTGGAGCATCTGAAAAATTCGTTGAAAGCGATTGATACGGACGGTCTTCCGATGGCTGACAAAACACTGGAAGAATTCTTAGTGGGTCGAAGCTGGAACCCATATCCGACGGTTCGCTATACAGAGCGCCCTGATACAGCTGCTGTGCATCTGTATGAAGGTCATGTGCTCGTGATGGTTGATGGTTCACCGAGTGTGTTGATTACTCCTGCGACATTTTGGCATCATCTTCAGCACGCTGAAGAGTACAGGCAGCGTCCGATTGTAGGCGCATATTTCCGGTTTGTCCGGTTTTTTGCCGTAATAATGTCGATTTTTTTGACACCACTCTGGTTTTTCTTTGTAGAAAACCAGGAGTTTCTGCCAGCGGCACTTGGCTTTCTCGGACCTAAAGAATCGATTGCAGTTCCATTAATCTTACAGCTTATCCTTGTGGAACTCGGAATGGACATGCTGCGAATGGCGACCATCCATACACCGTCCGCGATGGCCACGGCGCTTGGTTTGGTGTCGGCGGTCATCATTGGTCAGATCGCGGTTGCAGTAGGACTGTTCACGAATGAGGTCATTCTGTATATTTCGTTTGTGGCGATTGGAACATTTGCAACACCATCGTACGAATTTGCATTGGCAAATCGGATATATCGGCTGTTTCTGCTGGGGGTAACAGCCATATTCGGCCTGTACGGATTCATAATAGGCGTTGCGTTATGGGTGGTCGCTCTTGCACGGTTAAAATCATTTAATATGCCTTACCTGTGGCCATTTATCCCGTTTTCGTTCCGCGCCATGCGGGATGTTGTGCTGCGGGCACCAATGCCGTTAAAAAACAGACGTCCCACTGCATTGCATCCGGAAGATCCGGACCGCAAGTAATTTTAAACACGCTAAAAGCTATTCTATAAGCTTTTGGCGTGTTTTTTTGCAAATAGAAAGAAAAAGTCTTTCTATTTGCATAGGTGCAACTAAGCAATTACCCAAGATGATGGGGAAGGGGTTTCTAAAACGGAATTGTTGACATAAGGAATTTTTAGCAGTATATTTATTTTGAATTCAAAATAAATGGAAGATAACTTTTATAGATGGAGGGAAAATACGATGAATGGAATAAAAGGAATGCACCATGTTACTGCCATTACGAGCAGTGCGGAGAAAAATTATGAGTTTTTCACTTATGTATTAGGAATGCGTCTGGTCAAGAAAACGGTGAACCAAGATGATATTAAAACGTATCACCTGTTTTTTGCTGATGATGAGGGAAATGCAGGTACAGATATGACGTTTTTTGATTTTCCGGGAATCCCGAAAGGAAGTCATGGAACGAATGAGATTTTCAAAACATCATTCCGCGTACCGAGCGATGAAGCGCTGGAATATTGGGAGAAACGATTTGATCGGCTGGAAGTGAAGCATAAAGGGATTAAAGAACAGTTTGGTACGAAGACACTTTCCTTTGTTGACTTTGATGATCAGAATTATCAGCTTATTTCAGATGAAAATAATGAAGGGGTTGCTGCCGGTACGCCTTGGAAGAACGGTCCGATACCACTGGAATACGCCATTACCGGACTTGGTCCAATTTTCGTCCGAATAGCCGAATTTGATTATTTTAAGGAAATGATGGAAAAAGTGCTGTTATTTAAGGAAATTGATCAGGAAGGCTCCTTCCATTTATTTGAAGTAGGGGAAGGCGGCAATGGTGCACGGGTTATCGTGGAATATAATCCGGTACTGCCAATGGCACGGCAAGGCTATGGAACAGTACACCATTCAGCATTTCGCGTAGAGGACCGGTCCGTTCTGGAGGAATGGATTGAGCGCATGAACGGTTTTGGTTTCCGCACGTCCGGCTATGTAAACCGCCATTTCTTTGAGTCGCTGTATGTAAATGTTGCACCGCAAATATTGTTTGAATTTGCAACAGATGGCCCTGGTTTTATGGGTGATGAGCCATATGAAACTCTTGGCGAAAAATTATCGCTGCCGCCGATGCTGGAACCAAAGCGTGAACAAATTGAGCAGATGGTACGGCCAATTGATACAGTTAGAAGCACCATCGAATTTGAAAAAGAATATAATTAATTACTTTTAGTAACTTTGTTATAAAAAATATATAAACTTACTTGAAATAACCAGAAAACCATGCTATGATAATTTATGTTGAATTCAAACTAAAATAAATCAACATAAATTATGGGAGGAATTTTTATGTTAAACATAGGTATTATTCTTGGAAGTGTTCGTCAGGGACGTAATGGGGAGGCAGTTGCTAACTGGATGTATGATTTTGCTGCTGATCGTAATGACGATGGCGTAAATTATGAGCTGGTGGATTTGGCTGACTATAACCTGCCAATGCTGGGAGCAGCAGTACCGGAAGCACAGCAGAAAGAAGCAGAAGCAGTAATCCAGTCATGGTCTGAAAAGATGGCTTCATTTGATGGCTATATTTTCGTTGTACCAGAATATAACCATGCAGTAGGCGGAGCGATTAAAAACGCGCTTGATTACCTTAAACCGGAAGTTGCTAATAAAGCTGCAGGTTTTGTCGGCTACGGCAGTCTGGGTGGAACGCGTGCACATGAAAATCTTCGTCTTATCTTTGGAGAACTGCAGGTTGCAGATGTTCAAACTGCAGTAACCTTCTCACTTATGACAGATTTTGAAAACTTCAGTGTGTTTAAACCTGCTGACTATCATGCAGCGAATGCCAACGGGATGCTTGATCAGTTACTTGCATGGAGCGGCGCTTTAAAGTCAGTTAGAGAAAAAGAAACAGTAAATAAAGTGGACCCCATTGTCAAGACACTAATTTTATAAAAATAAGGTGGGGTCATTAGTTGTGTCCCTTCCCATCTTGTAGACCACGCCTTTCCTGTGCCAGGTTCTGTCAAGGGCGTACTTTCCCTTGACGGGTTCTGGCATAGGAAAGATAATCGTTCCAAGATGGAGGGGCAATGACCTACTGAAAATAAATGGATGCTGGTGTTTTATAACCTAATGACTGATGCGGGCGGTCACAGTTATAAAGCCCCATATAGTCGCGAATATTTAGTCTTGCTTCTCTTGGCGTGCCATAATCTTTTAAATAGACTTCTTCATACTTGAGGCTTCGCCAAAAACGTTCTATCATGATGTTATCCAATGCGCGACCTTTACTGTCCATACTGATTTGTACGGATGGATGGTCTTTTAAGAGATTAATATACTTTGGACTGGTAAAGTGACTGCCCTGATCACTATTGAATATCTCAGGTGTTTCTATGGTTAATGCACGCTTAACAGTATCCAATACAAAGCTCATTTCAAGTGTCTGGTCTAATTCCCAACTGATAATATAACGGGAATACCAATCGATAACAGCTGTTAAATACATCCAGCTATGCTGTAATTGAATATACGTAATATCAATGCTCCAGACTTGATTGGGACGGGTAATATTCATTCCTTTCAGCAGATATGGATAAACACGGTGCTGCAGATTGCGCTTACTTAAATTGGGACCGGGATAAACTGCTTGAATGCCCATTTCACGCATGTGACGCTGTACTCTTTTGCGGTTGATGTTCACTCCTTCAGCCTTTAATTTTTCAGCAATCTTGCGTGATCCGAAATATGGAAATTTCGTATAAATCTCATCAATCCGGTGTTTCATGGCTACCTCTTCAGGTGAAGGCTCAACCGGTTTGTAATAAAGACTGGTACGATTTAAGTTCAACAGTTCGGCTTGTTGGGTGATGGGAAGTTCAGCGTCTTCCCATTCCACCATCTCCATGCGTTCCCGTCTAGTCGTGGTAGATGCCAGATTTTTTTTTGAGCCACGACAATTGCGTGGTCAATTTCCCAACTTCTGCATAAAGGTTTTCCAGCTGTTTTTCATAATCTGCTTTGATTTTTTCCTGATCCCTGTTTTGCTTCTCAAACACCTGTGGCATTTCCTGCAGGAAGTGCGTTTTCCATTTATGCAGCTGGTTCACATGTATACCATGTTCCGATGCAATCTGACTCATTGGTTTTTCTTCCTTCAAGATTTCCAACACGATTTGAGATTTGAATTCGGGGGTGTATCTTTTTCGTTTCATGTACCTACCTTAACATCTCCTTTTTTCGTGTCTAAAATCTTGGGTCCATTATAAAATGCATAAATGTTTCACTAAACGGATGTCTGTTTTATACAGATGTCCGTTTTTAATATTGGTTAAAAGTTTCCGAATCAATTACAATAAAGGTAAAATCTAAATTATGAAGGAGGTTATTGCAATGGTTGAGTTAAAAGAACTTCAGGCAACAGATGAACTGGAATAAGTGTGGGAAGAGTCAACCGAAAAGCCGGTTCTGCTTTTCAAGCATAGTACAACATGCCCAATAAGTGCTGGAGCGTTTAAGGAATATAATGCATTTTTGGACTCGGCAGAAGATAACTTGGATGGGTACATGGTCAAAGTGATTGAAAGCAGGGATATTTCGAATGAGATTGCTGATAAAACGAGTGTTAAACATGAATCCCCACAAATTTTTTTGATTAAAGATAAAGAAGTATTATGGAACACCTCACATTCGAAAATAACAGTAGACGCTATAAAAGATGCCTTGAACCAGTCATAGTTGCGAATTAAGTAATGGCGGGGTCCAAATAGGAGAGATTGGTACTCAAATGGGAGAAAACAGTATCCAATCGGGAGAGATTGGCCCGAAATGGGAGAGAACTGCATCCAATCGGGAGAGGCCTGAAATGGGAGGGATCTACATTCTCTTATGAAAGATCTCAGCAGTTGTGAAATTTCTCATGACGAACGGAAGCAAAACTATTCGGACCATTCGCTGTTAACTGCTGAATTAATATGGTAAAACCCCCGCAGCAATCCCGCCGCGGGGGTTTCGTATGGAGGATTATTTCCAGTTTTCCAAAAGCTCATTTGCACTGGCATTCAGTGCTTCCTTCGCATCGGCTGTAATAAATTTCCCCATCGCTTTATTATTTAAATGTTTTAAAAATCCTTCCACTTTTTTTACAGCCTGCTGTTGGTGTCCTTTATCCATGTGATGTGCAGCCTGTTTCAGCTTGTTTTTCAGCTGAACTGCCAATGGGTGTTCAACAGAACCGTCTGCAATATATGCTGCTGTATCTTCCTGAAGTGATGTGAGGGTTACAGGTTCTTCAGCAGCAAGGTCGATTGCATATTTGGCAAATCCATTAGCACCTTCACCAATATAGGAAATATTTCCATCTGATTGGATAAATTCCTGTGCATCTGGTGACGATTGGAATATCAGCTCAGGATTACCTTCTATTGCTGCGAATGACCAGTTTCCATCTGCTGACGGGTCAATCGTGCCGTTTTCCTGAATATATTGGATGATAACCTGTCTATTCTGAATTTGCGGTGACAGAACAATTTGACTGCCATCCAGGTTCGGGAAGTTACCGCCGCCGCTTGCCCGGTAGTTATTTGTCGCTACCAGGAATTCCTGGCTGTCCTCAACTGGCTCACCATTATATTGCAGATTGACAATCCGTTGTGCGTTAGGGTTAATCAGCTCACCATCATTGTTATATCGGGATGGTTCGGTAACATCAATTTCGTACGTAAGCCCATCGATTACATCAAAGTTATAAGTTGAAAAACCTAAGTCCACTAAAGCTTGTGGTTCAGAAATGTTCGGGTCAATCTGGTTAAACTGTCCGGCAGACATTTCAAGCCACTGATGAATTTCTTTACCGGTCAATTTTACAACTTTTAATGTGTTCGGGTACACATAAAGGTCTGCTACATTTTTGATCGCAATCGGGCCTTCCGGAATGTATGTGTAATATCCCGCACCACTGCGTCCGCCCGCTTTAAATGGTGCTGCGGCCGACAATATTGGCAAATTCTCATATTCCGTTCCGGTTACCGCCTGTTTGGTGTACCACTTTTGTGCATTGGAAACAATCTGCACAGACGGATCATCTTTTACAAGCGCAAAATAGCTGTAAATTGGTGCGGTAGTCTCACCAACCTGGGAACGAATATAGTCGAGTGTTGCCTGATGTTCCTCGGATATCGCATCAAGGATTTCCTGGTCCGGCTCAACAAGTGCTTCTCCAGTTTCTTCATTATAAATGGAGCGTACCTCGGAGCTGGAATCAATCACATCCCAGTCTTCGCCATTTTTTTCAAGCTGCAGATCAATGATTCCCAGATGATTTCCCCAATAGCCGGCTTCAACAGAAGGGACTCCATTGATGGTGCCTTTTTCCAGGTTTACGCCTGGAATACCGGCAAACGTTTCACTCGGAAATGCTTCATGGGCATGGCCAAACATGATGGCATCGATGCCTTCAATTTCTGTCAGGTTATAGGTTGCATTTTCTTCGCGTTCTTGCAATTCGACTGATCCCAGTCCGGAGTGCGGAATGGCAACAATGATGTCTGCGCCCTGTTCCTGCATAATTGGAACATACTTTTTAGCAGATTCATAGATTCCTTTTGTTATAACTTTTCCTTCGAGGTTGGAGCGGTCCCACTGCATAATTTGTGGAGGAACAAAACCAATAACACCAACATCTACCGTCTGTGTATTACCATTTGTGTCCGTTACCTGTTTATGTAAAATCTTGTAGGGATCAAAAAATGGCTGGTCGTTGCTTGGGTCATTATCGCCGTCATCATAATAGACGTTGGCATTTACATACGGGAAATTCGCATCATCAATTGATTCTTTCAAAAAATCAATCCCATAGTTGAATTCATGATTCCCGATGTTTGCTGCGTCATAATCCAATAAATTCATAGCCTTGTAGACAGGATGTACTTCTCCTTCTTCAAGTCCATTTCTGGCAACATAATCGCCTAGCGGGTTTCCCTGAATAAGATCGCCATTATCAAACAACATGCTGTTCACAGCCTCGCCGCGGGCCTCTTTAATCCGTGTTGCTGTCAATGCCAGGCCGAATTCATTCGTCGGTTCGTCCTGATAATAGTTATAGTTTGCCAGATGGACGTGGATATCTGTTGTCTCCATCAGGCGCAAATTGACAATGCTGCTATCTTCTGCAGCGCTTGAAGTATTTCCTTCAAGCGGGGTAAAAATAAGCATAATTGCCATTAATGGGAAGATAACTTTCCACATTGTTTGTCGATACATAGTGTAACCCCTTTCAAAATATTGTCACATTTAGAATAATGGAAAACTAGGAAAAAATAAATAGGCTGATTAGCCTGGGTACAATGAACCAGAACAATGAAGGTATGTTATGATAGGAAAAGTTATGAAATAAAGGAGTTCGATTGTTGCATGAATATACCGATAATATACGAAGACAACCATTTGTTGGTCGTGGAAAAACCAGTCAACATGCCTGTGCAGGGAGATCAAAGTGGTGACAGCGATCTGCACAATTTATTGAAACATGATTTGAAGGTACGTTACCAGAAGCCAGGAAATGTCTATCTTGGCCTGGTCCATCGCCTCGACCGTCCCGTTGGAGGTGCCATGGTATTTGCAAAGACTTCAAAAGCTGCCTCCCGTCTGTCAGATTCCATACGGCGAAATAGATTTGATAAAACATATGCAGCTGTGGTACGTGGTACTCCTCATGAAAAGCACGCCCGGCTGGAGCATTTTCTATATAAGGATCGTCAGGAAAACAAAGTATATGCTGTATCCGCACAGCAAAAGCACGCTAAAAAAGCTTTGTTGGACTATGAAGTGATGGAAGTGAACAATAACTTGAGTATGTTGTCCATTAACCTTATAACAGGACGATCCCATCAGATACGTGTTCAGTTAGCTGAATCTGGTTTTCCACTGTATGGTGATCAAAAATACGGACAGTATGTCAATAAACCTGGACAGCAAATAGCGCTATGGTCGAATAAACTGTCACTTGAACACCCAACAAAAAAAGAAACGATGGAATTCACTTCTACCCCGCCGGAAGGTTATCCTTGGAGTTTGTTCCGTTAAAAAAACCCCCGGTATACTACGTTGCCGGGGATTTTCCATGTTATTTTTCAAACTGATTATATGCGCCGTGCATGACAGGACCGACATATTCATTCATTTTCCATCCGTGTGCAATTGCGGCAGTAACAAATTCCTTCGCTTTTGCAACAGATTCTTTTACGGACAAGTTATTGGCCAGGTTGGCTGTAGTTGCTGCTGCAAATGTACATCCGGCGCCATGGTTGTAACTCGTGTTAATTTTATCTGTTTCCAATATCGTAAAGTCTGTTCCATCATAGAAAAGGTCAATCGCTTTTTCATGGTCAAACACTTTACCGCCTTTGATGACGACATTTTTGGCACCAAGTTCATGAATTTTTACTGCTGCTTCTTTCATGCCATCCATTGTTTTAATTGGACCATTTTGTGCAAGCTGACCGGCTTCAAACAGATTTGGTGTCGTAAGCGTTGCCCGGGGGAGAAGCACTTCCCGCATGGCATCCGTGTTTTCCGGCTGCAGTACTTCATCTTCTCCTTTGCATACCATTACAGGATCGAGAACAAATTTATTGAGTTTATACTCATCGATTTTCCGGGCACCAAGCTCAATAATTTCAACGGAACCAAGCATGCCTGTTTTCATGGCATCAACACCGACTGACAGGATGGTGTCCAATTGTTTTCCAACAATATTTACGTCAATTGGATATACCCCATGGCTCCAGTTGTCTTTTGGGTCCATTGTGACAATCGATGTCAATGCGGTCATGCCATACACACCATGCTCCTGGAATGTTTTCAGATCTGCCTGTATTCCTGCGCCACCGCTTGAATCGGATCCGGCGAGTGTTAATGTTTTTTTCATGGACATATGCATACCTCCGAACTGCGAATTATATTTTTTCATCCAATTCTAGAATATAACAGATGATGACGGAAAAAAAGCATGACGGGTTTTTCGAGCAGAGTTGAAGCAGGGGATGTAGTAAGAGATAACAATCATAGATGCATATAACAAATAATTGCTGTTAAACAGATACATACCTTCACCGGTAAGCGCATATGGCACCTCCATTTGAGCATCTTGATTCTTTGTTTTCATGATACAATATGTTTTAAAAGCAGGTATTCAGGCAGCGTAAAATTCAAGTAAAGTTTTCGGAGGTTTATATGCACAATTATAATTTCATTTATAAAAAACTATATGAGCATTATGGTCCGCAAGGGTGGTGGCCGGCTGATACAGCATTTGAAATGATGATTGGGTCCATTCTGGTGCAGAACACGAATTGGCGTAATGCAGAGAAGGCTGTCTCCAGAGTGAAAGACTATCTGAAGCCGGAAATAATGGATTATCTGCCCGAAAATGAGCTTGCTGAACGAATCAGACCAAGTGGGTTTTTCAATATAAAAGCACAAAGAGTCAAATCGTTTCTTGAATGGTTCAGAAGGTATGATTATGATGTCAGACAAGTAATGCAAATGGACAGCAATTATCTTCGGCAGGAACTGTTGAATATCAAGGGAATTGGCAGCGAAACAGCCGACGTTATGCTGCTGTATGCATTTGATAAGCCAATATTTGTAACAGATGCATATGCAAGAAGGATTTTTTATCGGTTCGGTTATGATATGCCCGAAACGTATGACGGTTTTCGGAGCGAGGTTGAAAAACACATGTCAAATGAATTGAACGTATTCCAGGAGTATCATGCTTTGCTCGTTGAACACGCAAAACAAATATGCAAAAAGCGGCCGCTCTGTGAAGTATGCCCATTGAATACAGTTGGTGAGCAGCGATTAAACTGATTGGCCTGAGACGTGCTACATCCGGAGTCGTAATTGCCCTGCATCAGCAGCAGGGTATTTTTAATGCGAAATTTCAGTCACCCAGCCGACGACGAAAAAGGCTATCCGCAGTAATATGAAAGTACCATCGATAATTAATCAGAGGAGGTTGGCGGATGATGATGATGTACTATAACCGGGATGTATGTAAGTACATGGCTGAAGCACGCATAAACAGACTGCGTAAATCCGTATGGAGAATCTTTTTAAAACCACAAAAATAAACGAAGACTTCATCTTGCTGAAGTCTTTTTTTGGACGTTATTGACCTGTACGGTCTAAACTGTTATCTTATAGTCGACCATAACGGTCTAAAATTATTCGGCAGGTGTCAGTGCATGAACCGAATAATTTTGAAGCAGAAGGAGTGAAATGTCATTCCAACAAAATTTAAGAGTATCAATGAAGGTAAACAGCAGCGGATTATCAATGCTGCACTGGATGAATTTGCAGCGAATGGTTATGAACGCGCATCAACCAATCAAATTATAAAGAATGCCGGAATCGGCAAGGGAATGCTTTTCTACTATTTTGGCAGTAAAAAAGATCTTTATCACTATTTAGTGGAGTATTCTCTGGATGTAATGAAAACTGATTATTTAAATGTCATAAACATGTATGAAACAGATTTTATAAAACGTCTCAGGCAGGCGACACACCTAAAAATGAGATGTTTTGTAGAGAATCCGAGTGTGTTTAATTTTCTGGGGACATTTTTCTTCAGGTCTGAAACTAATTTACCGGAGAATCTGGAAAAACGATATGTTAACTTAAAACAACAAGGCTATGACATCATGTATGCAAACATTGACAAATCACTGTTCAGAGAGGATGTTGATGTAGAAAAAGCATTTAAGCTGATCCAGTGGGCACTCGACGGATATCAGAACGAAATTATTGCCCGTCTACAAGGAGAAAAGATGACTGATGTTAACTTTGAACCATATTGGGAAGAGTTTTACGGTTATCTTGATACATTAAAGAAAAGCTTCTATAAATAAGAGGAGGAATTTGATTGGCTGTATTGAGCACACAGGGATTAACGAAGAAGTTCGGCAAGTTTACTGCGCTGGATGGAATTGACATTAATGTGAATCCGGGTGAAGTGTATGGATTCATCGGTCCGAATGGTGCCGGGAAATCCACGACTATCCGTATCCTGCTTGGTATATTAAAGGCAACTTCCGGGGAGGCGCAAATATTTGGAAAAGATGTTTGGAAAGATGCCGTCGATATTCATAAGCGGATTGCTTATGTTCCCGGTGATGTGAATCTGTGGCCAAATCTTACCGGTGGGGAAGTCATCGATTTGTTTGTAAAGCTTCGGGGCGCCAACAATAAAAACAGGCGCGAAGAACTGATTAAAAAGTTTGATTTGGATCCATCCAAGAAATGCCGAACATACTCAAAAGGGAACAGGCAAAAGGTTGCGCTTGTTGCTGCCTTTTCATCTGATGCTGATTTGTACATTCTGGATGAACCAACATCGGGACTTGATCCGTTAATGGAGCGTGTTTTCCAGGAATGTGTGGGGGCGGTGAAACGTGAAGGAAAAAGTATTCTGCTCTCAAGTCATATTTTATCTGAAGTGGAGAAATTGTGTGATACAGTCGGCATCATCCGACAGGGGAAGATCATTGAAAGTGGTTCATTGAGCGAACTGCGACATTTAACCAGGGCAAATCTGCTCATACAAACGAAAGAGCCGGTTCCATCATTGGATACGATGGAGGGAGTTCATAATCTTACAGAAAAAAATCAGGAACTTTCTTTTCAAGTTGATATGGAAAAACTTGATACAGTTCTCAAACATGTCAGCCAATTTGGTGTGGTGAAACTGGAGAGTGCACCGCCGACTCTTGAAGATTTGTTTATGCGTCACTATGAAGGGAAGGAAGTTTCTGAGGAGAAGGGTGGTGTTTCCTAATGGCGAAGGAACTGACTAAAAATTCAGCAGGTTTCGCCAGGTTGTTCGATATTTCCCGGGAAATATCGACAAAAATTGGTTTATAAATGATGGATGAGATAACTGAATTGACGGTGGAAAAGCTAAAAGGGTAGCCTGATTATGGCTACCCTTCATATTATGATGATGATTCATTAGATCTTTTTTTCGAGCCGGTTTTACCCGATACAAACCAGCCGATGATTGCAATGCCTAACAGAATAGTCCAGAAGAAGATGGTCCATACTGTGCTGTGAGCAAATCCTTCGGGCAATACGCTGACTTGTTCGTGTGAAAGGGTGATGACGGCAAGTTTAATTCCTACCCATCCGACAATCAGGTATGCAGTCATTTCCAGACCCGGCCGTTTTTCAAGCAATTTTACAAACCAGTTGGCAGCAAATTTGATTAGAACCAACCCGGCAATACTTGCCAGTACGATGACAGCAAACCGACCGCCATCCATACCCCCGAATTGTGGTAATGGAGTGACAGGCAATGTTACCGCAAGTGCAACTGCAGCAAGGATGGAGTCAATGGCAAATGCAACGTCAGCAACACCAATTTTGGCAACTGTAGGCCAGAATCCCATACCTGCTTTGTTTGGGTCTGCTTCTTCACTTTCTTTTGAACTGAAGTATTCTTTATAAACATGCTTTCCACCCAGATAAATTAAATACGCCGCTCCAATTGCCTGCACCTGCCAGATACCGGCAATAAAAGATATTAGAAATATTGCGGCAAAGCGGAAGATAAATGCCATGTATATCCCGTAATCGATTGCGCGCTTTTTCTGTTTCTCAGGCAGATGTTTTGCGATTACTGCCAGAACGAGCGCATTGTCAGCGGAAAGTAAACCTTCCAATCCAATCAATATTAATAATGTCCACGCATATTGCAAAATTAATGCTGAGTCCATAAACTTTCTCCCTTCATTTAACAAAAATAGAGACTTTACCCAATAATGTGGTAAAAGTCTCTAAAAATAAAACAGACCTTTACCACAATTGGCAAAGGTCTTGCTAACAACGCCGTAGTTGCCAGTAAAGCCGAGAGTTTGTGTTTCTCTGTAATGACGACTCCACTGTTAAAGCTACTCCCCTTTGAAAATCTACTATAATTTAACCACTATCCATGCCATATGTCAACTAATATTTTTAACGTGATTATAACAGTACCTTTGCTTTCTGTATTTTGGGTGAGATGTATTTTTTTATACATGCTGTTATGTTATTTCCGACAGCAGCACATTATATTCTTTCAGGGGTGCATCATCAAAGCTGTTGCTTAATCCTTTTTCCGAAATGGTCGTTTTTAAAACATTTTTATACTTAATCGTGACCGAAAAGGGTGCTGAAAAAGGAAAATTCTCTAATTCAATTGTTTTTTCATCTTTCCAACGTGCCATCATTTTATTTTGTTCAAATAACAAACTTGGGGCGGGGATTCCATGTCGGAAAAAAGGGTGTTCATCTGGTTTGGCTGCCCCCGGTTCATTGAGGCATATATAGAGTGAAAGGCTGTCACAAAACTGAAGAAGTTCATAATGAAAATCATACAAATGGTCATCAATTTTAAGCGTTTTACTGATTTGCTCCTGGCGTCTCTGTTCGCTGTCGACAAACTCCCTGGCTTCTTCAGATTTATCATCCAGTAAAAAGTTTGTGTAATGCCGGCTGCATAAGAGGCCAGCATAGGCGTTCTTCTTTACTACTTCTTCAATCCCGTGTTTGTAAAAAACGGTTTTGGGAAGGACGGGAAAATCAACAAATGTATATGGCGCCCTTTTTGCGTCATTCCAAAACGGTTGTTTATCAATCCTTTTCCATCCATAGTCATGGTTTTGAACTGCATATTCCACTGATTTCCAAAGTTGATGACCACGAAATAAATTTCTGTCCCAATTATGCAGTAATTGTCCTGAAATGTGGGCATGATCATCCTGTTCAATCATGACAAACTTGTTTTCGTGTTCTCTGACAATCATTTGTTGTCACCTGCCAAATGTAATTTATTTGTTCAAGCGTATCACACTTTCCCATATGCAAAAAAGTTGTGACTGTAAGTTGTACATATTCCCTGGCAAACACGGAATACTATGCAAAAAACCGTAGTATAAAGGTGGTAATTTTGTGAAAGCATCAGATTTATTTGTTAAATGTCTGGAAAATGAAGGTGTCGACTATATTTTTGGTCTGCCGGGTGAGGAAAATACAGATTTAATGGAGTCTTTGGCTGATTCGAATATTGAGTTTGTTGTTGTTTTTCATGAGCAGGCTGCCGCATTTATGGCTGATGTATATGGAAGGCTGACAGGTAAAACCGGGGTTTGCCTCGGAACATTAGGCCCCGGTGCTACCAATCTGATGACGGGGGTTGGTGATGCGTATCTTGATTATGCTCCCGTTGTCGCCATTACAGGACAAGCGGGGCTGGAGAGGGTTCATAAAGAGTCCCATCAGCATGTTGATATTGTCGGCATGTTTGATCAAATTACCAAGTGGAGCCAGCAAATTAAAGTGGCACATACTATTCCGGAAATCATCCGTAAAGCCTTTAAAACGTCTCTTCTTGATAAACCGGGTGCAGTGCATATCGAACTCCCGGAAGATATCGCCATGACGGACACAGGTGGTGAACCACTCCCTGTCGCTTCCATTCCTGTTTCACAGCCCGATGAAGCGGAAGTAAAACGGGCGGCTGAGCTGATTAACAAAGCCGAGCGGCCAATTATTCTTGTTGGTAATGGAGTCATCCGCGACGAGGCATCGGCAAATTTACAAAAGTTTGCCGAGGAGACTAATATTCCGGTTGCCAATACATTCATGGCCAAGGGAGTTCTGCCTTCCAATCACCCGCTGACACTTTATACGGTTGGTGTGCAGGAACAGGACTATGTACTTTGCGGGTTTGATACGGCAGATCTGATTATTACGGTGGGATATGATTTTGTGGAATATCTTCCAAAATATTGGAATGATGAGGCAATGAATAAAATTGTCCACCTGGATACAATGCCTGCAGAAGTGGATGCTTATTATCCGACTGGAGCAGAGCTGGTCGGTGATGTTAAGGAGTCGCTTAAAGAATTGTCCGAAAAAGTAAAGAAAAAAGAGCTGTGGTCAAAGGCAAAGGAATTAAAATCGCAGCTTGAGGAAAAACTGCATGCTTCTGATAATGACACGGGCAGTCCGGTGAAACCACAACGCATACTTGCCGATATAAAAAAGGCTGAAAAAGGTGAAGCAGTAGTTATTTCAGATGTTGGTGCACATAAATTGTGGGTTGCCCGCACGTATCAGCCTGATAAACCGAACCACACGATTATTTCAAATGGCTGGGCATCAATGGGGATTGGGATACCGGGTGCAATCGCAGCTAAGCTTGCCGATCCTGACAAGCCGGTTATTACAGTGGTCGGAGATGGCAGCTTTATGATGAATGCTGCTGAACTCGTTACTGCAAAGCGAATGGGACTGGCTTTTGTTGTTGTCATTTTTAATGATTCCAAGTTTGGATTGATTGAGTGGACCCAGTTGAAGAAATTCGGTCGGACATATGCAGTTGAATTTATGAATCCGGACTTTCTCGATTTTGCAAAAAGTGTTGGGGCAAAAGGGGTAAAAGTTGAGCATTCGGATGAATTGCTGCCTGCATTGGAAGATGCACTTTCCAGTAATGAAATTGTCCTGATTGATGTGGATGTCGATTACTCGGAGAACATGGAACTGACTGAACAACTCGGTGATTATATTTGTAACCTGTAGGAGGTATTGCAGATGACAAAGAAATGGAAGTTATGGATTGGCGGAAAATGGCGTGAACCGAAAGATTATGAGACATTAACAAACCCGCATACAGAAGAAGAATTGGCGGAAATCGGCCAGGCCGAGCCGGCAGATGCAGTTGAAGCGGTTGTGGAGGCCCACCGGTCATTTCAGAAATTCAGAGATTATCCGGCACATGCACGAGCCAGGATACTCGCCAAAGCAGCCACGATTCTGGAAGAGCGGTCTGATGAGTGTGCTAAAATTATTGCTAAAGAAGGAGCCAAATCAATCCGCAACGCCCGGGAGGAAATGAGTCGGACTGTCCAGACATACCGGTTTTCCGCGGAAGAGGCAAAACGGAATTATGGTGAACGTATTCCCATGGATGCAGCAGAAGGGGGAGAGAACCGATTCGGATATACCAGGCGAACCCCATTAGGTGTCGTGACGGCGATTACACCATTCAATTTTCCATTCAATCTTGTCGCACATAAAGTTGGGCCAGCGATTGCCGCGGGGAACTCCATTGTGCTCAAGCCTGCTGAGCAGACACCGTTAAGTTCACTGTTTCTTGCAGAAGTTTTTAAAGAAGCAGGACTTCCCGCAGGAGTGCTGAACGTTATTCCCGGGAAAGGCGATGTCCTGAGTGAAGAACTGACGAAACATCCGTATGTGAAGAAGGTGACGTTTACAGGAAGTGTGGAAGTTGGGCATACAATACAACAGCAGGCAGGTTTTCGCAAGTTAACACTCGAGCTTGGTTCCAATTCTCCGTTTATTATTGATGAAGGGGTGGATATTGATAAAGTAATTGAGCGAAGTGTTCAGGGTGCATTTTCGTTTAATGGACAGGTGTGTATCTCGATTCAGCGGATTTATGTACATCAGTCACTTTATGAGGAGTTTCTCGAACGGTTTGTGACCCGGACAAAACAGCTTGTCATCGGGTCTCCGATGGATGAAAAAACCAACATTACAGCGGTTATTTCAAAGAAATCGCTGGAGCGACTACAGAACTGGCTGGATGAAGCAGTGCAGGAAGGTGCCAATGTTGAGTGTGGCGGCGGTGTACAAGGAAATGTTATGGAGCCGACTGTATTGACAAATGTGAATCGTGATTCAAAGGTATTTCGTAATGAAATATTTGGTCCAATGGTGTGCATATTTCCGTTTGATACGCTGGATGAGGCTATTGATGATGCCAATGATTCACGCTATGGGCTGAACTCCGGTGTGATGACGCCAAGTCTTGAGCGGGCTTTTTATGCTGCGGAGCGACTTGAAACAGGTGGTGTAATTGTTAACGACATTCCAACCTACCGGATAGATAATATGCCATACGGCGGATGGAAAGACAGTGGGGTTGGCCGGGAAGGTGTTAAATATGCGATGCGCGAAATGATGGAGATGAAATTTATCAGTATTAAGACTGGCGATTAATGCAAAATACAGACAACCCGGAGTTTCAGCTGAACCCGGGTTGTCTATTAGTATTGACTTATACGCCATTATTGTTTATAATTACTTACATAAAGTAACTTAGTGAATAATAATAATTAAATATAGAGGAGAATTTTTATGGAACGGAAGTTTTTTGAAAAACCGACGACATATGTCGGGGAAGTGAATATTAACGTAACGGATTTGGATCGCTCGATAGAGTTTTATCAGTCCATCATCGGGTTCAAAGTACTTGATCAGACGGCACGGAAAGCTGTTTTGACCGCGGACGGAATGACATCCCTCCTGACATTGGAACAGCCGGAAAATGTGTTGCCAAAGGAAGCCCGCAAAGCTGGTTTGTATCATTTCGCCATTCTGTTGCCAACACGTGCTGACTTGTCTGCATTTCTTAGACATATTGCCAGTAACGGAATACGAATTGGTGCAGCTGACCATTATGTCAGTGAAGCACTTTATTTATCCGATCCGGATGGTAATGGAATTGAAGTTTATCACGATCGTCCCGCTGTTGAATGGACATGGACAGGGGATCAGGTTTCCATGGCCACTGAGCAGCTTGATGCGGAAGGCCTGCTTGCAGAAAGTGAAAAAGAATGGGCTGGACTTCCGGGCGAAACGGTGATGGGTCATATTCATTTACATGTCGCGGACCTGGAAGAGGCTAAAACATTTTATAAAGATGGTCTTGGATTTCAGGTTGTGACCAATTATCCTGGAGCACTTTTTACGTCCACCAATGATTATCATCATCATATTGGTTTGAATGTTTGGAACGGACGGGGAGCACCGGCTCCGTCTGAAAACAGTGCAGGATTAAACTGGTATACACTTGTTTTTCCGGATCAGGGAGCAAGAGAAAAGGCCGCCATTCGTCTTGAAAAGGGTGGTGCCAGCGTAGAGAAAGAGTCTGATAAATATATCACCAAAGACCCTTCCGGTACTACGATTCATTTGGTGTTATCTGAGTAATTATTACCCGTTCTGAACATTGTCAGAACGGGTTTTGCTGTTTCCGGGAAAGTATAGAATTGATGTTCAGCGTATCAGAGGGCCTGTTTGCCCAAAATGATAAATATCCTGCCAATTCCGCTAAATCATTATACGCTTTTTCCTATGCATTCATAGATTACCAATGAAAGAAAATATATTATTTGGAGGTGTATGCTAATGCAAGCAAAGAATTTAACAGGTGGTCAGGAACTCTTGTGTATCAACACGGAAAAAGTGTATGACTGGGTTATTAACGAAGCGACCTTTGATCTCGCGTTAGGCGACCTGGTATTACCGGTTGGACCTGATGGGACCCAGTTAGAGTGCGGTGATATTGTACTTGATTCTGTTTCATGTTCAGTTGCACCGGCCGAAGTAGACCCAATTGTTATTTTGAGTCGGACGGATCAGCAATTTGTTATCGATGGAGCGCAAGTCACACTGCAACTGGTCAATATTCAAAAAAACTTTGAGGTTACGGTTTTTGCAAATGTCATCCCGGAACTTGGAGGAGGAACTGTGGAAATCGGCAGTGCTGACTTCACCAGATGTGAACAAGTGGTTCTTTGTGCACCAGAAGGAACAGATATTGATGTATCGTATACTGATCTAGAGTGTTTTGTATGCACAGCAACATGTGATCCTGGTACAACAACGGAAGCAGACGAACTTGATGTTACTGTCACAGTTCGCTTGTGTCAAAGCATTCAGTCAACTTTTGAGGTAACACTTGAGCTTGTTGCAGACTTCTGCGAACCAAGAGAGGAGCTGCCAATCCCTCCGTGCCCTGCACCAACTATTCCACCTCAGTGCCCGGTAGTTTTTCCAAACAATATTGGTACCAATAATGACAATTGTTAAGATTGCATAAACTACCAGATAGATAGTATGGAGGGGATCCCCTCCCTTTACTATCTATGGGTGGATAAAAAACGGTCAAGCTAAATGCAGTGATATAAAGCACTTACTGCAGTTCGTATTTTTTGGCGATACGTCACAGACCACAATCATATCACCATGATATGTACATATATGTTTAATCTATTAAAACAGCTTATTGCACATTAATCGTTAACCATTTTTGCATCTGATAGGCTTCCAAATCAAGCGTAACGGGTTTTCTTTACGTATACTATTACCGACATAACTATAAAGGGGTGAAAAAACATGAATAGATATCACCATGATTACCTGGAAGACGATAGGTCCAAGGGTGCGCATCATAGAAAGAAATGCTGTGGTCACTGTTCAACAGGATGTGGGCACAACAAACACTATGAAAATTGTGTCGGGGATGTTTTGGAAGCAATATTAGAGGCGCAACGAAAAGTACAGCATAATCATTGCAAAGCATCATGTGAGGGTTCTATTGACGATTTACTGGGAAAGAAAAGAAGGTCCAGGAAAAATACAATTCCTATTGTTCTTTATTGTGGCTGCAAACCTTTTAAAGGTACAGGAGTCTTTTCCTATTCCTGTCATTCCAAGAAAAAATTAAAATGCATTGAAACGTATATATTCAAAATTAAGGATTTAAAAGGCGAATGTGCTGTCCTTGAATTGCTGACATTCAAATCTGATTTAAATGATACGGCCGGAAATAATAAATGTTCACTCTGTTCGCAGGTTGATCATAAGTGTGTTGATGATCTGATGAAAACGGGGATCTGTATAGAAGTCGATCTTTCCTGTTTCTGCGCAGTAACATGCCTGGATGCTGTCCGTTTATAAATCATTCCGTGTGCAACATAAAAAGGTAAACCATGTCGTGGTTCACCTTTTTACATAAAGATTTTACCCTCCGAACGCTTCAATAACATCTTCCGCATCCTTAATATTAATTTTTCCAGTTACATTAGTTTTACTGTTTGGTGATGTTTTATTATTGAAATGGGGTTTGTTGTAATATCCACGTTGCATCATCTTCTTTATTTCCAGTAATTCAAGCATAATTTCATTTGGCCCTGTATTTCGAATTGGCTGGGATTGCAGATAATGGTCCAGTGCTGCAAAAACAAGGTGAATCAGTGTGTTGTTTTTAGCATGGTATGCGATTTGTTCCTGTGTTCTCGCAGAAACTGAATAAGATTCCCCCGTTTTAACATCAATGAACGTGTCGGGAATTGTTAATGTCGTTTCATTCATATAATCGGTATACACTTTCGACATGATGATCACCCTCTAATTATTTGTGACGGCAAAGTCATCAAAATTGGCTTGCTCATTTCTAATCAAATTCATTTTGGCTAAAATCATAAGCCCGAGAACATTCAGTTTTTCCATATCTTCCGGGTAAAATAAATCAATGGGGCGCCCTCTGTCTTTCCAAGTGATTGCTGCTTCCTGGATTTGTCGTTGTGCAATGTCCGCTGCACCGCCGACGGCAATGTATCGGGAAGCTTCCTTAATTTCACTTGAACTGCTGCGTGTACGGTCAAAGTGCTCAAGGTATTTGGTTGCCATTGCTCTCAGCTGCGGGATGATATATTTACTTATGTCTTTTTTGACACCAGCAAATGGTTCGACATACCATTCTGATTGTCCAGCGGCCAGTTTCTCTTCCAGTTCCGATCTGGAGTCAAATTTGTAAAGTTCGTGTTTGCTCACTTTTTGAATGATTTTATCTAGAAACTGATTAATGCCAAATGGCTCTCCTTCAATGGATGCAACAGGTTTATTATTTTTTATTCCTACAAAGTCAACAGAATCCCCGCCTAAATCGCCGATAATTATACCTTTTGCCGAATCCTGGACAAGTGTATCATCCTTAATCAGGAGTGAGTCCTGATCGCGCGTCATACCCAGGTAAGCACAAGCTCCTTCAGCACCAATAATCACATCTTGAATTGTCAGGTTAACAACAACTTCTTTCGGTTCGCCGATACCGGGAACTTTATGAAATATGACAGTATGTTTTCCGGTTAACTTTTCCTTGAAATCATTCTTTTTTTCCTTATATTGTGTAGTTGGCAGTGATACAGCCATTTGATTGATTTCATAATCCAGCTCGATTTCATCAATTGGATTACTTGATAATGCATGAAAAGCTGCCATTGCAAAAAGCAATGTAAACGTACGTGGCTCATCTGCTTTTTGATTATTAAATGAAGTCAGGCTGACATTTTTTTGTTTCGTTGCCGCTTTCCCGATATAATAAATTTCCCGCTTATCAAGTACTGCAGGGCTTTTAACTTCTACAATCAGATTATCTTCAAGTTCAATATCTTCATCATCATAAGGCATTTCGTAAAACTCCCGGTCAAATAACGCAATTGCATTAGGTATTTGATATTCGGACAATTCCCCCTTATCTGATGTAATTGCTTTATACCAGCTGTTACCGATGTCTACAGCAAGAATATTATTCCGGTCCATGATCCTCCACCTCCAAGATAATCCTATGCAAAATGGAACATAATCTGTGCAAGTACCCAATTTTATAATTAATAAATTTAAATGATGGATTACTTCTATTAAAAATCCACATTCACACTAATATAATGAACCATTCTTAATAGATATAGCTGCATAGAATAAAGTGAGGTTAATTACAAAGGAGGAAATAAATTGAGTAACAAAAATGAACAACAAAATTGTGTAAACCTTAATCAATCAGCATCAACTGAACAGTGTGAGAATACCCCGGTAGAGCCGGTTGTATCTCCGACTGATAATCCATTAATAAGAGTTCCTGTTAATTTAGGAAATTTCCAGGTGACCAGCAGTCTGGTTGCGAATATATCCTTTCCGGATCCGGTACTTGAAATTAAAGATATTAAAAAACGGGTGGAAATTGTGCAATGCAGGCTTATGACCCCGCCAGTAACAAATGGGGAAGACCCATTCAGTGTTGGTCCTTTTCCATTGTTTCTTAAGGGGCATGTGCGCAAAAATATACAGTATGCGTCACCTTGTCCTGGGGATACAGAATGTGTCTCGTCTGAGTTGAAATCTTTAACCGTAAGAGTTCCTTTCGAGTGTATGACAACGGTAACACTGGAAGAACCGGTTCAGTTGCCTGTGATTAATACAAGAAATGAATTTGATTTCTTCAGGGCACAAGATTTAGGACCAGGTTTCCCTGAAAAAGATCAATTTTTATCAAGTGACATCTCACAATTTCATCAGTCCAGTACACAAGCATATAATAATCTTCCATTTTGTGAACTGGTATCCAGCGAAATCCTTGAATGGGATGAATCCACAGACAGGCAGGCATTCGGAACCGGTCCTGTAGGCGAAGGTTATTTCCACAACATTGTTGAAAAAGTAAACCTTAATCTCACGGTCAGAGTGCTGCAAAATCAAACAGTCAGTCTGGGGGATGAAGCGTAACCATTATACATTATCACCGCTTGTTTGTGGTGATAATGTAATTTTTTTACAGTCGCTGTACAGGCCCTGCAATCTCGGGTTCTGAACGGAAAAAATTTTGGATATTATTTATATGCATCATTTTTGCGGTGGTTAATCTGCCGCTTTCCTGAAGACCTACTTGGAACTTAAAGATGGGTTAATGTCTAAAGGAACATCAGAATTCGTGATATCTGCCTATACATGACTGATAAATCTACATATATATAACCCTAGATTGAATTAGGGAGGAATATGAATGTCAGACTCAAAGAAAGTACAGGACGAATGTAAAGTAACGTCAAATATAAGCGAATGTAAAAATCGGCCAGTTAAACCGAATGTAAGCATTGGAAAAATCATATCAAGGGTACCAGTAGTATTAGCTGAAGTTGCCCTGCAGATGAATTTGGATGCAACCATCACGTTTCCGGAGCCTGTGCTGGAAATAAAAGATGTAAAAAAGCAAGTGAATTTGACACAATGCAGATTATTACTGCCAAGCCACAAACTGTTTGTGAAGGGATTTGTCCGTAAAAATATCCAATATGCAAGTCCAAGCAGCGAAATAGAGGCAAATACCACAAAAACAGTAGCATCAGATTTGCATTCTTTCACAGTGGATGTTCCATTTGATTGTGTAACCGAAATAGACGACTTTTTGTCCATGCCGGTAATGCCGGAAGTGAATAAACGTGAGGAATTCGACTTCGCGGTTTCAAAAGGTTTGCCTGCTGGTTTTCCTGAAAAGGACGAATTGTTGACCAGCGATCTTTCGCAATTTCATCAGGAGAGCAGTCAGTTTTATAATGACCTTCCTTTTGGTGAACTGCTTTCCAGTAAAATCATTGAATGGGATGAAGCGGTTGATAGAGTTCCTTTGCCTAATTCTGTCCCTTTCCACGAAGGTTATTTTACTACAATTGAGGAAAAAATGGTGCTTGATATTTGCTTGAAGGTCCTGCAATCTCAGCAAATCCGTGTATGCTCGACTACAAATGATCATCATAATGAGCCGTGCGGTGATAATGGCGAAGCAGATTGTACACCCGACTTTGCATCTGAACTGGAATAAATGCTTGTTGTAAATTGACTATTGCAATTAATGGAGGGGAGTTTTAGTAGTAATGAAATATGACAGACATTCTTCCGGCAGTAATATCAGGAGCAGAAACAAAAAAGGAATGTATACTCCCGGCTTTAGCGATAAACGTGATAAGCCTGTATTTTTTCCTCCGCCAAAGGTAGCTGATCGTAAAGTGGATGATATATCGATGAAACGTTTTGATGGTACTCACAAAAGGGTTCAAAAGAATACAAATCATACTGAAAGAAGAACAAAGAAGAGACGAAAATCCGGGGAAGAGAAGAATCCTTCCAGTGAGTTAAATAAAAGCCGAAAAAGATATTCTTCGTCTAGAAGAAAAACTTCAAGAAGCAAACAAAAGAATAAAGATGGGAAGTCATCGATGCCCGGGGACAAACAAGATTCTCCAGCCGCCGCACAACCTTTAACCGAGGATAATACATTATCCGGTAATCAAAAAAAACGTTCGCTTACAGATGAGTTTACTTCGATGCTAAACGAATATACTTTACCGGACGATGAGGTGTCACCTTCATCTGAAAACGGTGGGGTATTAAAACGTGAAAATAATCAAGAATCAGATTCGGGGGCTGGTCATTCTATCGCTGAAGAAATGTCCGATAATGCGGATGAAAACTTTGCAGCGTATAATTCTGAATCAGACCAAGAGGAAGAAAGCTCTTTAGCAGATGAGTTTATTTCAATTCTGGAAAGCGAATCATCTACAATTATAGAGGGAAGTCATGACAATGGAGGACTAATTGACAGCAATGGGACCTCTTTAACTGAAGAGGACGTATCAAATGCAGCGACTGATTCTTCTCAAGAAAGACGTTTAACATCTGAACAAGGTAATGATGAAAGCGATAATCAACATTCTGGTTCAGATAAAGAAAATGGTACTGTCATGGAAAGAGGTACTGTTGTAAAACTTCCCGTGCTGCTTGCCGAGGTGAACTTTGATATTGATATTATCGAATCGTATGATTTCGTATGCCCGGCTGCTAATGTATCAAGGGTAAACTGGTCACTAAAATCATTGGACGTCCGTGCACTGCTTCCATCCAATACTGTTTTCTTTAAGGGAAAACTCATTGCCGATGTTGAATATGTGAGTGAAAAAACAACCAAACTTCAGACTATGAAGCTTTTTATTGATTGGAAGAAAACAGTTGACGTAGATTGGTTGGTTAATCCTGAAATTGGCAGCAGTTTCAGGAAAGAATTTACGTTTAAATCTTCTGATCAGGAGGTTATCACCCATAATGAGTTTTCACAGTCATTTGCGGATAAAGTTAAGGAGCAATTGTGCGGTGTTACATTTGTGTGGCATACTGATCCGAATAGCCATGGGGAGGCGGCTGAATTGAATATTGAGGGCAGTGCTCACGTTTCGGCAAATCTATTACAGCAGCAATATGTTTGTATACAGTGAATTACTCACCACTTAGCTTCGCATGAAATGGAAGCCTCTTACGTGCACGGCGAAAATAACTATTCATCTATGGGCGCTCCTGGGCTGCGTTCATTAAAATTTTTAGTTAAAAAAATGAAAGGATGTCTCCGTTACAAGAGACACCTTTCATTTTATTTTCTGGAAAACATTCATTTTTGCTAAGCATTATCTTCACGTGCTTAATAGACTTCGTTTTTAATAACCAGTCATTCTTCTAAACTTGCTGTATACTGATTCCCAGTTATTTGCAGGTGTTTGCGCGTCAGATGCTGATGATCCATCAGCGCTATCCGAAGTACAATTATTTCCATTTGCAGGTGTTGGCCAAATTTGTTGTTTTTGAGTTAGTTTAATGACAAGGTTAATATCCAGTTTTTCTGTTATTTTGTTGAAGCGTCCCCAGTTATCAAAGTGTTTGAGCAAATCCAGCTCATTAACCAGAGATGCCAGCAGTTTGCACCTTATTGGTTCATTATTAATTTCAAACGTAACGGATCCGAATTCACAACGATCGGCAGCCATTCCGTTGTCAGCGAGTTCTCTGCGTTGTAATATATTGTCTTTGATACTGAAGTTTATTCCAAAAGGATCATCAACATCATCAGCGAGGTCTATTTGATCAAATGCTGAAAATGGAACATCAACACTATAATCTTTCACTACTCCATAGGCATCTTCAACGTATTGAATATTATTGTGGACTATCCCATCTATTAAAATTTTCGCACTGGTTGGATTTCCAACAACAGGAATTGCTTTACATTGTGTTAAGGAAACGTTTTTCTCAATGTTTTTGACTGCTCTAGCATACGTGGGCAAATAAATATCAGCCTCGGTCAACGTTTGAATGAACACATCACCAAGAATAGCTGTTGCTTCTTCGGTATTAGGGGGAGCAAACTGCTCAGAGGCCGTAAACAAGCTTTTTGACTTTACTTTGTCATTAGCTGGTAGTGGAGGACAATGTTTATGTCCGTTCCCGCAGCCAGTATTCTTCCTCATATATTTCCACTCCTTAATTGGTTTGTCAGTCAAAAGCTACATTCAAGACAAGTTTCTTTCGACTCAATATACTTTATGTTGGAACAATTTAAATGTAGTGGACTTGTGTCGTGGGCTTCAACATAAATTACTATAAACTGGTATAATTATCTCACAGCCGTTAAGCCCGATTACCGGAATGCTTATAAATACTCAAGTGCATGAAAAGACCGGGCTGCGCTCACCCGGTCTTATACATATTATATGGAGATCTCGATTAACAGGAGAACTATATATAGTAACTGTTATATTAATCTGCTTGTTACACGATCATTATTTCGGACAGTCTATACCAGCATACATTGAAATAGTTTTGATTCGGGACCGTTCTTGCATCCTATTTGGAGGATATAGGAGGTTTTCATCTATTTTATTTTGCCAACTTTTCCACAGCCACCGCTGCAGCCGCCCGGTTTTACCTTTATTCTTTTAACATTGGATGAATCTATAACGACAGGTTTTGCAGTTGGTTTTATCTGCCTTTGCCTACTTATTTGTGTTTTATTATTTCTTGCCTTCAAAAAGATTCAACTCCTTTCACTGTTTATTATAATGTGAAATACGTAAAAAGGGTTGGGCTATGGTAGAGTTTCTATTGAAAAGGGGCATTCCTCACAGTCCGAATTTTGGATAGTATAGCATTTTGCTGAAGGGGGGTTTTTTTTATAAGAGATAATCATCATTTTTATATTTGCATCAGGATGATGAGCGATATCATAAAAAGAAGGAACAGGTGCTGAAACAGGGTGGGTATGATAGACAGCTATGACTTGTTCCTTCCGGTATTCAATCTTTTTAATCGTTTCATCAACATTGTCTTTACTTACAAAAAAACGTTTTACAGACTTCCATTCATTCTTTAACTGCCAGATAGAATGCACATGATGATCATTTCCCGCTAATAACCCACAAGCTTCATTCGGCAAATTCCAGCGTCCATGTTCCAGCATTTCATTGTAGATAGTCTGCGGAATAACTATTTTTTTTAGCACATATTAACCTTTCCTGAAAAAGGAAAAGAAAGAGTTTGATTCATTTTTGCTGCCTGATTGGTTATCCTCTTCACTGCTATGTTTTTCCTCTTCATTATTATTATTTGTGACATCAGCTGCTATATTCCTGTTTTCAGTCTCCGTTTCAGATTGTGGCTGGAATTCCTGATGGTTTTCTTGTGTATTGGGGTTTTCCATGCTGTTTTCATGTTCTTTCTCTGTATTATTTGTTTCGGTTTCTTCTGTTTCAAATGACGTATTTTTATTGGAGGAATTTGGGTTATTGTTCCTGGAATTTACGGATGTACCTTCATTTGCCTCTGCATTGTTTTTCTGTTGTTTATTTTTTGATGTAATGATATTTTTATTTATTTCATATTGGGGGTTTTGATACACTTTTCTTCCATTAATATTCTGGATGTTACTTTCATTCTGATTAAATGAATTTGTTTGGGTGGATCTTCGTTTGCTTCCTGATACGGGTTTTCCAAAATTTTGGATTGGTGTCATGTTATTTTTTTTTTTGTTTGATGCCTGCTCGATGTTTTGGGGTGACCGAAGCATGCTTTGCAATCGTCTGAATTCTGATTTTTTCGGGGCAGCAGATTGTTGCTGTTGCGTATCGGCTTCCGCAGTTTCTGGTTTAAGTTGATCTGTTAACCGTGAAACTTCTTCTTGCAGACCTTTCATTTCATTCTTGTCTGTTAAACCACTATCCAATTTATGGATAACTTTGTCTACTTTTTCACTAAGTTCAGCAAAACGTATTTGTGCGACTAAATTCATAACTGTATCCATATCCCGTTTTAGTTCACTTAATGAATCATTAATGGTTTTAATACTCTCGGAAAGATCCTGTTCTTCCCGGCCATACTCTTCCACTGTTTCCTGATAATTTTTTTCCATTGACTTCATTTCTCCTTTTAGTTTATGAAACTCGAACTTTAACTCATAAAACTCGCTGTTCGTTTTAAGGTAATTTTCCACCATGTCGCCCAATTTTATTGTTTCCAGTATATGCTTGTAGACGTCCAATTCCTGTTCCAGCCTCGTAATTTCTCCCGAGTTATAAAGTTTGTACTGATACATTAATATTCACCCTTTTACAGCACATTAATATACTATTTGTGAAACATCAATTCGTGACAGATGCGCAAGGACTATACAACTAATTTTTACCTCGCTTCAATATATGCGTTGTTAATTAAATTTAGGCATAAGAAAGCGTTTGATGTTTAGATCGCACGAGGCGGCATGCTAATGATTTTGCCTAAAATAATAAATATCATAATAATTCCGCTAAATCATTATACGGCTTCATGCATCTTTTCATAGGCTAACATTGAAAGAATTAATCTTATTCGGAGGTGTTTGCAGATATGCAAGCAGAAAATTTAACAGGAGGTCAGGAACTCCTATGTATCAACACAGAGAAGGTGTATGACTGGATTATTAACGAAGCATCCTTCGATCTTGCTCTGGATGACTTGGTATTGCCGGTTGGGCCAGATGGAACCCCATTAGAGTGTGGCGATATTGTGCTTGATTCCGTTACATGTACGGTGGCGCCGGATGAAACTAATCCTTTTGATATTTTGGACCGGACGGATCAGCAATTTGTTATCGATGGAACACAGGTGACATTGCAGCTGGTAAATATCCGTAAAAACTTTGAAGTTACTGTTTTTGCAGATGTAATTCCGGAGCTTGGCGGAGGAACTGTTGAAATCGGCAGTGCTGACTTTACTCGCTGTGAACAAGTGATTCTTTGTGCTCCTGAAGGGACAGATATTGAAGTATCCTACACAGATTTAGAGTGCTTTGTATGTACAGCCGCTTGTGACGGAACTACAACAACTGAACCTGATGAACTTGATGTCACAGTCTCAGTTCGCTTGTGCCAAAGCATACAATCCGTTTTTGAGGTGACCCTTGAGATTGTAGCAGACTTCTGTGAGCCAAGAGAGGAATTGCCAATACCACCATGTCCTGCACCTACCATTCCACCTCAATGCCCAGTGGTTTTCCCGAATAATGGAACTGGTGATAATGGATAAGTTTCCAGCATAGGTATAAAGAGAGGAATTTGTTCCTCTCTTTATTTTATTTGGAGGTGAATTATTTCATGACAAAAATAAATGATGCACATGAAAAAATTGCAAGTTTACAGCAAATGAATGCCTCTTACCTGCAATCGATTAAAACATTGGTATCAGAAATGAATTTATCACAGGATTTTAAAGTTATTAGTTATTTTACATATTCCTTAAATATTCGTCATGTTAAAGACTTTGAGAATTTTGTACTTGGTTCTTTTCATATACAGAATTTAGGGGGAACCCCGCTTGTTAACCCTTATATATGTATCAAATTGTCAGCAGATTCGCCTTTTAACTTTTCAGGGAAATATCAATATAAAGACTCCAGTAAAGGTAACCTAACAAATGGGTGGGAGAGAATTAATGAGCATACGGACAGGCAGGAATTTTGGCTAAGGCCAAATAATAAACATATCCTTGAGGCAAACGAAACACTTTCATTTTCAAATTTTCAGGTGAAATGGATTCCGGAATCTTCCTACGCAGGCAGTATAATGGGGTTTGCCTATGGTGATGAGATGGAAGAGGGAATCAGCTCCCTTAACCAGATAAATATTGGCGGGACCCTGGGTGAGGAGGGGGAAAATGGATAATAGTAAACATGATTTTGAACAGAATGTGTTGATTAATCAATTGCTAAAAGATTATCTGGAAGAAAATATGAAGGACTTAATGGATACAAGCAATGAGAAAAATAATAGTTTCTTATTTTTAGATGGGAATACACTTCATATGATAATTGCCCACATCCTGATGAATTCAAATACTAATTTTTATAATAAAGGAAATGAGGCACCGGAAAACTCCGAATTGGAGGACTTTTTACCTGAGCTGGATTCAATAATGGAACAAAATAAAGCAGCCTTTGAAGACATTATTAATACGTTAAAAGAAAAACGTTAGTAAAGTGAAGGCTGCGAAAACACAGACGTATGAGAAGGGCTGAATGCAATGAAAAAAAGTAAGGGATGGTTATATCTGCCCATAGAAGTAAAAGTTAGGGAAACAGATGCCAAGCTGCTTTTGGCATACTATGCAGCTAAAGAAGGCTATCGGGTTGTGACGGGAGACCATGTGATGGTTGAAATGGCATCGGAAGTGTATCCAAAGGGCATTTTTTTCTCAAAAGGTTATTCTCATGGGGTCAGAAAAAGAGTTATTACAAATGCTGAACATTATGGTCATACAATAGTTGAACTGGATGAAGAAGGGTTATTAATAAAACCGAAACAATATATAAGGGATCGAATGCGAAGGGATATGCTGCAACTAGTAAAACAGGAGTATTGTTGGGGAAATTATCAAAAAAAGGTTATTCATGATGTCAATCCTGATTTTGAACAAAAGTGCTTTGTTACAGGGAATCTGCGGTTCGATCTCCTCAAGCCGAAATTCAGCAGAATCTATCAGAAGGAAGCGGAAGGGATCATTCATAAATATGGAAAGTTTGTTTTAATCAACACGAGATTTACCCGATATAATACCCCAAAAGGTAAGCAGGAAAATGTTTATTTCCAGGATATAAAAGCATTATATTATCATTTTCTGGCGCTCGTTAAAGAAATGTCTGTAAAATATCCGAGAATGAATTTTATTATCAGGCCGCATCCTGGCGAGGATTTCAACTCCTATCAGAAGGAGTTTGCCCACTACAAAAATGTCTATATTATCCATGAAGGAAACATTATAAAGTGGCTTATGGCTGCTGAGGTTGTAATACACAACGGATGTACATCCGGTATTGAAACTTTTTTGCTTGGGAAACCTTTAATCTCCTATGTTCCTATTTCCTCCAAGAAAAAGGGAATGAACCTGCCGAATCAACTGGGGATGAAAGCTGCCAGTAATGCTGAAGTTGCTGCCGGTTTATCCGCCGTTTTAAAAAATGATAATAAGGAATCATTTAATCATTACGAAAAGGATTTATACGATTTCTGTGAATGGTCGGCAGACACATATTCGTATGAAACCATTTTGCGTTTATGCAGTACAATTTCATTGCCGGAATCACCTGGAGTATTCTCATTGCCCCAGAAAACATTCAGCATAAAAAACAAAAAACAACGCAAACGCCGCTTCTCGCTGACTGAGGAAGAAATATACAACTTTTTTGGAAAACTGGATGAAATAGAAGATGAAGTCAGTCCAATATATATTAAGAAACTGGGAAAAAATCTGTTTAAGATCGAAAGGGAAATGGATTGAACAACAGAAACCGTAAACTGAATAAAATATGATTTGAACTGAGCTGTTTCAGCTCGTTTTTTTTGTGTTGTTTTAGCATATTTGCATTAAAGAAGGGGTTCGTGGGTTGCCGTCTTTAACTGGGTACTTCTTTCTGAATATATATATACTATCTCAGAAAGTGATGAACTAATTGATAATAAACAAATCAGATTGTTTTGTATGGAAGGAAGGAACTAATGTGTATTTTAAAGGAAAAAAAATTTTAGTCATTGGAGGTACAGGAACCATAGGGAAACGTATCATCCAATCTATCATGGAAGAAAATCCGGAACTTATTAAGGTATATAGCCGTGATGAATATAAACAGCATCAATTACGACTGGAATCCGGTGAAAATTTGCATACCATTATTGGAGATATCCGTGATTATGATAGTTTGCTGTCCGCTATGCAGGACGTTGACTATGTATTTCTTCTGGCTGCAATGAAGCATGTTGATTTGTGTGAGAGTAATCCTTACGAAGCAATTAAGACAAATGTATATGGTACAAATAATGTAATTAAAGCTGCTATTTCCCAAAATGTAAAAAAAGTAGTATTTACCAGTTCGGATAAGGCAATCTCGCCTACGAATACGTATGGTGCAACAAAACTGATTGCAGAGAGGTTAATTTCACAGGCTGAGTATAACAAAGCAGAAGGACAAACGGTATTTGCAAGTGTCCGGTTTGGCAATGTAATGGGGTCAAGAGGATCGGTTATCCCCCTTTTTAAAGAACGGATTTTGAAAAACAAAAAAATTGCTGTTACTGATACCAATATGACCCGATTTATGATGACAGCCGATCAGGCCTCGCAATTGACCATAAAAGCCTTAAAAGAGGCAAAGGGCGGAGAGGTATTTGTGCTTAAAATGCCTGTCATAAAACTCGGTGACCTGGCGGGTGCCATCATCGAAGAAACATGTAAAAATTATGATTTGAATCATAAGGAAATAGAGATAGAGGTAATAGGCCTGAGACCCGGCGAAAAGATGTATGAAGAGTTAATGACAGCTGATGAATCGCGCGTCGCTTGGGAGTTTTCCGATATGTATGTGATATCCGGAATTGCTGGCAGACATCAATCGTACAGCAATGCCCGGAAAGCAACTCCGGGAGAATACAGTTCAAAAAGTCAAAAGTCAATGAACCTTAAAGAACTGCGTGCATTATTGAAGGAAACAGCTTTGATTTAAAAAGAAGTATAGAGGATGAGGAAGAAATGAACAATTTTGAAAAAAATTATTGGTCATTCTATCTGGATTTTTTAGATGACTTTAAAGGACTGACATATGACGGTTATTCCATACCATATTTTTGTGTATGTTTTAGCATAATTCATAGTGCGCCAGCGGTTTGGAAAAATCTATATAATGAAAAGTTGATTCGTCAGTCAAAAAATCAGGTGAATGATAAAAAACAAGTTCAAGCGAAATTATATAAATATATTCACGGTCACCGAAAAAAACCGTTAGATAAAAATAAGCACGGGAAGGTCGTGCTGCATACAGACTCACACTTGCGCTTTCCCAAGGAGGCATTAAATAATTATTTTAACCCATCGAAAACAATGTTGTTAAGTAACGCTAAAATCAATACCCAACAGAACAAAAATCATCCGGTAAAGAAAAAGAAGAAAAAAGCCAGTGTTCGATTGAAAAATACAATCTCTGTAAAAGGGAAGTCCTTCAAAGAAAAGCAGCAGATGAAGGCCAAGAAAACGAAAAGACCACAAAATATTCCGATTGACTATCTTTATAATTATTCCACTAATACAGAAAAGGCTGTAAAAAAGGTTCAAAATAAAGCAAAAATAATGTTCCGTTCTTATCCTAAGCACCCACTTTACAGTAATAAACATTTTCAACGCAATTTTTTAACACAAATTCACCAAATAGTAGATCATATTGAGCGGGTGAAGAACTTTCTGAAAAAAGTACCCGTCTCCTGTATCGTTATATCCCACGGCCATTCCATCAATCGAGTCCTGGCTATAGTTGCAGCGGAAAACGGAATCCCAACAATCTGTATGCAGCACGGAGTTATCAATAGTCAGTTAGGATATTTTCCACAGGTTGCCACAATTGATGCTGTATATGGAAAGTTTGAGAGAGATTGGTTCATAAAAAATGGGGCTCATAAAAACGCTGTGAAAATAATTGGTCACCCAAAATTCGATCAGATATTTAAAGGCCCCATAAAGTCACGTTCAGTATTTAACAAAAAATTGGGACTGGATACAAACAAAAAAACATTGATGCTGGCTGTAAGGGAAAATTATGATTTGGAGAAATGGCGAAGGTTAATTAAATATATTGCAAACAGATGTGACGTAAACATTTTGATTAAAGACTACCCGGGTAGAAGAAATAGCCCGCTTTTGAAAGAGTTTCCATTTGTCCATTCAACAAAAGACCTTCATCTTTATGATGTTCTTCCCAATGTTGACGCAGTTGCCTCTTACCCTTCCACAGTGGGTTTAGAAGCGATGCTGGCGGATAAACCGGCATTTATTTTATGTGAGCAGATTTCAGGTAAAAAAGATATCAAAAAGTGGCTTGAGGATTTTTATTCCAATAGATCTTTAATTGGTGATCCCGGTTATTCAGGTTATTATAATGGTCTGAACGAACTGGTTCAAAGCGACCCTATAAAATTAGGTAAATTAATCATAAATTATTTGAGTGATAACAATTGGATTGGTTATGCCAAAAAGACAAGAGATAACTTTCTTTCAAATGCATATCCTGATTTCGAAATGTCCGGAAAGCGATTGAACAGGTTGATTAATAGGCTGACAAGCTAGTTTTGTAACCTGGGTGAAAACGCCCCGCTTTTCCAGTTGATATCAAACAATTGCTGTGTTTTATGCAGAAAAGGATAAAGAGGTGATTAAAATTCTAACCAGTATCTCAAATATTATTATAGGTACGGCACAATTTGGAATGGATTATGGGGTAACAAACCGACACGGAAGAACAACGAAAGACGAGGTAGTAAAGATATTAAGATACTGCAGGCAACACAATATTCATACCATTGATACTGCAGCCAGTTATGGGGAAAGCGAAGAAATAGTTGGAGAATTAATTACAGATTCATTCTTTTCCATTTATTCCAAGACACCCTATTTAAATACCGGCACAATAACCAACAGAGAATTAAACCTAGTTGATAAAACGTTTCGTCAAACATTGAATAAATTTAAAGTGAATCATATAAAAGGTATTTTTGTTCATAATGCCAATGATCTGCTGGTGAAAAACAGTAATAGATTGTTTCAATTATTAATGGATTGGAAAAATACGGGTTTAATAAAAAAAATAGGTGTTTCGGTTTATGATGAAAATCAAATAAACAAATTGATGGGAAATTATGACATTGATGTTTTTCAGATACCAATTAATATTTATGATCAACGATTAATTCATTCCAATATATTAAACAAGATGAAAAGAAGAAATATAGAAATTCATGCAAGATCGATTTTCCTGCAAGGTGTATTATTGTCGAGTTCTGAAGCTTTGCCCGGCAATCTTAAATCGCTGGAACCCGTCCACCAAAAATTAGAATCGTTTCTTTACCACCATGGATTAACGAAATTGGAAGGTGCTTTAAAGTTCATATCGCAAATTAAACAACTGGATTCAATGGTAGTTGGTATCAATAATCTTAATCATATAACGGAATTTATTGAAGCTTTTAATAATCTTTGCGAGAAAACTATCAATTTCCATGATTTTCAGGTTAATAATCTAAATATTATAGATCCGCGGAAATGGTAAATGGAACAAATAAGAGCGCTAAAGTAGTTAAAAGGAGGATAATATGGAAACGTTTGTGAGAAATTATTGGTCGTTATATCTTGATTTTCTTCATGATTTTAGAGATTTGAAATATGACGGATTTTCTTTACCTTACCTTTGTCAGTTTCATAAGCTTCTAAGGAAAAATGCTGAAATTGGGAAAATGTTACACGATCCAACATTTATTCGGCAATTAAAACACAAAATAAAGGATCAAAAACAGGTGCAACAGGTATTTGATAAGTTAGTAGCGTCACATACTAAAAAACCTCTGATCAAAAATAAACAAGGAAGAGTGCTGTTTTTTTGGAATGGTGGATTTCGGTTTCCGAAACAGACATTCGATGCGTATTTCGAACCTTCAAAATCAATCATAATACAGGAGGGTGCCAAGACTTGGAGAAAAAACAAAAAGACTGGATCGGGTATGAACATGAATACGAAGATCCCGACTGATTTTTTAAGTAATTACCCAGTCGCTTCTCCAAAAGCAATCATACAAATAAGAAAAAAGATATCAGAGATTCTAAATGTTCATAAGCAGCATCCAGTATATAAAAATGAAAAATTCAGAAGTGCCTTGGTGTTAACAGTAATTGAAGTGATACATCGGATGGAACAAGTAAGACGCTTGTTATCCCGTGTTTCCGTCTCTTGTATTGTATTGTCTAACACTTACCGGAGTATCCCCCGTATATTATCTATAATTGGTGCTGAAAAGGGGATTCCCGTAATTTCGATGCAGCATGGAACGATTGGCGGTGAGTTTGCTTATCTTCCTAAAGTTGCAGCCATTGAGGCTGTATATGGCAATTATGAAAAAGATTGGTATAAAAAGTTGGGGATCCCCGACAATTCCCTTAAAATTATTGGTCATCCAAGATTTGATCAGGCATTTGAACAATCAAAGATTACGCGATCGCAATTTAATAAACGATTAGGACTGGATATGAGAAAAAAAACACTGATGATTGTTCTTTTTCAAAATGAGAGTATTCATAAGTGGAGAATGTTGATTGAAACAATTTCAAAGAAACTACCTTTAAATATAGTGATTAAAGATCGTCCAGGAATTAATGGTCCCCATGATCTGACAAAAGAATTTTCATTTGTTCATTCCAACAGGGATTATAATCTATACGATATATTCCCAAATGTGGATGCTGTTGTTTCGTATCCATCAACAGTAGGACTGGAGGCTATGCTGGCAGATAAACCTGTATTTATTATGAACACGCACAAAAAGCTTCCCGGTGCTACAGATTATTATTACAGTCTGGATAAATTAATTCAAAGTGATCCACAGAAATTAGGGAAATTGATAATTAAATATTTTAATGATCCTGTCTGGGAAAACTATGTCAAGACCAAAAGGGAAGCTTTCCTCAGATATGCTTATCCTGATTTCAGTAAGTCCGGAGCACGGTTAAAGAAATTAATTAATACGCTTACAGGTAATTAAGGTGGCCATGAGGATTTTAAGGCAAAGTTGTTTCATTTGTTTTTCTGTATGAACATTTTCCGCCGGCGGAAATAAAATATTTTGTGCAGAATATTGAAAGGGTGTATGGTATGAAAGTTCTTGTAACAGGCGGTGCAGGCTTTATTGGAAGGTGGACAGTTGACCGCCTTTTGAAGGATGGACATCAGGTTTGGGTGCTGGATGATCTTTCAAACGGAAGAAAGGAAAATCTGGATGATCTGAAAAAACAAAAAAACTTTATGCAGTTTATCACCGGCGATATAAAAGACAGACGCATATTGAATCATTTGTTCACCAAAAAATTTGATATTTGTTATCATCTTGCAGCAAGTATTAATGTTCAGGATAGTATCGATCATCCTGAGGTCACGTTTAATAACGATGTAGTTGGTACATTTCATGTTTTGGAACAATGCAGAAAAAATAATGTAAAACTCGTATTCATGAGTACATGCATGGTATATGAACGTGCCTGGAGTGCGGAAGGTATTAATGAAACAAATCCGGTTAAACCGGCTTCCCCATATGCTGGTTCAAAACTGGCTGCAGAAAATATGGTGATGTCATACTTTCACGCCTATAACCTGCCCGTTACTGTCATCCGTCCGTTTAATACGTATGGACCATATCAGAAAACAGGCGGTGAGGGGGGAGTTGTTGCCATCTTTTTAAAAAATAAGCTTGCAGATAAGTCACTGCAAATATATGGAGATGGAAAGCAGACACGTGATTTGCTTTATGTCGAAGATTGTGCGCGCTTTATTATTGAATCAGGTTATTCAGATAAAACAAATGGCGAGATTATTAATGCAGGACTCGGTTCCGATATCAGTATTAACGATTTGGCAAAGCTTGCAGCTGGGGATGAAGATCGTATTGAACACATTACGCATATTCATCCGCAAAGTGAAATACCTAAATTACTGTGTGATTACAGTAAAGCAAAAAATCTTTTGGGATGGGAGCCAAAATACAGTTTGGAGGAGGGGGTCCAAAAAACAGAGGAATGGATAAAATCTACTAATCTTATATAAAGGGAAGGAACGGAATGAAAAAAAAGAATGGTTTGCTGGCACTTCATGGTGGTGAACCGGTAAGAGAAACCTATTTGCCATACGGAAAGCAGTGGATTAATGATGACGACATGAACGCTGTCATGAATGTGTTAAAAAGCGATTATATTACGACTGGACCAACCATCAAACGATTTGAAGACGCGGTTGCAGATTTTGTTGGAGCGAAATACGCTGTAGCATTTTCCAGTGGAACCGCTGCATTGCATGCCGCTTGTTATGCTGCCGGAATTGAACAAGATGATGAAGTGATTACTTCTCCAATGACTTTTGCCGCGACGTCCAATTGTGTTTTATATGTTGGCGGCACCCCGGTGTTTGCAGATATAGATCCCAACACATACACTATTTCCCCTGCATCCATCAAACCCCTTATGACTGCAAAAACAAAAGCAATCATTTCTGTAGATTATACCGGCCGGCCTGCTGCATATGATGAAATTATGTCCTTGGCAAAACAAAATGGACTTACCGTAATTGGTGATGCCGCACATTCGCTGGGTGCTGTTTATAAAGAAAACTATGTTGGTTCCATTTGTGATATGACCATGTTCAGTTTTCATCCTGTCAAACATATTACGACAGGTGAAGGCGGCATGATCACAACAAATAATCAAAGATATTACGAAAAGTTAATACAGTTCAGAAGCCATGGAATAACCAGGGACCCACAGAAACTTGGTAAAACGGAAGGTCCCTGGTATTACGAAATGCAAGAACTTGGATTTAACTACCGGATGACAGATATTCAGGCTGCACTTGGACTAAACCAATTACGAAAAGTGAATCAATTTATTGAGAAAAGACGAAAATATGTGGATTTATATTATAAAGGCTTTCAAGGTGTTCCAGAGATCACCGTGCCTTACCGGCAAGGAAATTGCAGTTCAAGCTGGCATCTGTTTGTCATACGATTGAATTTGGAGAAATTAACAGCAGGACGTAAGGAAATCTTTGCAGCACTACAGAAGGAAAACATTGGCGTGAACGTCCATTATATACCAGTTTATTTCCATCCATACTATCAGCGGATTGGATATAACAAAGGTATATGCCCTGTTTCTGAAAAACTGTATGAAGAGATTATAACATTACCTCTTTTTCCTGCTATGACGGGGAACGATGTAATGGATGTAGTCAATGCAGTGAAAAAAGTTATAAGCCATTATTCAGAGTGAAAATTCTTGTGATTTCTCAGATGACTAGTGAGAGGGGGAAAGCAAATGCCCAATACTAAAATAATTGCAGAAATTGCTAATGCACATCAAGGTGACCCGTCGATTTTAAAAAAGCTGGTTCTGGAAGCAGCCAAAGCAGGAGCAGATGCAATTAAATTCCAATGGTTCAAATATAATCATTTGGCCATACCGGATTACAAATGGTATGAAGCTTATCGTGATTTGTTTATTAAGGAAAGTGATTGGAGTTCTGTTATCAGTCTTGCCAAAAAGCAGGGAATGCATATATGGGCGGACATTTTTGATGACTGGGGAATGAGTCTTGCAAAAAAATATGAATCAGATATTACTGGTTTAAAACTTCCGCCATCAATTATTCAGTCGAAATTAATAATCAGGGAAATTGGCAAACTGGAAAAGCCGATTATATTAGGTGTTGGAGGTTGGTATGATACTGAGATCGATGAAGCACTTGCATTTATTAGAACGCAAACAAAACAGCCTATTATGCTGATGTACGGTTTTCAGGGATACCCGACGCAAATGGAAGATGTTAATCTTGCAAGATTGTCACATCTGAAAAATAAATATAACTGCAAGATAGGATTTGCCGATCATGAAGATGGCCATAAAAAATCAGCTGTCGATATACCTGTGTATGCTCGCTTTTTAGGAGCGGATGTAATAGAAAAGCACATTACGTTGAATCGATCAGAAAAGGGTCACGATTACTATTCTTCGTTAGAGCCGCACGAATTCAAGGAAATGGTCGATAAAATAAGGTCGGCGGATATTATATACGGTGATCATACCGTCAATGACACCCAAAGAAGATATTTAAATGATGCATTACGTGTAGTTGCCAGGCAGGATATTCCCGCAGATGAATTAATCACACTTGATAAGGTTTCATACAAACGGGCGGATTTAACAGAGGGTTTTATGCCTAATGAATTTGAAAAAGGTTTGCCTTTTATGGCAAATACAGGCATTTGTAAAAATGAACCGTTAAGTGAGAAGAATTCTAAAAAACCTAAAATAATTATTGCTGTAATTGCCAGGTTGAAATCTACCCGTTTAAAAAGAAAAGCTCTATTACCGATAAATGGAATACCATCTGTAAAACGGTGTTTAATGAATTGTCTGGCAGCAACAAAAGCTGACGGAGTAGTTCTGGCAACATCGGATTTAAAAGAGGATCTTCCTTTGACAGAGATAAATATGGAAGGCAATGTATCCGTTGTTAAAGGCGATCCGGATAATGTCGGTCAAAGAATGTTGAAAGTGGCGGAAATAACCAACGCAGATATTATATTACGTGTAACTGGAGATAATCCGGCTGTTTCTCCCGAAATAATAGATTATTTGATTAATAAACACGGTCAAAATGGGGCAGATTTAACGTTGCCAAATAGTAATCATGCAATCGGGACCGGAGCAGATGTTTATGACGTTAATGCATTGAAAAAGTTAATATCAATAGACCCGTCATTAACGTATTCCGAATATCTCTCTTTATACTTTAAAAATAACCCGCATTTATTTAAGACAGATGAAATTGAATTGCCGGAAATATATCGGTATCCAAATTGGAGATTAACGATGGATGAAACAAAAGATTATGAGCTGTTTGAAAGAATCTACACGGAAATGAATATTAAGGAGGAGCCTTTATATTTTGATAAAATTCGAAGTCATTTAATTAATAATCCATCCATCACTTCTATTAACTCCGGTGTTCAGGTGAAGTGGGGTTCAGAGACTAATACAGCAATATTCAAACTGTAACCTATCAACAGTTGAACTACTGCATGGTCGATTATCGGGAGTACTATGCCTTTTTTAATTAGAAAAATTTTGATTAGGATGATTTTATGGATGATTTATTCAGCTTGGGAAATAAGACAATCATTATAACAGGTGGTGCCGGGCATTTAGGTGCATCTATGTCAGAAGGGCTTGCAAAGCAAGGGGCAAATGTTGTTATCGCAAGCAGGAATCTCAATCAAAGTAAACCACTGGCACAAGCATTAAATCAAAAATACAGTGGAGAAATTATTGCGGACTATGTGGATGTGTCGGATGAACAGTCCATTCAGCAATTATATAAAAAACTGTTTGACAGATTTAATACAATAGATGTTTTAATTAATAATGCTCATTTTAGTGTTGCAGGCAGTGTTGAACGAATGACAACAAATGAATGGAAATTTGGAATTGATGGCACCTTAAACAGCGTATTTCTTTGCTCAAAATGGATATTACCGCATATGGTGAAATATGGCCGTGGCAACATTATTAACATTTCTTCTATGTATGGAACTGTTTCACCGGATCCGGCTGTATATGGGGATTCCGATTTCGGAAATCCACCGAATTATGGGGCGGGGAAAGCTGGTGTGATTCAATTCACCCGATACTTGGCCTGCCATTATGGCAGGAGGGGTATCCGGGCTAACTCCATTTCACCGGGTCCATTCCCAAATAAAGATACGCAGCAAAATAAAGCGTTTATAACAAGATTAAATGAAAAAGTTCCGCTTGGCAGGATAGGAAAGCCGGAAGAGCTGCAAGGGGCAATAATCTATTTGGCTTCGGATTCTTCCAGCTATGTAACGGGGCATAATCTTTCGGTGGATGGCGGTTGGACTTCATGGTAAAGCAGAAATTTATCATTTTGATAGTCTAGTAAAATCCAGCTTTTTATTTACAAAAAACTTCTACTCTGATTGGTAATGAGTGAATAAATTCTAAGTATGTGAGGTGATTTCTTGAATATAGTAGCGATTATCCAAGCTAGGATGGGCTCAACAAGACTGCCGGAAAAAATTATGAAAAAAGTCTCGGGGAAACCATTGCTTGAGTATCAGATTGAAAGGGTAAAAAGATCAAAATTAATCAATAAAATCATTATTGCCACAACAGTCAAGCAACAGGAACAGCCGATTATTGATTTATGTGATCGGCTATCTGTTGATTATTATCGCGGTTCGGAAAACGATGTATTATCGCGATTTTACGAAGCGGCCACAGAATCAGATGCCGATGCTATCGTTCGGCTGACGGCAGACTGTCCATTAATTTCTCCTCATGTTATTGACAACATAATTAGTCAGTTTTTACTGCTTACACCTAAGTACGACTATGTATCCAATACAATCGAAAGAACGTATCCGCTTGGTTTGGATACGGAAGTATTTTCAATGGAATGTTTGGAAACGGCGTCCAGGGAAGGAAAGAAAGATTTACATCGTGAACATGTTACAGCATATATGTATACACATCCAAATAAATTTATAACAGCAAATGTCAAACATACACAGGATCACAGCAATTTTCGTCTGACGGTCGATACAAAGGAAGATTTTCAGCTTATTGCCAACATATTGGAAACACTTTATCCCCAAAAACCTGACTTCGAATTAGAAGATATTATCCGTTTACTGGAAAAAAGAAAAGATTGGTTAGCAATAAATGCTCATGTCGAACAAAAAAAGTTTAAGGGATGATTGTTTCAAATGAATATCGTTTTTCGTGTGGATGCTTCAACTGAAATAGGAACAGGTCATGTTATGAGATGCCTTACATTAGCTGATTATCTGACGAAACAATCAACCATTACATTTGTATGCCGGGAACATCCGGGTCACCTTTGTGCGTATATTGAATCCAGAGGTCACCAGGTAATCAGACTCCCCGTCATTGATGAACTGCATGAACACAAAATGTGTAATATGGGTAAGTTAAGGCATTCTCATTGGCTAAAAGCTTCTCAGCAGCTAGATGCGAGCCAAACAATTAAGCGAATAAAACATGAGCAAGTGGATTTGCTGATCATTGATCATTATGGCATTGATGCTGAATGGGAAAGAGAATTATCCTCATATGCCGGCAGTATTATGGTTATCGATGATTTAGCAGACAGATACCATGATTGTGACCTGTTATTGGATCAAAATTTTCATAACCATTTAAAAGGACGCTATGCTTTTTTAGTTCCAAGTGATTGCAAGCAGTTTTTGGGGCCCAGGTATGCCCTGTTGCGAAAGGAATTTCAGGATATCAAAAGTTGTTTAAGAGACAGGGATGGTCAGGTTAGACGAATATTGGTCTTTTTTGGCGGTGTAGATTCAACCAATGAAACTATGAAAACAATGAATGCGATACGCCGTCTTCATAGATCAGATATTGTAACAGATGTGATAGCAGGCAGTAATAATCCATACAAAGGTGAAATAAAAGCCATCTGCAGCAAATTCGATAACTTTATGTACCATTGTCAAGTGAATAATATGGCTGAACTCATGAACCAGGCAGATCTCTGTATTGGTGCAGGAGGAACGACTACATGGGAACGTTGTGCTGTCGGATTGCCAACGATATTAATTTCAATAGCAGAAAACCAGGAATTAATTGCGGAAGCCCTCTATAAACATCATGTTATTCGTTATTTGGGTACAAAGGAACAAGTTACAGAGAGTATGGTTGTGTCAGGATTGGAATCCGTGTTGAATGATTCGGCGCAGCTAAAACGAATGGAGAAATTATCCAGGGAACTAATGGAAAGTAAACAAAACAATATTCGATTATTAGTTGAAAAAATAGGTGAAAGGGTTAACAAAAAATGAAAGGCAGACTGGAGTATTTAACTACAGAGTATTTGAGTAAAGTTCTTTCTTGGCGTAATTCGGATCGAATCAGAAAAAACATGTACAATGAAAAAATTATAACAATGGAAGAGCATCAAAATTGGTTTGAAAAGATAAGGCAATCAGAAAAAGACCATTATCTGTTGTATTTTTTCAATGAAACCCCAGTTGGTTTAGTTTGTTTTAATGACATTACCCGCCAGCATGCTCATTGTAGGTGGGGCTTCTATATTGGTGAGGAAAACACCGAGGTGGGAACAGGTACGTTAATGGCCTTACTTGCGTTTGACCATGCTTTTTACACATTACAATTGAATAAGATTTATGGTGAGGTATTAGATTACAATCTGCCCAGCAGAAAGTATCACGAAAAATTAGGGTTTAAAGAAGAAGGTTATTTCAGGAGTCATGTTAGAAAAGGTGAAAATTTTTACGATGTTTTCAGCTATGGTCTTTTTAAAAAAGATTGGTATGAACTGCACAGACCTTTTATCTTAAAGGGATTGTCAGATAAAGGAATTAAATTGAATTAATTGTATCTAAATGACCTGTATATACAATTTCATGAAAGGTTAAATAAGCATGCGAAAGGAGAATGAACATGAGAGAAATTAAACTTGGAGGGAGGCCGGTTGGATTAAACCACCCTCCATTTATCATTGCTGAAATGTCCGGGAATCATAATCAATCATTGGAACGTGCATTAAAAATTGTGGATGCGGCAGCTGAAGCAGGAGCACATGCGCTGAAAATACAAACGTATACCGCAGATACGATGACGTTGAATAAAGCCGAGGATGATTTTGTTATTAAAGATCCGGAGAGCAGCTGGGGAGGCAAGTCGCTGTATGAACTGTACAAAGAAGCATATACACCCTGGGAATGGCATCAGCCGATCTTTGACCGCTGCAGACAATTAGGTATGATCGGATTCAGTACGCCATTTGATGAATCCTCAGTCGATTTCCTGGAATCCCTAAACATCCCCTTTTATAAAATCGCTTCATTTGAATGTACAGATTTGCCCTTATTAAGAAGAGTGGCACAAACCAAAAAACCGATTATCATTTCAACTGGGATGTGCACTGCCAGTGAAATAGAAGAATCGGTGAATGCTGTCAGGGAGGCCGGGTGCGAAGAGTTGATACTGCTCAAATGCACCAGTACGTATCCTGCATCTCCGGCTGATACAAATATTAATACAATCCCCCATATGAAGGAACTATTCCAATGTCAGGCTGGTTTGTCAGATCATACGATGGGTAATGGTGCAGCGGTTGCTAGTGTTGCATTGGGTGGAACAGTTGTGGAGAAACATTTTACGCTTTCCCGCGCGGATGGCGGGGTCGATGCAAGTTTTTCTTTGGAACCAAACGAAATGGAAGCCCTGGTGACGGAAACAAAACGTGCCTGGCAATCGCTTGGCGGGGTACACTATGGTGTGACAAATGCGGAGAAATCGTCAAAAAAGTATCGCCGCTCTTTATACGTAACGCAAAATATGAAAGCGGGCGATATATTATCGAAAGAAAATTTGCGGGCAATCAGGCCTGGGTACGGGCTTGCTCCAAAATATTATGATATACTGTTGGGCAAAAAAGTAGCTTGTGATGTGGAAAAAGGCACGCCTGTTACATGGGATATAATTTGAAAATAAGCATATAAATTATGGTGTTGGTTTGTATTATTTTAGATAAGGAGTTATACATGTTGCCGTATTGGATGCCGGCATCTACGGGCCTATCTGATTGATCAAATGTTTGTTTAAGCAAAAAGAGGTTGGGACAAATCAAAAAAGTAATTTAAAAAACGAACAATTTTAGAGTCTAGCGGAGGAAATATACGTAGACTCCTGCGGGAGAAAAGGTCTAGGTGAGACCCCGCAGTGCGTAAGCACGAGGAGGGCTCAACAGCCGCCCGCGGTAAAGAAGACACAGCGAAAGTGATTTTCTTAAGCTGATGTCGCACTTATGCTCGAAAGTGAAAGCGAAGTATATTTCCGGAGCGGTTGAGTCCACCTTTTAATTCGTTTTTTCTTTTAACCAAACACTTTTGTCCCAATCCCCTACTCATAATACGGCAGTATTTGCTTTATTGCATGTACCATTGTGCAGCTGCTTGTACCTCGCCTGGGGTCAATTGGTGCCCTCTGCTTTCCCAGTGCAGTTCAACATTGGCGCCTGCATTTTCCAAAAGCGATTTAAGATCCTCTGATTCCTGTGCAGAACAAATAGGGTCGTTTGTACCTGCACCAATAAAGACATTTTTATCGGATAAATCAGGCAGGTCTATACCACGGCGCGGAACCATCGGATGGTGCAAAATAGCCCCTTTTAATGCATCCTGATAATGGAACATCAGGCTTGCCGCAATATTGGCGCCATTGGAATAACCGATTGCCACTATATTGTTCCGGTTAAAGTCGTATTCTTCAGCAGCTTCGTCCAGAAACGCATGTAATTCTTTTGTGCGTGCGACTAAATCCTCTTCGTCAAATACACCTTCTGCCAGTCTTTTGAAAAAACGGGGCATTCCATTTTCCGAAACATTTCCGCGAACACTTAAGACATTTGCATCTTTGTCGATTGCTTCAGCAAGCGGCAACAAATCCTCTTCGGTTCCACCCGTGCCGTGAAGCAGCAGAAATGTAGGTTTAGTTGAATCATTACCTGTTTTAAAAATATGTTTCATGTTTAGCATTCTCCTTTTGATTAGTCCTTGTCCTGCAGACCGACGCGTTTCAGGCTGCTGATAATGGATTGTTTCTCGTCAGAATCAATTACCCCGAATATATTTTCAATTACCTTTTGATGTTTCGGGAATATATCGTCCATCAGCTTTTCCCCTTCACTTGTCAAATACACATGAATTACTCTGCGGTCCTCCGCACAGGCTTTGCGATTAAGTAATCCTTTTTCCTCAAGTTTTTTAATCACGTACGTCATCGATCCGCTTTTAATAAGCACAGCCTCACAAATCTGATTAACAGTCAGTCTTCCTTTATGGTAAAGAGCCTCTAAAATAGAGAATTCTGTTATACTTACACCATAGCTTTTAATATCCTGCCTGATCATTTCTTCAACTGATTTTGAAGCCTTCATCAGTACAACAAAAGCCTTCAACGATAAATTTTCATGCATAGCACCATCCCCGGTTCAGTTAATTATTTTGAATTCAAAATAATGATAATAAATTTGATGCAATGAGTCAAGAGAAGTGTCTCCCTTATTTAACAGATGTCTGGTGCACTACTTGGATTTTGTCAAAAACATTTTAGTGTGCAGCTTGATTTGCGTGATTTCTTCAGGTACTTTGAGGGTAATAAGATTAATTTTTCCAGGAGAGTGATTGTAATGGGACAATGTAATATTGATCATACACATGAGGATGTCGTGAACAAACTCAACAGTCAGGAAGCATATCTGCCCAGTTGGTTAACCAGCGAAATCCAAAGCTTTTTGACGAAGGAGCATGCACAGGATACGTTAAATGAATTATTTCATCTGCTGAAAAAATATGATTTATCATCTGAAAATGAGCAGGGAAACAGGAATGAAAAAATGAAAGCTCTGATCGGTGCGAGTGAATAAAGCACTGCAGTGGGCTCTAAACCAATGCGGTATTGTTCTGGCTGGAGTGTGTACAGAATTCTTCCACCCGGCCCCGGTAAACTAATTGAAATCCCGCAGCTTGCTGCAGCTCATGCGGTGTTATAAGTGATGGCGGCTTTTGGAATGTTGTAACCCCACATTCCGCCAGAACATTAGCAATGAATTCCGAACAGAAAAAGGCATTCGCTCTGCTGAATTTAATTCTCAGGATAACGGCAAACAATCCAAGCAGATTGTAACGATATTGGTCTTCCCGTTCTTTGATATTTTGGATGTATTCATTTATTCTATTACACTGCTCAGTGGAAATTGTTCGGCTGTAGACCGCGCAATCTGCTTCCCTTAACAATCCTTCACGGATATTTTCTTTTACAAACCCGCCGGCAAAAGGATTGCGTATATCCTTTCTTCCAAAACTGTACAACTCTGTCAGGTTATCGTCAAATGCAATAGATGCATGATTATATGGCTTTCGAGTGTATAGCTTGATTGTTCTTGTAAATAGTGTGCCTGTGTCTGTCAGCAGCAAATATATTTTCTTGTTTCCCATCATGAATCTCCCCTGGCCTTTTTGTTAGTATATTCATAATAAGCATGTTTTGCCTGTAGTGTAAGCAGCCAGAGTAATATTTGCAGATAGGTCTTGAGGCTTAGCGCACTTAATAAAAGCATAAAATCCTTTCTGCCTCCATAGGTGAACTATGGTTGTCACTGAAAGGATCGGCGACAACCAAGTTTCTAATGCCGAAAAAATACTGCCATCTGAATAATTTATTCAAATGGCAGCATCTGTTTATTTTTGTTTTGCGGCCTGGGTCATCTGATGCCAAATGGAACCCTTTGCTTCTTCTCCTTCTTCGATACGGGCAAGCGCCATTTTTACCTGCATGCGGACCTCAAATTCAGGGTCATTCAATGCTTTGCGAAGCGCTGGGATGGCAGTATTGTCGCCGACTTCATACAAATACATCGCTGCCCGCCAGCGGACGAGCCGGTTTTTGTCCGCTAATGCACTGATCATTTCCGGTATTGCCTCCGTAAAGCCTAGATCTGACAGGCAATCTCCTGCTGTACGTCTGACATTAACCGCTTTATCTTTCATCGCTTTATATAAATATGGAAGTACTTCCTTTTCTTCAATCATTCCCAAATACGCAGTTGCCAGTCTGCGAACAGATCCCTTTGTATCGTCAAGTGCTTTATCCAATACAGGCAGGTCTTCCATCGTCGGGGCCATCCGGTCCAATGCGGCGTATCGGTCCTTCCAGTCGGGCGCATCCAACATTTCCAATGTAACCTTTCTCCATGGTGAAGGATTTTGTTCATCAAGGGCTGTATTGTTTTTAGCCAGCTTTACCAGCTCGGCAATCCGGTCTGAGTCATAGCTTGCATCGATTTCATTGACCACGTCCTGACCAATTTCCTGTACATCCCCATAACGCGGACCTTGTTCAACCCATTTGCGCTCCATCAGCATATTCTCTGAAGCAGTGGAAGCATCCATTACGGCGTTCATGAATCTGTCGGGAAGCCCGAAGCGGTGCTCTTGATTTCCATCTTCCAGTTTAACTTGCATCGGGATATTCCGGAACATTTGAATAAAGACCTTTATTTCACCGAAATGGTCATTGGTTTCACCAGACGGCTTTAGACCTTCATCTACTGATTTCTCAGCAGAACCCAGCACTTGGCGAACTTCCGGTAAAATATCTTCCCATGGTACACGTGGATTACGTTCAAGTGCAAGAAAGTCAATTACACGGTAAAGACCTTTCACGCCGTTTATGTTAAAAAGATTTTGTACGTATAGTGGAGCGGTAGTCAGTTCGTCATCAGCTTTATAATTTTCTGTTTCTCCGTCAGGCAATTGTTCATCCACGTTGATTTTCATCGAATATGGACTGGGTGTCGGCTCGATAGACGTAATTTTCATTATGCTCTCCTCCTTCAACGGATTCCGTTATGATGATTTTAACATATCCGTGTATTTTTGCAGGATGAAAAGCGCCGGTTAAAATTACGTGTGCATGTTTGAAAAAGGTCGCAATCATTCTATATATTGTAGGAATAAATTAGCGGTATTTCGGAAATAGAAATATGGAGGACATATTCGGATGGAGGGTTTTGATTTTATGAGTATCCCGTATGAAAAAGGACTGGATAATTCACTTGCTCTTTTAAAAGAAGGTTATCATTATATTCCAAATCGGCGCCGGCGTTTTCACTCGGATATTTTCCGGACCCGGCTGTTGGGACAAAAGGTTATCTGTATTGGCGGGGAAGAAGCAGCTGCACTTTTCTATGATAATGAAAAATTTCAACGGAAAGGTGCGGCACCGCGCCGGATTCAGCAGTCATTGTTCGGAAAAAATGGTGTGCAGACGATGGATGGTGCGATGCATAAGCACCGAAAAGCGTTGTTTATGGGTTTGATGACACGCGAGCGGATTCAGGATTTGATTGCAATAACAGAAAAGCAATGGGAAGCAGCGTTGGAAGATTGGATGCAAAAAGATAACATCAGGTTGTTTGATGAAGCGAGGAAGATCATGTGCCGGACAGCCTGTAATTGGGCAGGAGTTCCATTATGGGCGAACGAACTTGAAATGCGGACAGCGGATCTTTCCGCGATGATTGATGCGTTTGGTGCTGTTGGTCCGAGGCACTGGAAGGGAAGAATTGCACGAAATCGTTCGGAACAATGGATTCGAAAGATAATTAAACAGGTCCGCAGCGGTGAGTTGCATCCTTCAGAAGATACAGCGCTGTATGCAATGGCATGGCACCGTAACCTGAACGGAAAACGTATGAGCACACAGATGGCTGCGGTCGAACTGATTAATATTTTGCGTCCAATTGTGGCAATAGCCAGGTATGTAACGTTTGGTGCTATGGCAATGCATGAATTCCCGGAATCAGCCGAGGAACTGCAGTCAGGTGATCTTTACCGTCAATATTTTGTGCAGGAGGTCCGCAGATATTATCCATTTGGCCCATTTTTGGGTGCGCGTGTACGGGATAATTTCAGCTGGCAGGGACATCTTTTTCAAAAAGGCACCCTTGTACTGCTTGATATTTACGGAACGAATCATGACCCGGAACTTTGGAAAAATCCATCTGCCTTTTCGCCTGATCGCTTTAAAGAATGGAAAGGAAACCCGTTTGATTTCATCCCCCAGGGAGGCGGTGATTATCATATTGGCCATCGCTGTGCCGGGGAATGGATTACAGTCGAAGTGATGAAAGTGAGTCTGGATTTTATGGCGAATCACATGACATATCGTGTACCTGAGCAAAATTTGAGTTTGAGCCGGGTACGTATGCCACCGATTCCCAAAAGCAGAGTCATAATAGAAAATATAAATGAAAAGTAAAAGTTTTTCTCCACAATTTGTTACTAGGACAATCACCCAATGAATAGGATGGTATGTAGAAATGCAAATTGGAGGAGAAATGATGGAAATATATGTAGTGAAAAGTGGTGATACACTTTGGTTGATTGCCCAAAGGTTTGGTGTGGACATCAACCAGGTTTCGCTGGCGAATGATTTGGATAATCCCAATCAGCTTGTAGTCGGTCAGTCTCTGGTTATTCCCGAACCCGGCCGTGAATATGTCGTTCAGAGCGGTGATACGTTAGTACGAATTGCGGCAATGTTTGATGTGACCGTTCAGGAACTTGCTGAAGCAAACAACATAACTTCCGGAATTATTTATGTCGGTCAGATGCTGGAGCTTCCTTATTTTATGCATACAGTTAATCCGGGTGAAACAATTTGGTCGATTGCTCAACGTTATGGTACTTCTGTTGACGCGATATTTCAAGCAAATGATATGGCAGAGCCTGGACTGATTTATCCAGGCCAGAATATCCGAATCCCGGCACCCGATCGGCCAATAACCGAGGTCAATGCATATACGACACAGTTTGGTGAACAAAGCAGGCCAACTATACTTGCTCTGGGGCGGAATTTCACCTACTTGTCACCATTTTCGTACCACGTAAATGCAGATGGCACACTTCAGGCAATACAGGAGACACCAGCTCTGGAAGCGGCACATGAAACGAATACAGCGCCATTGCTTGTGGTGACGAACTTCATGGAAGGAGAGTTCAGTTCCGACCTGGCCGCAGCAATTTTACGGAATCCGGATGTGCAGGATACGTTAATCACTAATTTACTGGAAATTATGAACTCAAAAGGATATGCAGGGGTTAATTTTGACTTCGAGTATGTGTATCCGGAAGACCGGGAGAATTATAATAATTTTTTACGAAGAGTTGTTGAACGCCTGCATCCGGAATATCTGGTTTCCACTGCCCTGGCACCTAAGGAAAGTGCTGACCAGCCGGGACTGTTGTACGAAGCGCATGATTATCAGACACAGGGTGAAATAGTTGATTTTATTGTTGTAATGACATATGAATGGGGCTGGGCAGGCGGTGAGCCGTGGGCAATCGCACCAATAAATGAGGTCCGTGATGTATTGGATTTTGCTGTAACGGTCATCCCTCCCGAAAAAATTATGATGGGTGTACCACTGTACGGACGCGATTGGAATATCCCATGGGTGGAAGGAACCACTGCACAGACAATCAGTCCTCAGGAAGCGGTGCAGCTTGCCGTACAGCATGGCGTACCGATTGAATACAACGAGGAATACCAGGCGCCATTTTTCCATTATACTGATGAAACCGGACAGCGACATGAGGTGTGGTTTGAGGATGCCCGCAGCATGCAAGCTAAATATGATTTGATCAAGGAATACAACCTGCGTGGCCCAAGCTACTGGGTACTGGGTAATGCCTTCCCGCAAAACTGGGCGGTTCTGCAGGATAACTTTTCTGTACGGAAATTATAATGACTCCGAAAAATCACCTCTGATACGACTGATATTGGGGGTGTTCTTTTATTTCGTATTTAGTTGCAGCCCCATGCTCGGAGGTTGATATGCGAAGTTCACAGGCAAAATGCTACGGGGAAAACTTAAATCAATTCCTCAAGTTTACTCCGGAAAAGTTCCGTGAATTTCTGTTCATCTTCAGAGGTGAATGCTTTCGGTCCCTTGGTACGCTTGCCGCTTTTACGTGCCATTGCGCTTAAATAGCGTGTCTGCAGGAGCTGATCGATATTGTCGTTCGTGTATGCAAACCCCTTGTGATGCAGGACAGTACACCCTTTTGCCAGTCCAAGTGAAGCCAGTCCGTAGTCTTGGGTGATAATTATATCGCCGCTTCCGGCTAACTTCATAATCCGGTAATCCGCGGCTTCAGCACCGGTATCAACGTAAATCGTCTCAACACCAGGCTGCTCATCATTAGGGGAAAAGTGGGCAAAGCTCTTGACGATAACCACAGGCACCTGGTAATCCGCAGCAATCTCAATAATGACATCCTTTACCGGACAGGCATCTGCATCCACGTAAATCTTCAACACGAATCCCTCCAATCTTTTACAGGCTATTGTAGCAAATAAGATAAGGACAGACCATTTTCTATGAATGACTGGCTTTCTTGGATCCATTGAAAACATACCGCTTCAACTTGCAGGAGCGGTATGTTTCAATTAAACATCCAATTTTTTAATAATCTTAGCCGGATTTCCGCCAACGACAACATTATCGGGAACGTCTTTTGTGATAACAGCACCCGAAGCAATTACCGCATTATGTCCAATTGTCACACCTGGATTGATGACTGCACTGCCCCCGATCCAGACATTATCCCCGATGGTTACCGGTTTTCCATATTCCTTTCCTGCTATCCGCTCGTACGAGTTTAGTGGATGTGTTGCGGTATAGATATGAACCCCCGGGGCCATCATGCAATTGTTACCTATTCGTACCTGACAGACATCGAGAATGACACAGTTAAAGTTCGCATAAAAGTTTTCCCCGACATGTATGTTGTATCCGTAATCACAGTGAAAGGCAGGCTCAACTTCGATGTTTTTGCCAGTAGACCCAAAAAGCTCTCTGAGTAATTCGTGGTGTCGTTCACTCTCGGTTTCATTTGTTCTGTTTAATAGTCTGGTCAGTCTCCGTGCGTTTTTACGTTCCTCTACCAATACAGCGTCTTCTGGATTATATAATTCTTCATTCAGCATTTTTTCTTTTTCCGTAAACAAAGGGATTCCCTCCTAATTGGCGCAGTTGCTTGTATATCCTATTCATCATAAAATAAAATTAAAGCAAATACCAATCGGGAAGAGAAACGTGTATGGGGGGAGGTGGTGAAGCACAGGGGAAAATGAAGCGGGCATACGATGTGGTTGAGAAGAAAACTTCACTACTTTGCACAAAAGAAGCCGTTTTGCAGGACCTTCCTATTTTGATATTATTACCGGGGGATTTTTGTTATAATAGTATTAATTAAGGGAGGCGTAACGGTTGAGTGAAGCAAAGAAACTTGAAAAAGATGCGATGCATATTCTGAAACTGACAAGCAGAACGTTCTACATACCGATAACATTGCTGAAGCCGGTATTGAAAAAAACAGTCGGTTCGGCATATTTGTGCATGCGGGCAATTGATGAAATAGAAGATCATGAGGAGTTGGATAAAGAAACAAAAACATCGCTGCTCCGGTCAACTAAAATTCTGCTGCAAAATGAATTTGATCAGGATGCATATCGTGAATTGCTGAAGCCGTACGAAAAGCTCCTGCCGGAAGTTACACTCAGGCTTGGTGATTGGCTTGAAGTTTGCCCTGAAAGTATCGTCGAACAGGTTAAGAAATCGACCAGCGTCATGGCCGGCGGAATGGCCGACTGGGCAGAAAAGGGATGGAAAGTGAAAACGAAAGAAGATCTGGATGATTATACATATTATGTTGCCGGATTGGTTGGTGTCATGCTTTCTGATATTTGGGAATGGTATGACGGCACCACGACTGACCGTGATTTGGCTATTGGATATGGCCGTGGACTTCAGGCGGTCAATATTTTGCGGAATCAGGATGAAGACAGTGAGCGTGGTGTAAATTTTGTTCCAGATGGCTGGAGCCGTGATGATATGTTCCATTACACGGAAAATAATCTTGGCAAAGCAGATGAATATATGAAAGATATTAATACCCGTACCATTAAAGTATTCTGCCGGATCCCGCTTGCTTTGGCAAAACGGACGGTTAAGGCATTGAAGGAAGGCCGGGAAAAAATATCACGTAATGAAGTGGAAACGATTGTGGAAGATATTAAAGAAAAATAATTGAAAAGTTGTTGATTTGTAAGAGAGACTGCTTTGATGCGGTCTCTCTTACTATTTAGTTCAGTGCTTATTCAGCAGGGTTTTGACGCCCAGCACCAGGATAGCTATGGCGAATACAATCATTGTCAGCCCGCCGATTAACCCAAGTACATCTGCTATTGCCTGGGTGATGACCGCCGATGTCGGTATAAGGGTAAGTGCGTAACCCGCGACGATGCTGGCCAAATATACAAAAACCAAATCTCTCATTTTATAATACCTCCTGTTAAAAAGTCTTTCATATTACGATATGGCCGGATGTCCAATTTTGTATGGGCAGCAGTAATACTTCATATTTTGAATCTGTTGTGGAAAGGTAGACATATGGAGGTGAAATATGAAAAAAATAATGCTGGTTACGCTGGCGCTTTTATTATTTGGAACAACAGCAGGATCGGTTCGTGCAGGTTCAGTTGAATGCCCAGAACCGAGTGATTTGGAAGAAACATCTATGGACGATGAAAAGGAACTAAGGAAAGCACTGGAAAAGATTATTCCAAAAGTTTATGCCCAAGGCGATGACGCTGACATGTACAGTGAATGGAAAATCATCACTGCAAAGTCTTTTCCAAAAACGGTTGGAGACAATCACAATGAAGTTTACTATGAAATGGCCATTAATTTTTGCGGTAAAGATGTTGCTGAAAAGTCATGGCTGGTCAGGATTCATTTTCCGAAATGGGAAGGGAAAAGTGCCAGCAATGCAGAAGGTCAAATTTTCCTTGCCAAAAATAAAGAAAAAGGTTGGTTTGTCTGGTTCCGATATCATTAATTATTATGGGATACCACTATCCAATTCAAATAAGGGATAGTGGTTATTTTTTTGCAGTTTAACACATCTTTCGTACTGTACAACCAGTCTTGGCAATGAAAAAAGTTTTTCAATAAAATGTATTGACTCTAACGTTACGTTATACTTTATAGTAACAATTGAAGGGAGGTTGCACTGAATGAAAGTAAAAGAGGTTGCCAACTTGGTCGGTATCAGTGTGCGCACACTGCATCATTATGATGAAATTGGATTACTGACCTCGGAAGAGACAACCGAATCCGGTTATCGAATTTACTCCGTTAATGATTTGGAAACATTGCAGCAAATATTATTTTTTAAAGAACTCGGCTTCCCTTTGAAAAAGATAAAAGAAATTATCGGCAGTCCCTCATTTGACAGGCAGGAAGCGCTGGAGATGCACCGTAACCTACTGTTGGAGAAACGAAACAGACTCGACAAAATGATTGCGACGGTTGATAAGACCATTCAAGATATGAAAGGAGAGATTAAAATGAGCAATAAAGAAAAATTTGAAGGCTTTGATTTCAGTCATAACCCATACGAACAGGAAGCACGTGAACGCTGGGGCGATAAAGCTGTTGATGAATCGAACGCCAAAATCAATAGCATGTCCCAAGATGAGAAAAAAGCATTCGGAGATGAATTCAATGCCATCTATAGAGACCTGGCAGCAATTCGTCATGAAGCACCGGATTCTGACGTAGCTCAGGAAGGTATTGAAAAATGGTACCATTTCCTGAATAGAATGGGCAGCTATTCCCTGGATGCTTTCAAAGGACTCGGGCAAATGTATGTGGATGATGAACGTTTCACTAAGAACATCGACCAGTTTGGCGACGGGCTTGCAGTGTTCATGCGTGATGCGATGGCTGTTTATGCTGATCGGCATAAAAAGTAGTCTTCACTCTATAAATCGTATTGAAAAGAAAAAAAGTGGCATCTTTTTAAAAATGGATGCCACTTTTTTGGTGTTTGGTACGATAATATTAATGAAGAGGTGATTTCCGAAATAACAAGAATTTTCCGCACAAACTCTATGACCCAATGATTTGCGAATTCATTTGGCTAAAGCCGCTGCACTGCCGCATTAATATCTGTTGCCTTCGTTACAGCCGAGATCACTGCAACACCATCCGCCCCGGCATCCATTACCGAAGCAGCGTTATTTTCATTGATTCCGCCAATACCTACAATCGGTTTGTCCGGATATTCCCTGCGAAGCTGCTCAATCCACTCTGGACCAACAGGCATTTTCGCATCCTTCTTGGAAGAGGTGTGGAACATGGGACCAGCTCCAAGGTAATCTGCCAGGTGAATCGGGCTTGAGCTTACTTCTGACTGGTTGGAGACAGAAAGGCCAAGAAATTTATCGGGAAACGTCTCCCGCACTTGTTGAGCGTCCTGATCATCCTGTCCGACGTGGATTCCGTCAGCTTCCAATGGCTCCACTAAGTTGAGATCATCATTAACAATAAATGGTATGTCATAACGGGAGCACATCAATCGCAATTTTAATCCGAGCCTTAGCTTGGCATTGCCGGTCAGGGCGTCGCTGCCCTTTTCCCGGAATTGGAATACGGTGATACCTGCGTCAATTGCAGCTCCCAATATTTTGACAGGATCTTCATCACAATTTTGACTGCCCATAATCAGGTATTTTCGAAGATTCATAAACTAAATCCTTTCCAATTTGTTAGTTTCGAGTGACAAGGCATCAATAAATCGCGGCAGAAACGTTCCTGGTCCATTTACTTCCAGTCCATTGGCGGCAAATTCTGCAGCCAATCCGTAAAACCGAAGCGCAGTGTGTGCCTGTTGATCAATTGAATCGTCTGTTGTCAGGCAGGCTGTTAGAATAGATCCGAGCAAACAGCCGGCACCGGTTATTTTTCCAAGGATTGGGTTGCCGGTGTCATTGTAGAGAATCTTCTCACCGCTGCAAATGACATCGGTTTTTCCGGTGACAATTGCGGTGGTTTGATAGGTTTTCGCAACTTTTAAGGCAATATCGTCGGCATTTCCATCACCCAATGATTCAACTCCTTTTGTCTCCCAGGGAATTTGCACAAGGTGGGCGAGTTCACCGGCGTTCCCTTTAATGACGTCAGGCTGAATTTCGTTTAAGATCCTTTTTACTGCATCCGTGCGAAATGGAGTGGCTGCAACTCCAACTGGATCAAGTACAACCGGAATTCCCTTTTTATTAGCTGTCTTACCGGCTGCAATCATTGCCGGGATTTCCGGTGCAGTTATTGTTCCAATGTTAATCAGGACACCATCGGCAGCAGAAGCCATATCGTCTGCTTCTTCTTCGGATTTTGCCATAACCGGTGCACCGCCAAAGGAGAGCAAACCATTTGCTGTAAAGTTCATAACCACCTGATTTGTCAGATGATGGATTAAAGGCTGCTTTGCCCGTACTTTGTTAATGATTATTTTATTCAATTATTTCACCTTTTCCTGGCGCAATGCCCAATGGTTTGTCGGACCGCTCCCATGTCCAAGTGGGAAGGAGTCGCGTATTGCTGCTGTCACAAAGTTTTTTGCTTTTTCTACAGCTGCAGGTAACGTTTCCCCTCTGCCGATGTATGCTGTAATCGCGGCAGAGTAGGTGCACCCGGTTCCGTGTGTGTGTTTCGTATCAATCCGCTCCGCTTCAAAGGTGTTTACATTTTCGCCATCATATAAAATATCAACAGCTTTACCTTCCAGATGACCGCCTTTTACTAATGAGGCACCAGCACCGTACGTATGGACGATTTCTTTTGCCGCCTTTTGCATGGCTTCTGTACTTTCGATCTTCCATCCGACAATATCTTCTGCTTCCGGCAAATTAGGTGTTATCAGCGTTGTCATTGGCAGTAGCTTTTCTCTCAAATAGCGGCGGGCGTCTCTGGCAATTAAAGGATCACCGCTTTTGGCAACCATGACCGGATCCATAATAAATGGAGCATCCAAATCGGTTACATTTTTGGCGATTGTCTCCATCATTTCCACCGTGGCAATCATTCCGGTTTTGAATGCGTGAATTGGGATGTCGGAAGTAACAGCATTTAGCTGTTCTTTAATCATTCCGACGGGCAGATGGTGAACCTGCTTGACCCCGGTTGTATTCTGAGCAACAACGGATGTAATCACAGACATCCCATATGCCTGCAGCTCCTGGAATGTTTTTAAATCGGCCTGAATTCCGGCACCGCCGCTTGGATCAGTGCCTGCGATGGTCAGTACACTTGGAATATGGTTCATTTGCTGATCACCGCATCTTTCAACGGCCATTCTTCACACGTATAGGCCATTTCCCAGAATGATAGTTCCAGCTGGCAGCTCTTGCGGAAAGCTTCTTTCATCTTCTGTTGTTGTTCAAATGAGGAATTTTCGGCAATTTTATCTAGCCGCTCCCGCATTTCCGTTGTTATTTTTCCAACCTCTTCATCTGCGTAAAAACTGATCCACTGGTAAAAAGGGTGGTTTTCATTTGGTTGATATTTTTCCATTAGTTCCTGACCGATTTCCAAATACGTCCAGGGACATGGTAAAAGCGCACACAGCGTTTCACCAAGGCTTCCCAGTTGTGCATGGTACATCATGTGTTTGACATAATGATCGGCTGTTGGTGGAAGCGGGTATCCCTGAAGTTCATCATATCCGACCCCGATGTGATCGCAAAAATTGTGGTGCGGGTGGATTTCACTGTTCAGTACGAATTGAATCTGCTCATCGAAGAACCGCATATCATCACGTAAGTCACATTTCGCGACTGCGATGCCATAAATGCGAATAAACGCATTCAAATATTCAAAATCAGCTTTGATATAGTGGGCAATTGCCTGATCCGATACATCACCTTTCCCGATTCCATCAACAAACGGATGGTCAAAAATGGCCTGAAATATGTCTTTATTTTCTTCGCGTAAAACTTGTGAAAATGTCATGAAAAATGCCTCCTTGAAATGGTTATGGAAGCTGCCGGGGAATTATTAGAAGGAGATTGTGAGTCCGTAACTACTTCCCTTGCGCAGGAATTATCCTGATCAGGTTCCAAGGGACAAAGGAATATCCTTTTCTCAGCCAAAACAGCGCCCCCAGCAGTCTTCCGAATTATTTAATTTTCTAGTGATAAATGCCGCTGATTCATTTTTGCGACAACAAGCCAGCCGATGCATGCACCGGATACACTGCTGACAAGAAATGATGGGAGAAAAAATAATGCGCCGGCAGAACTACCCATCAAGAGGTTAGCAATAGGGGCCGAAGCGAGTGCGCCGAGTATCCCTGTTCCAACCGCTTCGCCGAGTGCCGCCATACCTTTTTGGCCCGTTTTTTTATAAAGTGTTCCGGCTAAAAAAGCACCGATCATGCCGCCGGGAAAAGCGAGCAGTGTACCAAGTCCCAGCATATTCCGGAGCAGACCAATCATGAATGCAATCACTACAGCCGGACCTGGCCCAAGTGTTACTGCAGCCATCACATTAACGGCGTGCTGAACAGGATAAGCTTTTGCAACACCCGCCGGGAACCAGAGCAACTGGGATCCGATTACCCCGATCGCAACAAATACAGCCATCGTCGTCATTAATCTGGTTCGGTTCAATAAAACCCTCCTTTCATTAGGGGGACTGTTCCTGGGGAAATAAAAAAGTCAGATCCGGTGAAGGACCTGACTTGAAATAGTCTGCTAGAAAAGAATGCATGTCTACTTCCCTCCGCTGGTATTAACCAGATCAGGTCCATAAGAGTCAGAAAGCTGTTTTGCGCTTTCCTCTCAGCCCGCACTTTGGGCACCCCTAGTAGTGAGATTGAAATTATTTAACTGTTCAAAATAAGCATAACAAAAGAATATCGGTTTGTCATGGATATTTTGAGAATCACGAAACTTTTTATATAATTAATCGTATTACATGATGAATGGAGGCTGCTGAATGATGACCAATACAAAATTATCAAAACAAGTGCTGGATTGGGTCGTTGATAATACGAATCCAAAAGCAACGGTTGAATCGTTCCAACAGTTGAAGGGGAGTACATCATCCACCCTGCATCGCATCTCCCTTCAATCAGGTCAGAAATTAAATCACTACGTGGTCCGACAGTTTGATAATGAGGAATGGCTGGGAGAAGAGCCTGATTTGGCACATCATGAAGCGGAATGTCTCCGAATGGCAAAGAAGACAGGGGTTGTAAGTCCGGAATTTATTGCATATGATAAAAATGGTGATATTTGCGGTAACCCAACTATTCTGATGACATATCTGGATGGTGAAGTGGAACTGAATCCCAAGTGGATGGACCAGTGGCTTTATGGACTGGCGGAAGCATTGGAGGCTTTTCACGGAATGGATGCCGATGACTTTCCATATCGGCACAGCAGCTATAATGATATTTTTTCATTTGAAGTACCAGCTTGGACGAATGTTTCAACAACATGGAAAAAGGCTATTAATCTTTTAAAAGGTCCATGTCCGGAAACGAGGGAATGCTTTATACACCGGGATTATCACCCGGCAAATGTGTTGTGGAAAGATGGGTCGGTCAGTGGTGTTGTGGATTGGGTTAATGGCTGCAAAGGTCCCCGTGGCGTTGACATCGGTCATTGTCGGGTGAACCTTGCCATGTTATATGGAGTGGAAACTGCGGATGGGTTTCTCAGGGAGTACAGGAAGCTTGCCGGGTCAAAGTTTACATATGAGCCATACTGGGATTTATTATCAGTGGCGGATATGCTGGTTGGTCCGCCGGAGGTTTATCCTGGCTGGGAAGCATTTGGTGTTACCGGGCTGACTAATGAGATGATGAAAGAAAGGCTCGATCGATATGTTGTCAGCCTGATGGAGCGAGCCGGGTGAAGTTAAAAGGAGGAGAAAATGGAATGGAGCGAACAGGAGAAATTGTACTATCAATCATTGGAGTTGTATTATATGCTTTATGTGCATTTGGGGGCTTTGCTGGAGCAGCGTTCTTAAACAATGAACAGCTTATGTCGAATCTGGCAAATGACATGGCCACCCCCCAAATGTCAGCAAGTGATTATATGGCTGTGTTTGAAACTATGTCGGGTGGCATTATGCTGTTTGCGATTGTGTCTGTAGTATCTTTGATATTAGGAATTATTGCAGCAGTTTTTCTTAAGGGAAATAAAAAGCCAAAAGCAGCCGGAATTATTTTGATTATTACATCTGTTCTGGGTACGATTGTAACCGTTCTTGGTGTTGTAATACCAGCAATCTTTTACTTAATCGCTGGAATTATGGCACTGGCACGCAAGCCAAAACCGGCCCAGACACTGGAATAGGATATTTTTAAGAAGAGCAGTCCAAATGAGGCTGTTCTTTTTTGGCAGTTAAGAAAGTATAAAATCCTTTCTTACTGCATAAGCGCAACTATGGCTATTACTGAAAAGCTTGGTGACAACCAAGTTTTCTAAGTGGAAAAATGACTGGTTTAGTGGAGAGCATCGCCTGATACGACACAAGTATCAACCGCACGAGCGAAACATCAACCGCACGGGAAGAACATCAACCGTATGAGCGAAACATCAACCGCACGGGAAGAACATCAACCGTATGAGCGAAACATCAACCGCACGGGAAGAACATCAACCTTACGAGCGAAACATCAACTGCACGGGAAGAACATCAACCACATAGGCGAAACATCAACCTCACGAGAAAAACATCAACCTCACGAGAAAAACATCAACCTCACGAGAAAAACATCAACCATTACGGGCCAAACATCAACTTCAATAACCCCGCATCTTACTTATTCTATTAGGACACGTGACACCGGTACTGTTCAGCACATAGGCATTATGTACCTTTTTTCAAAAAAATCTATAAAAATAGTAAAAATTAACCGTTTTTTTACAAACTATTTATTGTATCGCCTTTTCTACTATGCCATATTAATAGTGAGTCATAATCTATTCATAATGGAGGGTATCGATGAAGAATTCAACTGTGAAGCGGATACTGAGTCTTTTTCTTATTTTCACACTTGTTTTCATGAACTATTCAACGCTTTTGGTGAAAGCAGCAGGCGGTGAAAATATGTCGGAAGGTTTATTCATTTCGGAATATGTGGAAGGAACCTCGTACAATAAAGCGGTTGAACTGTACAATGGCACGGGAAACACGATAGATTTATCGGCTTTCTCAATTGTGCTGTACAGCAACGGTGCTGCGGAGCCAACGCAATCTGTACAGTTGTCCGGAACGCTGGAACATAATGAGGTATATGTCATCGCACATCAGAACGCCGCTCAGAAAATATTGGCGGAGGCAGATTTGCAGAACTCGTCTGTTATTAATTTCAATGGAAATGATGCATTTGTTTTAAAAAAGAACGGCGATGTTGTGGATGCAATCGGCACAGTGGGCAATGACAATGAGTATGCAAAGGATGTCACGCTCGTCCGCAATGCGGAGGTTAAGCAGCCGAATGTAATATATGCTGAATCAGAGTGGACAGATTATGCCACTGATACGTTCGCATACCTTGGCAGTCACACAATGGACGGTGCTGGTACGGAAGACCCGCCGGATGATCCGAACGATCCAGGTGAAGAATACACGATTGCAGACGCTCGGGAGTTGCCTGATGGAACTGCCGTTACGGTTGAAGGCGTTGTAACCGTTGACAGCAATGCAATCAGTAATGGTGCTCAATTTACAACCTACATACAAGACGAGACAGGCGGCATCAATATTTTTGCATTTGAACAAGGTGAATTTCCGGAGCTGGAGGAAGGGGACAGAATAAAAGTTTTCGGAGAACTTGATTCGTATAATGGTTTAAAAGAGGTTATTCCATCATCCATCGAAGTTCATGAAACGGGACAGGAATTGCCTGCACCGCAATCTATTACTCTGGCTGATCTTCAGGACCCTGCCGTTGCAGAGTCATATGCAGGGGAGCTTGTCCAGGTAAATGGCTACATTGACAATATTCCTGACAGTCCAGCCGGCGGAGGATACAATATTTCGCTGATAGATTCCGACTACAATGGCACGACACTTCGAGTGATGGAAAATGCACTTGATGTGTCACAGATTGAACCGGAGAAATGGTACGATATTACAGCGATTGTCAGTCAGTATAACTCCTATCAGTTGATTCCAACTGAACAGTCAGATATTCAAATTGCTGATGAACAGCCGGAACCGCCGTCAGCTGCGGGAACCTATGAATCCACCGTTGCCAGCATTACAGATGGTGACACGATTCATCTGGAGACACCAGTCTTGGGAACATCAAAAGTTCGCCTGTTAAATATTGATACACCGGAAACATATCCGGCACATAACGATGACCCGGCCCGGGATGAAATTAATGCCAATCAGAAACGGTTTGGTGAAGAGGCAAAATCCTATATGAAGGACTTGCTTCAGCCGGGTGATGAAGTGAAAGTAAAAGTCGGTGAGGAACCAACCGATTCATATGGACGATTGCTGGCTGAAATTGTCCGGAAAAAAGATGGAACAAACATTAATCTGAAAATGGTACGGGAAGGTTATGCGGTAACGTATTTCATCGCACCGTTCAACAAAGAAGTGTATCCAACCTACCAAAATGCGGTAAAAGAAGCAAAAGATGCTGGACTTGGCATTTGGAATCCAGAAGATCCGCTTCTGGAGCTGCCATTTGTTTTCCGGACCCATGATAATCAGGAAGCTTTTGATAAGTATGTTGGAAACTCAGACACAAAAGAATATGTGCTGCCGGAAAACTGGGCGGATGTCCCTGTTGAAAAGCGGGTGTTTTTCTGGGATGAGGCTTCAGCACAGGAGAATGGCTACACATTTGCTGGAAGCGATAATGGGGCAGATGACGGGAACTTGTCCGTTCAATTGCTCAGTATGAACGACCTGCATGGAAAAATTGATCAGCAATATGAGCTTGATCCAGATGGGGACGGCACATTCCATACGTATGGAAAAATGAACTATACCGCTGCTGCAATCAAACAGCGGGAGCAGACGAATCCGAATACGCTGATCGTTCATGCCGGCGATATGATTGGCGGAAGTTCGCCGGTGTCGGGACTGCTGCAGGATGAGCCGACAGTTGAAATTATGGAAGAAATCGGTTTTGATGTCGGTACTGTCGGCAATCATGAATTTGACGAAGGAACCGATGAACTGCTGCGCATGGTCAATGGCGGCGAGCATCCGGACGGAACGAAGGACTACGATGGCATGAATTTTCCGGTATTATGCGCCAACTGTGTTTACAAAGATACCGGTGATACATTTCTCCCGCCATATTATGTGGAGGAAGTTGATGGTGAGAAAATTGGCTTTGTCGGCGTCATCACACAGGAAGCAGCAGGAATGGTGATGCCGTCGGGGATTCAGGATATTGAATTTACTGATGCCTCTGACGCAGCAAATGAAGCTGTCGCTGAATTGAAAGCGCAGGGTGTTGAGTCGATTGTCCTGTTGTCCCATATTCCAGGTCAGCAAAGTGGTGATACCGTGACAGGTCAGGCTGCTAATTTGGCAAATGCTGTGGATGATGAAGTCGATGTGATTTTTTCCGCTCATAACCATGTTGTTAACAATGGGGTAGTTGACGGAAAGTTAATCGTGCAGGCGTCTGAATATGGAAAAGCATTTGCTGATGTGGATGTGGAAATTGACCGTGAAACGGGTGATATCGTCAGCAAAGAGGCAGAAGTTGTTTTTGTAAAACAAAGCCAGGTTGAACCGGACCCGGCAGTAACTGATATTTTACAAAAATACGCCGACATGGTTGCACCAATTATTAATGAAGTGGTCGGCTATAATGCCAAAGATCTAACAGGTGATTATTCCAATAATGGCGACCATGGACTTGGCAATCTGATTGCTGATGGCATGAATGCCGCCATGGACAGTGATTTTGCAATGATGAATGGCGGCGGAATCCGTGATGACCTGCTCGCGGGTGACATTACGTGGGGGGACTTGTACAATATCCAGCCATTTGGGAATACGCTTATGATGTTTGAAATCAAAGGTGAAGACCTTTATCCAATTATCCAGGCACAACTGTCACCGCAATATGGACCGGATTACAGCATCAGCGGATTCCATTACACGTGGAATCCGGAAACGAATGAAGTAGTTGATATTACGCTGCCGGATGGATCGCCAATCGATATGGACAAAACGTACACGCTGACAGTTAACAATTACATGGGTACCTCAACAGGTGATAAATATGCACCAATCAGTGAACTTGGTGAAAACCCGGTAACTGGCCCATCTGATTTAGAGGCAACGGTTGAATTTGTCAAAAGTCTTAACAGCTCAGAAGCGGACCCTCTCACATACGGACCGGAAGGACGCATTACAACGGCTGATGGTAATGGCGGAGAACAGCCAAAAGAAGCTGTCATTGTACCAAAAGATAATAACGGCACAGCTACAGTTCATACAAAAGATCTGCGTGGCCTTGATAACGGCGTCCGCGCAATCATCGACATCTATAATGAGAAAAAACCAAGAAAACTGTTGCTGAATAAGAAGCAGGTGGATATTTTGCAGGAAAAAGATGTGATACTTGTTGTGACGAACGGTGAAACTTCAAAAGAAATTGTTATGCGGGATTTTGAAGGCACCGTGTTGAAAGTCAGCCTGCAGTAGATAATTTGAACAAGCGCACCAACTCTTGTGAGCTGGTGCGCTGTTTTATTTAATCATTTCGCTGAATTGATACAAGCTTAGCTTTTACGACTTTTAATAAGCCCATCGATTACATCCCATATTAACCCAATTACAAGTAGAACCAGAATCCAATATGTGGATTGTTCCCATATCTTGCTTACAGTCACATATGCATCACTGTCTTCAGAGAGTAAGCCTGCCTGAGTTAGTTCAACCATGAAATTCGGATTCCAAAATGCCGGCCCATTAATCATGATTATAACGGTTACCATCGAAATTAAATTGATTATTGCTGAATAGATGACAAGCTTATACGTCCATTTCCCAGAAACAAGCTTTAAAGATTCCTTCAATATTCCAAATCCAAGAATGAGAATAATGAAGAAGAGGTAAGAAGCATACGTACTCTCATTTAAAAATGATACAACCCCAGAAAATTCTTCATGAAAAATCCAAATACCGAAATATTCATAGGAAAAAGCAAACATTACGATTAATAACGTGTAAAATGCTATACCTATAATTGATTCAGATCGTTTGATTTGCCGTTTTTTATCTGGAACAGGTGCAAGACTTGAAGGGTTCCAGTCCTTATCGATTTGTAAATCCTTTGGCTTAAATCCACCAAAATATTCGCCGAGTGCAAACCCAAGTGTAGTCCATCCGATAGCAGTTGGAATTCCCGTAACCATCGAAACAATAAGCTCAATGAAATGATCCAGAATGGAAATAGGCTCCAAAATTGTTTGTATAATAAAGCCAATACCGATCGCAGCAGCAAGAGAAATCAAAACAATTTTTAAAACCAGAATATACAAATCAAAAATTTCTGGTCCAATCAGGTGTTTCTTTGTGCCGCGGTACTTTTGTGCCAAATGCTTGGGATTCCCTAGTTCAATCAAAACGTGTTCCACATCTTTATCCGTTGGTTTACCGCCTTGTGTACGTTCCTCTAACATGTCTTCAATAAGACCACGAAGTTCCTTCGCAATGTCGCTTCCTTGCGAAGTCGGCAACTTTTGTGTCACTGCATAAATATAACGTTCAATCATCTCCATTTCCTCGTCCTCCCGTCCCTTTAATTAAATTATCCAAACTTGATACAACATGTTCCCACTCAACACAAAGCTGCTCATATACCTCTTTGCCTGTTTTACTTAACAGATAATACTTCCTTGGCCTTGATTCGTTTGTATCCCATTTGCTGTCCAGAAGCCCCTGTTTTTCCAGTCTTCTAAGCAGCGGGTATAATGTTCCAGGTTCAACGTCAACCCCGTAATTCTTTAATTTTGAAACCAGCGAATAGCCATATTGGGGATCCTCCAACTGACTAAGTACACCAATTGTAATCGTGCCGCGTCGTAATTCCTGCATCAGTTTATCAATCTGTTCGTTTGTTCCGCTCATGTTATCAGCTCCTGAATAGATTATACTGTATGATGCACACTATTGTAAAGTGCATATTATTTTGTGAAGTATTATGATGTGTAAAAATGTGAACTTTGGCGGGATTTCCGATTAACGGGGTTTTCTGGCAAAATATCGAATCACAAGTGAAGTGCTTGAAAATAACAATTTAGTGCTGGAAATTAACTTTCAAGTGCTAGAAGTTCACAGTCAGCCTGTTAGAAGTTCACATATAAATGCTGCAATAGTATCTGTTTTACAGTGCTACCATTCATTCGTTTTCATGATAGAATATGAGAAGAGATTAAGCATGGGGAGGATCTGTTTCATGGAAAAATTCACTGCAGATGTCATTAAAATTATAAAGAACATTCCGAGCGGTAAGGTGATGACCTATGGGCAGGTTGCGAAATGTGCCGGCAGTCCTAGAGGTGCGAGACAGGTGTCGCGAATTCTGCATTCCATGAGCAAAAAACATCAATTACCCTGGCATCGGGTTATTAATGCGGAAGGAAAAATCACTATCCGTGATGAGGAAATGGGCCAGGTGCAGAAATTATCACTCGAAGCCGAAGGGGTAGTGTTTTTGAGCAAGTTCCAGCTTGATTTAAATGTGTATCGTCACTTTGTATGAAGTTTCAAACATCTATAAATTATTGTGTTTTTCGTTTTGGACTATTAATTACAGAATAAGCAAAAATCAAGTTGACTAACTTAACATTACTGCATATAATTAAATTGAAATTATAATTTAAGGAGGATTATTAAAAAGTGACACACGCGATGAGATTGCGATTCCCAACTTTGAACCAGTAATCTAATACGTTCAAAGGCTCTGCTTGTGAATGCGGAGTAAACGGGAGTAGTCTGTCCTTTTTTAAGAATCCGTAATATGTATAAATCTCAGTTGTGGAAAGGCGGCTCGTTCTGTCTTTCTTTATTTTTGTATAAAAAAACCTTTATGATAAAAGTTTATTGTCTAAAAACAGGGTTTGTTCCACTTTCGTTGACTCGGATCACAGGCAGATGTCTGTGCTTTTTTATACGGAGGGATAGATATGGAACAATTAAAACTGGAGTTAACCAACATCGAGGTGTCCTTTTTAGATCAATTGGTGTTGGATATTCCGAAGCTGTCGGTGTACCAATTTGATCGAATTGGACTTGTTGGAAAAAATGGATCAGGAAAAAGTACGTTATTGAAATTGATAAACGGAAATATTCATCCAAATAAAGGAAAAATCCATCGCCTGACTGATATTGGTTACTTTGAACAGACTGCACAGCCAGTCGATGGTGAGATGGATTATGAACTGCTCGGTAAATTATCGGTTCCAAAAACGGATATTGGAGAACTGAGTGGTGGTGAATTAACGCGAATGAAGATGGCACAACTGTTTTCAGTGTATTATGAAATGATGCTGATTGATGAACCGACAACACATTTGGACACTGCGGGAATTGATTTTTTAATCGATCAGTTAAGGTACTACTATGGAGCTTTGATTCTGGTGAGCCATGACCGATACGTGTTGGACCAGCTGGTCACAAAGATCTGGGAAATCAAAAATGGAAAAATCACCGAATACGCGGGAAACTATACCGATTATGCAGAACAGAAGGAATTGGAAAGAAAACAGCAGCAGGAGCAGCATGAATTGTATGTGAAGGAGAAAACCAGGCTGTTAAAAGCTGCGGATGAGAAAATGGAAAAAGCCAAAAAGGTGACGCAATCCAATAAAAAGTTGTCCAAAATTGATACAAAGGCAAAGGCTAACAAAATGTTTATGACGAAATCAAAAGGAACCAGCCAGAAGTCGGTACAGCGTGCAGCGAAAGCTATTGAGCAGCGGGTCGAACAGCTGGATGTTGTGGAAGCACCAGATGAAGAACAATCGCTTTATTTTCATCAGTCCAAGGCACTTCAGATGCATAACAAGTTTCCGGTTATGGCGGATCGATTAACATTGTATGCCGGTGATAAACTGCTTTTGCGGGAGGCAAGTTTCCAATTTCCTCTGGCAGCAACGATTGCCCTAACTGGAGAAAATGGTTCCGGAAAGACGACACTCCTCAAGCATATCGTAAATCAGGGGGAAGCTATTGAGTTGTCTCCAAAAGTGGTTTTTGGCGTTTACGAACAAATGGATTTTCAGTTTAACAAGGCGGAGACGGTACTATCGTATATGAAAAACAGGAGCGACCAAAATGAGGGAAGAATTCGGGCTGTTTTGGATGCCATGAATTTTACCGGCAATGATATAAAAAAGGATGTGCGGGAATTAAGCGGCGGGGAATCGATTCGACTTGTGCTGTCTCAGCTCTTTCTGGGAAGATACAACGTGCTGGTTTTGGATGAACCGACGAATTTTCTGGATGTTGATTGTATCGTGGCATTGGAAAAATTTTTGAAAGCCTATCAGGGAACGATTCTCCTGGTTTCACATGATCGGACATTTGTGAATCGGGTTGCTGATTCTGTATATGAAATTAAGGGACAGCAATTAAAATTGAAATACTGAATGTAAGCCCGGCATGCTCATATCATGCCGGGCTTTTGTCTATATTAATCGGTCTTTTAATTGCCTGTCGATACAGCAGTATCAGCTTTCTATTCATCAAATACAATCGTACTGTACACCTGCTTGACAGCAGCCGGATCAACATGATATTTAGCATGATTAGCAGCAGTTATAGCCTCGTTAAATGCGGATGCAAGCAGGCGCCATTTTTGCGGGTAGCCGGCAATATCACCGGCAACGAACACGCCTTTCATATGCGTTTCCATGTTTTCATTTACCGGAATACGCCTGCTTTCCAGAGTGAATCCCCAGTCTGTAACCGGTGATAAATCAAAGCTGTACCCTTGGCAAATAATCAGATCATCGACTGGGATACTCCTGTCTTCTTTTGTTTTAATATTCCGGGCATGGATAGAAGTAAGCTCATCCTGATGCCCATTAAGTCCAGTCATCGTATATGGTGTCAGAATTTCAACATCTGAATGCTTCAATTGCTCAAGATCCGGTTCGAGGGCTTTAAATTTATCATGTTTATGCATCAGAAGCACTTTTTCTGCGATACCCGATAAACTATTTGCCAGCGTTACAGCGGTGTTAACGCCACCATAAATAAGGACGCTTTTTCCGGCAAATTTTTCGGGATCAACAGATTCGTAATGGATATGTTTTCCTGGGTTGATGAGTTCATTATTCAGTTTTAAACGATTAACGGAAAAGGCACCCGGACCGACTGCGATGATCACGGTTTTGGTGTGATGCACTTCACCTGTGTTTGTTGTGAGGATATATGTACCATCATCTTGCCGCTCAAGACGTTCCACTTTTTGATTGAAAATAATCGTGGGATCGAACATCAGCGCCTGTTCCTTTAGCTGTCCGATCAGCTTATCCCCGGAAATTTTTGCAATGCCACCGACATCATAAATATATTTTTCCGGATAAAAAACGGATACTGTACCGCCGAGATCGGATTGATTTTCAATGATTTTTGTATTCATCTCCCGCATGCCAGTATAATAGGCGGCAAATAAACCGGCAGAACCACCGCCGATTATCGTTACATCAAACAATTCATGTTCCCCATTCATCATACTTCCCCATTTCCTCGTAATTGAGATTCATTATCAATTATTGTAGCACTATAGGGGGCCAGTGACAACTGAATTTTGGCAGCAGGTTAATTCCAATATTTCACCAATAGACCGACAGCCACTCCGTATAAACCGTGTCCGAGCGTCCAAAATCCCCAGGCTGCTATGTTTGTTAAAGCTGGTGGTATATTGGTTAATGCCGTTAGTGAATACAGGATGCCGCCGCCAATTGTATATGTCAGAAAGTAGGGGAGGAATCTCTCATGCCACCGGACAGGTTTTAAAAGGAAGTAGAGAACACCGACACTCGCAATGCATGTTGTAAAATGGAAAATCATTCCGATACCGGATATGTTATTCCATTGACTTAAAATGGGGATATAATCCATATTAAACAGCAATATATAAGCCTGGTTGCCAGTAAGTGCCTGAATGATATTTAAAAATCCCGCCAGAATAATACCGGCTACAATGCCTATGAAAACCAGTTTCGTTAATTGTTTCATGATGGCTCCCTCGCGGAAAAGAAATGTTTTATTTCTTTTCCCGGGCAGGATGATTGTAAACATGGGGTTGTTCAGGATCGGATAAAAGTGTTTGAAAATATCAAATCGCACATATCCACGTTAAAATCGCACATATATGTTTCATAACGGCACATATCCGGTGTGAAACCGCACATATATGCTTCAAAATCGCACATAAATTTGGAATTGGACTTCTTCCAGTCGGTGCAGGACTTATACAATAAAATAAACAATAACTGACAGACATACCGATGTGATCAGCATTGCCACTAATGGTTTCAATGCTTTTGTCCGTAAGTCGCGAAAACTCACATTGAGGCCAAGGCCTACCATTGCAGCAGTGAGCAGCCAATTCGTGATACCAAAGACAATATTCATGACGCCATCTGATACCGGGATCGATTGGCCGAGTACATAGCTGCCCAAAATACTTAAGATGATAAAGCCAACCAAAAACCAGGGAAACTCAATTTTCGTATCAGGCTGTTCTGTGGACTTATTTTTTCGTTTCATGAAATAAATTAAAATAAAACATAATGGAACGAGCAAAAATACCCGGCCGAGTTTTGCCAGCAACGCAATTGCCAATGCGTTTTCTCCCCCCGGTGCGGCAGCAAGGGCAACGTGCGCCACCTCGTGCAGACTGGATCCGGCCCATGTGCCGTATTCAATTGGTGTCATTGGCAGAATGGGCCGAATAATGGTATAACCGATTGCGAAAACCGTTCCCATCAGGGCTATGATACCAACCCCAATTGCCGTGTCCTCATCCTTTGCTTTAATAATTGGTGCTACCGCTGCGATTGCTGCTGCACCACAAACGCCAGTGCCGACCCCAAGCAGCATCGAAATCGTTTCGTTCGCTTTAAAAACTTTTGCCAGCCAGACAGTAAGCAGAATCGCAAACAGAATGACACCTGCATCACGAAGCAGTAATCCGAGTCCGTCGTTCAAAACAACGTCAATGTTTAGTTTTAGACCGTATAAAATAATGGCAGCCCTCAAGAGACGTTTTGATGAAAAACCAATCCCTGCCCGAATCGTTTCCGGATACCCGAAAAACTGTCTGTAAATAATTGCAAGAATAATCGCACAGGCAAGCTGCCCGACACGGTCGAATCCCGGTACCATTGCGAGCAAATAACCCAACAATGCAATGAAAAATGTAAATGCGACACCAGCAAGCCATTTTCCGCCGGGTAGTGAAATTCCTTTGATGTTCGGCATAATAAAACCTCCTGTATCAAGGATATGAGAATGCCTTGTATAAGTGAAATAAATCATTATAATAGTAATCATAAGTAATCGGTTATTCATAAAAGTGAAGGGAGTTGATTTCATGGATCAGCATTTAAGTGTGTTTATTGCGGTTGCGGAAAAAAAGAACTTTTCCAGAGCTGCGGAGGAATTACACATGACTCAGCCGGCGGTCAGCCAGTATATCCGCATGTTTGAGGAAACCATCGGCACCAGACTTTTGGAACGATCCAATAAATATGTCCGGCTGAATAAAGCAGGGGAAATCGTGTATCATCATGCGAAAGAGATTCTCGGACTTTATACGAATATGCAAACACTCGTTGATGACTTGACGAATAAAGCGAACGGTCCGCTTTCAATAGGAGCCAGCTACACATTTGGTGAGTATTTACTTCCACAGATCATTGCCGGACTTTGTGAAATGTATCCGGATATTAAGCCGGAAGTGACAATCGGTAATACATCCCTTATTGCTGAACAGGTGTCGTCTCATCAACTTGACATTGGTATCGTAGAAGGGCATTTTAAGGAACAGCAACTCAGGAAAGAGGTTTTTCTGGCAGATCAGATGTATGCAGTTGCCTCATCAAGCCACCCGTTTAGTCAAAAAAATGTTGTTGTAAAACCAAAAATGCTGGAAGAAGAAATATGGATTGTGCGGGAAAGTGGATCCGGAACAAGGGAAGCAACAGAGGTTATGTTTCAGGACATTGGTATTTCCCCGGCTAAAAAAATGAATTTCAGCAGTACGCAGCCGATTAAAGGTGCAGTAGAGGCCGGCCTTGGCATTACCCTGCTGTCGCAATGGGCTATCCAAAAAGAGGTGCGAAATGGCGATTTGACTATTTTAAACGTTGATGGACTTCCGTTTAACAGACAATTTGCATTTATAACCAAATCACCGTTTCAGACTAAAGCACTGGAAGTTTTTATTGATATCCTGCGAAATGGTATCATGACATCAACTATAAACGAGGAGTGAACATGTATGAAAAAGATTGTTCCGCATTTGCGAATCAAAAACTGCAAGGAGGAGATTGCATTTTATCAGCAGGTATTCGGTGGTGAAATTAAAAACACCCAGCTAGCAGATGGTATTGAAATGTTTAAAGGACATGAAGGAAAATACATACATGCTGAACTGCACATGAATAAGAACTGCATCGTGTACATGGCGGATGTATTTGGTGAAGAAACAGTTCAGGGAACGGATATGCTGCTTGGACCAGACTTGGATACAGAGGAAGAGATTATGAATATCTATAATAAGCTTGCCGAGGAAGGCGAAGTGAAAATGGAACTGCAGGACACGTTCTGGGGTGCCAAACATGCTATTGTTAAAGACAGGAACGGTATCAGTTGGGAACTGAATTATACAAAACCATCAAGCTAATGACAATATCTTGGAGATAATGAGCCACTGCTTTCTCTGCAGTGGCTCTTTTTTTGCCTTTTGAAAAACCGAAAATAATGCTACCCCGATACCCGTCTCATTGATCGGTGAGATTTTTAAATATAAATCCCCCCCTGAAATCTTCCTGCAGACTGGCGGCAATTATTGCTGCTTTAATATTCCACAACACCTTTAGAATAAACTTTGTATTCTAATGAGTAAGGACAACCAATTGTTGAGACAATAGTAATACCTTATTAATGTATCAGTGAAAAGGCGGGAAAAATTTATGAAAGAATTATTCAAGCTGTTGAAAAAAGGCAGTAAATCAGCACTATGGGCCAGTATCATAAATACAGTTGTTGCTATAATCAAAGGGATTGCTTATTTTATCACAGGAAATGTGGCAATGTTTGCGGAATTTATGCACAGTATTGGAGATGCGGCAAACCAATTATTTGTATTCACTGGCTCAGCTCTAAGTCAAAAGGCTCCAACCGACCGTTTTCCGGAGGGGTTTTCCCGATTGGTAAATTTAGTATGCCTTGGAGCTGTAATTGTCGTTGGTATTCTGGCGTATGAGACGATTAAAAAAGGAGTTCACCATATCATTGATCCCCCGGACGCCGGTTCCTGGTTATGGTTGAACATTTCTGTCCTCGGAATTGCAGTAGTGTTGGAATCGTTTGTTTGGTATAAAGCAATGAAGGAAATAGTAGAGGATTTGGAAGGTGATGATATAAAGGGGTTTAAAATTGTGAGCGAAAGTTTTAAAAATATAGGTAATGCCAAACCAGCAACCAAACTTGTGTTTTTAGAGGATGCAGTGGCCACAAGTGGTGCTTTAATTGCTATTGCCGGTATCCTTATTGGAACCTACACACCTTTCCACTCAGCTGAAGGTTATGCCTCCGTTATTATAGGAATTATGTTGTTTTATGTGGTTGGACGGATCTTTCTTGATAATGCTGCCGGAATTTTAGGTGTTTCGGATGAGGATATGGAAAGTAAAATTGGAGAGTACGTTTTTGAATCAGACCATGTAAAGGATATACGGGATCTGAAGGTTATTCGACAGGGCCAGGAAATGTATGTTGAATTGAAGATTGAACTGGATCCGGAGATGACAATAACAGAGGCTGATAAAATCCGTGATCGTATCGAGAAAAAGATTTTGAACGAAAAAGGTGTATCAGATGTCATAATTGAATTTGATAAAGATGACCAGGAACAGAACTGGGATAATTCGGGTGAAGAGACGTAACAAGATAAAGTTGACTAATCTTATTATCTCAAGTGGTGAACCTTCATTCCGCGGGAAAAGAATCTCCTGTTGAATGAAGGCTCATTTTTTTATCCCCTTCCTATCTGAAAATTTGTGTTATTATGGATACAGTTAATAATTGGGGAGTGATGCTACGATGACTAAACTGGGATTTATCCGACATGGGATAACACAATGGAATATTGAAGGAAGAGCACAGGGGAATTCCGATATACCGCTTGCTGAACAGGGCTTGCAGGAAGCAAGGCTTCTTGCCGAAAGACCGGAAATTGCTGGGTGGGATGTCGTGTATTCCAGTGATCTATTACGGGCAAAACAAACAGCAGAGATTATTGTGGCAAAAACTGGAGTTCCGCTGTATTTGGATGCCAGACTGCGTGAACGAAGCGGCGGGCTTATCGAAGGAACTACTGAAGAAGAACGCATGGAAAAATGGGGGCCCCGCTGGCGTGAGCTTGATATGAAATTTGAGTCGAATGAAAGCATTATTTCCCGGGGAATGTCGTTTATTGATGAAATTAATGGAAAACATGACAGCCAAAAGGTACTGATTGTCAGCCATGGTGCATTTATAAAGCGTCTTTTAAATGAACTCATTCCTGGTGGAAATATGGTTGAGTCCTTATATAATACATCTTTTACAACGCTTGTAAAATGTGAGAGTGGCTGGGACTGTGATTTGTATAATTGTACGAAACATTTATCGGTGAAAGCATAATAGATGATGACAGTTTGAAGAGATATACTTTTAATCTGTTCCAGATCCCGGATTTGATCGGTTTGAATTCAGAGATCCTTTTGGCAACAGGGTAGAGATGATACAGGAGATTTAGAGTTCTTACAGGGGGTTAAACAATGTACATAAAAATTGTCAATGAAGTTACCGATATACTACACAACGATTATGCCGGTTGTAACGGTGGGTATTGGTTATGATAGCACCACCAAAACATATTGTTTCAGCGGCAACGATTATTTTAAATGATCATAATGAGTTGTTATTGATTAAAGGACCGCGTCGGGGTTGGGAGATGCCTGGCGGACAAGTGGAAGAAGGGGAATCACTGAAGGAAGCAGCAATCCGCGAAACAAAAGAGGAGTGCGGTGTGGATATTGAGATTATTAAGTTCTGCGGCGTCTATCAAAATGTCACAAAGTCTATTTGTAATACATTATTTTTAGGAAAACCGGTCGACGGAGAACCGATTCCGACTGAGGAGGCATTGGAAGCGGGTTATTTTCCGCTTGAAGAAGCGTTGAAGATGGTTACCTGGAAAAACTTCAGACAGCGGATTGAGCAATGCTTGGATGAAGCATCGCAGCCATTTTTTGTGGAATTTTAATAAGGAGGGGAAAGCGAGATGAAATTATTGGAAGGAACTAAAATTAAACTTGCAAGATTTAAGGAAGAGGATCTGAACAGTCTGGAACAGTGGCATCAGGATGAAGAGTTCATGCATTTAATGGACGCATCTCCAGCTTTTCCGAAAACCGAAGAAGAGCTGAAGGAATGGTATGTAAAAAAACATAAAGAATATAATGATTATTTGTTTTCAGTACGGGTGCTGGAGTCAGGTGATTTAATCGGCTTTGCAGCGCTTGATTCGATTGACTGGGCAAACCGCAATGCGTGGCTGGCACTCGGGATAGGTGATAAAACAAATTGGAATAAGGGATATGGTCAGGAAATTCTCCGGCTTGTACTTGGATTTGCATTCAGCGAATTAAATATGAACAGGGTCCAGCTGACAGTGTTTGAAAGCAACAAACGTGCCATCGCAGCCTATGAAAAATGCGGATTTAAGCACGAAGGCGGACATAGAGAATATTTGCAAAAGAACGGTCAGGCTGAAGACATGTTGCTCTTTGGCATTTTGCGAAGAGAGTGGCAGGAGTAAATGCTTTCTCGAAAGGCGCGGCACTTAAATTTTGTCACAAGGAAAATTAACCTGAATGATGCTGGAGGGGAGATAGTTGACGTTACAGGAAGGAGATATCATTACATTTGAACGGACATTTACGATGGAGGATGTTGAATTATTTACACGAATTTCAGGTGACGAGGGAACGCACCACCTTACTCCTGATGAACAAGGAAGAGTTGTTATCCAGGGGCTGCTTACCGCAACATTGCCGACAAAAATTGGCGGGGATAACAATGTGCTTGCCCGGACGATGGAATTTGAGTTTTTGCGTCCTGTTTTTACCGGAGATAAGATAATTTGTGAAGTAACTGTGGATAAGCTGGAACGGCAGACGGATAGAACAGCTATTACCTCATCTTTTATATGTATAAATCAAAACGATAAACAGGTGTTGAAGGGATATTTTGCTGGTGTGATACGTTAAGTTGTCTCTCTCTATTAAAGTGATTATTTCGATTTCTTGATTAAAATTATTTTTGGGAAGGGAGGGTTTAAATGGGTAAAGTAGCTGGTTTTGGATTTATTGAAAATAAATCATTCGATAAAGGGGTGTGATTATAATGTCTAATCCGAGATTACCGCTGACACCGGATGAGAAAGCAAAGCTGAAAAAGGCAAAGATTAAAATCAGCGAGATACATAACCAAAGTACCGGGCAATTGTCTGGAATATTGAATGCGTCATATGGTAGGACAAACCAAATTAAAGGTTTGGCTGAATTTCAGTTGGTTCCTTCCATCGGTCATAAGCTGGCTGAGAAACTGGTTTATCAATTACAGATTTTTTCACTGGAAGAGATAAAAGATAAGCATGGTGCGGCGTTGCTTGATGAATTGGAACAACGATTAGGCGTGTGGACTGATAGTTGTGTGGAGGATCAAATTCGCTGTGTAGTAGCTTTTGCGAATAATCCAGCATTGGACCGACAGTGGTTTGATTTTACGGATGAAAGAAAAAGGTACCGGGAAAGAGTGGGTTATCCCGAGGAACGACCGAAAAAGGCATGGTATGAATAGGGAGAGGTTACAAAAAAATGACATATGAATTTAAGAAAATGACACAGGAGCAGGCGGAAGAAATTGCTTATAATTGGCATTATGATGGTGAGTATTCTTTTTATGATATCGAAGCAGATGAAGAAGACCTGGAAGAATTTTTGGATTCCCAAGCGAGAGGTGACTCCAGTTTTGCTGTTACAAACGACGACGAACTAATCGGTTTTTTTAGAGCCAGCCAGAAGTCGGATGGCATTGTGGATGTTGGTTTAGGCATGCGGCCAGATTTGACAGGGAAAGGAAACGGATTGGAATTTCTGAAAGCGGGTATAGAATTTGTTCACTCAGAATACGCTCCAACTAAAATAACGCTGGCTGTTGCAACGTTCAACCAACGAGCAATTAAGGTTTATCGGAAAATTGGATTTGAGGATACTGATATATTTATGCAGGATACAAACGGTGATAGGTATGAATTCCTGAAAATGGCTTATGAATGTTAGATGGGATTAGTAGATATTTATTTAGATGTGTAATATTCATATGAGGAATTTGCCAACCGCTTGTTGTTGGAACGGAGGCCGAAATTGCATCAAATTTATAAACAATAATGCAGCAAGAGCTTCAGCTAAAGGGCTGAGGCTTTTTTTGGCAGTTAAGAATAAAATCCTTTCTTACTGCATAAGTGCAACTATGACTGTCACCTAAAGGCTTGGTGACACCCAAGTTTTCTAATCATCCAACATCCTGCGCTGCAAACAGCAGATACATATTACAGGCAATATTGGAGAAGCTGTTAAATGGTAAGTCTATCCTGGAGTTTTCACATGGAAATTTAAAAAGGGGTGCTTATTTTTGGAGACTGAACAAATCAAACAAATTGAACAGATAAATAAATTAGAAAATAAACTTACACCAATAAAGGTTGATTATTGGCAACAGTATTCCAGCTTTCATTCATGGGAATTTTGGGTTTTGCTAACTGTCTTTGTATTATCTTTAATTTGTCTATATTTATTTATCGACAGAAAAAAAGCACTTCATATTGGTTTTTTTGGATTTAATATTCATGTTTGGTTAAATTATTTGGATGAAATAGCGATATTTAATGAATTATGGAGCTTTCCATATAAGTTAATCCCTTATTTGCCTGTATTTACTTTTGAGGCATCTTTTGTTCCAGTAGTTTTTATGTTCGTTTATCAATGGACAATAAACCATGACAAAAATTACTACCTGTATGCAACAGGTCTGTGCTTAATACTCGCTTTTTTATGGAGGCCTTTGTTGTCAACTGTTGACTTGTTTCAAGTGAAGAATGGAATTAATTATCTTTATGTAATACTAGGATATTTAATTGTAATGGTAATATCGAAATGGATAACCAACATATTTGTTCATTTTGAAAAAGAAAAGAAATCAACCTAAAGGTATGATACTTGAATTACAGTTGACATAATCAGTGAACTAAAAAAGTACAGTCACTATGGATTTAATGGTGATAAAGGGCTTAAAAAGAGGAGGGGATAACTAACTGGATGGGGTACATGAAAAACGCTGAACAATCAGATTCAGCGTTTTAAAAAAAGACTATTATCAGTGTCTCATAAGGAGAGAATAACTCATAGAATGTGGATATATTTTATTCCAAGTGGTAATTCGTTTACTTAAGCCATAGCCTGTTGTACTTGTTGACCTCCACCTTGGTTTCCGCCATTTCCGCCAGTAACAGTTCCAAATATAAGCAAGAAAATTAATACAACAATGATTACTCCTTGATTAAAGGCAACTCCATCAAATTCTTCAAACATTTATTATCTCTCCTTTCTATTCATTTAGACGCTGATTAATCGCTCCCATAACATCGTTAATGGTCATATCACCGTTGTCCTTCAAAAATTTAGCCATTCGATTCATATTGTTATTTCTAGAATTCGGTTGCGGTAATTCTCCAGTAATGAGTACATCAACTGTTGGCTCATCTCGATAAACGGTTACATAATCAATTCTAAGCTTTCCAGTAACAAGTAATGCAGCTGCAACGATTTCTAAATTACGTTGTTGTAATAAATCAGCTGTTGTAAACGAGTGAACATTGTTTTTTCGGTTATTTTGATTGGGCATATATGAAACCTCCTTAGACAAATGAAGGTATTTGTAGTTCAAAATAGAGTTTGATAAAAAGCTGAGTATGTAGGATCAGCATTTTATCGAAGAACCGTATTGAAGGGATACGTAATAATAAAAAGGTATTAAAGTATAATATAGGTTTGGTTGTTTTCCGGATATTTTTCGTGTCTTTCTTACCCATCTTATGATTATAATTTTATTTTGTATAGGCAGAGGCTTGGGTATAGATTCTAAATGGAAACATCTTTTCAACAATTAGACATTACAGCAATAAATACGTCAAACGACTTGAAAAATTTGTGAAAAAATGTTATATCCCAACATTCCGTTAGCTTTTTATGGTATGATTTAAACGAAAATTAGATGAGGGGTGTAATTAATTGAAATATATTCCAATGACTGTAATAAGTGCATTCGTCTTTATGTTTATCTTTTCGAGTGCCGCTGTCCAGGCTCATTCAGTAGTGGTGTCATCAAATCCGGAAGAGGGCTCAACTGTCACCGATGAAATCACTTCCATAACGATGACATTTAATACAACGATTGAGCAGGAACAGGATGTCTATCTGGAAAATGAAAATGGGGAGAGAATTGAATCTCAGGAAATAAGCATCGAAGGAGATACAGTTACTGCATCGTTTGCGGAACCTCTGGAATCCAGTGATTATACGGTGTTTTTTGAAGTCTTCGGCGCGGATGGCCATTTGGTGGAAGGCCAGTTTGCTTTTTCTGTAGATACAGGAAATGAAGGTCAAGAAGAAACAGCCGAGGATTCAGGTACTGATGCGAATAGTGAAACCGGGGGTTCCGATGATTCTGCAGCATCTGGTAATGATACGAAGTCAGATTCAGGTGAATCATCTCAAGAAGAAGCAGATGCTGGGACAGCCAGTGCTGAAGCTACAGGAGATGATGGCTCAGGCGGCATTTCGGGTGGCGTAATCGCTATGATCATTGCACTAGCCGTAATTGCTATAGCCATAGTAATTTTCCTTGCGCGAAAACGCGCGTAAGGAAAGAGTCATATGGTTATTGTAACGCAGGGACTGCTGTATTTATGTTTTTCTTTATTAATGGGTACGATGCTTGGATATTCTGTTCTGGCAGGACAAATGCCTAAATTTTATGTGCCAAAATGGCTGTTGCTGGTAGTAACAGCTGGTGTTGGGCTGCTATCTTTCGCACCTGTGCTTACAATCATTATTAATTTTACAACAGACATGGGACTCTGGACTTCTGCTGAGGTAGTCTTATTTGAATTTGGCACCGGCAGAACCTGGCTGTTTATTTTTTTCATATCTGTGTTGCTGTTTTGCCTGATTGCATTTGGAAACATAGCAAATGACCGGCTCCTGTCAGGTATCGGCTTGTTGTTTGTTGTACTGCTGGCGACTGGCCAGGGTGCTTCCAGTCACGCTTCCGGACTTCAAGCGGTTTGGGGCACAACAGTACATACGGTTCATTTGCTAGCTGTCAGTGTCTGGGGCGGTTTGTTGTTTATCTTTGGATGGTTTACTCCGGAAAAAGTAGATTGGCAACGGAGCCTGAAATGGTTTACGCCGCTTGCTATTACATGTGTCCTTGCTTTGATTATATCCGGTTATTTCACAATGGATGTAGTTATAAACGATGTCAGCGGAGAATCTTCGAGTATCTTTAACCGTTTTGGAAACAGCTGGCTGACTGATTATGGTCAAGCATTGCTGTTTAAACATTTACTGCTTATTCCGCTATTAGGATACGGCATCATCAATGGCTTCCTGTTCCGTCAAAGATTGGCGAAGGACCCAGGATATCAATTGCAGCCATGGATGAAAGCGGAATCCATTCTGATTCTTATCGTATTTACAATTACGGCGTTCATGGGAGAACAGGCATTGCCCAATCAGATAGCGACTATTATTGAACAGGAAGGGGCATCTTCTCTTTTTCAAGCTATATACGGCCAGACGGTTCATCCCGAAATGATGGTCGCCCTTGATGTTGGATTTGTGAGTGTTGTAATGTTTATACTTGCAGCTGTGTTTTTCATATGTATGATCTATATTGCCAAAATGAAAATGCATCCTGCCTTGTCACTTTTGATGGCCATGTTCTTTGTACTCACCGGATATCTTGGTTTGATGATTGCTGTGGCCTGACTGAATAACAACAGAGGGAATAGCATGAAGAAGGAGTTAAAATAAAATCTGGAAAATGACTGTATGAAATGATGAAAAGCTGCCCTCATAGTTTATGGGAGCTTTTTCTTTGACTTAAGCAATACGATCGGGGTGTTAATCGGATTGTAGGGTTTTATAAATTTTTAGTGCAGTGAAGGTTAAAGTTCTTTACAAATATCATTTCAACCATTAAAGTAAAGATACCTAATAATTCTAGGTAGGTGAAAACATGTTCAACCGGGAGCTTATCAAAGGGAGCACGTCCCTTTTGATTTTGCAGTTGCTTAACGAACGGGATATGTATGGATATGAACTGGTGAAAGAGATGGATCGACGCAGTGACCACAATTTCCAAATTAAAGAAGGGACCTTATATCCGGCACTTCACAAACTGGAGAAGCAGGAATATATCGTATTTTACTGGCAGGATCGGGAAAAAGGACCGGCTAGGAAATACTACCACATTACGGAGCAAGGCAAGGAGATTCTCGAGGAGCGAACCAGTGAATGGCATCGTTATGTTCAGGTCATGAACAATCTGATCAGGAGAAATGAATCATGACCGATCAGGTTGAAAAGTTCTTCACAAGGCTTGAGACATTGCTTGGAAATCATCCGGATAAAAATAAAATCATGGAGGATTACCGCCTGCATGTTGAGGAACTGCTTTACGAGGAATCGTTTGACCCGGAAAAAATATACGATGAACTAACACTGCGGATAGGCTCACCAGAGGAAATAGCCCGGCAATGGCGTCAGGAGACAATCACCCCAGGCAGAATGCAATTGCTATTTGTTCTGTTGAATATCGGGATTTTTGCCGGGGGAATCGCACTTACTCTATTTTATAACTACTTTAACTGGGGATGGGTAGAGGCGCTGTGGACCAGGCTTACAACTATCCCATTTATTATTATGGCAGGATATATTATGTTCTGGGGACTGCTGGGTTATGAGATTGGAAAGGAATTTGGTGCTGGAGGGCGAAAGCTTTTGCGACGCACGTTCTTCATTTCGATAGTACCGAATTTATTTTTTATGTATTTGGTTTTGTTTAAAATAGTTCCCTATGAATGGTTTGATCCACTGCTCAGTTTTCCTTTCATTATTGTTTGTATTGTTTTTACTGGATTCCTCTACCCTGTATGCCTGGCAGGTTTTCGATGGGGGAGAAGAACATCTGTATAAAGGACTGATTATCCGGCTGGAAGTTGGTCCTGCTTAGGTAAATATTTTTTTGCATAACTACATAGAACTACTTTGTATATAGAATAACACAGTAAGGGGTGGTCGGTAGATGGATACCATAATTAAGAAGAATGAATGGCTATTTATGCTCAGTTGTCTTGGGCTTGGCATACTAGCAGAAATCAGCTTTTTTCATGCCCGGATAGGAGTCTCATATTTGGTTTTTTTGACAGGGTTCTATCTGGTGGTGTTTGTGAGGTTTAGGCGCGGGTTCAATCACCGGAGGATTGGCCTCTTAATAATGGGGTGTATCTGGCTCCTGGCAGCGAGTTATTTACTGTATGACAATGGGCTTTTTTACCTGCTGAATATCGTAGTTATCCCATTTCTTGTACTGTTCCACGTGGTTTTAATTACAAGCCCCGGCAGCCTGAAATGGGGTAAACCCATATTTTTGCTGCGAATGGCGGCGAAAATCGGGCAGGGCGTTGCCTACAGTACCCGGTTTTGCAACAGATTATTTAATCAGCTATTTCGAAATATGAATAAATCCACATCACAGACAGTAAAACGGGTGATGCTTGGTTTTCTGATTGGTATCCCTCTCATTGGAGTCATTACAGGTCTTTTAATGTCGGCGGATGCTGTCTTTAAGGACATAGTGCTTCATTTGCCAAAGTTTATTTTTGATCTTAACTTGGAATTGATTTTCCGCACAGTGGCTGCCTTGATTTTCACGTTTCTCTTTTTTGGAATTTTGCAGGTTCTCCGGAATACGAGACGGCTGCCCATTCAGATGAAAAGAGACTTGGAGAATGGTAAAAGTGCAATCAGCTGGAATGGGGTAACGGCAGTGACAATTCTGGTTCTGCTTAATGCGGTTTACGCCCTTTTTGCTGTGATTCAGTTCACCTACTTTTTCGGTGATGGACTTCAGGCAGGATACAGTTACGCGGAATATGCAAGACGTGGTTTTTTCGAACTGGTACTCGTCACATTGATCAACTGGACGATTTTGATTTGTTGTCTGAAGCTTGTGCGTGAACAGGGGGCAAAACTAAAGCTGGTGCTTAAACTGATGTATTCACTGCTGATTATCGTCAGCGGAGTGATGCTAGTGTCCGCGTATCAGCGGTTAAGTATGTATGAAGCTGCATATGGATTTACCATGGACCGGATTTTGGCTCATGCATTTATGATTTTCCTGATTGTGGTTTTCACCTACACATTTATCCGTGTCTGGCTTGAGCGACTGGCGCTTTTGCACTTTTATCTGATTGCGGGTTTGATGTTCTATACGGCACTGAATGTCATGCATATTGAACAGATAATAGTAAATGAGAATCTGGAGCGTTTTGAGGAGAGCGGCAAGATTGATATTCATTACCTTAATTCTCTTTCATATACAGGTGTTGAGGGATTAATAGAACTTTACAAAATGGATCCGGATTATCCGGAGCTTGAACGTATGCTGTATTTCCGCCAGCAGACGATGAAGAATAATCCACTGGATGACTGGCAATCGTTTAATTTTACGAAACGGGAAATACGCGAGCGGCTGCTTGAACTGGAATTGGATAAATACGGAGGAGCGTGAAGTTAAATGTATCGAGGCAATCCTGACCATGTGGCAATCATCATGGATGGAAATGGCAGATGGGGTAAAAAAAGACGTCTGAGTAGAAGCGAAGGCCATTATGCGGGGGCAAAGCGTATGGAAGAGATTATTGATGCCGGTATTGCATGTGGCATCAAGGTCCTGACACTGTATGCCTTTTCCTCAGAAAATTGGTCCAGACCGTCTAACGAGGTGAATTACCTGATGGATTTACCAGTAAGATTTTTTAATAAAAAACTTCCTGAGTTTATGAAGAGAAATATTCAAATAAGGATTTCCGGAAACATATCTCCGTTACCCGATAAAACCCGGGAAGTGTTGGCAAAAGCAGTTGCCCGTACAGAAAAAAACACCGGTATTATTGTCAATTTCGCTTTCAATTATGGTGGCAGGGGCGATATTGTCCAAGCCGCCAGAGCGCTGATTGAGGAAGTTAGGAATGGGAACATCAGCGAGGATGATATAACTGAGGAAAAAATGCAGCAGTTTTTGTACACGGGGGACCTGCCGTCACCTAATATGATTATCAGGACGGGCGGTGAGAAGCGGATAAGCAATTTCCTGCTTTGGCAGTCTGCTGAATCAGATTTTTATTTCACGGATGCGTATTTTCCCGATTTCACGAGGGAGATGTTTGCCGAAGCGATTGGTCAGCAACCGGTAAACAGTTATTTGAGCGGGTGAGTCATAAAGTGTTTCGAAAATGTTTAATCTTCATCAAGCGGTATAGCTAACCTAATTAGTGGCGTCATTTTGACTGGGATAAGATTGTGGTAGGGAAGAATATTTTGAAGATGTGAAGTATAGGTTAACTTTATTTATAACCTTTTATATTTCATGGAAATTTTATTTGTGGTTTTTTAAGATAAAGTAAAAGGTGACGCTTATGGATAGAAAATTTAAAGGGTCACCTGTGTTCTTTGAAAAGAGGTAATTAGTTTTTTATGTTAAAATATAATGAGGATTATGAGAAAATTTATGTTATCGATAAATAAGTATAAAAAACAGGAAGGGGATTAAAAATGGATGTAAGATTTCCGATTGGTGAATTACAAGTTCCTGAAAAAGTAACATTAGAAAATATTCAAGAATGGCTGAAGGAAATCGAAACCTACACGACTCGATTAAGGGGAACTGTTGACTCATTAGGCGATGAGGAATTAAGCAGAACATATCGTGATGGCAGCTGGACAGTCCGTCAGCTTGTTCATCACATTGCAGATTCTCAGTTGAATATGTACCAACGTTTGAAGCTGGCATTAACAGATGAGAATCCAACAGTACCAGCTTTTGATCAGGAAAAGTGGGCTGTTCAACCGGATACAAAACTTCCTGTAGAAAGTTCTGTTAAACTGCTGGAAGGTATAAATGAGCGTATCGTATCTTTAGGGAATAGTTTAACGGAAGAACAATTAACTCGTGCTTTTACCCACCAGCGAAACGGTGAAATAACAGTTGCAACAAAAGTTGCAAAATTAGCTTGGCACGAAGAGCACCACTTAGTCCATATCAAAATCGCATTATCAAAATAATACAATATGTATGGAATGGGCTTATCGAAATTTGGTAAGCCTATTTTTAATTATGAAATAATTAATTTATGTCAAAATAAGGAGTCGAGTATGGATAAGAATGTTTTTGAACAGCTTGCAAAAAAATATGATACAGAAGAAAGAATTGAATTAGCAAAAGTTATTGTTAAGGAAGTAAGACCGGAATTACGAAATAGCGAATCGAAAACCTTATTAGATTATGGGGGTGGTACCGGTTTAGTCAGTTTAGAGGTATCAGATTTGGTAAAGTCCATTTTGCTGGTGGATTCATCAAACGGAATGCTGGAGGCTGCGAAAGCTAAAATTGCCCACAAAGGGATTGCAAATGCAAAAGTACTTTATTCGGATTTTACAGAAGAAAGTCCTGAACTTAAGGGGGATATAGCGTTAATGTCATTAGTTCTGCTCCATATTCCGGACACTAAAAAAATCTTGCAGGAATTGTACAACGTCTTAAATGATGGAGGCAAGCTGATTATTGTGGATTTTGACAAAAACGAGAAAATAAATCACCCGAAAGTTCATAATGGTTTTTCGCATGACGAACTGAAAAACAAGTTATCTGAAGTTGGATTTAAATCTATTGAAATTAGGACGTTTTATCATGGTGACCGTATTTTTATGAATCAGGATGCTTCTATGTTTATATCCAATAGTATGAAGTGAAGCGCTTTTTTTCTGCTGATTGAAGTTCATAGTATGGCCTCTTTATGTAAATTGAACGTATACAATTAAAGAGCCTTCTCATTTTTGTAATGGAAGGCTCCCATACAGTTCATTTCCTGATCTTAATGGTTAAATTAGTGGTCCCTGATTCCGCTGCTGCTGTCGGATAATACGATTATGGTGATTTTGGTCCGTATTACCCAGGGATGATTCCGCTGCAAACGGAATATATTCCTCTTTTTCATAATCTGGAAGACTCTGCTTTCCTAATGACTTATATCTAATTTGAAATTCCTCCTGGAATTCAGGCGTCTCCTGCTCCGAAGTTGTCTGTTTCATGCCTGCTATCCATGTCTCGAATTTATAAGTTCCTCTATTAACAATTCCACACAGCTCTTCAAGGGATTGGGTCAATTCCATTAAACAATCCAAGCCATTTCTCACAATAAGTCCCTTTCGTTTTGCTTTTTCAACGGAGTGTTCCAATCTGTAGGAACTTTCCTGATAATGAAACTCAATAAAGCAACTGGTGCGGTCCCAATTGAAATGATACTCCTCGATTTTTAATTCCTTCATAACCTTGAAAAGCTTTCTTTCATACACACTTTGCTCATTATGAGGCATCCATTTTAAGAGATTTTTCATGAACATACGATTCACCTTCTTTTTTAATGTTGTGGATCCGTCACCTTATATTGTTGATTTCTATAAAATGAGCAAAATTCCTTTAAAAATCGTTTTACAATTATCGACCTTTTTTTCAAAAAATAATAAATCAGTTGCTATTATTTACTTCTGGAAAACAATTGTTTCTCACGCCATTTGCCGAAGCGGAAGTACATAAAGGCCACAAAACTGCTCAGCAGAAAACTGGTACCCATGCCAAGCGGGATTCCCGTATCGCCGAACCAGCTGGAAAATATGTAGCTTAATGGAAAACGCAGCACCCAGAACGAAATGATATTTAACACAAGTACCTGGTACATTGCACCGGATGCCCTGACAATGCCATTTAAAACAAAGTTGATGCCGAGAAACGGATAACACAGGGCAATAATCTGTAAATACTTTGTTCCGAATGCCACCGCTTCAGTATCCTCAATAAACAGCCGGATGCCATATTCCGCAAACAGCACAACGATGATTCCGACCAGCAGCATAATCGAAAAATTGTAAAGTACACCGTATTTGGCTATCTTTTTTACCCGCTGCCAGTCATGGACACCAATGTTCTGCCCCGCCATGCTGTTCACAGCCGTTCCCAGCGCATGGGCCGGCAGCATCAAAATTCTGTCGAGCCGCTGGGCAGCCCCGAAACCTGCTACAACACTGCTGCCAAATATGGTGACGACACTCATAATGGCTGCTGAACCGGCTGAAATAACTGCCATCTGCAGACCGGCTGGAATACCCAGGTTTAATATCAAGCCGACCTCTTGCTTTGAAGGCATTGTCGGGGCGCTGAACGGAGCAAGTTTTTTGGACAACACATAAATGATGCCGTAAAAAAATGCTGTACCTTGCGCCACAATGGTGGCGTACGCTGCCCCGCTGATACCGAGATTCAGCCCGGCGATAAACAGCGGGTTTAAAATAATATTAAGCAGGACAGCAATTATCACAAACCGAAGCGGGGTCTTGCTGTCGCCCATTGCCCTCAATACAGTACTGATAAAGTTGTAGCCGAATAAGAACAAAATTCCAAGAAAATTGATCTGTAAATATGCCTTGGCTTCAAGCAGCATATTTTCCGGCGTTCCCAAAAGAAGAAGCAGCTGCTCCGCCAGCACAAATCCGAGTATGCTCAAGCCCAGTGCGAGTATCGTCAAGATAATGACAAACGCATTCAAATAGCGTTTCAAGCCGGTTTCATCATCTTTTCCTTTTTGCTGGGAAAGAATAGTTAGTGCAGCGTTATTAAGTCCCAACACAAATGAAAGCACTGTAAAAATAATCGTACTTGAAATCGCCACCGCTCCGAGTGCATTTGCCCCGAGCAGGTTCCCAACCCAAAGGCTGTCAGCAAATTGATACGATGTCTGCAGCAAATTCGTCAGCATCAGCGGTCCGGAAAAAATAATTAAATGTTTAAAAATATTCCCTTTTGTAAAGTCATGTTGTTTTTTCATTTGTAGTTTGTCTTTTGGTTTTCCGTCCATTTTGAACTTCTCCATTTATTTAAGTAATCTCCTAATTTAATTGTAGCATGGAATATTTTTACTAGAGTAGTCTTTACCTTGTAAATGGAGGGGTAAATGTTTATATATTAAGCAGATGGGTATCAAGTACTAAGTTATCTCTTAATTTAATATGAATTTTGATCATAACTGGTATCATGGAAGTTTATACAAAACATCTTGGAAAAACTATTAAAAGGAGGGCGGATGTACTATTTCAAACATAGCAGATAACGCATCCAAGTATGTGGTTACCGTTGATCAGTTCAATTAATTACGGGAGATAACGAAGTATTTCTCCAGCGTGGAAGTATAACTGTAATTAAAATCGAATAGGTGTATCATGAATGTGAAAATCACTGCACGACATTTATACGTATAGCAGTATAAGTGAGTCACATGAAGAAAAGTTTTAATTCAAAGGTACAATGAAGTTTTTAAGCAGTTTTTAATCTCCATTATGCGGGTTAGATTCAACGTTGGTGGAGAGGGAGTACGAAAGTTGTATAGCATCAAAGAATTAAAAAGAAAGATAGAGGAAACAAGAGAAAGAATGTATAAAACCTATAACCACAATCCGAATGATCCACAGGTTTTGGCTATTTCGCAGCGCTTGGATGTATTATTAAATGAATATGATCAGGCACTGGAAAAATCGAAGAAACATCATTTAAATGGAAATTCAGATTAGGTATAAAATGGTTTAGGGATACCATGTCCAATATCCCCATGCTTGATGGGATATTGGACACTTTTGTAAGGACAGCATGTTGAATAATTGCGGCTATTTGAGTACCATTAATAAAATGTTGCTAAGGGTATTTTTCTCATTATCAGGAATATGATGGTACAATATCTTTTAATAATATAAAGTTGATTCGGAGTTGATGGTAAATGGACAAAGAAAAGCTGATTAAAAAGTACGATAACCAAGTGGATGTGTATAAACGGGCACTTAATAATCGGACACTTGCCAGGTGGAGGACAGAACTGTTGAATGATGCGCATGGAAGGGTTCTTGAGGTTGGAGTTGGCATCGGTTCTAATTTTCAGTTCTATAATCGTGAAAATGTCTGTCTTACAGGGGTGGATTTCAGTCCGGAAATGATTAAGGCTGCACGGAAAACTGCTTCAGCATGTCACATTGATGCAGAACTTTTGCAAAAGGATATTGAGGAAATGCAGTTTGAAAGCGATTCATTCGACTGTATCGTTTCTACTCTCACATTGTGTGGTTATCCGCATCCTGTCAAGGTACTGAATAATTTTAATAAATGGTGTAAAACAGGTGGAACAGTTTTGTTAATGGAACATGGACTAAGTTCCAATATCATATTCTCCAATACACAAAAGCTGATTGATCCATTATTTATTAAAGCTACCGGATGTCATTGTGACCGGAAGATTATCAATATCGTTGAAGAATCAAACTTGAAGATTGAGCGTACGCAAAGCCACTGGTCTGGTATCATACAATTGATTTGGGCGAGCGTGGATAAGTAATGCTTGATGCAGACAGGTGCCGTGTGTGATAAGCCGGATTTAATCCCGGCGTGTAAAATATTTTAGATTTATTTGACAATTATTATAAAACCTTGTATTATTTTAGTAGCATATTCCACTCGCTTTCTTCTAAAATCTGCGACAAATGAACTCTTCTGTTAATGCTTCATAGTATTTAAAACTTCGACAATTGCTTCAAAACTTTCTTTAAGTAACCTCGTTTAACTTTTCAACCTATTATTCTTTCAATTAAAATGACAGATTCTCTTTATTTATTCCCATCACAATTGTGATATTGTGCACAATGTTTCACTATCATGCTGTAAATATAAGGGAGGATGGATGATTTGGGACACGATATTTGCTCATACAATAATGTAGGAAAAGAAATTGGCTATGTCCGTTTCACTATGGGGGATGCGGTGGCTCCTATCTTTTATGATCTGTTCGATGCAAATGAATATTATGCAGGTGTCAGCGGTTCAGGCGGGATGGCAACACTGACGTTGGATCAGGTTGAAGAAGCTATGAAAAAGTATGGCCGTTTTTATGACAAGGATTTAAGTAAAAAGGGAAGTGAAAATTTTCGTGCATGGCAGCAGGATGAAATTTTGAAGTTTATAAACAGCTGTCTGGAAACTGCCGGGAAAGAAGGGGAAGTAAGGGTGTGTTTTGCTTAACAATAGACTATTTGATGTATTGAGATAAATTAGAGGGAATGGTCATTTTTGCGTATTTTCTCTGTAAGAATAATTCATAGTGAAGGGATAATCTGAAGCTGCTCGATGAAGGTGAAATGTTGTTAAAGTGGTGAAAAGAAGGGGTATTGGGAACAGAGGTTATCAGGAAAGCCATACGGGAATGTGCATCCTTTAAATTAATACAAACGCCCGAAGCAGTATATACTGTTCCTGGGCGTTTGTATCATAGGATCTTTGAGTTCATATTGCTTATACTTCGCGTTATCCTGTCTACGGCGGGTTCCGTAATTTTTTGTGCGAATTGATTGCAGCAATTGATATAATACACTTAAGAGGTGAAGAGAATGGACAAGAAAGAGTTATCTGAGATGCTCTCCATGCTGTTTGAAGAAAAATTACAGCCCATGAATGAGCGATTGGAGATGTTGGAATTCGGGCAAAAAATGATGAGTGAGCGTTTCGGGAAGATGGAAAGCGGTCAAAAAGTTATGAATGAACGTTTCGGGAAGGTGGAAAGCGGTCAAAGAGCTATGAATGAACGGTTGAGAAAGGTGGAAAGCGGACAAAAAACTGTCATTGATAAACTTGATAACGTGTCGACTCAAGTGGCTAAAAATACAGAACTGCTTTCGAGTCTAGAGGGTATGGCAGGTAATGTATCTGAACATGATACGGACATTAAACTGCTTAAAAAATTCGTTGCAAAAGATTGGGCATAAAGCCCTCAAAAGCGGTCTTTCTGGTCTGATGTGACCCTAAAAAATGGCAGGACCTTGATTGAAAGTCAGATATCCTGCCGATTGCGTGTGCATCATTTTCTCTGATATATCCACGTTTCTAGATTGATTATCCACGATTTCACTTACGATATTCGCGATTTCTTATATTATATCCACGATTACCACTATAATATCCACGAATCTATTTTTATAAAAATCTTCTTGGCTGCACTGCATAAGTACAGCCAAGCCCGTCACTAAAAGACTGTAAAAAGCGCCCAATCAATTATTGACCGGGCGCTTTAGTTTATTTTGTTTCCATTTGTTCTTCCGCAAACTTGATGAAATAATCAAGTGAATTCTGATTGCTCAATGATCCTTTGTTGACGACTTTATCAATTGGTTTACCCATCAAAATCTTCTTAACCGGGATCTCCAGTTTCTTTCCATTTAACGTTGTTGGCAGCTCGGGAACTTGGTATATTCCGGTTGGAATATGTCTTGGTGAACATTTTTCCCGGATTTCTTTTTTAATTGTTTTTTGGATGTCCTCCGTTAATTCCTCCCCATCCTGCATGGTAACGAATAGTGGCGTGTAGGAATCCCCGTTGTTACCTGGGATGTCAACAATCAGGCTGTCTGCCACCTGTTTGACATGATCAACGGCACGGTAGATTTCACTTGTGCCAATTCGGATACCGCCGCGGTTAATGGTTGCATCAGACCGTCCGTAAATGACGCACGTGTGTCTGTCGGTGATTTTGAGGTAATCCCCATGCCGCCAAATGCCCTGGAACATATCAAAATAACTGTCATGCATGCGGCTGCCGTCTTCATCATTCCAAAAGTAAATCGGCATGGACGGGAATGGTTCAGTCAGCACCAGTTCACCAACTTCATCGATATGCGGGTAAGCTTCATCATCAAAGCTTTCAATTTTTGCTCCAAGACCACGGCATTGCAGTTCTCCAGCATAGACCGGCAATATAGGTGCACCAAGAATAAACGCTGTACAGACGTCGGTTCCGCCACTTGCCGATGCAATCCAAAGATCTTTTTTTACATTATCATAGCACCACTGAAAACCTTCAGGAGGAAGCGGTGAACCAGTTGAACTGATGTTTTCCAGATGACTCAGGTCAAATTCTTTACCCGGTACGAGATTTTCATCTTTCATACATGCGGTAATATAGCTTGCACTCGTGCCAAATGTCGTCATTTTTGTATCCTGAGCAAACTTCCAAAGCATTTTTTTATTCGGATAAGCCGGGTTTCCATCATATAGAATGATCGTGCTTCCAGCCAGAAGGCCTCCGACAAGGAAGTTCCACATCATCCAGCCGGTTGTGGTAAACCAGAAAAAACGGTCCCCTTTACCAAGATCAGCATGGAACGAGAGCGCCTTTAAATGTTCGAGCAGGATACCACCCTGACTTTGAACGATTGGCTTCGGTTTACCGGTTGTGCCGGATGAGAACAATACCCATAACGGGTCATTGAATGGCACATGCTCATATGTTAATTCAGGTTTTTCATCCGCCTTAACAGCATCTTTCCACTGAATAGCATTTTTTAAGCTGCTAAAATCTGCTTCTTCATTTAAAAACGGAATCCCAATCGTTGCTTCCAACGTTGGCAGTTCCGACTGGATATTTTCAACCACCGGCATCCGGTTAAATTTTTTCCCGGAATAGCTGTAGCCATCCACCGTTAGCATCACTTTCGGTTCGATTTGTTTAAAGCGGTCAATCACACTTTGCGTACCGAAGTCGGGTGAGGCACTGGACCAAATTGCACCAATGCTTGCTGTAGCCAAAAACGCCGCAATAGTTTCATAGATATTGGCTGCATAGGCAACAACCCGGTCACCTTTTGCTACGCCGAGCTTTTTTAAGGTTTGCTGTAATGCAGCAGTGTCCCTGTATAGTTGACCCCATGTTATTTCATCTCTCTCTCTCGTTTCGGAGGCGTGAATAATAGCGGGTTCTTGTTCATCCCGGTCTCTGAAAATATGTTCGGTATAATTGATTGTCGCTTCCGGAAACCACTTGGCACCGGGGATTTTGTGTGTGCTTAACACAGTTTTGTATGGCTGTTTTGTCTGGATATCAAAATACTCCCAAATAGATTCCCAGAAAAGTTCCAGTTCATCGGTTGACCATTTCCAGAGTGATTGGTAATCATCAAATTTTAGTCCTTTATGCTGTTCGAGCCATTTCATATAGTTATAAATATTGGATTGCTCTTTTCTTTTTTCATCAGGCTCCCAAAGCAGGGTACCCTCTTGTATCTCGCTCATTCTTCCCCTCCTTGTAGTGTACAGTCATTATCTCTATTATATGAAACCGTTTCCTTCGTGTAAAGAAAGGCGAGGGACCCCAGCTTCAAAACAAAATTCGGATAGTGTCTGACACCGCCCGAATTTTGTTGAATAATATCAGGATTGATTATTATACTCGGCAAATTTCACAAAGGTTATTTCATCTTCAACCAGTCCACATGCACCGCACTGGATTCTGTATTGCGGACCATTGTAAGCAATATGAAAAACTTCCGGATCTTTATCTGAATAATCGTTAATGATATCGCCGGTTTGTGCGTCCAATTTAACCGGTTTGGCCATCTGTTCAATAATGTTAAACCGGGACCGGTTCGTTTTACAGTTAGGGCAAAGATATTGCTGTGTCATGTAAACCACCTCCATTTCATACTATGCCTAATAAAAATGTTATTATCCGTCGAATTTCGACAAAAACCGGGTGGTGACAGGCAACTCCGAATACTGTAAGCTGTATGGGAGAGGGGGAGTTCTATTTGAATGATGATAACAATAATAATTTTACAGAACGTCATAAAGAGAGAATCAATAAAGTTTTAAAACGCACTGGCTACATATTGATTATTCCTGTTGTGCTTCTTATTTCGGGCTTGCTGTCACTTGGTTTCATTACTGATTACATATGGATGGATACAATTGGCTTTGCAGGGGTGTTTACAACTGTTTTTAAAAGTAAAATCTGGCTTGCAGTGATCGGATTTCTGTTATTTGCAGTTGTTACCTTTTTTACGCTTTCCTGGATTCGTCACACGTATCTCGGCCACATGGATCGCAGTCAATTGCCGGCTGTCTTACTGGAACGGAAAAAAATCATTCCAATTATAGTAGGGATTGCTGCTTTAATTGGCGTTTTCGGGAGCAGTATTACACAGGGATTCGGCTGGGAGCGCACATTGAAATTTTTCAACCATGCTTCATTTGGACAGACCGATCCATATTTTAATCTGGATATTTCTTTTTATTTATTTGTGCTGCCATTTTTAAAATATATTGTTTATTTACTGCTTGGTCTGGGTGTTTTTCTACTGGCAGTCGAGGCGGCAGCTTATTCCGTTTTTCATATTTACCGAATGAGCCGCTCTGCTCAGTTACATTTAGGCCTAACGCTCGGTTTCATCGGACTGCTGCTGGCGGCCCTTCACTTGCTGGAACCATATGATACACTGTTGACTAATAAAGTGAGTTTGTTCCAGGAAAGTGTTGTTCATGGATTGAGTTATACTGACAAGGTTATTAATATACCGAAAGCCTATGTATTGGCAGCCGCAGCATTGATTGGGACAGTATGGATGATTGTTGCACTTGTTCGGGGGAAACTCCGCGGGATGGTCACTCCGGTTGCCATTTATGCCGGATTATTGATTGTCGGTCAATTGGCATCGGGATCGGTACAGAACTTTATCGTCTCACCGAATGAATTTTCCAAAGAGCGTCCGTTTCTTGAACACAACCTTTCTTATACAAAAGATGCGTATGCCTTGAATGATATTAAGGAAATGCAGCATCCGGGTAATTCTTCGTTGAGTGAAGCGATGGTCAAACGAAACCAGAAAACGATTGATAATATACGGATGAATGATGCACGTCCGTTGCTTGACGTATACAATCAGTTGCAGACATTCCGCACCTATTACGAGTTTAATAATATTGACATTGACCGTTACAGGATTGACGGAGACTATGAACAGGTTTTTGTGGGGGCAAGGGAATTGAGTATGAAAGATCTTCCGGATCAGGCAAAAACATGGGTGAACCAAAACCTGCGCTATACACATGGTTACGGGATTACCATGAGTCATGTCAACCAGGTTACCCCACAGGGCCAACCGAAATATATGGTAAAAAACCTTCCGCCAGAAGGGGTGTTGGATATCAGCAGACCACAAATTTATTTCGGTGAAGAATCCTATCAAAATGTTTTAGTTAACAGTAAAGTGGATGAGTTTGATTACCCTTCAGGCGAAAAAAATGTTGATACACGCTTTAATGCAGACTCGGGGATTCCTTTGGATGGAATAAACCGGCTTTTATTTTCGTTGAATGAAGGGTCATTCCGAATGATGATATCGGATCAGATTACCGATGAAAGCAAACTGCTTGCTACGCGAAATATTATGGAACGGGTTAAGCGGATTGCGCCGTTTTTTACCTATGACAAAGACCCGTATATTGTTGTCAGGGATAACGGAAGTTTGGTCTGGATGATTGATGCATACGTGACAGCAGAACGGTATCCAAACGCTGAACCTTACAAAGGAGAAAAAAATTATATTCGCAATCCCATCAAAGTGACGGTGGATGCCTATACCGGTGACGTGAATTTTTATGTTGTTAATCCGGATGATCCGCTATTGAAGACATATCAACGTATTTTCCCGGATATGTTTACTTCTGACATCCCTGAAGATATCCAGGCACATTTCCGTTATCCGGAGAAGCTGTTCACCGTACAGGCGAAAATGTATGGAACGTATCACATGTCAAATCTGGAAGTGTTTTATAATCGAGAGGACTCCTGGCAGTTTCCAACAGAGAAGTATTTTAACGAGGATATTGTAATGGAGCCTTACTATATGACCATGCGCCTGCCTGAAGAGAAAGATGAAGAATTTATTCTGATGCAGCCATATACACCGAAAAACAGGCAAAATATGATTTCATGGATTGGCGTACGTAATGATGGTAAAAATTACGGGGAATTGTTTGTGTATCGTTTTCCAAAACAAAAAAATATCTATGGCCCGCAGCAAATTGAGAACCGGATTAACCAGGACGGGGAAATATCGAAGCAGCTCAATTTATGGTCACAGGGCGGTTCAAAGGTAATCCGCGGGAATCTGCTTGTGGTTCCAATTGAAGATACGATTCTTTATGTTGAACCCGTATACATTGAATCTTCCAATGCAACGTCATTGCCGGAAGTGAAGCGGGTTATTCTTGCTTACGGGGACTACATTGTAATGGAAAGAACCTTTGATGATGCACTTGATGCGATTTTGAAAAAAGTTGATTCATCGGGCAGCAAAAAAGAAAATGGTAATAATGACGACTCCCAAAAGGATAGCAATACAGAAGAAAAAGATGATTCATCACAGCCGTTAACGAATGCGGAAGAACAGTTAAGAAACCTGTCAGATCTGTTTGATACGTATAAAAAGGCACTGTCCAGCGGCAACTGGCAAAAAGCAGCTGAAATTATGGAGCAGATCGAAGGAGAATTGGCGGAAGTTAACTGATATAAAACCGGGCTCAGAAATGATTGGCTGAGCCCGGTATATTTATTTCTGCGAATTATTTTTAGCCCGTTTGTCCGCTGCTTTGCTTCTTTCCTGTGCTATTTTGTCGTCATAATCGGCAAGTTCCTCGGAAAATTCAATATCACGTCCGTCCGATTTTTGGTTCTTCGGAGTCTGTGCAAGCCGGTTCCTGCCTCTGGATTTATTGTGCTCATCTCTGCCCATGCTCATCACCCCTGTATTGAATTTTCAAGGTTAGTATGTGCAGATAGGGGCTTTTTAAAACAGGAAAATCCCGGGCGGTACTGCCTATTTCCCGCCAAGCAGGTCGTACAATCCGCCGGTGATACTTCCTTCACCTTTGTCGCCGCCTTTTTGGGGTGCTGCGGCGAATACTTTGCTGGCCAGTCGGCTAAATGGAAGCGATTGTACCCATACTGTGCCCGGTCCGCGCAGTGTTGCGAAAAATAGACCTTCCCCGCCGAATAATGCTGTTTTAATACCACCGATGTATTCAATGTTGTAGTCGACGTCTCCGGTCATGGCAACCAAACAACCGGTATCAACCTTCAATGTTTCACCTGGTTCCAGAACTTTTTTGTGCATCGTACCACCGGCATGAACAAATGACATGCCGTCTCCTTCCAGTTTTTGCATGATAAAACCTTCACCACCGAAGAAACCCGCACCAATTTTTTTCTGGTATTCGACCCCGACCGAAACACCTTTTGCTGCAGCCAGAAACGAATCCTTCTGGCAGATAAGCTTTCCGTCAATTTCACTAAGATCCATTGGAATTATTTTGCCGGGATAAGGTGCGGCAAATGCAACATGTTTTTTTCCAGAGCCTTGATTGGTAAAGGTTGTCATAAACAGGCTCTCCCCACTAATAACCCGTTTGCCCGCACCGAGAAGTTTGCCCATCAGTCCGCTTCCCTGTTGCTCGGAGCCATCGCCAAAAATGGTTTCCATACGGATATCACTGTCCATCATCATTAGACTTCCGGCTTCAGCAATTACAGTTTCCTCCGGGTCCAGTTCCACTTCAACAAACTGCATATCATCGCCATACATTTTAAAATCAATTTCATGATTATTCATTTAACCAACCCCTAATCTTTGATAGTAGATAATACGATTAAGAATGCGAATGGATTCGAATTTCCTGCAAATATTATTTGCGTATATTCATATACTAAAAAAGTATATTTATGTAGGAGGAATGTCCATGCCATTAAACATTACACAGAAGTTGATAAAAGATCATCTCGTAACCGGTGAAATGGTACCAGGTGAGGAAATTGGACTGAAAATTGATCAGACTCTGACACAAGATGCGACAGGTACGTTGGTTATGCTGGAGCTCGAAGCCATGGAACTGGATCGCGCCAGGACAGAAGCTTCCGCACAATATGTGGATCATAATCTGATTCAGGAAGACAACAAAAACCCGGATGACCATCTCTTCTTGCAAAGTGCGGCACAACGATTTGGCCTGTATTACAGCAGACCGGGCAATGGGGTGAGTCATCCGGTTCATATGCAGCGTTTGGCCAAGCCTGGTAAAACATTGCTTGGATCTGACAGCCATACATGTGCTAATGGCTGTATGGGGATGCTTGCGATGGGTGCTGGCGGTATTGATGTGGCACTAGCGATTGCAGGGGAACCATTTTATGTAAAAATGCCGCAAGTATGGGGGGTTAAATTGACTGGTAAACTTCCCGATTGGGTGAGCGCCAAAGATGTCATTTTTGAATTGTTACGCCGCCATGATGTAAAAGGCGGTGTCGGAAAAGTCGTTGAGTATTTTGGGCCCGGCTTAAAACATCTGAGTGCCATGGACCGGCATGTCATTGCCAACATGGGCGCGGAATTAGGGGCAACGGGCACCGTATTTCCATCTGATAAGGAAGTAAAGCGATTTTTAAAAGAGCAGGATCGTGAAGATGACTGGATCGAATTGGAAGCTGATAATGGTGCGGAATACGACATCCTGGAGGAAATTGATCTTTCCGCACTCGAACCGCTCATTGCCAAACCTTCCAGTCCCGGAAATGTAGTACCTGTCAAAGATATAGCAGGCACACCTATTTACCAGTCATATATCGGTTCATCAGCGAACCCGGGATTTCGTGATTTTGCGGTCGCTGCACAGACCGTATCCGGGAAGCATATAGCAGATGGAATGTCATTTGATATTAACCCGACTTCAAGGCAGATGCTTACCGATTTGGTTAAAGAAAGTCATATTGCGAGTCTGCTGCAGGCAGGAGCGCGCATGCACCAGGCGGGGTGTAACGGCTGTATTGGAATGGGACAGGCTCCCGCCACGGGAAGAAACAGTCTGCGCACCACACCACGGAACTTCCCCGGCAGATCCGGGACGAAAGAAGACAGCGTGTATCTGTGCAGCCCGGAAACAGCGGCAGCATCTGCATTGACGGGTAAAATCACCGATCCGCGTACATTGGAAATGGATTACCCGAAAGTAAAAGATCCAAAGCATCCAACAACAGATGTGAACTTGCTTGACAATCCGCTCCCGCATGCAGATGCACGGAAAGTTGATCTGCAAAAAGGGCCGAATATCGCATCAATCCCGAAAATGGATGCTATGCCGGATCAATTTGAATTGCCTATTTTACTAAAAATGGGTGACAATATTTCGACGGATGAAATTCTTGCCGGTGGAGCGCGGGTATTGCCGTACCGAAGCAATCTGCCGGAAATCAGTAAATTTACATTCGAGATAATCGATGACACCTACTATAAGCGCGGAAAAAGCACAGTGGAAAACGGGGGACATGCGGTAGTCGGTGGATTTAACTATGGTCAGGGCTCAAGCCGTGAGCATGCTGCCTTGGCACCGCGATACCTTGGACTGCGGGTCGCTCTCGTGAAGGATTTTGCCCGGATTCATTGGCAAAACCTGGTTAATTTCGGGGTGCTGCCGTTAACATTTGTAAATGAAGAAGACTATGACCTGTTAAAGTCTGGCGACACGCTTATCCTGACCGATATGCGGAACAAAATTCAGCAGGGATATGAATTTGATATCGAAGTGAAGGATAAAAACCAGCAAATGAAGGTTAGACACAGTCTGTCCCAGCGGCAAATTGACATTATGCTTGCCGGTGGTATTATCAACTGGGCCAAAGACAGGCAAGCAGCAAAGGGGTGAAAAATACATGGAACGAGATTATAGATGCAAGGCATGCGAAGGAACTGGAATGCTGTCTGATGACGAAGGCTGGCAGTACAAATGCAGTGTTTGTGATGGGGATGGCAGCTATGATGTAAAGGACATCGACCGGGGCGCTCGAATCATGTCAGTAGATGAAAATAACCGCCTGCTGGATTAAATCTGCACACGAGTAGGGAAGTTCTTTGATACGCACTTGTTGAACTGAGGTCTTTAAATGGTCTGAGGCAGTTGTTGCCTCTTTGGTACGATGGCAATTTGCAACATAAAAACACCTCGCTCGGATAAAAATCAGAGCGAGGTGTTTTTTGGAATTCAGTCAGTTAATGAGGCATTGTGCCCTGTGTTGGACCATAACTATTCTGAAATGCCTGCATATCTTGCGGTTGCAGTTTTGGTACTTGATAATAATGGTTTTTGTTCTGGTATAAAAATATTTCATATGCCATTTCAGCCATGTTTGGGATACTATCCTGCAAAATCCGGCGCATTACCGGGTTGGACATTTCAAGGGCTGCTGACGTAAATGCTGTGGCATTTGCTTTCATACAGCCAAGCATGAAACCGGAAATGCACTCATCATTCAGTTCGGTGGTTGACTGAATAGGTGTCTTCGGTTGTGAAGGCTGCATACCGTAAATAACATTGTTGTCCTGCTGCATTTCGTAGCTTTGTGTTGGTGTTGACGGGTCTTGTCCGGATTTAAACGTGTCAACCATTGTGTTGTACAATTGCGTGCAAAAAGTCTTGTGTTTTTGCATCATCGTTTTCAATTCCGGATCCTGAGCCTGCTGCTCGTACATGGTATATTGATCCATACCACCGATAAGTGTTGAAAGTGCCTCGTGCGCATCGAACATATCATGAGCACCATACTGCTGTGCTGGCATGCCAGTCATACCTTGAGTGTTTTGGTTTTGCTGTTGTTGATTATGCATTGCATTGACCTCCTTAAGTTAATCAATGTTATTTTTGGCGAAAAACAAGCGGAATATGTATAGAAAAAACCCCCTGAAAAGAGGGTTTTATCCTATGATGCGGCGGCTGGACCGATTTTTTCTTTAAATGCTTCCAGCTTGCGTACGGTGACATCACTTAGCTTGGATATTTTTTCCGAATTTGGTTTGGTATTTTGTGTTTCATCAATGAGCGGATATAATGTATGCTCGATATTCATATAGTAGTTGAGATAATTTTCTTCGACCTCTTTTTCAATTTTATCCCAGCTTTCACGAAGTGCGTTTCCATATTTCTTCACTGTTTTTACATCATTTGCTTCTTTTAGATCTTCAACTGCTGATAATACCTGCTCCACTCCGCTTTTCAGATCCTCTGAAGTTGATTTATCCACTTTGGTCGAAGCCTCCTGTGCAGGCTGCTGGCGTGTTTCCTCCTGTTCGTCGTTACCAGCATCACATGCTGCAACAGTAAACAGTACAAAAGCAGTTATTAACAGATATGAAAGTGTTTTTAGCATTGTTCATTCCTCCTGGGTGTAAATTGATATTATTCACGCTTAGTATGGATGAAAAGTTTCCTGTTTATACCAACTTTTGGCATTGGTAAAATAAATTGTGCGGAAAATTGATTTTGGGTAGTAAAAGTGAACGGAAAAATTGTAGTTCCTGCCAAGAAAATGCGGATTTGTCACTAATATGCAGCAGCATTTTGGATTTTTATGTGTTAGGCATTAAACAAAAAGTGCGATATAATGCAAGCAAAAAGAGGAGCTGGAACGAATGGAAGAACTGGAGGAATTCTATAACTTTGATGATTTGGATTATGATGACCCTGTAATGTCAGTATGTCATAGGTGCAATAAAGTAATTGAAGCGTCCGATACGGTAACCTTGACTGATGGAAAATCACTTTGGATGGCAGTTTGCGTGCAGTGCGGGGAATACTATAAAAACGGAATAAACAAATAAACTGCGGACTGTAAAACGGTATGAAGTTTTTGGTATAGTAAAGAAAGAAGCGCGAAGAGGGGGAAGATTTGTGGAGGATAAAGAGCCGATTCAACTTGATGAGAGGATCCATTTGATTGATGGATTTGATTTGGGAAAGCCAGAACGTACTGGAATATATGTGATCGATGAAAATGAACTGACTTTGGTTGAAACCGGACCGAGTCCATCGGTCAAATACATTAAAAAGGGATTGCATGCACTTGGGTTTTCGCTGGAACAGGTGAAGTATATCATTGTTACACACATTCATCTCGACCATGCCGGCGGGGCAGGATTGCTGCTTAGGGAATGTCCGAATGCAACAGTGGTTGTGCACCCAAGGGGATCGAGACATCTGGCTGCTCCAAAAGCACTTGCTGCCGGAGCCAGGGCTGTATACGGTGACAGTTTCAGTGAACTGTTTGATCCGATTGTTCCGGTTCCTGAAGAGCGTCTGATTGAGAAATCAGAAGGAGATACTTTAAAAATCGGACCGGACTGTACACTTGAATTTCTTGATACTCCCGGACATGCCAAACATCATTTCAGTATTTATGATCCAATCAGTAATGGAATTTTTACAGGTGATACGGTCGGGATTCGTTATGAATCACTTACAAAACTGGGCATTAATTTCTTTTTGCCATCGACATCACCGAACCATTTTGATCCGGAAGCAATGCACGAATCCATTGACCGGATTCGCAGTCTGGGTGTGGACCGAATTTACTTCGGTCATTTCGGGATGACAGAGCGTGTTGACGGCGCACTAAGTCAAGTTTCAGAATGGCTGGATGTGTTTATGCAAATTGGCCATGAAGTAAAAGCGGAAGGAAAGGGATATGATGCGCTGGCTGAAAGATTGTTGCAGCATACAAAGGACTACCTTTCAGGGCTTGGTGTGCCGCCGGATCATGATGTGTTGGTTATCATTAATCTGGATATGCAAGTCAGTGCACTTGGGATCATCGATTATTTTCAGAAGGTGAAGCATTAAAAGCATGGTGACCATGACTTCAGAACGGATTTCGCACTAAACTGTACAGTTGGAGGATATTCCAGTGATCAAAAAGATTGGCTTGGCAGTTGTTATTCCACTCATGCTCATCGGTGTATATTATCTGACACAGCAGGAGAAAGAAGAGCCATCCAAGTCCGCACCGGAAAATTCGCAGCGGACGGAAAAACAGGATGTAGAAAGTGAATATGCGACCATCAATAAAATATTTTCGCAGGCTGCAAAAGGGGAAGTACCAGGTCATTCTTTTACGGCTGGTAAAACGAAAATAAATTCGGTAACAAAAAAGTGGGACAGTTATCAGGAAACGGTACAAACAAACAACGGGCAATATGTTGAGTTTCCGGATCGCAATGTCCATTTCGGCATAAAAAATGAAACTGTTTTTGATATTCGGTTATTTGATTCAAGACTCTCCTCCATTCATTATAAGGGAATCAAGGAAATTAAAGGAAATCCTGATGAAACACACGTTTATAATGATGAATCTCACCATCAGGTTATACTTGTATACCATGTTAATGATGATTACCATTTGAAATGGGTAATACCCAGGCCAACCGATGCTCGTCCAAATCCAGCGGTTGATCATATTTCTGTTGTTACGAGTCCTGTTTATCAATTGGAAAAGCAGGTTAATACAATGACACTGGATGAAAAAATCGGTCAAATGATTTTTGCAGGGATTTCCGGAACAACAGTGACCGAACAAACAAAAAAACTGATCGGAAAATACAAAGTAGGCGGCTTTATTTTATATTCAGCTAATATGGAGACACCTGATCAAACGGTGTCACTCTTGAATAACATTAAGCAGGTCAATAAGCAAAATGCCCTGCCTGTCTTTCTTGGAGTGGACCAGGAAGGCGGTGCTGTTTCAAGATTGCCGGGTAAATTAATAGACATTCCGCCAAACAGCAAAATAGGGGCAGTTAATGATTTGGAGTATGCACGTAATATCGGATCGCTTCTCGGCAAAATGGTAAAAGAATATGGCTTCAACCTTAACTTTGCACCAGTAATGGATGTTAACAGCAACCCGGATAACCCGGTTATTGGTGATCGGGCATTCAGCAGTAATCCAGAAATAGTCAGCAATCTTGGAATTCAGGCGATGAAAGGAATTCAATCACAGAATGTTGTTTCGGTTATTAAACATTTTCCGGGACATGGTGATACAAGTGTTGACTCTCATTTGCAGCTTCCAACGGTAAATAAAAATAAAGCGGAGTTAAGAAAGTTGGAGTTGATTCCGTTTAAAAATGCGATGCAACATGGTGCGGATGCCGTCATGGCAGCGCATATTTTGCTGCCGAAAATTGATCAGGATTATCCTGCTTCGATGTCAAAACCGGTTCTAACCGGTATGCTGAGAAAAGAGCTCCAGTATGAAGGCGTGATTATGTCCGATGATATGACGATGCAGGCGATTACGAATAACTATGAAATCGATCAGGCTGCCGTGAAATCAGTCAAAGCGGGGACTGACATTGTTATGGTTGCACATGATTATGATAAGGTGGTCGCAGCTGTTCATGGTTTAAAGAAAGCAGTACGCAGCGGGGAAATATCTGAGAAGCGGATTGATCAAAGTGTTAAAAGAATTATCCGTCTGAAAGAAAAGTACCATCTGTCTGATGCAAAAACGAACCCTGTTAATGTTAAGAAGCTTAATAACTCCATTCAAAAAGTGCTGAAGGAATAGTTGGCAATCTTTTTTCGAAAAAAGGATTTTGTACGATCAAAAACAGGAATCTGTGGCGCCTCCTACAGATTCCTGTTTTATTATTCATCTTCCGTTTTCAAAAACACCAAAATGGCAAAAAAGACGAATGCCAACAGCAAAATGGAGCCGCCAACGATGAAGAATACGGTTGCGACGCCATCGGCAATATCAAATGGCCGCAGATAATACAACCACATGCCGGCAGTCAGACCGACTGCTCCAACAATCGCTGTGGTGACGTGCAGTATAGAGAGGATTTTATTTACCGGGGTGAAAAGCCTGTAATAGACAGCCCAGGCGAATAAAGAGAGCCAGCCGACGACTAAAATATGCGCGTGTACTGTTTTAAACGCCAGGCTGCCCGCACCAGCCATATGTGAGCCAAGAAATGCTCCGAGTAAAGCAAATAAAGCGGAAAATCTGAGTAATATCTTACTGTACGTATTCAAAATTTCTCTCTCCCTTGTTCAAACTGTTTTCAGTATACCCTATCAATATGAACGGCATATGAACTAAACGTTACATTAAATGGTAATCATTTTAATCGTCGATGTAATTTCTTCCTCAGCTGAATCAGTTGCCCACTCGTGCGGGTAATAGCCCAATGGATTGCAGATAATTTCCATTCCATTGTATTGTTCATGGTACCGTTTATGTACATGTCCGAAGATATATTTTTTTATGTTATATTGCTTGGCAAGTTCGCCAAATACCGAGCTGCCCTGCATGGCGTTGAAGAAATCCCAGCCCGGGTCATTTTTAACTTCCACAAAGTGGGAGAAAGGCACAAAATGGGTCACCATAATAATGTTTTGTTCACGATGCTTTTCCAGCCAGTAGGACAGTTTACGGATGTAGCGGTCAGTAACATCCTGATCGGGTTCAGACCAATGTGCGTACGTTTTGTCCGGCCATGTAAAATCACGGAACGTTCCTTTTTTAAAATCATTCGTTTTGAATTGTGGAAGGCCGTAACTGTAGTCATACCAGCCTCCGTCACCGATTACGACCCAATCTTTGTTCAATTCAACGACTCCGTTACCGAGATTTCCCGGAAATTGCAGCAATGTTTCATAGGCATTGACCGAATTTTCGTCGTAAACATCATGGTTTCCGTGAACGAAAAGAATTTTCGTTTTTGAACACGTTTTCTGGAGCTGGTTTAGCAAGGTCAATGCCTGTTGTGGTTTAGCAGTCATATCACCGGCGATGATAAAAACATCCGGATTGTTTGTGTCAATCCAGTTATGGATGGTAGGCAGAATATCTTCTCCGGTTTTTTTACGGTTAATCCCCTCGTGAATATCGGACAATACACCAATTTTCATTGCAATCCCCCGTTTCATGTATTTTTGGCAGCTTCCAGAATTATGCTCTCAACCTTCCTGAGCGCGTCTTCGTTATCAGCGGCGTTCAGATGTGTCGTCTGCATTTCCGGGTATTGATTTGCAGCATGCTCATATCTTGGGTCATAGTAATATTCAAGCAGCAGCCTGACAGCTTCGTGATAATTTCCTTTCCGGAGATCCTGGTCAATCTCAGCAGCAATTGGTGTATGAATCCGTTTTTTAATTCTGTGAAAAGCATCAAGAAATTCATCTGGCGAATTCCAGGGCTGATAATCATCCAGAATATTCCGCACCCGCTCCTCGATTGGCAGGCCGATAAAGAGCTGCTTCCCATGCTCCTTCTTTGTATACAGGAAATCCGGAATTGTTACCTTGCCAATTCGGCGGCTTTCACCTTCCACGAAGACAAAGGGTGCATCCTGCAACCGATGAATTTCCCGAATAAGCAGGGAATCGAATTTTTTTTGATTGTGCGGCTCAAGTCCAATTTGTCCAAAGATGGATCCGCGGTGACCGGCCATCGCTTCCAGGTCAATTATCGGGTATCCTTTTTCGGAAAGTTTTTTTAACAGGATGGTTTTGCCGGATCCCGTGTTGCCATTCAGCACAAAAAGATTCGGTTTAAAATCCATATTTTCAAGGGCGGCGACTACCCACTGGCGATAAGTTCGATAACCGCCGTGCAGCCGATAGACGTCAACTCCCATCAAATCGAGAACCGTTGCAGCTGTTTTACTCCGCATGCCGCCACGCCAGCAAAATACTGTTTTCGGTGAATCAACTTGATTGAATTCCTCGATAAACTGCGGGAGTTTTGCGGAGAAAATTTCCAGCCCACGCTTTTTAGCAGTTTCCTGACTGACTTGTTTGTACAAAGTTCCCACTTCGGCACGTTCTTCGTCAGTAAATACCGGAATGTTGATGCTGCCCGGAATGGTAGCATCATGATATTCACTAGGTGAGCGTACATCAATTACGGTGTGTGGCTTACTTTGCTGCTCCAATAATTCTTTTAATGTAATATCCTGAAACATAGATAACGTCACTTCCTGTATAAATTACTATTTGACCGTAATAGTGCCCGCATTTCCCTCAATAACTTCACCAATAATGTGTGCGTCTACGCCATTTTTCTGCAGGTCGCCCAGCAGTGAATCAGCATCATCTTTTGCCGCTGAGATAAGCAGTCCCCCTGATGTGACAGCATCACAAAGAATCCATTTATCAGTCTGATCCATTGTGTCAGGGTAGGTCACCACATCTTGCACATGTTTAAAGTTATTTTTGGTTCCCCCCGGTACTGATCCTGATACAGCAAGTTCTTTCGTACGTGGCAGCACTGGGACGTCATCATGATGAATGTGGATTTCGACATTGCTGGCTGCTGCCATTTCGGAAGCATGTCCCAGCAGTCCGAATCCTGTTACATCGGTGCTTGCATGAACATCGTACCCGGCCATCGTTTCAGTAGAAGTTTTATTCAGCGTTGCCATGACTTCCGTTACACGCTTGATTTCTGATTCGTCCAGCAGATTATTTTTGATCGAAGTTGACATAACCCCAACACCTATTGGCTTCGTTAAAATAAGCTTGTCACCGGGTTTTGCTCCCTGATTGGTCCGCACTTTGGCTGGATTAACGGTTCCGGTTACGGCAAGTCCAAATTTTGGTTCCTGATCATCGATGGAGTGACCGCCGACTAGTGAAACACCCGCTTCATCAAGTTTATCCTGGGCACCGTGCAGAATTTCGGTCAGTATGTCTTTGTCCAGTGTTGAAATTGGGAATGCAACGATGTTAAGAGCAGTTATTGGCGTTCCTCCCATTGCATATACATCACTGATTGCATTTGCAGCCGCAATCTGTCCGAATGAATAGGGATCATCAACAATCGGGGTGAAAAAATCAACCGTTTGGACAATTGCCAGATCATCGGTCAGTTTGTACACGCCGGCATCATCACTCGTATCAAGTCCGACAAGTAAATTTTCGTTAGGAGTGGCAGGTGGGAGCGTGTGCAAAACCTGTTCCAGATCAGCCGGTCCAATTTTACAACCGCATCCGCCTTTTGATGATAATGATGTAAGTTTTATAGTATCGGTCATTTGTAATCCGTCCTTCCAATATACAATTATCAGTCTAATTTAATTTTAACATACCATCGTTAATGTGTGCTGATTGCCTGACCAGCGGCAAAAAGGATTTGGGAACAGTGATTGATTGGGAAAAAATCGTGTGAGTCCTAAACTTTTTAATTTTTTCCGGCGAAAAGCGGTGAATCAGGCAATTATAAAGAATCTCACTAAAAATTAACATGAGCTGTTGACTTTCTTAGTGTATTAATCGTATAATACATCCCAGAAGCGTATTAAGTGATTAATACAGTGATTTTTTGCAATTGGTGTATTAACAGTTTAATACACTTGCGAAAATGGTGTACATCTGAATTTTGCGAGGAGCTGTGTTTATGAAAATACAATTAAACAACCGCGATCCGGTATATGTGCAGGTGATTCGATATTTTAAACAACAGATTGCAACCGGCACTTTTGAACCGGGGCAGGAGATTCCGTCCAGACGCGAACTGGCAAACCGGATTAAAATAAATCCGAACACGGCACAGCGGGCATATAAGGAAATGGAGGAACAGGGATTGATTTATACAGAGCGGAATTTGCCGAGCAGGATTACGAAGGATGAAGAGGTGCTTGGCCGTGTGCGGGATGAGTTGATTGATGATGCGATACGTGAATTTGTCGCATCGATTCGGTCGATAAATGTTCCGATTGATGAAGTGCTCGGGCTGATCAAAGAAAAATATTCAATGGACAATTGGGAATAGGAGGGTTTTCGAATGATTGAGCTTAAATCTATTAAGAAAAAGTTTGGGCGCAAAAACGTATTAAATGGCGTTTCGTTTACCGCAAATAAAGGGGAAATAACCTGTCTGATCGGCATCAACGGCTCAGGAAAAACAACGATTATGAATGCCATCATGAACCTGACACCGGTTAATGAAGGGGAAATTTTGATTGATGGTGCGCAGTTGAATAAGAAAAGTTATGAAAAAATAACCTTTATACCGGATGCCATTACGATGATTCCAAGCATGACAATTAGTGAAGCCATGCAGTTTATGGCGGATTATTATGATAGCTGGAATCAGGAACGGGCTGACGAAATACTTGGTTTTTTCAAGCTCGAAAAAGAAGAGAAGATTTCCAGTCTGTCGAAAGGGAATACGGCGAAAATCAATCTTCTGCTCGGATTGGCACTGGATGTTGACTATTTGTTAATGGACGAACCGTTTTCCGGGATTGATATGTTTACCCGCGAACAGATTGCCGATATATTTACGAGCCATCTGGTGGAAGACCGGGGTGTTATCGTGACCACACATGAAATTGGCGATATTGAACACCTGATTGACAAAGCGGTACTACTTGATGATGGTGTCGTGCTGCAGGAATTTGATACGGAAGAATTAAGGGAAACGGAAGGGAAATCGGTAGTTGATGTCATGAGAGAGGTGTATGTGCAATGAATCGCTATTTGAAATTGGTTAACTTTGAACTGAGTCGTTTTATGAAATTTTATCTGATCCTGATTGCCATTACAGTTGTTGTTCAGATTACCGGGGTTATTGTAAAGGCGAAAACATTTATGGCAAATGCTGATCAGAAGATTTATGAGGAAATGATGTCAAAATCGGATTTTCTTGACGAATTTGGAACGATGTCAATGATGGATCTTGCGCAAAGTTTGTGGCTGATGGGGCCAATTGCATTATGTGCGGTGACCTTGATCATTTATGTTTTTCTGATCTGGTACCGTGATTGGTTTGGTAAGAATACATTTATTTACCGGCTGCTTATGCTGCCGACTAACCGACTGAACGTTTACTTGGCTAAGGCGACGGCGATTTTTCTGATGGTGCTTGGACTTATTTCCATACAAATGCTGCTCTTGCCACTTGAAAATTCATTATTAATGTGGCTTGTGCCAGACGATTTTCAGACAGACTTAGGGGTATTTGAAATTGTTCACAATCACCGTGAATTGGCAATACTTTACCCGCAGAGTTTTATCGAGTTTTTGCTGTATTATGGTGCCGGTTTTATGGCTGTATTTATTTTATTTACCGCTATTATGTTCGAGCGCAGTTTCAGATGGAAAGGAATTTTACTGGCAGTACTCTATGGTGGAATTTCAATCATAGTATTTGCTTTACCATTTATCTCCATGATGTTTACAGAACACCCACTATTGTATCCGCTCGAACTGCTTGGTTTGGAAGTTCTGTTCGGAATTATGATAACAGCAGCAGCTATTTGGGTTGGCCATTACTTGCTGATGAAAAAAATCAGGGTATGAAAGGAGAAAAAGAATGAGAAAGTATTGGAAGCTAATTGTCATTGTGCCATTGATTGTCATTGTCATTGGAGCATTTTATATTAAATCAGCATTATCTGCCGGTAGTTATCCGGAAATAGTTTTTAAAAAAGAACAAGGGGATAAAACAGCTATTCAGGATGTCGTTCTTGAGGGGGGATATTATGCGGAGAGTTTTTCCAGTGAATTGAGCTTGACAACCGATGGGGCTGAATTTGATGCTGGCAATTCTTTTTTTGAACGGATCTCCGGCATGTATAATAAACGGATTGCCGCCCTACAGGATAAGTATCGCAGCTTTATGCGCGGGAAAAGCGGTACTGCATCTTCCTATGTGGAAACAGACAAAGTTGTTGGTTATGCAGATGTTATCAATCAGTCGTTCGGCAGCAGGAACAGCGATATGGAATTTTCGGTTGCTATTTTAAATAAGGAAAATAATGAAGCGGTTGAATTTTCTGCAGTGGTGCCAAACCGGGCAATGTATAACAGCGTGCGGATACAGGATGTACAATATGTGAATGGAGAACTTAAAGTCATCACAAAGAATATCCGTGAACCATCTGAGACAACTGACGTCAATGAGGAAATTCATGTGTACAGTTTTAATATGGAAAAAAAAGAACTGGTCGATGAAGAATTGATCATGAAAACCGGGTATGAGGCATATACAAGACCTCTGTCCATGTCATATCATTACAACACCAGTCCCAGCCAAATCGTTATATTTAAGAAGTTGGAAGACGAAACGGTACAGCAACAGGATATGAAAAGCGGCGCTGTTGCCCAGCAGGTTAAAACCAAGGTGGATAGCATTACCGCATATAATTTAAAAACAGAGCAAAAATTGGACGTTAAATTGCCGGAAAAACTGCGTAATCAGCAGGTATTGGCTGTGGATGGTTCAAACCTTTATTTGCAATCAGCTGCTGAGGGAAAGATGGAAGTTATCCAGTATGGCATAAACCAGCGGAAGATAACAAATCGGTTTGGGTTGGATGCTGGTGATGCGGATTCACAATATTTGAATGCCCGCGCTACAGAAGTTCATGATGGTAAGTTATATGTCTTATTTACAAAAGGTAATTCGCCAGTAGCTCAACAATTAACAGTTGTCAATATTGGTTCAGGTGAGCCGGTGTATGTTGGTGAAATTACGCTGGAACAACCATCGAAGGAAAAAGTTATTTTGAACTTTTTTGAAATGAGTATGCGATCATCATGAAAATATTCTGCCACTTGGTTGGAAATATGGAAATAAACATAAAAACCAAAGGCTGCAAATCAGCCTTTGGTTTTTACTCATTTAATCTGTTGGAAACTGGGATGAAGAAAGTGGCGTAATCGCATCCAAGCATTGGATTCCTTTAAAGGAATGCAAGTCTACTGTAATACAGATACCTGTTGCAATAAAGTTTCTCGCTCTTGCGCCTGTTGTTTCAGAAAAGAAACCACATACCTCATCTGCCCTTTCAATTGTAACATTCCCCTCGGAATTGACTGGTGCCAGAAGTTCAAGTCTTACACAGCATTCGTCATCGTCTGCAAATCCTTTGGCACGGAAAATTGGTGATTCAAGACAGTTAAAGAAAGTAGCATTTGTACCAGTCACAAGATCACGGTATACTCCGCTTGCAATAAATGGTTTACAGGTTCCCTTACAATACAGGATAAAAGGAATCGTTGTCGGGCCATTCGGTCCATTGCCATTTTGTGACGGAGAAAGTAAGTCCCGTATAGATTGATCGCAGCCTGTATCGCAACAGCCATTGCCATTGTTGCTGACTTCATCTTGAGCTTTAATTATCTCACTTACGACATCGCAGACACAATTTCCGCTGGAGACGCCGCCAACATGTTTGTTACCTCCACAGCTCATTTATAACTCACTCCTTATTTTTTGATGATTCATTAACAGGATATGGAGTCAGCTATCAAGTGCTTGTTTTATAGTCTAGTTATTAAAAAAATGGTTTCGTTGTCCTTATTGGGAAATGTACTAATGGTAGGGGGCAATAGCCGATGCAATATATTATCTATTACATATAATTTTATATCAAAAGAGAAACAACCCATAAATAATTATAGAAAAACGCACATTCCGAATTTGAATGTGCGTTCCTTCAGGTGAAATAAGTATGATTAAAATGTAAAGTCTACCTGTTCATTTTCCTGTTCTTCATAGCCCTTCATATATTTGATACGACGCTGGGCTGATGCTTGGGTTACTTGTTCGTCGGCGTGATAGGAGGAACGAACAAGCGGTCCTGATTCACAATGGCTGAATCCTTTTTTAAGTGCAATTTCTTTCAGTTCGGCGAATTCATCAGGGTGATAATAGCGCTCTACCTTTAAGTGCTTCTTTGTTGGCTGCAGGTACTGACCAATTGTCATAATGTTCACGTCATGTGCCAACAGATCATCCATCGCTTGGATAATTTCGTCTTTTTCTTCTCCAAGCCCGACCATGATACTTGATTTAGTTGGTGTGTTTGGCGCAATCTCTTTTACGCGTTTTAGCAATGTCAGGGAACGATCATACATAGCTATGGCACGCACACGTTTCGTCAGGCGGCGGACAGTTTCAATATTATGGTTAAAAATATCCGGTTTACTGTCCATCAGGGTGTGCAGACTTTCGTAATCACCTTTCATATCCGACGGCAGAATTTCAATAGTGCATCCCGGGTTTTGGGCGCGTACAGCCCGGACGGTATTGGCGAAAACCTGGGCCCCGCCATCCTCCAAATCATCCCGGGCCACTGAAGTAATGACAACATGTTTGAGTCCCATCACGCTGACTGAGTCTGCCACCCGCTTCGGCTCACCCCAGTCCAATTCATTCGGCATTCCGGTTTTTACGGCACAGAAGCGGCAACCTCGTGTACACGTATCACCGAGAATCATGAATGTCGCGGTTTTGCGCTCACTCCAGCACTCATGGATATTCGGGCAGCGTGCTTCTTCACAAACAGTGTTCAATCGATTGTCACGCATTAATTTCTTTAAGTTGCGGTATGATTTATTTGTATTGATTCGTGTTTTTAGCCATTCCGGTTTACGTATGTATTCTTCCTGTTTTGCCACACTTACACGCTCCTTGTTGGTTGTTTAGTTGAATAGCTGGTTTTGGCCAGCTGGTATACTTCATCCCATTGACTTTTTGACAGTGTGATTGGTTCGAGCTGAAGATTTAGCCCTTTCTTGAATCCTTCATAAAATGCTTGTTTAACAGTTTTGAAAGTGTGCTTATTTCCGGTCAATTGGTTAATAGCAGCTGCCTTTTGTGCAAAAGCACGGCGTTTTTTTGCTTTTACTTTTTCATTTGGGAAAACAAATAAATCAAATAACATATCCTCATTAATGGATATTGGTATGGAACCATGCTGCAGTATAATTCCCCGTTTCCGTGTTTGTGCGTTTCCGGATAATTTTTTTCCGTCAGCAACCATTTCATAAAAAGCGGGGCGTTCAAAGCAAATGGCGCTTCTTTCCCTTGAAAGATCCTCAGCGTAATCTGCTTCAATTCCCAAGTTTTTGTAGCCCTGGATGATTCCTTTGGACAAAACATAGTATGCTTCCTGGATAGATGATGGGATATCCGGGTTTTTTTCAGAAATGACGATACTGTAGGTCAGTTCATCATCATGTAAAACTGCACTTCCTCCGGTCAACCGGCGAACGTATTGGCACTGGTGTTCTTTCATGTTTTGGAAATTGATTTCGGATTCTTTCTGAAAATGCCCGAGTGATAGGCTTGGCGTTGTCCATCCATAAAATCTGAGCACAGGCGGGATTTTTCCTTCGCTATGCCAGTTCAATAATGCTTCATCCAATGCCATATTCACGGAAGCGTCATGAATTCCACTGTCCAGGAATCCCCATTTTTGACGCATAATGTTCCCTCCTTTGCTGATGACTTCAGGAGCCTCCGAATAAATTAAAACTGCAGCCAGTGGGCTGCAGTCAGATAATGTGTATTTAACAGACTGCACTTTCCCACGCTGGTATTATCCGGTTCGGGTCCAAGGGTCGGAATAAATGTATTCCTCTCAGCCAGACAGCTCCCCTAGTGCTTAAAAGTAGTATATAATTATTATTACTTATCTTAACGGGAAACTTTCTTAATGTAAAGGTCCCTGCGAATCATATTTCAAAGCAGGTAAGGGGCCCTCGGTGCCCCCTGAATATGCACGTTAATACCGATGGACAGCCCCCGGGCCTTGTGATTTTATCCACGGTTCTGAGATGGATATCCACGATTTTACGCGTGATATCCACGAATTCGGAACCGATATCCACGATTTTCGTCAACTTATCCACGATTCGCGAAAATTCATATTAAAATCAGTCACACCTTGGGGTGCGAGTGTTTTGTTATACGCTCTCCTGTAACAGTTTTTGAACGTTTACTTTTTCATCCTGATGCAAAAAGTTGACAATGGTGCTGCCGATAATTACCCCGTCACATGCTTCGGCAAGGTTGTGTGCCTGCGAACTGGTGGAGACACCAAACCCAGCTAATACTGGTTTTTCGGTATACTGTTTTAATTTTTGCAGATAGCTTTTCACTTTATCATCATGTGTTGTCCGGGCTCCGGTTGTGCCTGTGACGGATACAGCGTATAGAAAACCCTCTGTCTGCTCGGCAATTTTTTGCAGGCGGTCAACTGGTGAAGTCATGGCAGCTAGCCGGATATAGGATATTTCATTCTGCTGCAAATCATCCGTAATTATCGTTTCCTCTTCAAGTGGCAAATCAGGAATGATGACTCCGTTCACTCCTGCATTCGCACAATCTTTGGCGAAGGATTCGATGCCGTATTTAAATACCGGGTTCAGGTAGGTCATTAAAATAACCGGTACCGTCCGTTTATCAGCAAAACTTTTTAAGGCTTTCAGAACGGTGGTAAGGGTCGTGCCATTTTTCAAGGAACGCTGACCGGCATCCTGAATGGTCGGTCCATCGGCAACGGGATCTGAAAAAGGAATTCCCAGTTCCACTGCCGCTGCGCCACTCTCCTGTAAAAATTCCAGCTGCTCCTCCAGCTGATCAAGTGGTTTGTCACCGGCCATGATATACGGAACAATCACTTTTTTGTTGTTCTCTAGTTTTTCTGCAAGTGCCTTATCCAACTCCGTATTACTCATCAACTTCACCTCCAAGTACGTCTTTTACTGATTCTACATCTTTATCCCCACGTCCTGATAAGCAAATAATTAAAGATTCGTCCTGATTCATATTTTTGGCCTGTTTCAATGCGTATGCAACGGCATGCGCACTTTCCAACGCAGGTATGATCCCCTCTGTTTGGGAAAGCAATTTGAATGCATGTATTGCTTCGTCATCTGTAATCGACGTATAGCTTACCCGGTTTGATTCATAAAGATGACTGTGTTCAGGTCCAATGCCCGGATAGTCAAGTCCCGCTGAAATCGAGTGCGCCTCTTCAATTTGACCATCTTTATCCTGCAGCAGATGAGTCATCGTGCCGTGCAAAACGCCAACACTTCCGGCGGTAATGGTAGCAGCGTGTTTGTTTGACTCAATACCGCTTCCGCCTGCTTCGACTCCATAAAGGCTGACCTGTTCATCCTCAATAAACGGATAGAACATTCCTATTGCATTGCTGCCGCCGCCGACACAGGCTGTGACTGCATCCGGCAGTTTACCGGTTAATTCCTGGAACTGTTTTCTTGTTTCCTGGCCGATAACCGATTGGAAATCACGGACCATCTTCGGAAACGGATGTGGGCCCACGACAGATCCGATGATATAATGGGTGTCCTCCACATGTGTTACCCAGTAACGGAGTGCTTCATTTACTGCATCTTTCAATGTTCCGCTTCCCTGTGAGACACTCTCAACTTTCGCACCAAGCAATTCCATCCGGAACACATTGAGTTTTTGTCTGCGTATGTCTTCTTCCCCCATGAATACAACACATTCAAGATCGAGCAGGGCACATACAGTCGCTGTGGCAACACCGTGCTGGCCGGCACCCGTTTCCGCGACGACTTTCTTTTTTCCCATTCGGAGTGTTAACAACGCCTGCCCAATGGTGTTGTTGATTTTATGTGCACCGGTATGGTTGAGATCCTCGCGCTTCAGATAAATGGACGGACCACCCAGCTGTTTGGATAAATTTTCAGCATGGTAAAGGGGCGTTTCCCGTCCAACATACTGTTTTAAATAGTAGTCCAATTCCGATGTGAAAGCAGGATCATTTTTCGCAGATTCATAGGCTTCTTCCAATTCATAAATTGCCGGCATTAACAGTTCCGGGACAAATTTACCACCGAAGCTGCCGTACCTTCCTGTTGTATCCGGCATCTTATAAGTTGTCATTGTTTATCATCCTCTCATTGTTTATCAGTCAGTTTTGCTAGTTTATCGGTCAGTTTAGTTTATTTATCAGCAACTTTAGGGATTCTATCAGGAATTATCCCGGTTCTATCAGTAACCTTTGATGTTCTATTAGCAACTTTCCGCTTTCTATCAGGATTTCGCTTTTGCCTTTTGGACAAAACGGACAATCTTGCCAGCATCCTTTTGTCCATCCGTTTCCACGCCGCTGGAAACGTCGACGCCAGCCGGGTTGACTGCCGTAATTGCTTCCTGCACATTGTCAGCATTGAGTCCGCCGGCCAAAATAATTTTATTTGGATCAAGTCCACTGTCAGACAGTAACTTCCAATCAAATGTTGTACCATTTCCGCCACGATTAGGACCACGCGGGCTATCAACCAAAAGGAATTCGCCAGGAAATGCTGCAGCTGCTGATGTAAACTCATCGGTCATCGGTTTGGCCTTGATAAACGGGTAAGAAAGTTCGGCTACAAATTCCGGTGTTTCATCCCCATGCAGCTGAATCACATCCAGGCCGGCAATTTCAGCAGTCCGCTCAATTGCCTCTTTTGTTTCGTTCACAAAAACACCGACTTTCCGGACTGAAGAAGGGAGGCCGGCCCCAAGTTCAGCTGCCTGCTCCGGGGTGATTTGCCGTTTGCTCGTTGCAAACACAAATCCGATAAAATCAGCGCCGGCATCCGCGGCCGTATGCGCAGCTTCTTTTGTTTGGATACCACAGATTTTAACGAGCATTTGCAGGGCCTTCTTTCGATATCGGGACTTTAAGCGCCTCGAATTGTGCAGCTAAATTATGAGCACGCATCAATGTTTCGCCAACAAGAATTCCTTTTGCACCATTGTTTTGGACGTGAAATACATCGCTCCTTGTTTTAATGCCGCTTTCACTGATCAGCACTGTTTCCGGATTGGTTACCATGGATGCAAGCTGTCCAAAAGTGTCCAAGCTTACATTAAATGTTTTCAGGTCCCGGTTATTTATTCCCATGACTGCTGCATCGAGTGCAATTGCCTGTTTCATTTCTTCCTCATCGTGTACTTCACAAAGAACTTCCAATCCCTGATCCGTCGCATATTCATACAGTTCCTTCAGCTTTTCCGGTGACAGGGCTGCAACAATCAATAGAATGATCGAGGCACCTGCCGCTTTGGCCTGATCAATCTGAACAGTATCAATAAAAAAGTCTTTGCAAAGGATTGGCAGGTCAACTGCCTCCCGGACGTTTCGTACATCATCCATTGATCCTTGGAAAAATGTTTTATCAGTCAGAACGGAAATTGCCCCGGCACCACATGCCTCATATTTCTTTGCCTGTTCAGCCGGATCTACTTCCAAATTAATTGATCCTTTGGAAGGGGAGGCACGTTTGATTTCGGCGATGACATTCATTGTATCTGTGTTGCGAAAAGAATCAGCAATACGCGGAACGGATTTAGGCTTAACAGGAGTCGTTTCAGCCGTTTCCAGTTTCAGCGCTTTTACCTCTTTCTCTTTTTCAGTGATGATTTTATCTAAAATGGTCACCTTAGATTGCCTCCTTTGCAACGGCTGAACTGTATTTAACAAGATAGTTTAATTTTTCCAGTGCAGCGCCGCTTTCGATGCTTTCTCGTGCCAGTTCAATGCCATCGAAAATGGTGGATGCTTTTCCGTTTGCATAAATGCCAAGTCCCGCATTAAGCAGCACCGTATCAAAGTAGGCTCCGCGTTTACCCTCTAAAACACCGCGTAAAATCGCTGCGTTTTCTTTGGCAGTGTCACCGCGGATGTCTGCATTAGCATATACCGGTAAGCGGACATCAGCCGGGTGCAATGTAAATGATGTGATTTCACCATCATTCAGCAGTGTAATATGGTTCCCGCCGGAAAGGGATGCTTCATCCATATTGCCTGCACCATGTACAACGACGGCTCGTTTTCTACCCATCTGATTCAGTGCTTCGGCAAGCATTGGCAGCATGTCACGGCGATATACACCGAGCAGCTGTGAATCCAGATTGACCGGGTTTGTCAGCGGACCAATCAGATTAAATGTGGTAGGTATACCAAGCTCTTTTCGGACTTTTGAAATCCGCTTCATGCCGGGGTGAACGTGTGGAGCGAATAAAAAGGCGATATTATTTTCTTGTAAAACTTTTTCAACGTGATCTTTCGAAAAGGATAGGGAAATACCCAGTTCCTCCAGGACGTCAGCACTCCCGGTTTTACTGGAGATGCTCCGATTGCCGTGCTTGGCAATTTTAATTCCCGCACCCGCAATCACAAATGCAGCAGTCGTGCTGATATTAAAACTGTTTGAGTAATCGCCCCCAGTACCGCAGTTATCCATAACATCAGTCAGTGTGTTGGTAGTCTCGCTGGATTGTGCGCGGATCACTGCTGCAAGCCCGGCTGCTTCCTCGGAAGTTTCACCTTTAGCTCGTAATGCGGTTAAAAATGAAGCAAGTTCACTGTCACTGGTTTCCGGTGAAAAACAGTTCGTTGCAGCGTCTTTCATCTCCTCTGCCGTCAAATCCTGTTTATTCAGTAATTTTTCAAGATATTGTTTCATGGAAAAATCTCCTTTCAGTTTGATTAGTTTTTTACGCCGTCAATTTCCATTAATGACCGTGCCTTGTGCATGGTTTCGTAGTACTCTTTTTCCGGATCAGATTCCAGTACAATGCCAGCACCAGCCTGCAAATATGCCTTGTTGTCGTTAATCATAAGGGAGCGGATGGCCAGGGCAAAATTCAAATCATGATTAAAATTGATGTAGCCGATCCCGCCGCCATAAGCACCACGCCTGGTATTTTCAAGTTCATTAATAATTTGCATAGCCCGTGTTCTTGGTGCTCCAGATACTGTGCCGGCAGGTAAGCAGGCAAGCAGGACATCAATACTTGAGTGCGATGGATTCAGTTCGCCATGCACTTCCGATACCATGTGCATGACGTGTTCATATTTTTTCACATGCATGTATGCAGGCACCGTAATCGTGTCCTTGTTGCAGACACGTTCAAAATCATTCCGGCTTAAATCAACCAGCATCTGGTGTTCGGAAATTTCCTTTTTATCAGTGACAAGATCCTTAACGAGTGCATTATCGTCATCCCGTGAACGTCCCCGCGGCCGTGTTCCAGCAATCGGATTTGTAACAATATTTCCGTCTTCCGATTTCAGCAGGCTTTCGGGTGAAGAACCGAGCAGCACATAATCGTCAAAATCGATGTAAAACATGTATGGGGAAGGGTTCGCATTTCTCAGTTTCCGGTAAAGTGAAAACGAGTCCCCGTTTACTGCTGCTATCATCCGTTGTGACAATACGACTTGTAAGACCTCGCCCTGTTCAATATACTCTTTGGCGATTTCCACATTGCGCATAAATTGTTCTTTATCAATACTGGGCTGAAAATTAACTTCAACATCATGCACCTGATTAACGCTAGCGGCTGGAATTAATGCCTGTTCCAGTTGTTCAAGTCGTTCATCCAATTTTTGTTCCGGCTGTTCATCCAAGTTTGTTGCAACCAGGTAAACTTTATCTTTTCGGTGATCAAATACGATAACATCCTTGTATAGCATGAAATGTGCATCCGGCATGTTTACTTCGTCAGGCAGCTCTTCACCTATATTTTCAAAAGGACGAACCGCATCATATCCCAAATAACCAATTGCCCCACCGAAAAATGGAAAAGGGAGATGAATATCCTTTTTAGGAAAAATCTCTTGTAAGGCAGATACAATCGGCTCATGACGAGTTGTTGCGGTCGCTTTGTTGTAATCGCTAATCGTTGTCTCATCTTGGTTACCGACAATCTCCTGATATGGATTTGCTCCGATAAAGGAAAATTTTCCGTTCGCTTCATGCTGGAATGAACTTTCCAGCAGAAACTTTTTGTTCCCTTCCAGATTGTTGTATATTCCAATAGGCGTCAGCATATCGGCATTATGCTCGGAAAATTTGCACGGTAATGTTTTTGTGTTCATACAGATCAGCTCCTTTTTGGTATTGGAAAAATCTAGCATTCATTTTGTTATATAAGCTTAATTATTAGAAAACCTAACCCTTTAGGTAACGGTCTTAATTGCGCTTATGCAAGAAAGTTTTATACTTTTTATGCTAAAAAAATCCTCTGCAAACGCATAGCATGCATTTGCAGAGGACGATTGTGACCGTGGTGCCACCTCTATTTAAAGAAAAATTCTTCTTCTCATTTCAGATACGTGGAAACAGGGGAGGGTCAACCCTGTTCCCGTATATCCTATCCGTGTAACGGCGGAACTCCGTGTTTCCGTACTGATGTTCAGGAAACCTCTCGTAAGTCCATTCAGCTGCCATTCACGTACCGGTATTTCACCATCACCGGTTCTCTGTTACGCTGCAATACAGCTTACTTCTCTTACTTAACGATTTAGCGTATGAAATTATTATGGAAATAAAAAAGGGTCCTCCATCCTTGGAAAGGACGGGGGGACCCGTGGTGCCACCTTTATTAGCTGAGAACAGCTCACTTTGGCAATATAAAGCATATGCTTCATATTCATCCCGGGTAACGATGGGATCGTCCGCCAAAGCCTACTGTACAAAATAAGTTCGGTTTGGGGCTCGGAAGTCCATTCGTCTGTCGGTAACCATTGGCTTGCAGCGTCCGCCAACTCTCTGAAGTGTTCCAGCAGATTACTAATCTTCGTCTTTGCCGTTCGTATAAAAGTTATTGAAAATAATCATAGGGGAATTTACCACAGAAGTCAAGAGTTTTTTGCTAAAAATTTCAGACTGTTCATTTTTCACTGTTTTAAACAACCCTTATTGTGCTAAATTAGGTATATATGATTTTCAAGAAGGAGTTCTGACGATGGAAAAGAAGAAGGTCGGTATTATTTTCGGCGGAAAATCCGCAGAACATGAAGTATCACTGCAATCAGCGAAAAATATTGTGGATGCAATTGATAAAGATAAATACGATGTTGTACTGCTTGGGATTGATAAACAGGGAAAATGGCATATAAATGACCAGTCATCATACTTAATTAATGCGGAGAACCCGAAACTGATCAGCCTGAACAAATCGAATGACACCGTGGCAATTGTTCCGGGGCAGGATCATAATCAGCTGATTCACTCGGCAAATGCAGGTTTGCTCGACCAGCTCGATGTCGTATTCCCGATTGTCCATGGTACACTTGGCGAAGATGGCAGTCTGCAAGGGATGATGCGTCTTGCGAATCTTCCATTTGTCGGATCTGGTGTGACAGGTTCTGCCGTGTGTATGGACAAAGATGTTGCCAAACGTTTGTTAAAGGATGCAGGCGTGAACGTTGCGAAGGGAAGAGCGTTTTCTAGTTTCAATCGGAATCAAATTGATTTTGCTAAACTGAAAGATGAACTTGGTGTCCCAATGTTTATTAAACCGGCAAATCAGGGTTCCTCTGTCGGTGTCAGCAAAGTTGCGGAAAAGGCAGCGTTTGAGCAGGCCCTCGATGAAGCTTTTCAATATGACCGGAAAATTGTAATTGAGGAAACGCTTGTCGGACGTGAAATCGAATGTTCCGTACTGGGAAATGAAGATCCGGCGGCGTCAGTTCCTGGTGAAATTTTACCGCAAACCGAATTTTATTCCTATGAATCGAAGTACATCGATGAAAGCGGCGCAAAACTGGAAATACCGGCAGATCTTCCGGAAGATATTGTTGCAAACATTCAGGAGGCTGCAATTGCGGCATTTCAGGCGCTGGAATGTGAAGGACTCGCTCGTGTTGATTTCTTTTTGAAGGAAGACGGTGAAGTGTACGTGAACGAGGTGAATACACTGCCAGGCTTCACGAAAATCAGCATGTATCCAAAGCTGTGGGAAGTGAGCGGGATCCCGTATGCGGAATTGATCAATCGTTTAATTGAACTGGCCATCGACCGCCACCAGAAGAACAGCAAGCTGAAAAGCGCTGTCTGGGAAGATTAATAGTGGGAATGGGAGGCTGTAAAACTTATATAGTTTTGCAGCCTTTATTAAAAACCTCTTTCGCAAAATCATGGTCGCTTCTAATAGTTCTTTTGGCAAATACATTTGCTGTCGCTCATAATATTCTATCGTTATCACCTACCAAACGGATGTCCACATCCCGTACAGGGAAAACATCAACCGCATGAGTGAAACATCTACCGCACAGGGGAAACATCAACCGCACGAGCGAAACATCAACCGCACAAGGAAAACATCGACCGCATGAGGAAAACATCAACCGTACGAGCAAAACATCGACCGTATGAGCAAAACATCAACCGCACGAGCGAAACATAGTCAAGTCCTTATCTATGTGTAAAAGTCCAATACAAGTTTTCAACCTTATGATGGTATTTATGTGAATTTGATGTGGTGGGAAGGGCCCTTCCCACCACATCAAATTTTCGCGCGCTGGAATCCTCTTCAACTTTTGTTTCGAATAAACCTTTTTTTATTCTTTTGTTGCCCTTCATAATCCATTAGTACTGCGCCAATTAGACGGAAGGCGGATTGTGTATTCGGAAATATACGAATGACTCTTTCCCGCCTTCTAACTTCTTCATTTAGGCGTTCCAATGAATTCGTGCTGCGTATGAATGTATGATATTTCTCTTCTTCATTGAGATACTGAATGGCATCATCGAAGCCTTCTTCCAATGTCTTAAGTGCTTGATTTAGCTTTGGATCTTCTTCGTAACGCGTGACGAACTCCTCCTTGAAGTTTCTTGCGTCATCTGGTGTAACGGCTTTAAAAATCCGTTTTAACCCCGTGATTACCTCTGACATACCCTTCTTTGGCAGTTGATCCACAATATTTCGTTTAAAATGAACGGTGCAGCGTTGCCATGAGGTTCCGAGGAATTCCTCCTGTATTGCTTTTTTGAGCCCTTTATGGGCATCTGAAATCATAAGTCTTGGTGAATGCAGCCCCCGGCCTTTCAGCTCTTTTAAAAAGCTTTTCCAAGCTTCGTAACTTTCGGTATGGTCAACCTTTAATCCGAGCACTTCCCGTTGGTTATCCTCGCTTATCGCTGTCGCAATGTAGACAGCTTTGGATACAACCTTACGATGCTCGCGAACTTTGATATACATGGCATCTACAAAAATGTACGGATAATAGGTGTTTGCCAAATTTCGATTCGCCCATTTATTGACGATAGGGTCTAGTTTCTCTGTAAGCGATGATACAAAGGACTTGGATACGCTCTCTCCACACAATTCTTCTACTACATTTCGAACCTTGCGTGTGGAGACCCCGTTCACCACCATTTCAAGCAGGGCAAGAACGAAAGCCTGGTCACAGCGTTGATACTTTTCAAAAATACTTGGTGAAAACTCACCGCTGCGAGTCCGTGGAACCCGTAACTTGACCTTTCCAATACTCATCAAATATTCTCTTTCATAATAGCCGTTTCGATAATCACGTGAACTACCAGTACGGGCGTATGGCGGAACATCCAAAAATTCATCCCGTTCCTTTTCCATATACTCATTCAGAATTAATACAGCTGTTGATTTATAGATAGCGTTCATATTGGAGTTCATAATCTCATCTTTTAACTTGTCCATGTTTAGGTTAAAATGTAGTTGGGTCATCATTAATTCCTCCTTATGTTTTTGTGGTTGAAAACATTGTATCATAGGAATTAATATGGCCCTTTCTTATTTCGCTTTTACACAATTATACGGACTTAACCGAAACATCAACCATACGCGCAAAAATATTCACTCGTATGGGACAAACCTCTGTCTGCTTCCAAATACACGAAAGAGTGCCACAAAAAACTGGCACTCTTTCATTCTACGCTTTAAATTTTGTGAATTTCTCCTGAACTGGTAGTCTGTCTTTTTTGACCGGAGCTTCATCGAAATAACCAAGGTGCAGGAACCCAGCGATCTTTTCGTTTTCCTCGACATTCAAAATCTCTTTAACTGCTGGATCATAAATGTGCGGATTGGTTTTCCAGACGACGCCGAGCTTCTGTTCCCAGGCCAGCAGCCAGAAATTTTGAATCATGCAGGCGGTTGCCCCGAAATTTTCATCCCACTGTTTCTGATTGTCCGGTTCATCCATTACAACGACGAGGAACGCGGTTGGCTCACTCAAGTATTGACGGCGGTTTTCCTGCCGTTCTTCCGGATATGTGGCAGCGACTTTTTCAGCGAATGCTTCTTTCTCTTCCGGACCGACAAAAATAAATCGCCATGGCTGCCGCATGCCATGGGTAGGCGCCCAACTTGCATCTTCCAATAATTCCATGACTGTTTCTTCGGTAACCGGTTTATTATTATAGCCTTTTTTGACAGCGCGGCGTTCACGGATGGCTGTCGCGAGGTCGGTTGATTGTTTTATATTCTCCATTTTGTTTCCCCCTTGCTCAATAAATGAAAATTATTATCAATTAGATTGTAGCGGATTACGTATAATTAATCAATATGAACGGATCTGAAATTTAGAAGTTTATATATGTGATTACAGTCACGGTATAATCTGATTTGTTTGGTATACTTGATTTATGAAAAAAATTGAAAGGCTGTGAAAAAATGCAAGTATTGCCAGTGGACCATACGATTGCAAAACCGAAACAGGGTTCTAAAATTTTTCAGGAAGAACACAGGCAAATTATGCATATTAAACTTAAAGAAGGCGAAGAAATCAAGGAGCATGATTCACCCAAGCATGTTTTTATCTTCGTGAAAAGCGGAGAGGTGGAATTCACGGTATCCGGCGAACCATATATTATCAGTACGGAAAAGGTCCTGTATATGGAACCATACGAACGGCATGCACTAAAGGCATTGAGTGACGTGTCCATCCTGGTGATGAAATGCTGATTCGATTAGATATATTCCGGGAATCCATATAAAATACATAGAAAAAGGAGGATCCAAATTGGACAAATTCATGCAGCGGGCCGTTGAATTGGCAGCAAAAAATGTGCAGGATGGCGGACAGCCGTTTGGTGCAGTTTTGGTAAAAAACAATAAGCTGGTAACGGAAGGTGTAAATGAATTGCATAAGCATTTCGATGTCAGTGGACACGCGGAGATGCTTGCCATCCGTCGGGCGCAGAAAAAGATGCACACACCGGTTCTGCAAGGATACACAATGTACGCGAGTGGTGAGCCATGCCCGATGTGTCTGACCGCGATGCAGTTTGCCGGAATCACAGAAGTGTATTATTGTGCAACAGTTGACGATGCACAAGATGCCGGCCTTGGAAAGTCAAAAGAAATTTATGAAGACCTTAAGAAACCAAACGAAGAACGCACTTTTAAATTGATTCACATGCCATTGGAAGATAGGCAGGACAACCCAATGAAGATGTGGCAGGAAAAAAACTGATTTGACAGCAGTTCATCCAATCGCTATGATAAAGGAAATGAGACGAAAAGGAGGATATATCCGACAATGAAGTAAGCTGCGTATTTCCAAAAAAGTTTGAATCAACTCAAACGAATGTTTCTGCCCGCAGAAAACAATGGGGATACGTATGCTTATACCGGATAGTCTTTTTGGGAGGCGGGGAAGTATAAAACTTTCTTGCCTGCACAAATGTAACTAGGTTGTCACCAAAAGGCTTGGTGACAATATTTTACGGATTGGTATATCCATATGTCCATGTTGATTGTTCTCAGGCAGAGACTGATTTCATGGGGGTATGGATATGTTTATTTTTAAGGCAAATAAGCTCAGTAAAGATTGGAACGGTGTAACCCTTTTTAAAAATGTTAATCTTGAATTGAAGAAGGGTGAACATGTAGCACTTTTCGGGCAAAATGGTGTCGGAAAAACAACATTGCTCAACGGACTGCTTGGGAAAACACAATTTGATGCAGGGTCTGTCCAGCAGTTTGTCCCTGTTGACGAGTGGGCCATACTGGAGCAGGAATTGGTAATCAAATCAGAAATTACCGTGATGGATTTTGTCCAGAGTGCTTCCCGGGAGCGATATCAATTAAAAAAAGAACTGAATCATTTGCAGATGCAATCTGATTTTGACATGGAAAGATACAGCGAAGTTTATAATCAATTTTTGACACTGGATGGCTATCAGTTGGATCAGGAAACAGAAGCAGCACTTCAACAAGTGAATTTGGATCAGTCGGTGTGGAATAGCACATATAACCAATTGAGCGGCGGGCAAAAAACACGTGCACAGTTAGCAAGGCTGGTATTGCAACAGCCGGAATGCATTGTGATGGATGAACCGACAAATCATCTGGATAAGGAAACGATAGAGTGGCTGGAATCATGGCTTGCCAAATACTCTGGCGCAGCTCTGTATGTGTCGCATGACCGGCAGTTTCTGGACCGGACAGCGGATGCAATTTATGATTTGAGTGCCGATGGATGCAAGCGATATGAAGGCGGTTATACCGCATACCGTGAGCAAAAGGAATTGGAATGGAAGACACAGGAAACCCAGTACCGAAAACAGGAGCAGCAGCGGAAGGAATTATTACAGACGATCCAAAATTATCAAAAATGGTTTCATCAGGCACATAAAGCGGCGGGACAGGACGATTTTGCCCGGTCCAAGGCAAAGAAAAATGTGTCCAGATTCAGGGCGAAGGAAAAAGAGTTGGAGCGGCTGGATCAAAACAAAGTGGAAAAACCGGAACCGGATAAGAGGATAAACTTCCAACTTGATGATGCTCAATTTTCGGCGAAGCGGCTGTTGTATGTAGAAGATTTGTCGTTTTCCTATGAAAAGGAAATGCCGTTATTTTCCGCGTTAAACTTCTCTGTGAATCGCGGTGATCGTGTCGGTGTTATTGGCCCGAATGGATCGGGAAAATCAACGCTGCTTCAATTGATGACCAGTCGTTTGGCACCTGACACAGGTTTCACAAAACGGAATCCGCACACGAAAATCGGCTACTTTGCCCAGGAACTTGATAACCTGGATGATGATATGACGATTCTGGACAGTATGTTAGCGCTGCCCGATATGACGCAAACGGAAGCACGGACAATCCTTGGCTGTTTTTTATTTTCCAGGGAAAACGTGTTCAAAAAAATTGCTTCCTTGAGCATGGGGGAAAAGTGCCGCGTTGCGTTTATCCGCTTGTATTTCAGTGATGCAAATTTGCTTGTACTCGACGAACCAACGAACTTTTTGGATGTAGATACCAGAGAAATTATCGAAGAAGTGCTTGTATCATACGATGGAGCACTGATTGTCGTTTCACACGATCGATACCTGATCCGGAAAGTCGCCAACAGGATTATTGATCTCGGGGCGAAACAATTGGTGATCTACGATGGTGCTTATGATGAGTATGAAGCTCATGTCCACAATCCAGATACGGTTTCACCAAAAGTTCGTGAGCTCCAGTTGCGTTTGACACAACTGATGGGTGCAGAAGCTGATTCAGATGAAGAGCAGGAACGAATTTTAAACGAAATCCGGCTGATTCATCAAACGCTTGATGAATTGACATAATTTCCCGATAATGGAGGGTAAAACGATGTACTCGGAGGTGTATGATGAATACGGTTATTGAAACAGCACTATATGAGGCGGGCGATGATACAAAAGCCTTAACAGTAAAACAATCGCATGGCGGCTCCATCAATGAAAGTTATTTTATAGAGACGGAGCAGCAGAAATATTTCATTAAATTTCATCCGGACGCACCGGAGCGATTTTTTGAGCTGGAAGCAAAAGGACTGAAGCGAATCGGGGAAACAAATTCCATTTCCGTGCCGGATGTTTTGGCGTATTCCGATAAAAAAGGAAGTGCCTATCTAGTGTTGGAATGGGTGGAAGGCTCAAAAACAGCGCAAACCGAAAGCATGCTGGGAGACCGGATTGCACAAATGCATCAGACAACCGGCGAACAGCACGGTTTTTCGGATGATACATTCATTGGATTACTCCCCCAGCCGAATGGGTTGTTCGACAGCTGGGTGGAATATTACCGTGACCGCCGGCTGGCCGCGCAGTTGAAGCAGGGAATCAATCAAAAGAGCATCACGGGTAAGCGGCGAGACCGGCTGGAAAAACTGATTAATGATCTGGACAAGTGGATTCCGGACGATGTTGCCCCGTCCTATCTGCATGGTGATTTATGGGGTGGTAACTGGTTGGTTGGTGCCGGCGGAACACCGTATGTGATTGATCCGTCATTTCTTTATGGGGACCGTCATTTCGAGCTGGCGTTTACCGAGCTTTTTGGCGGGTATTCCGCTGATTTTTATCATGCCTATAAAGAGCGCTTTCCGCTGATGGCTGACTATGAGGACGTAAAACCGTTATATCAGTTGTATTACTTGCTTGTTCATCTGAATATTTTCGGTGAGATGTATGGCGGAGCAGTTGATTCAGTCCTAAAACAGTATGTCGGGAGATAGTTTTTGACACATTTTTGTTACATTTGGAGAGGTCGGAGTGTAGTTTGTCACACCTCACATCGCCAGAAATGATGTATGATAGGATTGGATATAGCTTGCTGGGGGTAATAATGGTGACATTCTATGATCTGCTTGTTTTTGTACATGTTTTTTCAGCTATATTAGGACTTGGACCAGGATTTGTGATGATTTATATTGTAACAAAAGCAGCCAACTTAACCGAATTGAAGCATGCCTACATCATCCGGAGCAGGCTGCACATCTTTGTCATGGTTGGCGGAACATTGCTCTTGATTACCGGTATATGGATGGGTTTGCTGCACACCTATTTGTTCCAGCAAGGATGGTATGTGACAAGTCTTGTGCTGTATTTGATTGCGCTCGGATTCGGCCCGTCTGTACTGTCGCCCAGATCCAAGCCAGTAAAAGCTTTGTTGAAGAAATCAACAGGGGATGAAATACCGCCCGAATATTTCGTTCTCTCCAAAAAGCTGTTTTTCTATGAGCGAATTGAAAATACACTGTTTTTAATAGTGATTGCATTGATGATATTGAAGCCATTTTAATAAAAACGGGAGCACTTTCCAGAAGCGCTCCCATTTTCTTTATGCGGTAACTTTCTTTTTTAACATGCCCGCCATGATGGCAGTTATGGCAGCACCGATGATAATCGATGCAAGATAAAGCAACGCTTTGCCAAACCCGCCGTCAACAAGACCGATGACAAAAATACCGCCATGGGGTGCACGCAGGCCAATGTCAAACAGCATAGTCAGACCACCTGCAACCGCCGCTCCGACCATCGTTGACGGAATTACCCGTGCAGGGTCGGCAGCTGCGAATGGAATAACGCCTTCTGTAACGAAGCAAATGCCGAGCGGATATGCAGTCTTCCCGGCTTCCCGCTCTTCTTTGGAATAACGATTCTTAAACAATGTAGTCGAAATTGCCATTCCAAGCGGCGGAACCATACCACCTGCCATTATTGCAGCGATGAACGCATAGTTTCCTGCATCCAGCATGGCGAGGCCGAACGTATATGCAGCTTTGTTAACTGGTCCACCCATATCAAAAGCCATCATCGCGCCTAAAATGATTCCGACAATAATCTGGTTCGTGCCGCCCATACTTTCCAGGAACTCGGATATACCGGTGTAAATTTGTGTCAGTGGCGGATTGATTACCATCATGATCAATCCTGTGATAGCAATGCTGAATAATGGATAAAACAATACCGGCTTTAATCCTTCTAGTGCATCCGGGAGTCCGGAAAAGATTTTTTTAATCAGGACAGTCAAATAACCTGCCAGAAACCCTGCAATAAGTCCGCCAAGAAAGCCTGATCCACCGGTTGCACCTTCCGCACCCGAAACGGTTACAGCGATTAAGCCGCCGACCATACCTGGTGCAAAGCCCGGCCGGTCAGCGATACTGGATGCGATGAAACCTGCCAGAACAGGAACCATCAGGAAGAAGGCTTTTCCACCGCCGATTGTATTGAGCATAGCGGCAAGTTCATTGTATTGGGAACTGTTCGGGTCAGCTGATTTAATACCCCATAAAAAAGAAAGCGCGATTAAAATACCGCCGCCGACAACAAACGGTAGCATGTTGGAAACACCATTCATTAGATGTTTGTAAAACCCGCTTCGTCCTTCCTTCTCAGAAGATTTTTCACTAGCTGATGCTTCATGTTCATATATCGGCGCATTTTCATTAACCGCGCGATTTAGCAAATCTTCCGCTTCATGAATTGCTTTTCCGACACCGGTTTCAATGACAGGTTTACCGTGAAAGCGGGACATTTCAACTTTTGTATCTGCTGCTACAATAATTGTGTCCGCTTCTTCAATATCCTTATCGGTCAACCTGTTTTTAACACCACCGGAACCATTTGTTTCCACCTTGATGGAAATTCCCATATCGTTGGCGGTTTCCGATAGTTTTTCGGCTGCCATGTACGTGTGCGCGATACCGGTTGGACAGGCTGTCACCGCAAGAATTCTCTGATCTGACCCGGCAGATTCTTCTTCTGTTGGCCCATCGACCTCGTTTTCCTTGTCATTAACTGCCTGCAGCACCTCTTCTTCAGACGTGGCATCGAGCACTTTTTGCCGGAAGTTTTCATCCATCAGGAATGTTGATAAGCGGGAAAGCGCCTCCAGGTGGTCATTGTTGGCACCTTCACTTGCCGCTATCATGAAAAATAAATGGGCAGGTTGTCCATCCAGCGATACAAAATCAACGCCGGGTTTGGAACGTCCGAACGCAATGGCTGGTGTTTTAACCGCAGCTGACTTGGCGTGCGGAATGGCGATTCCTTCCCCGATACCGGTCGTGCTCTGTTCTTCCCGCTCCATTATGCCGTCTTTGAAAGCCTGCTTGTCTGCCAATTTGCCGGCATCATCAAGCTGATCCGCTAATTCGTCAAGCACTCCCTGTTTAGAATCGGCATGCAGGTCAAGAATGATCGTTTGTTTGCTTAACAGTTCCGTTATCTTCATTATGTCACATCCTTTTTAAAGTTGATTAATACTAACTTTCGAAACAAGTGACGCTACATTTTCTTTGCTGCATAAATCCGTCTGGAAAGCAGTTGCACTCCCAGCAGCAACACCGTATCGAAATGCTTCTTCGGGATTTTTATTTTGTAAATACGATGCAATAAAGCCTGATACTAATGAATCTCCTGCTCCGACTGTATTTACTGCTTTTCCAGCGGGTGGCGTAGCATCCCATTTTTTATTTCCCGAAACAAGAAGGGCACCTTCCTTACCCATGGAAACGATAACATGTTCAACATCGCCGGCAAGCTGTGAGGCATATTTAAATGCTTGTTTTTTGTTCGTGATCTTGGTATCAAATATCTGGCCAAGTTCATCCTGGTTCGGTTTCATCAGAAAAGGTTTGGCCGGAATTAGATTCTTAAGTGCCGGACCCGATGTATCCAGCACGAAACGAATGCCCTGTTTGGAACAGTTTTCCGCAATTTGATAGTAAAAAGCGGTTTGAATTGAATTCGGCAAACTCCCTGCAAGTACGAACCAATCACCTTCGCGCAATGTATTGATTTTTTCCAGTAATAAGGCTTGCTGTTCCGGTGCTATAGTTGGTCCCGGTCCATTTAATTCAGTTTCTTTGCCGGATTTTATTTTGACATTAATCCGCGTAACTTCGTTTGTATCGATAAAGTCTGTTTCAATTCCTTCCCGTTGTAAAAAGTCGGCTATATAATCGCCGGTGAATCCGCCGGTGAATCCAAGTGCTGTACTTCGGATATTCAGCCGCTGCAGAACTCGCGAAACATTGATTCCTTTACCGCCCGGATAATAATAAACGTCATTTGTACGGTTAAGCGTGCCGGGATTAAAATCGGAAAGATATGTCGTGTAATCAATGGATGGAGTAAATGTACATGTGTAAATCAAGTGGACACCTCCGTGACGTCTGTTCGTTCAGCCAATAGCTGCAGTTCATTTTCTTCCAAGTTGCTGGTAACAAGTGCTGCATCGGGCAGGTTGCAAATCTTTGCGAAACTAATCTGATTGTATTTTGCACGATCCGCCAGTACATAAGTTTCTTTTGCCAGTGTGGAAGCGGTGTATTTAACGTGTGCCTCTTCCGGATCAGGTGTTGTGTAGCCATATGAAATATGATACCCATTCACACCTAAAAAACATTTATCAAACCGGTAATGTTCCAGTGACTGAATAGCCTGTGGTCCGATTAATGCGCTTGTTTTGGGTTTAATCAGGCCCCCGGTTAAATATGCCTGGATGTCGTTTTCGATGAATGTATCCAAATGTGTTAACCCGTTCGTAACAACGGCAACATCTTTATCCAGTAAAAAAGGGATAAGCTGCAATGTGGTTGTGCCCGCATCAAGAAAAATACAGTCACCATCATTCACGAATGACGCTGCATGTTTGGCTATTGCACGTTTTTCATGAATGTTTTTGGCTGATTTTTCAGTAATGCTGTATTCTTTTCGTTTTCGTTCCGTTAATGTTGCACCACCATGAATCCGTGTCAGTTCGCCTTTATTCTCAAGCGCTGATAAATCCCGTCTGATGGTTGACTCGGATGCATTTGTTTTATCGATAATGTCCTGCAGTGTAATTGTTTGTTTATCCTGCAATAAGTTCAGGATTGTATTATGCCTTTCTGTAGTTAGCATGTTATCACCTTATTTTTTTAGTATAAATATAGTTTAACGGAAACGTTTGCAAAAATCAATCATAATCAATCAAAATAATTCATTTTCAATCATAATCATTTATCATGTTTAACTAACTTATAATCGGGTATTAAGGATTGGAAATACGGAGAGGAGGATGCTTCATGCGTAATGTGACATTGGAGGAAATTTTCACACACCCGGTTACACAGAAACACTTGGGAAGGTCCGGAGTCGCCCATGCCATTGCCGTGGCGGAATATGCTTATATGTTTGCCAAACGGTATCAAGCAGATCCTGATCTTGCAACAAAAGCTGCACTGCTGCACGATGTGGGCCATTACAATTGGTATCGTAACGGCGAATGGGATTACGAACTATACGAGGAAAATGATATTCATGCCATTAAAGGGGCGAGCCGTGCGCATAAACTGCTGATTCGAATTGGTGAGGACCCGGAAGCAGCAAAAGAAATTGCGATTGCCATTTTACTGCATACCGATTCCTATTTGCCTACAGGTGAGTTGAAATTAAAACCGCTGCAAAAAGCAGTAGCGCTGGCAGATGAAACGGATGAGGAAACCGGCGGCAATCATCATTATAAAACAGTTTCCAATCACGTAGCCCTGGAGCGGATTCGTGCGCTTGACGCTCGGATAGACAGTGAAGGAAAGCCAATTCATAAAATTGGATAATCACTGCATTAAAAAAGCGCACATTTTTATGCGCGCTCCCCAGTTTATTTCTTCCCTAAAAATTCTTCTAATGTTATGCCTTTGTTCATGATTTCAGTAGCGGCTTTTTCCCCTACATAACGGAGGTGCCATGGTTCGTATTGATATTTTGTGATATTTTCTTTACCTTTCGGGTAGCGAATGATAAAGCCATATTCCGCTGCGTGTTCTTTCAGCCATTCTCCTTCATCGGTTTTTCCAAAATCAGTATTTAAATGGAATCCGACATCGGGACTTGTAACATCCATTGTCAATCCTGTCTGATGCTCACTTTCGCCTGGACGGGCACTAACATCATTGGCTTCTTCCTCCCCGTATGCCTCTACATTGGAAGCAAAGATGGCGTCCTGCCGTTCATAGGATCGGTATCCTGACTGTGCAAACAGTTCAAGCCCTGCTTGGTTGTTTGCAGCATGAAACAATTTTTCCAGAGCATTCGCTGCAACTTTCCGCATTTGTTTTTTTTCATGAAATCCGTCAAACGGAAAATTCACATCAGGCACGACCAGGTTTTTCGGTTTAAAGCCATCCGGAAGAGAATGTTGTTTGTTTACAAGCACAAGAACTTCATGCGGATTACTTGCAACTTTTTCATTTTGATCAGGCTTATCCAAAGCGGATCCGGGTGTCAGTTTTTTATTTGAATCGAGCGTTTTTTGTAATTTCTTTTTCGTCGCTTTGTTGTAGATTCCGGTAATCGGCATGTTTTCCTGCTGCATTTGAAAGTCTGTAACTGCCCAGGTAGTCATCTCATCGAACTTGCTGGTAATCGAAACCTGGTAGCCGATTTTATTCAATACTTGCTGCAATGCCTTCACATTTTCACCCTGATCCGTTTTCTGCAAAACAGGTACAGGCAGTGTTGCTTTGACCTGTTCGGGTGTCTCGCTTTTATTGGCGGTATTTTTTTCACTATTTGGTGCCTGATTGCTTGTTTGAGTGCCATCATTTGAACACGCAACCGTTAAAAGCATCACAGCAACTAGTGCCGAGGCTATTGGCAAAACCTTTTTCAACATTATTTTCTCTCCCTGTTTTTCTATATCTTTACATATCATAACACTAGGATAAATTCACCGTCCATGTCATTTACAATAATAATTTTTGTGTGAATATTCCATGATTTGCGGTAGACTGGAATCAGGAACTCTTGGAAAATTAACTAAAATGAATAAGTTTTTGAGTGAAATGAAGGAGGCTAACGGTTATGACAGAAATTGTAAGTGTTGAATGGCTTGCGGAGCGAATGAAGGAAAATTCGCGGGACACCGTGATTGTCGATGTCCGTTTTCAACTGACCGATGATGAGGCAGGCAGAAAGGAATACTTGGCCGGACATATTCCAACCGCGGTATATTTGGACTTGGATAAGGACTTGTCTGGTAAAGCGGCGAAACATGGCGGTAATCATCCATTGCCGGATATGGAAACCTTTACGGCAAAAATCAGCCATATCGGTATTGACAATGATACGACAGTGGTCGTCTATGGAAAAGACAACGACATGTTTGCCGGCCGACTATGGTGGCTGCTTCAATACGTAGGGCTTGAAAAGGTATATTTGCTTGAAGGGGGTTACGATGAGTGGGTCAGAAAGGGTTATGATATCTCCACTGATATTCCCAGATTGGAAGCAGCGACGTTTAACCCAGCCATTCAGGAGAATGAAGCGGTTGACATTGAATATGTTAAAGAAAAGCTTGATGATAAGTCTGCAATCTTAATAGATTCACGCGGGAAAGACAGATATCTGGGGAAAACAGAACCGCTTTATGCGAAGGCAGGTCATATTCCGGGTGCTAAAAACTACTTTTGGAAAAAAGTTTTGGATGACGAAGGGAAATGGAAGAACGAAGCCGATTTGAAAGAACATTTTAATGATCTCCCTCATGATAAAGAGATAATTGTTTCCTGCGGGTCAGGTGTGTCTGCAACGCCAAATGTGCTGGCATTAAAAGCGGCGGGATTTGAAAATGTGAAACTGTATCCGGGCAGCTTCAGTGACTGGATTTCCTATGAGGAAAATGAAGTAGAGAAAAAGGAAGAGTGACAGATGGACAAAAATCGTTGTCAATGGGTATCCGATGAGCAAATTTATATTGATTATCATGATTATGAGTGGGGAAAACCGTCACATGATGATCAGCAATTATTTGAAATGCTCCTGCTGGAAGGTGCGCAAGCTGGATTAAGCTGGATTACAATTTTGAAGCGTCGGGAAAATTATCGGAAAGCATTTGATCATTTCGATCCGGTCAAAATCAGTCAGTATGATGATCGGAAACGAGAGGAATTGCTGCAGGATGAAAGAATCATTCGAAATAAGCTTAAAGTGAATGCTTTTATAAATAATGCAAGGCAGTTCCTGAAAGTTCAGGAGGAGTTCGGCAGTTTTGATCGCTACGTCTGGCAATTTGTTGGCGGTGAGCCGGTTTTGAATGATTGGGAACAGCATGAGGATGTACCCGATTATACCGAGGAATCGAAACAGATGAGCAAGGACTTAAAAAAACGAGGATTCAAATTTGTCGGCCCAACGATTTGCTATGCATTTATGCAGTCGACGGGTATGGTGAATGATCATACGAAAGATTGTTTTCTTTATCATGGTAGCATATGATAAGACTGCTGTTTTCAGTTGATGAGCCCCCCTCTAGCTATTTTTTCAGCGGGTTGGGGCCCACCCTCTTGAAATCCCTCTTCATACTCTAGTACAATACCAAATTGTGCGCGTTTTTTGATGGAGGGAAGGGTATGAACAGTATTTTCTTGGAACAGGAAGAAACGAGAAGTAAAGATGAATTGAAACAGGAACTAGATTCGCTGGAAATTCAAATGTTTCGGATGAAGGAAAATATAAATAAGATTGCAAAATATGCTGAAGTGATTAGCATTGATCAAACCAAAGAAAATGATTGGGTTGTTATCTATGCTTATAAGGAAGGATCTACCTGTCAACTGATGCTGCATAACTGTGCAAGGCCATATCGCGGCAAATGGAATTCTGCTATCCAGGCGGAATTCAAGGGTGACGGCAATCTGCACATCGCTGATATAAAAGGCGAGGAAAATCAAGGGTATGGTTCCATTCTAATAAAGCATTTGAAGGATGTTGCCAGGGATGACAATTTTCAATATATTACAGGCGACATTGTAAAGCGGGATTTCGATCATGTTGAACGATTAAAACATTTTTACAGCAAGCACAATTTTGATGTGAAAATTGACCACGAGGAACAGTATGGTGAAATTATTTGGAATGATTTGTGAGGAAAGCTGACTCTGTTTAACCGAGAAACAGCCTTCCTTTTTTTATGGTCAAGTTAATCTAGTTTTGGTATTTGTCTATGCTTTGTTGCTTGTTCATAAGCATACGCCAACTCAATCAGTTTCGATTCAGAAAAAGCTTTCCCTGAAAATGTTATGCCGACCGGTTTTCCTTCTGAAGTGAAGCCTGCTGGAACAGTGATCGATGGGTAGCCTGCCTTTGCGGCAATTTCTGCACCATAATTATTGGCAAAAATTAAAGCGTCCAATAGATGCTCATCCATTACCTTATCGATCCCTTGGTTCTGAGACATTTTTATATCATTTAATCGGGAGTTGATATACTCCGCCTCCACAAGTCGTCCACTTTTTTCATTTGATTGTTTGAGAACAGATTGTCCGTATTGCAAAGCTTCTTCTTTATGAACTTCATTAAATTGGATAACTTCCTCTAACGAATGGACCGGGACATTGGCCGATAAATCTTTTAAGTACGCATTTACGCCACTTTTAAATTCATGAAGCATTACATTAAAATCATCTATATCAGCCCGTAGTGTTATTGGGTCAATTATTTTAGCCCCCAAGTTTTCTATATCTCTTAAAGCCGCGTTAATGATACTGAGTTCCTCTTCATCTAAGCCTTCAAGGTAATCACGTGAAATGCCAAGTGTTGTGTTCTGCAATCCATTTTTATTTAAAAATAGAGAATAATCCAGCTCTTGCTGATTAATGGTAGTAGCCGGATCCTCCCTATCGGTAACGGCAAGTATACTCAACATAACTGCAGTATCTTCCACAGTCCGTGTCATTGGTCCAGCTGTATCCTGACTGTTCGAAATTGGAATAATCCCGGTGCGACTCATTAATCCAACGGTTGGTTTTATGCCAACAAGCGAGTTGCTGCTGGCGGGACTGAGAATCGATCCGCTTGTTTCCGTGCCAATTGCCCCCGCAGCAAAGTTTGCAGCAATAGCTGCGCCTGATCCTGCACTTGAGCCACCGACGTCAAGTTTCCCAGGACCATATGGATTCATCACTTGTCCACCTAATGAACTGTACCCATTAGGCATTCCTTCCGTCATGAAGTTGGCCCATTCAGTCAGATTGGTCTTTCCTAGAATAACAGCTCCAGCCTCGCGAAGTATTTTGACAATAAAAGCATCATCATCTGCAAAATTATTTTCAAGTGCAACGGACCCCGCAGTTGTATGCATTTTGTCACCCGTGTTGATATTGTCTTTTATTAAAATTGGAATGCCGTGCAGCGGCCCGCGTACACCTTTTTCTGCCCGTTCTGTATCGAGTGCTTCGGCAATATGCATTGCTTCCGGATTGATTTCCGAAACGGCATTAATTTCGTTGTTTAATAACGCAATTTCTTCCAGATAAAGCGTGGTTAGTTTTTTTGCTGTTAGATTACCAGTGCTCATCCCAAGTTGCATTTCGGAAATGGTTGCTTCGGTTATTGTGATTGACATGGGGTTCCTCCTTCTGGAGTTTATTTTATAAGTGCAATTATAGCAGAATAGTTGAGTTAATAAATTAGCCCTTATACCCGGGGAGTGAACATTCCGGGAAAAGTTCGGGTTTAAGAATATCGCATATAGACGTAAAACCTAAAAGATAGATAACATTTGATAATTGATCAAACTTGGTCCGTTGACTTTTTTTGATAATTTGAATAAACTATTTATAAATCGAAAGGAGGTGGGTTAGATGAATTTTACTGGAAGCGGCATATCAAAATTCACGGAATACTTGTGGATTTGCTATGCGCTTTTTTCCGATGTTTCTTTCCAGGGGATACGTATGCCCTTTTTGAAGACAACTTAACGGAAAAATACCAGTAAGAGACATCTGCCCACAAACGGATTTTTTATATTAAAGACGGCGGAGAAGTGTTCTCTGTCGTCTTTTTTACGTTGAAGTGGAATTGTCTCTTCTAAACGGAGGAAGAGAAAATGATTTTATGCGGTTTACGGAATGTAACGCAGGTTATTGGTGCAAATACGATTTTTGAAGATATAGCGACTGAAATAAAGCAGGGGGACCGAATTGGTCTGATCGGCAGAAATGGGGAAGGTAAGACAACATTGCTGGACTTGATTGCCCGGAAAACGCAACCGGTGTCGGGCCGGATTACGTGGAAAAAAGATTCGACAGTAGGGCTGCTGGAACAGACACCTGATACCGATGACGATAAACGGATGGAAGCAATACTTTATGAGGTATTCGCCTCCGTTGAAAAATTAAAAAAGAGGATGACGGGGCTGGAGCTGGCCATGGCCGAAGAGACAGACCCTGATAAATTAACAAAGCACATTGAAAAATATGGTGCTTTACTGGAAAAATTTCAGCAGGATGGCGGATATGAAGTCGATTCAAAAGTCAGAAGAATCATGAGCGGATTGAATATAGAACATTTGGCAGAAATGGAATGGCATCAGCTTAGTGGCGGTGAACGGACGAAAGTTGGTTTAGCACGATTATTGTTGCAATCACCTGACTTGTTGTTGCTGGATGAACCAACCAATCATCTGGATTTGGGAGCTGTTGAATGGCTGACAGAATTTATCAATCTATATCGGGGAACGGTAGTAATCGTTTCGCATGATCGTTATTTTTTGGATGAAACCGTAACATCTATTTTAGAGATGGATCAGGGTGAACTGATAACTTATCATACGAATTATTCCGGTTTTGTCAAAGAAAGGGAAGAGCGTCTGCTGCGTGAATTTCAGCAGTATGAAGATCAGCAGAAGAAGATTAAAAAGATGAAAGATACGATTAAACGACTGAAAGAGTGGGCTAACCAAGCGAACCCGCCAAATGCAGGACTTCACCGGCGTGCAAAAAGTATGGAAAAAGCGTTGGCGCGAATGGAAGTGAAGAAAAAGCCGGTTTTGGAACAAAAGAAAATGGATTTGGATTTTCAGATGAACAAACGGAGCGGGAAAGATGTTGTGACGATGGAAGATGTCTGTAAGTCATACGGTGACAAACAATTATTGGCGGATGTTGACATGCTTGTCCGGTTTCGGGAGAGAATTGCCGTTATCGGTGAAAATGGTAGCGGTAAATCGACTATCCTGAAAATGATGTTAGGAACAGAAACAGCAACACAAGGTGAAATCCGTCTTGGAAGTAATATATCGGCAGGTTTCTTGTCACAGCACATGATTGAGATCGACGGTGAACAATCGATCCTTGATGAATTCCGTGATCAGGTTCATGTGACAGAAGGAATTGCGAGGGGCATATTAGCAAGGTTTATGTTTTACGGGAAGACCGTTTTTCAAAAAGTAAAGAATTTAAGCGGAGGTGAAAAGATGCGGTTGCGTCTGGCGCAGCTGGTCCACCAGAACCATAACCTGCTGATTTTAGATGAGCCGACGAACCATCTGGATATCGAGTCGAAGGAAGTTTTGGAAGACGCTTTGGAACAATTTAACGGGACGATTATCGCAGTCTCACATGATCGTTATTTTTTGGATAAAATTTTCCAGGTAACGTATTGGCTGGAGGATGGTAGTCTTAAGAAATTCGAAGGGAACTATTCGTTTGCGCGGGAAAAGCGGGATAGCTAGTGCTTAGTTCATAAAGGGGCGTGTTTTTTAATGAATATTGATAAGGTGCATTAAAAACAATGCCAAAACCGGATATCAGACCATTGAAAGAGAATCCGAAGAAGAGGGCTGTTGGTGATGCAAGAACATGTTATTCCCATATTGCGGGGGAATTGGGCGTAAAGCTTGCTGATTTCATGGTAGACGAAGGTTTTATGATAAAAGGGGAAAAGAAGTTTTACGTAATCGATAAAGGGGAAAATTTTCTCCGTGACTTGGGAATAAATATCCCCAAAAAAGAAGGCAGCAAGAAATGTCTGGAAAACAAAACTTTGCCATCGATATTTAGTGAATGTATGATTTTTTACATGAATAATAGTTGTGATAAACTTGACAACGCACTACACAGAAAGGAAGCGATCAGATGGATTACGTAACATTAAATAATGGTCTGAAGATGCCGCAACTCGGATTTGGTGTGTGGCAGGTTCCGGACGAGGAGGCAACACCAGCCGTAGCGAAAGCACTGGAAGTTGGTTATCGTTCAATTGATACCGCAAAAGTATATGAAAATGAAAATGGTGTGCGACGGGCACTTGAAAAAAGTGATATTTCGCGAGAGGACTTGTTTATTACGACTAAGGTTTGGAATGCAGATCAAGGCTATGAAAATACGTTAAAAGCATTTGATAAAAGCCTTGAGCGTTTAGGACTGGATTATGTGGATATGTATTTGATTCACTGGCCGACACCTGAGTTTGATGATTATGTTGAGACATATAAAGCAATGGAAAAACTGTATAAAGATGGTCGCGTGAAAGCGATTGGAGTCTGCAACTTCAACATTGACCATTTGCAGCGCCTGCTGGATGAATGTGACGTTGTACCTGCAGTCAATCAGGTCGAATGTCATCCGTACCTGCAGCAAAAAGAAATGAAAGATTTTTGCAGGAAGCATAATATTTATGTAGAATCCTGGAGCCCGCTGATGAGTGGCGGCGATGTTTTAAGCAATGATGTTGTGAAAGGTATCGCAGATAAGTACCACAAAACCATCGCACAGGTTGTTCTTCGTTGGCATTTGCAGTCCGATTCGATTGTCATTCCAAAATCCGTTACACCATCAAGGATTGAGGAAAACTTTGATGTGTTCGATTTTGAACTGAGTGAAGATGACATGAATAAGATTGCTCAACTGGAGCGAAATCATCGCAATGGTCCTGAACCAAACCAAATGAATCATAGGTGATATGTGAATCGGACGCAGTGTAAATGCTGCGTCCGATTTTTTATGGAAATACAGTCTTTCCAGTGAAAATATTAACTTTCAACGTCGGACAGACGCAAACACCAATTGCATTTTTTCAGAAAAAACGTATACTAATAGATATTCAGGTTCATCCATTTTGAAAGGAGTGGTGTTTTATGGCAATTGTGAATCGAATCCTAATCAAAAACACAAACAGCAAAATGGAGGAACGGTCGGTATAAAGCAAGGCTCTTCCTCCGAAAATCAGGGAGGAATTTATAAATTGAATAGTCTGGAAAAAATCGGATGGAATCGTTCTGTCCAGAATGTTTATGATGAAAATGTTGTACGGGTGATGGCAATTCAAAAAAACAGTTATCATGTTTCAGATGGTGAACTGGAATTTGCCGCCCACCTGAGTGGCAAATTTTTAAACCAGGTGATGAATTCGCTTGATCTTCCAGCTGTAGGTGATTGGCTTCACGTTCACAAACTGGAAGGTGAACAAAAGGCTGTTATACAGGAACTCTTGCCTAGGAAAAGCCAGTTTGTCAGACAAGCGGCTGGTCCGAAAACGGAGGCGCAAATTGTTGCTGCCAATATGGATACAGTTTTTATCGTCAATTCATTAAATCATGATTTGAATGTGCGGCGAATTGAGCGGTATCTGTTGGCTGCCTATGAAAGCGATGCTTCACCGGCAATTGTTTTGACTAAGAAAGATGAGTGTTCTGCCGATGAAGTGGAGGCTGCCATTGCGCAGGTGGAAGAGGTGGCAATTGGTGTGCCGATTGTTGCTATCAGCAATGTAACACGCGATGGCATAGATGAATTGCTGGAATATTTGCCTGCAGGACGAACGGCAGCATTGCTTGGTTCATCAGGTGTGGGCAAATCAACTCTGGTCAATACATTGCTCGATGAAGCGGTGCAGGAAACAAAAGATATCCGCGAGGCAGACAGCAAGGGGCGGCATACGACTACACACCGGGAAATGTTTATACTGCCAAACGGTGCGATGCTGATTGATACACCGGGAATGCGTGAACTGCAGCTTTGGGATGGAGAATCGTCCATGGAAACCGCATTCGGTGATGTGGAAGCATTTGAAAAAGAATGTAAGTTCAATGATTGTCAGCACGATATGGAGCCTGGCTGCAGGGTGCGGGAGGCTTTGGAGAGTGGCGAGTTGTCGGAAGAGCGATTTCAAAGTTATCTGAAGCTGCAGCGTGAATTGGCGTTCGAACGGCGAAAGCAGGATCAGCGTGCATATTTGGAAGAGAAAAACAGATGGAAAAAATTGAAGAAGCAACGGCATGCCGGTTATAAGTTTCGGAACAAAAGATAATGATGAACGTCTCCCTTGCAGGTGAGGATTGCGGCAGGGAGGCGTTTTCTCATTTTAAATAAATGCCCGTTTTCAAGTCATCATATATGCTCGCTTTTGAAATCCACCTTTAGAGCAGCTTCCCATTAATATATCCGCGATCCTTGGGGTGATATCCACGATTTTTACCAGGATATCCGCGGTTTCAGCGCAGATATCCGCGATTTCAGCCAACATATCCGCGGTTTTCCAATTTCAGTCGCTCAAGCATGAAAATCAACCTTCCCCTCCAAACATCCGCTTCACCACATCGGCAAATTCATAAAAATAAGCTGGTACTTCATCATCGTCCAAGCCGACAGCCATATTCGCTGCCACAGATCCGTTGTACCATTTCTGTTCATCAAAGCCGGCATTAAACTTGTTCCACAGTGCGTCACCCTGGAGTTGATACTCTTGTTCCATGGAGAGCAGATTATCAAGCTTATCAGCGACAATCAAATATTTCACTTCTTTTTCAGCATATTTAACTGTATCGATTGTATGCTGCTTCCGTTCCTGCCAGGATTTTGATTTGTCCTCAGTATGAGCGGCCACAAGACGGGTGATACTTGGCCCGAATTCCGTTTCAATGTCTTCCATTTCATAAGGAGTATCTTCCACGACATCATGTAAGTATCCGGCACAGACCAGTTCCTCACTGTAACCCGCTGACTCCAATCGTTCAGCTACCCGGATTGGGTGGGTTATATAGGGTGCATCTGAACTTTTTCGTTTTTGACCTGCATGTGCTTTTTCAGCAAAAGCTCTTGCCCGCTGTTTCATGCGTGTTCCTCCTTGTCAATGCATAGTAATTTCAAATGGCTTTGAAGCAAGTTCATCATGTTTTCAACGGGGTATTCATCCGGGTGCAAAAGGGCATGCAGGGCAATCCCGTCAATAAGTGCATGCAATTTTCGGGTTTCCATTTCTTTATTTATATCCGCTTTGGCAAATCCTAATTGGATTATTCCGTCGATAACCTGGTGAATTGCCTGCTTCATTTCCAAATATACGTCTCTGCTTAATGCGTGAAGTTTTTTGTCAATCAGTGTTCGTGATGAAAAGACAAGCCACACCTCCATTTCAATTCGCTGTTCGTCATCGATTGGCAAAAACTCACACAGCAATTCAAGCATTGCATCCAACGGCGGACCTGTGTAATGTTTGCCCACCGCCCGTTCCCTGACACGATCGGAGACAAGTTTCATGGAAAAAGCGAGCATTTCCGACTGGGTTGAAAAATAATGCCGGAGTGCTCCGGCTGATAAATCCGCTTCCTTGGCTACTTCCCTGACCGTTGCTTTCTCCAGACCATCCCGTATAATCACATTCCAGGTTGCTTCAGCAATTAATATTTTTCGCTTCGTATGATCAACTTTTTTTGGCATAGGATTATTATAACACACTTGTATTATCAAACTAAATTATGGTACGATGTTTTTAGCACATACGTATTAAAAAAGGGGGGGCGGGATTATGATAGGCTGGCTGATTGTTGCCTGTGAGATAGGGTTTTGGATTTTTGTTCTATCAGGGTTAGTTGCCAGATATGTTTTTAAAAATGATAAATTAGGATATTTCCTGTTCGTATGTACTCCAATCGTGGATTTAATTCTTCTGATTGTAACCGTTATTGATCTGCGGAATGGATCAACGGCTACTACTGTTCATGGCATTGCGGCAATTTATATCGGGGTCAGTGTTGGCTATGGTCATCAAATGATTAACTGGGCGGATCGGCAATTCTCATATTTATTTGGCGGTGTTGAAAGACCACCTAAAAATAAAAAATTCGGCAGGGAGCTGGCCAGATATGAACGCAAAGGCTGGTACCACCATTTTTTAGCCTGGTGCATCGGAAGTGCGATTCTGGGAGCAATCATTTTTTACATTAACAATCCGTCACAGACAGAGGCTTTATTTAATACATTCCGGCTCTGGTCGCTCGTTCTCGGCATTGACTTTGTTATCAGCTTCAGCTATACCATCTTTCCAAAAAAAGAAAAAGTGTGATTCCTGTCCAAATAATTGGTATGATAATAGTAACGACTTTAATAATAATTCAGTTTCAAATATACAGTTAGGATGTGTAATGATGGAGGAAGGTATCAACAAGCGTAAGACAGAACATATTCGCCATTGTTTAACAGATAATGTGGAGGGTGTTAATAAGTCAACCGGGCTCGAGGGCATCTCCTTTATACATAATGCATTGCCGGAAATAAACTTTAATGATATTGATTTGGAGACAAGTTTTCTCGGTAAGGTAATTAATGCGCCATTTCTGGTCAGTTCCATGACTGGCGGTTCGGAACTTGCCGAGAAAATAAACCAGAATCTGGCGGTTGCCGCTGAAGAAAAGGGTTGGGCAATTGGTCTTGGGTCCACAAGGGCACTGCTTGAAAGCGATGCGCATAAAGACTCCTTTTTGATACGAAGGCAGGCGCCAACCGTCCCGTTGATTGCGAATATCGGTGCGGTACAGCTGAATTACGGTTATGGTGCCGCTGAATGCCAGCGTATTGTTGATTTGACCGGAGCGGACTCCATCGTGTTGCATTTTAATCCGCTGCAGGAAGCCGTTCAGGACGGAGGCGACTTGAACTTTGAAAATCTGCTTCCTAACATTGAAAAGGTGTGCAAGGAATTGACGGTTCCGGTTGGTGCAAAAGAAGTGGGTTTTGGCATTGATGGCACCGTAGCTAAAAAATTGTATGATGCAGGTGTTTCCTATATAGATGTGGCAGGAGCCGGTGGTACTTCCTGGAGCCAGGTTGAAAAATTACGATCACAGGATCCATTGAAAAAAGCGGCAGCTGAGGCGTTTAACAACTGGGGAATTCCGACGAAGGACTGTATTGTCTCGGTCAAAAGCGCGCTTGGCGATGTTCCGCTCGTTTCCAGCGGCGGGATGAAAACCGGTATGGACGCAGCAAAGGCACTTACGATTGGATCAGATCTGGTCGGTTTTGCCAGAACACTTTTGAAGGCCGCAACTGAGTCAGATCGTGCAGTTGTCGAAACGATGGATCAAATTGAACTGGAACTGAAAATGACGATGTTTGGAATCGGAGCACGGACTATTGACGAATTGAAAAATACGAAGCGCGTAACCATCATGGGCAAATCATTGCTTGAAAAAGAATAATAAAAAGTGGACTGCTTGCCTTTAATCGGTAGGCAGTTTTTTATTTGCAGCAAATGAAGCGTGCGAACTCCGGCCACACCATGCAAACCATCCTCAATCTCGCTAGAACTCCCATCGTGTCCGCTATGAAGTTAAAAACAGCAATGCATGATAATGCTCCTTTCACCGGATACTAAAGAAAAAGGAGGTATTATCAATGGATGAAGAACTGCATGAGAGTGAGGATCAACGGATAATTCCGATGACTTCCATTACGAGCAGGTCCGGTGAGGAAGTGGTAAATGACGTATATTTCTATACGGATCAAATTGTGAATATAGCTTTCATCGGTTTTCCGAAAAGAGGTAACTGGGTCCTTGTTGATGCCGGTCTGCCCAATGCTGCGGCTGAAATCAAGGTGGCGGCAGCAAAACGCTTTGGTGAAAACAGTAAACCATCTGCAATTATATTGACTCACGGACATTTTGATCATGTCGGCGGACTGATTGACCTCATTAAAGAATGGGACGTCCCGGTATATGCACATAAATTGGAACTGCCCTACTTAACAGGTGAAAAAAGTTATCCTGAGCCTGATGCCACAGTTGAGGGCGGGCTTTTGGCCAAGGTTTCGGGAGTGTATCCGAATGAACCGATCAATGTCGGGGAGGCGATCAAAGCTTTGCCAGACGATAACAGTGTACCAGGATTGGATGGCTGGAAATGGATTCATACACCAGGACATTCTCCGGGGCATGTGTCGTTTTACCGGGAAGATGACGCCACATTGATTTCAGGTGATGCGTTCATTACGGTCAGGCAGGATTCCCTTTATAATGTATTGATGCAAACCTCAGAAGTAAATGGGCCGCCAAGATACTTGACGACAGATTGGCAGGCAGCAAAAAATTCCGTGGAAAAGCTGGCTCACTTAAAGATCGATATAGTGATTCCCGGGCATGGGTACGTGATGGAAGGAGACGAACTTCGAACTGGATTGGATAAACTTGCAGCAGAGTTTGATCAGCTTGCGGTTCCGGATTATGGACGTTATGTAGACCATTAAGACTAGCGGATTTAAGCACAACATTTCATGAAAAAGCAGCACTCGTGCTACAATGATGTGAGAAATGAGGTGTTTTCCATGAAAATAGAAGTTTGGTCCGATTTTGTATGTCCTTTTTGTTATATCGGCAAACGCAGACTGGAAAAGGCATTAAATGATTTCACACATAAAGATGACGTAAGTATTGAATATAAAAGTTATGAGCTGGATCCGAACGCAAAGATTGACCCTGGTTTAAGTATTCATGAACTGTTAGCTTCAAAATATGGAATGAGCGTGGAACAAGCAAAGAATTCAAATGAATCGCTCGGACAACAGGCCGCCGAACTGGGTCTAACATATAATTTTGATACAATGCGCCATACGAATACCTTTGATGCACACCGGCTTGCCAAGTTTGCCGATGAACAAGGTAAAGGAAAAGAAATGACAGAAAGATTGTTAAAAGCTTATTTCACAGATTCTGAGCTTATCAGCGATCATCAGACGCTGATAAAACTGGCTGGAGGGATGGGCTTGGATACTGAAAAAGTCACCGAAATGCTGAAACTTGACGATTATGCCCTTCATGTACGTGCTGATGAAGAACAGGCTAGACAAATCGGTGTTCAAGGTGTACCTTTTTTTGTATTTAATGAGAAGTATGCTGTTTCCGGCGCACAGCCGCCGGAAGCCTTTTCGGAAGCTCTCGAAAAGGTATGGCAGGAAGAGCAAGAGCAGCCTGTACTGCAATCACTGAATCCAAAAAAGTCAAAAACGACGTACTGCACGGATGAGGGCTGTGTCACAGAAGAAGACGAATGATGGACGTTAAAAATTAAATCAGCTGTTTAAAAAACTAACCCACTTATTTCCGAGGGTTAGTTTTTTATTGGAAAATAATACCCCGCGCTGAACAAAAGCGCAAACCCGCCGTACAATTCAAAAATATGTAATCAAACCTGTCTCAAGAAGGAACGCTTGGGGGACACCGCCCCTGACCGCTTGATTCTCAAAAAATTTCCATTATCACCAAAACTTTTTCCAGAAGGTATATTGACGGGATTTTTTATTGTGCTATAATCTACTTTAGAATCTAATTGATAATGAATATCATTATTAATTAGATTGTTTAGAAGATAATAATCATACTAAACAACATAAGAAGGAATTTTTATATGAAAATCCGTTACCTGGTACTTTCGGTTATCATCTTATCCGTTTGTTCTATTTTTATTGGCGTATCAGATATTGCGCCGTGGGAAATCTTCAGTCTGACAAATGACCAGCTGGAGATATTGTTGATCAGCCGTGTTCCGAGGCTGATCAGCATCCTGATTGCAGGAATGAGCATGAGTATTTGTGGATTAATCATGCAGCAGTTGAGCCGCAATAAGTTTGTTTCGCCAACGACTGCAGGAACACTGGACTCAGCAAGGCTGGGGATACTTGTTGCGTTGATGGTTTTCACTTCAGCGAGTCCATTACAGAAAATGCTCATTTCATTTGCATTTGCGTTAATCGGAACATTTGTCTTTATGAAGATCCTTGAAAAGATTAAGTTCAAGGATGCGATTTTCATTCCGCTTGTCGGCTTGATGTTTGGGAATATCATTAGTTCCCTTGCCACATTCTTTGCCTATAAAAATGATTTGATTCAAAACATGTCCTCATGGATGCAGGGTGACTTCTCAATGATCATGAGTGGTAATTATGAGCTGATGTATGTCAGTATTCCGATCCTGATTGTTGCTTATTTGTTTGCCAATAAATTTACGATTGCGGGGATGGGGGAGGACTTTTCCAAAAATCTTGGCTTGAATTATCGGCAGGTCGTCAATATCGGTTTAATCATCGTTGCACTGGTTACTGCTTCCGTTGTCCTGTCTGTTGGGGTTATTCCGTTTTTGGGGCTGATAATTCCGAATATCGTAACCATCTATCAGGGCGACCATCTCAAGAAAAGTTTATTACATACAGCATTGCTTGGAGCAGTTTTTGTGCTTGCCTGTGACATTATCGGCCGGGTAATCATCTATCCGTATGAAATTCCTATCAGCTTGACGGTTGGTGTTATCGGGAGCGGAATCTTTATCTACTTGCTGCTGAGGAGAAAGAAATATGGGTTATAAGAAAAAAACAATTATCCTGGCAGTCATCGCAATCCTTATTGGCACTCTGTATATTTGTTATGACCTAACCGGAAACATTGGCTACATCCTGCCCCGGCGCATTATGGAAGTGGTTGCAATTATTCTTACCGGATCAGTGATTGCTTTTTCGACAGCGGTATTCATGACCATTACGAACAACCGGATTCTGACACCAAGTATTCTCGGTCTTGATTCATTGTATATGCTGATTCAGACGTTTATCATTTTTGCATTCGGCTCCCAGTCGCTGGTCATGATGAGCAGCAATATCAATTACTTTATTTCTGTTGGGGCAATGGTGTTATTTTCACTTGTTTTGTACCGCTTTTTGTTCAAAGGGGAAGGCAACAATATTTACTTCCTATTATTAATCGGGATGATTTTAGGCACATTCTTTGGAAGTTTCACTGACTTCATGCAGGTTTTGATTGATCCGAATGAGTTTATGGTTGCCAGAGACCGGATGTTTGCAAGTGTTAACAATGTGAATGAAAATCTGGTTTATTTGTCACTCGTGCTGATGGTTCTTGTATTTGCGTACTTCATGCGTTTTTACAAGTATCTGGATGTGCTGGCGCTGGGTAAGCATCAGGCGATTAATCTCGGCGTGCCATATGACTTCGTTGTCAAGCGGCTTTTGATAATTGTTGCGATTATGATTTCGATCGCAACGGCATTAATCGGGCCCATCACGTTTCTCGGGTTGCTTGTCGTAAACGTAGCGTATGAATTTATGAAAACATACCGCCACTTTTATATCATAATTAGTTCTGCGTTGATCAGTATCATTGCACTCCTGGGCGGACAGTTTATTGTGGAAGAAGTTTTTACGTTCCAGACAACAGTTAGTGTCATTATTAATTTTGTCGGCGGGGTTTACTTTATTTATCTTTTATTAAAGGAGAATAAATCATGGTAGATATTAAAGGTGTATTTAAAAAATATAACCGAAAAAGCGTCATTGATGATGTCTCGGTGAAGATTGAGAAGGGAACCATCACGTCTTTCATTGGGCCGAATGGTGCCGGTAAGAGTACACTAATTTCGATGATCAGCAGGCTGATAACGAAGGATGCAGGTACAATTACCATTGATGGTGAGGATATTACCACCGCAAAAAACAATGATCTTGCCAAAAAGATTTCTATTCTCAAGCAGTCCAATGCGATCAATTTGCGTCTGACGATTCGAGAACTTGTTTCCTTTGGCCGATTCCCATACTCACAAGGAAGACTGAAAGAGAAAGACTGGGAAATGGTTAATCAGGCAATTGAATATATGGAGCTTGAACCAATTCAGGATAAATACTTAGATGAACTCAGTGGCGGCCAGCGTCAGCGCGCGCATATTGCAATGGTTATTGCTCAGGATACGGAATATATTCTGCTGGATGAACCGTTGAACAATCTCGATATGCGTCATTCCGTTCAAATTATGAAAACACTTCGCCGGCTCGTAAATGACTTGGGAAAAACGATTGTAATTGTTATTCATGACATTAATTTTGCCTCATGTTATTCCGATCAGATTGTTGCATTGAAGGATGGAAAAATCATTAAGCAAGGTCCGACATGTGATGTGATTGATGAATGTGTTTTGAAGGATATTTACGATATGGACATTGATATTAAAAATATAAACAACAATAAAATTTGTGTCTATTTTTCATAAAAGGAGAGGTTTTTAATGAAAAAGGTTTTATTATTATCTGTTATAGTCTCAATGGTTGTCTTCATGGCTGCTTGTGGAAGTACCGATGCAAGCGGCGGGGATAAATCAAATGGAAGTGCAGAAACGATTACAGTAAAACATGAACTGGGTGAAACGGAAGTACCGAAAAATCCGGAAAAAGTAGTTGTGTTTGATTACGGCACACTTGATACGCTTGATAAACTTGGAATTGAAGTGACAGGTGTTCCACATGGAAGTATGCCGGATTACCTGTCAAAATATGAAGGTGATGATTATGAAAATGTGGGAAGTTTAAAAGAACCGGATTTTGACAAGCTGGCTCAAATTAATCCGGATTTGATTATCATTTCCGGCAGACAATCTTCTTTGTATGATCAGTTACAGGAGCTTGCACCAACGATTTATTTGGGAGTAGACACCACCCGTTATATGGATTCATTTAAAGAAAACCTGGCAACAATCGGAAAAATATTTGATAAGCAGGATAAAATTGATCAGGAAATGAAGAAAATTGAAAAATCCATAGCAGATTTAAAGGAGAAAGCATCCAATATGGATAAAGAGACACTGATCATTCTGGCTAATGATGATAAAATCAGCGCGTATGGACCGAATTCACGGTTTGGTATGATTCATGATGTATTCGGTGTGCCGGCAGCTGACGAAGGAATTGAAGTTTCAACGCATGGCATGAACGTTTCATTTGAATATGTAGTCGAACAAAACCCGGATATTCTGTACGTTATTGACCGCGGAGCAGTTGTCGGCAGTGATTCATCCGCGCAACAATTAGTGGAAAATGAGCTTACCAAGAAAACAAATGCCTATAAAAATGATAATATTGTTTATCTGAATCCGGACTACTGGTATCTGTCAGGCGGTGGTTTAGTATCCGTCCAGGAAATGGTGAATGAAATTGCTGCAAGTTTGAAATAAATAATAAGTATAGACTCGGGCAATCCATCAGTGGTTGTCCTTTTTGAATGGGAAAAAATATATCAGGAGAACAGCAAAATATATCAAGATTCACATCCCGGAAAACTCCCGTTACGGAGGGATTTTTACGGCAGAAATTTGGAATGAAATGTAAATGAAATGTAATGATAAGGCTTGAAGCGCGCCGGGACAACCTGGAGGGAGGTTAGACTGTTTTCAAAGTACTTGCCATCTTACGCTTGAGTATGTTTGAATAAAAGGACAATCACATGAAATGAGGGAATTCTTTGATGAAAAAGTTCATAATGCTTTTCCTGGCATTGAGTATAGCAGTAGTTTTAGGTGCTTGTGGAGATGATTCTGCTAGTGAAGACAAGCAGGGAGATAAGCAATCAGAAAAGCAATCACAGCAATCAGAACAGGCAGCTAAGCAAAATGTGGAAATAACGGATGAGGAAAAAGTTAAAAAAGATAAAGTGGTTTTAAAGGTAAATGATAATAAAGTTAATGGTAAAGAATACAATGCAATGTACGCGCAGACGAAGATTATGATGCATCAATACGGTCAAGATGTAAGCAACACCAAGAAGTTAAAACAGCAGACACTTGATATTCTTATCCAGCAGGAACTTCTGAAGCAGGATGCGAAGAAAAACGGAATTAACATTTCTGAAGAAAAAGTACAAAAAAGATTCGATAAAACAAAAGCTCAAAATAAAGACCAATTCTCTAAAATTCTTGACCGCTATCATCTGACAGAAGATGTATATAAAGAGCAGTTGGCATTCGAAATGACACTGCAGAAATATATTGATCAGGAGCTCTCAGGTACAAAGGTTTCGGACAAAGAAGTAAAAGATCAGTATGAAAAAATTAAGAAACAACAAAAGAACGTTCCAAAATTTGAAAAAATAAAGGATCGCTTAAAGAAACAGATGCAAAGTCAAAAAGAGAATCAAAAACTGCAGGCTAAAGTAAAAAGCCTGAAAGATAAAGCTGAAATTAAAGAAATGATTTAAGAACATGACAGAGGGCTGCGCTTGCGTTCCAGCGTGAACAACCGTCAGCCCTAATTAAATGAATGGCAGCCGCCCTATTGGCTAGGGTGGCTGCCATTTTTTACTCCATTTTATCCAGTTGATTCAGCAATTGCTGCATTTGTTCATCTGTTCCTATCGTGATACGAAGGTAATTATTGATTCCTGTTTTTTTAAAGTGTCTGATTAAAATGTGCTGTTCTTTAAGCTTTGTGTACATTTGCTCAGCTGTATGTTTATAGTGGCTGACAAATACAAAGTTAGCACTTGAAGGCAGTACGTGGAACCCGCGCTTTTTTAGTTCTTCCGCTGTCCATTCCCTTGTCCGGACAATTTTTTCTATTGTTTTGCGAAAATATTCCGAATCCAAAATGGCCGCTTCTGCACCGGCTATCGCCAAGCGGTCCAATGTATAAGAGTTGAATGAATCTTTTATCCGGTTCAGTGCCTCAATTAAATCAGGGGAACCCAATGCGAACCCAATACGTAGTCCAGCAAGTGATCGTGACTTGGACATAGTCTGCACCACGAGTAAGTTATCGTACATATTCACCAAAGAGGCAGCTGATTCACCGGCGAAATCCACGTAGGCTTCATCAATGATGACGACCTGGTCCGGATTACTGTCCAAAATATCCCGAATTGCCTCCAATTCAAGGTAAATCCCCGTTGGTGCATTCGGATTTGGGAAAATAACACCGCCCTCAGACTGGAAAAAACATTCTGCCTGGATGGTAAAGTCCCGGTTTAATGATACTTCTTCATATGGAATGTTAAACAGCTTTGCATATACCGGATAAAAACTGTAGGAAACAGCTGGAAATCGAATAGTTTCCGAGCTGTTAAAAAACGCCATGAAGGAAAATGCCAGTACTTCATCCGACCCGTTCCCAACAAACACGTTCCTGCTGTCTAATTTATAATAGCCGCCAATTTTCCGGCGCAGTCCATCAACAGTTGGTGAGGGGTAAAGCTGCAGTTTTCGATTCAATTCCCGTTGAATTGCCTCAAGTACGGCAGGCGAGGGCGGATAAGGGTTCTCATTTGTATTCAGTTTCAGCAAATCAGGCAGGTCAAGTTGTTCTCCTGGTACATATGGCTCCGTGCGCCTGACAGTCTCACTCCAGAATTTACTCGTCATAGCTATTTTCCTTTGCAATATGGCGGCTGTACAATACCTCTTTAATATCATCGATTGATACATCGAGCAGTTCCATCAGCACTAACGTGTGGTACGTCAGATCAGCGATTTCCCATTTGATTTCATCTTTATCGTTATTTTTTGCGCCAATGATTACTTCACTGCTCTCTTCGCCGACTTTTTTAAGTATTTTATCAATTCCCTCAGTAAACAGGTAGTTGGTGTAGGAACCTTCAACTGGATTTTGTCTCCGTTCCTTGATTTTTCCTGCTACATCATGAACCACGGTGCGGGCAGAGGTCTCATCTGAAAGAAGGGTTTGATAAAAACAGGACGTTTTGCCCGTATGGCATGCCGGTCCTTTAGGATTGACCTGAACCAGCAATGTATCTGCATCGCAATCATACGAAATGCTGTTAACAAGCTGTTTATTACCGGACGTTTCACCTTTATTCCAAAGTTTCTGGCGTTTTCTGCTGAAGAACCAGGTTTCGCCGGTATCGATAGTCTTTTGCAACGACGTTTCGTTCATATAGGCAAGCGTGAGAACATCACCTGTCCTGGCATCCTGAATGATTGCCGGTATTAGTCCGTTATCGTCAAATGAAAGGTGGTTAAAAGTTTTTTCCATTATTTTTCCCTCCTGACCATAATGCCGTTTTCGCTGAGAAATTCCTTCAAATTGGCTATATCAATCTCACCATAATGGAATACGGATGCTGCAAGGGCTGCATCAGCTCCACCTGAATTCAGTACCTTTGAGAAATGCTCCATCGTACCGGCGCCACCGCTGGCGATAACCGGGATGTTGACGCTATTCGCAATTGCCCTGGTCAGTTCCAGGTTATAGCCGTTTTTTTCCCCGTCTGTGTCGATGGCATTAATGACGATTTCGCCGGCACCACGTTTTTCTCCATCTATTGCCCATTCAATTGCATCGATTTCAGTATTCGTCCTTCCGCCATTTATAAATACTTGCCAATCTTCTTGTTCGGTTGCTTTTGCATCAATGGACAGAACAACACACTGACTGCCGAACTTCATCGCAGCGTCAGTCAGAATCTGCGGGTTTTTAACTGCTGCACTGTTAATGGATACTTTATCCGCACCGGCCCTTAATGTCCGATGAATATCATCGACCGATCGGATTCCACCACCAACTGAAAAGGGGATGGCGATTTCAGCTGCAACATTTTCTACTACATCGAGAAAAATATCGCGTTCTTCATTGGAAGCAGTTATATCATAAAAAACAAGTTCATCAGCACCAGCTTGGTTATACTTTTTGGCAAGTTCAACTGGGTCTGCAACGTCCTTAATATTCTTGAATTTACGCCCTTTAACAACCCTTCCTTTATCGACATCGAGGCAGGGCACGATTCGCTTAGCGAGCATTTACATCACCATCCGCTACAGACGTAAAGTCAAGTGTCCCATCATAAAGCGCCTTGCCGATAATGGCACCGTACAGATCCATCTCCCGCAACAGGGTGATATCAGCTTCTGTGGTAATCCCACCCGAAGCGATGACATTCATAGACGTTGCCGTGTCAATTCTCTGTAGTTCTTTAAAATTGGGTCCTTTCAGCATGCCATCTTTCAGGATATCTGTATACACGATGGTTTGAACACCAATTTCCTCAAGTTCTTTAACGAGGTCAACCGCCTTAACATCGGTTGTTTCCGTCCAGCCGTCCGTTGCTGCGTATCCATTTCTGGCATCGATGGAGACAGCAATTTTTGATCCGTACTCAGCTACCGCTTCCTTCAGCAGGGTTTTATCGGTAATCGCAGCAGTACCAAGAATGACGCGGTCAATTCCAGCACGCACATATTCGTGAATGCGCTCCAGTGACCGGATTCCGCCGCCAACCTGAACAGGAATGGACGTTTCTTCGGCTATTTGTTTAATCGTATCAAGATTGGTGGAATTGCCTGATTTGGCGCCATCAAGGTCAACAACATGCAGATAGGCTGCCCTTTTTTGCTGCCAATCCAATGAAGCTTCCACAGGAGAATCGTTATAGACCTTTACCTGACTATAGTCCCCCTGTCTCAGGCGGACACATTTTCCATTTTTGATGTCGATTGCCGGAAATATTATCATGAAACCATCTCCCCGAAATTTTTTAACAGCTGCAGTCCGGTTTCACCGCTCTTTTCTGGGTGGAACTGCATGCCTGTGATGTTTTTGGACTGAACAATAGCTGGAACTGTTCCACCGTACTCGGAACTGCTGATCAGATCTCTCTTTTGATCATCTGTTACTGCATAGGAATGAACAAAATAAACATATGCTTCCTGGTCAATCCCGTTCAAAAGAGCGTTTTTTTGATGGTGCTTTAGCGTATTCCATCCCATATGCGGCACTTTTACCGAATCCGGCAAACGGCTGACATTGCCTTTTAGCAGTCCCAAACCTTGCCAGCTGCCATTTTCAAAGCTTTGTTCGTAAAACAGCTGCATGCCAAGGCAAATTCCCAAAAGAGGTTTCCCGGCTGACGCTTCCTCGATTAGTGTATTGACTAAATTGTGTCTGTAAAGTGCATCCATGGCATCTTTAAATGCTCCAACACCGGGGAGGATAATTGCCGCAGATTTTTTAATTGTTTGGATATCGGTTGTCAGGCAAGTATCAAGACCAACCCGCTGACAGGCAAATTGCAGACTTTTGATATTCCCCGCACCGTAATCGATGATTGCGATCATGGTTTTTGTCTCCTTTACTCAAATAACATTGACTTTTTTTATAAAAAACACTTCCATCCACCAAACCGGTGTCAAACGTGCGAACTCATCGCCCAAACGTGCGAAGTCGCGCTCAAACGTGCGAACCCCGATCCTATTGTGCCCCTCGCAATGATGCATTACAAAGTCCCTTTCGTCGAAGGAACCCCTTCAATCCTAGAATTCTGAAAGCTTGCCTGATCGAGCGCCCTGCCAAAGCCTTTAAAAATGGACTCAATTATATGATGTGTATTTGAACCGTAAGCAAGATTGATATGAAGTGTCAGTTGCGCATTGCTGGCAAATGCTTGGAAAAATTCCTCAACCAGCTCAGTATCAAACGTGCCGACCTTATCTTTGAGTCCCTCCACATGATAAACAAAATACGACCGCCCGCTGATATCAACCGAAACCGTTGACAGGGATTCATCCATCGGCGTGGTTACTGTCGCATACCGGTTAATAGCTTTTTTATCACCTAATGCTTCGTTAAATGTCTGCCCGAGCACAATACCGATATCTTCCACTGTGTGATGCTGATCGACCTCCAAGTCGCCGTTGCAGGTAAGTTCTATATCAAAAAGTCCGTGCCGGCTCATTAAAATCAGCATATGATCCAGAAATCCGACACCGGTGTCTACCGTGGCTGTACCGGTTCCATCGATGGAAAAAGTCAGTTTAATTGCTGTTTCGCTTGTACTTCGTTGAATAGACTGTTTACGCATCGTTGACATCCTTTCTTACTTGAATCGAATTGGCATGTGCAGTCAGTCCTTCTGCGTTTGCCAGGGTAATAATACTGTCGGAGGCTTTATGCAGTGCCTGTCTGGAGTATTGAATAATGCTTGATTTTTTAACAAAGTCATATACACCCAGCGGCGATGAAAATACAGCAGTTCCGCTGGTCGGGAGCGTATGGTTCGGTCCGGCAAAATAATCGCCCAATGGTTCAGGTGCATAGTTCCCCAGAAAAATGGCCCCCGCGTTCTGAACCATTCCGAGTTTTTCACCAGGATTTTCAATCATCAGCTGCAGGTGCTCAGGGGCTATCTCGTTCACAACGTCAAATGCCTCGGAAAGGTTATTCGCAAGTATAATTTTTCCGTTTGCGTCAAGTGATTTTTGAATGATTTCCTTTCGCTCAAGTTGTCCGGTCTGGTGTGATACGGATTTGCTGATCTTTTCCGCAAGTGCCTGGCTTACAGTAATACAGATGGCTCGTGCCTGTTCATCATGCTCAGCCTGTGATAAAAGATCTGCGGCGGCAAATTCAGGCTGTGCGGTTTCGTCAGCGACAACACAAATTTCACTTGGTCCTGCAATCATATCGATAGCAACATCTCCGTAAACCCACTTTTTTGCGCGTGCAACGAATGCATTTCCGGGTCCGACAATCTTGGCAACCTTTTCAACTGATTCCGTTCCATAAGCCAATGCAGCAATTGCTTGTGCACCACCCAGTTTATATACCTCATCAACACCGGTAAGTTTTGCGGCCATCAATACTTCTGGGCTTATTTTTCCATCTGAATCCGGTGGTGTGGTGATACATATTTTCCCGACGCCAGCCAGTTTTGCTGGAATGACATTCATCAGCACTGTCGACGGGTAGGCGGCTTTCCCGCCGGGCACGTATATGCCGGCATTTTCCAATGGGGTAACTTGCTGTCCGAGTATTACGCCATCCGCGCGATTGGTGAACCATGACTTTTCCTTTTGATTTTTGTGAAAGGCGGCAATGTTTTCCTGCGCTTGTTTCAGTGCAGTCATCAAGGAATCACTGACTGCTGATCTTGCTTCTGTAAACTCTTCCGGTGACACGGCTAATTGCTCCAGGTCCACTCCGTCAAACTCTGCCGTGTAACGAAATAATGCTGCATCGCCTGAATCCCGGACGTCTTGAATAATATCCAGCACTGTTTTATCTATTTCAGCGCTGTTGTCAGGAATACCTGACAATGAATTTTTTTCCTCTCTGAACTGTCCCACTGTCATTATTTTCATTTTCTCACCCCATTACCGTTTGTAATTTATGGATAAGGTCATGTGTTGCTTGAGACCTTGTCGTAAAACTTGCTTTATTAACAATCAGCCGTGTGCTGATGGGTTCTATTTCTTCGATTACCTCCAGTCCATTTTCTCGTAATGTTGTGCCGGTTTCGACGATGTCAACAATGACATCCGCCAATCCGATTAACGGTGCAAGTTCAACTGATCCGTTCAGTTTAATGGTCTCTGCTGTTATTCCTTTTTTCAGGAAATGATTCCTTGCCACATTCGGATATTTTGTGGCAACGCTTATCTGATGTGTATCAGTCAATGATGTTTCCGGTTTTCCGGCAACTGCAAAGCGGCACTCACCAATTTTAAGATCAAGAAGTTCATAAACATCTGCCTGCGATTCCAAAATTGTGTCCTTTCCTGCTACACCAATATCAGCGGCCCCGTTTTCCACATATGTTGGAACATCAACAGCTTTGACACAAATCAGGCTTACAGTTTGATCATCGGTATGAAAAATCAGTTTTCTGCTTTTCGGGTCGAAATCAGGAAAATGGATTCCGGCATTTTCCAGCAGGTTGATTGTGCTCTCGGCAGTTCGTCCTTTGGCAAGTGCTATAGTGATTGAATCCATGTGGTGTTTTTCATTCCTTTCTCGATGAGCTGCAACAGTTCTGAAATGTTGGTGAAAGCTGTTTTCGTCTCATTCATAATCAGCAGATTTTCTTCTGTATGGAATCTGATCTGGACATCGGCAGTTTCCTCCTTGCCTGATAAGGAGGAAATAACAGAATATCCGGAATCCCTTAAGTCATTTGCTGCTGCCATTGCATCTTTCTGTCGACTCTTCTCGTAAACTATCAAAATACTGTCTGTGACAGGAGACTTTCCTGGTTTTCCCTGTTTGTATATTGCCTGCAGCAGGCTGTCAACGTCACAGGCAAATCCGATAGCCGGCATGTCAGCGTTGAAATTCCTGGCAAGATGGTCATATCTCCCACCCATAAGCACCGGCTTACCAAGATTTTGTACAAATCCCTGAAAGATAACGCCAGTATAGTAATTCATGTTATTGATTAATCCAAGATCGAATACAATATAGTCTGTCAGTCCATATGCTTCCAACAGTTCATAAACATTCTGCAGTTTTTGCAGTGTCCGTTTCATTGTTTCATTTAAAACAAGTTTATCTGCTTGATTGATTACCGTTATCGGATCACCATAAAGCATGGGAATTGCCCTGACAGCTGCAACTATTTCCTTTTCAGCTGAAAGGTCAGCAAGTAAACCCTCCAATTCGGCAACATTTTTAGATTGAATAAGTGTCTTGATTTGCTCTTTTTTTCCATTTGGTAAATTTAATTCATTAATAAGAGCTTTGAAAAAACCGGCATGGCCGACTTCCAGTTTAAAGGAGTCGAAACCGAGATCCTTCAGGGATTGGATTGCAAGCGCAATAATTTCCGCATCATTTTCGGCTGTGCTTTCCCCAAAACACTCAACCCCGGCTTGTGTGACTTCTTTTCGGTCTATTTGCTCAAAAGACTGACGAAATACGTCCTGTACATAGAACAGCCGTGAGTTGTTTACCTTCTTATTTTCTGCAGCGGCCATCCGGGTAATGGGGATGGTCATATCCGGCCGCATGACAAGAACTTTTCCGGAATTGTCCACCACTTTTATCATGTCGTCTTTATGAATGGTGCCGGCTATTGCCGCGTATAAATCGTAATCTTCAAAAACTGACGTTTGTACCTGTCTGTATCCATATGTGAAAAAACGTTTTTTTAAAGCGGATATGGTGCGATTCCGAACTTGAAAATCCTCCGCACCGGTATCTTTAGAACTATCCAATAAATATTGCTGCAAGGAAATTTACTCCTTTCATTCACTTTACTACTTTATCGCTTTATTTAATTAAAGTTATATAGTATTCTATAATTTAACAGAATTCTTGTCAACCGGAAAGGATGAATTGTAATGTTTGATTATCACATTCACAGTAACTTCTCGGCAGACTGTGAAACGCCGATGGAACAGACGATTGAAAAAGCAATGGAAATTGGGCTGAAGGAGATATGTTTTACGGAGCATATTGATTATGATTATCCGGATGAATCAATTGTGTTTGAGTTTGACCTAAAAGCCTATGACAGAAAAATTCGTGAGATGCAGGCTTCATATAAAGATCGAATCCGGATAAAAAAAGGGGTGGAAATCGGACTGCAGCCGCATTTGCTGAAAAGGTACAATAATTTGTTGGAGAACCATCAGTTTGATTTTATTATCTGTTCCATGCACAGCGCTGAAGGGAAAGATCTCCACTCCGGAAGTTTCTTTGAGGGCAGATCTGCTGAAAAGTCGTGTGAGGCATATTATAATGAGCTGCTAACCTGTATTAAGCATTTTTCAAGGTTTAGTATCCTGGGTCATATTGATTTGGTAAAACGATATTTGCAGCATCAAAGCACTGAAAATTTTCATGAAATCATTCGTGAAATATTCCGCGAGATTATTCCGGCGGGGAAGGGGATTGAACTGAATACATCTGGAAAACGGTATGGTATGAAGCACGGCATGCCAAGTGTGGATATTTTGAAACTGTACAAAGAGTGCGGAGGAGAGATCATAACGCTTGGGTCTGATTCACATGTGGCCTCAACCGTTGCTTATGATTTCCATGACTCAATTGAACTGCTTAAACAGATTGGCTTTACGTATTTAACAACTTTTAATGAAGGAGTGCCGGAGTTTTACAAGCTCAGCAAACTTTAACAGCACGTTAAAAAACGGACACAATTTTTCTGTATTTATAAGGCATGAAAAGAGGCAGAATGGTATAATAAAGATAGAATATTTAATATTAGCTGGTGTAAACATGAAAGGCGTAACAAAATTTTTATTAGTCATTGCCGGATCTATTTCATTGGTATTGGGTCTTATAGGCATTATACTGCCACTGCTGCCCACTACACCGTTGTTGCTGCTGGCTGCAGCTTGCTATGTCAGAAGCTCCAGACGATTGTATGTATGGTTGATTACGAATAAATATTTTGGTTCCTATATAGAAAATTACAGACAGGGCAAAGGGATTCCTTTAAAAGCAAAAATAATGGGAGTAACTTTTCTTTGGATAACCATGGGCTGTTCCATTGTATTTATCATTCCGTTACTTTCGGTTAAACTATTGCTGGCGGGGATCGGAGCCTTTTTTACATGGTTTATTTTAAAGCAGAAAACGTTATATAAGGCGGAAAGATAAACAACAAGTTAGCGGGGGCAGTTTTTTGAAGAAGCAGCATATTATAATTGCAGCAGGTTTATTTTCTTTTTTCATTCTTGTATTTTTGATGACGGATGTACGGAAATCAGCTGAATCGGAAAATAATATAAAATACCCAACTGTGTTTGTGCACGGATACAAAGGTACAGTCAATTCGTTCGGCAATTTGTTGAACAGATTCGAAAATGAGTATGGTTGGGGGAATAAGGCAATTGTTTACCATGTGTCTTCATCAGGGCATCTTAATGTTTATAATCTTAACAAAGGAAAGAATGAATCGGCGTTTGTGCAGGTTATTTTTGAAAATAATCGGGCGAGTATTGCGGATACGTCCAAATGGCTGGCAAAAGTATTAGCGCATATGAAGCGTGTCTACCGGATTGATACGGTCAATTTGGTCGGGCATTCCATGGGCGGACTTGTTTCCATGAAATATGTTCAGACGTATCAGGATACGGCTGTATACCCGCGTGTCCATAAACTCGTTACAATCGGAAGTCCATTTGATGGCATATACAGTAAGGAGTACTTTCAACTAAATCGAGACCCGGCAACAGTCGATTTGAAGCCAGGTTCCGGTGCTTTGAAACTGATGCGGGCTAACAAAGAGATCATTCCTGATTCACTCAAGGTGTTAAGCATCGGAAGTACCGGTGATATTGTAGCACTGCCGGAAAGCGTGCATGCCATACGAAAGGTTGTAAATGAGGATCAGTTAACGGAGAAAATAATTGAAAATAAGTCGCTAGGTCACAGCGGATTACATGAAAGTGCAATGGTTGATATATTAGTTTATTCGTTTCTGGCGGCCGGCAGCAAATGATTTGATTATTTATAAAAGGATTGATTTTAGTGGTTAATTATCATCATGTGTACGATCAACTAACCGAAATTACATCAGTGGATAATGTGATGGTTGATGAACACTTGAAAAATCATACGTATACACATTTGGGCGGGAAAGCGGATTTTTTCGTTACCCCGGAGACATATGAACAAGTGCAGGAAATTGTAAAGTTATCCAACAAGGTGGCTTTGCCGTTTACATTGCTTGGAAATGGATCTAATCTTATTGTCAAGGATGGCGGTATCCGGGGAATTGTTTTGAATTTAAAACGGTTAACGGATATTTCAACGGACGGAACCGTGCTTGTGGCACAGAGCGGTGCCAGAATCATTGATGCATCGAGACACGCACTGTCAAAATCATTGGCCGGTCTGGAATTTGCCTGTGGTATTCCCGGTTCTGTCGGCGGGGCGTTATTTATGAACGCCGGTGCTTACGGCGGTGAGATTAAGGATGTGCTGGAAAGTACGCTTGTTGTTGACAAGGAAGGCAATCTCCTGAATCTTTCAGCTGATGATCTGGATCTGGAATATCGATCCAGTAATATTCCTGACAACGGATATATTGTGCTGGAAGCAACCTTTTCCATGAAGAATGGGGAATATGATGAAATTAAAGCCATCATGGATGACCTGACATTTAAGCGTGAGTCAAAACAGCCGCTGGAATATCCGTCCTGTGGCAGTGTGTTTAAACGTCCGCCCGGCTATTTTGCCGGAAAGCTGATCCAGGACAGCGGACTTCAGGGCAAACAACTGGGTGGTGCTCAAGTCTCCCTGAAACATGCTGGATTTATTGTGAACCGGGATGAGGCAACAGCGGATGAATACATCGGACTCATTCATTTTGTTCAGGATACGGTCAAAGATAAGTTTGGCGTCAGACTTGAACGTGAGGTGAAAATAATTGGCGATGATCTGGTGGAGGAAAAAAAAGCATAAGAAAGGCCGATGCAAGGCTTTTTCAGTATACAGGTAAATGAATCCCCTTCTTGAGGTAAGAGGGGGATTTTTTCGGCCCATTAATGTTGCGGTATTTGGCGGTTCCATTTCCACTTCCGACGTTGGTAAGTAGCAAATATGACCCCACCTACAATAAAAAGCGAACCAATTATTTCATGCCCCGTAATTGTTTTTTGCAGTAGGATAACGCCCATTATCATCGCAATGAACGGTTCCAGATTTGATAATATAGAAGCTTTCGATGCATCCGCATAGCGGATATGATGATTCCAGACCAGTGTTGCGATACCATGGACAACAACAGCCGTTACAATCAGGAGTCCCCACGGCTGCCAGTTTGCTCCCAATTCGACCGGATCGTCCGCAACAAAAATAACCGGCACCGACACAGCAAATCCGATGATATTTGAATATAATGTTGTGACAATAGGACTTATACGCTGTGACAATATCCGGGTGATAATAATCAGAATGGCAAACGACACCATCGTACCGACAATCCATAACAGACCGGGCTCAAAATGCAGTGCAGCGCCACCTTTCGTCACGACAAAATAAATGCCGATGATGGCAATCACGGAACCCAGAAGCATGCGTGATGTAAACTTTTCCTTTAAAAATATTGCTGCCAGAATGCCTGTCAAAATAGGGGCTGTGGCCAGAATGAGTGCTGAAGTTGTGGAATCTGCCGTGACAAGTCCTTCAAAAAACGTCCACTGATTAATGAATACGCCTACAACACCGAGTAGGAGAATCCAGGCCCAATCACGAAGAGAAATTTTTTCGAGTCCATGTTTAAATAAAACGAATAGAATCAGAAAAAAGATGATAAACAATAACCTTAATGATGTTAAAACAGCCGGGGAAAAATAGTCTGTCAGGATTTTCCCAAATACAAAATTGCTTCCCCAGACCGTTACACAGAATGTCAGCCACCAATACGTTTTGAGCATTAAATCAGCCTCCTCTGTCTTCATGCTGTCAACTGCTATATTTTAGCTAATTCAATAACCATTCTCAATTGAAACAGCTTAACCAACGTTCATGCATAACAGGGAGACCTTGTCTGTAGAATGAAAAAACAGTAAAAAAACATGGGTTTTCATTATCCGGGATCCAGATATTTAATTAATTTCCACTTGGGCAGCATAAAGCAGTTCAACTGGATTAAAACGGAATATTGATACAACCCGTAAAGTTTGCTACATGCTCTTAATAAAAATAAAATAATAATTGGAAAAAGCTTGTTAAACTATAACGCCTTACTTTTATATGAATAAAGGAAGATAAGCATTGATGACATGGGATGTTCTGAATATTATAGGTACATTAGCTTTTGCTATTAGTGGTGCCATTATTGCGATGAGAGAGGATTATGACATATTAGGTGTCCAAGTGCTGGGATTCACAACCGCATTTGGGGGAAGTACGATTCGAAATCTCTTAATCGGCATACCAATAGAAACCATTTGGACACAGGGAGATTTATTCGTTGCCGTTTTTACAACGAATATTATTATATTTATTTTACCGAATGATTGGGTGCAGAAATGGGATAAGTGGGGTATTCTATTTGACGCGATGGGTCTGGCTTCATTTGCGATACAAGGGGCGATGAGCGCGGTTCAAATTGGTGCACCATTAAGTGCCGTACTCGTTGCGGCAACCTTGACAGGATGTGGCGGAGGCATGACCCGGGATGTTTTTGCCGGAAGAAAGCCGATGATTTTTCGTGAAGAAATTTATGCGCTTTGGGCAACACTGGGCGGTTTAATGATTGGAATTGGCTTTATTCAGGGACCTTGGATGACAGGTGCCTTGTTTGTTGTAATCGTTACGTTGAGAATGTTGTCGGTACATTTCAGATGGAGATTACCCCGGCATTCGGTGTCCTGATGATAATGAAAAAATCACATCGTATTCGGATGTGATTTTAAAATATAAATTGTTAATGCTTGACTGCAGTCGGCAAATCAAACTCACTCATGGAATGGAGAACAAGTTCAGCAAAAGCTTCCACAGACGGTTGCAGCCATTTTTTCTTTTTAATTAACATATGAGAATATATCGGGTCGAGTTGCTCAGAATGAGATAGGATTTTTAATTTACCGTTTTTCACCTCATTTTCAACGGTTATATAAGGCAGGACAGCAAATCCAAGTCCACTCATGACCGTTTGTTTGATTGCTTCAATACTGCATAATTCCATCGTTTGGAAGTCGTGAATGTTGTGCTTGAGAAGATGTCTTTCGAACATGGTACGATAACTGCAGCCTTCTTCGTTTGTAATGAAAAATGGGCTGGTGCTGCTTTTTTTATATTCATCGAAATGATCCGGACCATCATTGCTTCCCACAAGGACGATTTTTTCTTCACCCAATGAGTAATGAATGCATTTTTCCAGGTTTATTTCCGGGTAAACCATTAAAGCAACATCTACCCGTCCGCTAAGCAGGTCAGTTTGGTTCTGCCCGCAAGTACCATTGGTTAATATTAATTTAACTTGAGGATATTTTAGGGAATATTCCCGTATGATTGGACTTAATTTCGAGATAGTTAAAGATTCGGGCGCAGCCACTCTTAAGGTTCCTTTAACTTCATGGGCGCTTTGCATATTTTGGATCTGAGCATGCGTCGAAAGTAAATCTTCCGCTAGAGGTATTAATTCCCGTCCCAGACGGGTGAGCTGCAAATTTCTTTTTACATAGGTGAATAATTCCCCGTCGATTTCCTGTTCAAGTGCCTGAATATGAGAGGTTATCGTGGATTGCGTATAACCTAACTTTGAAGCAGCCCCGGTATAACTTCCGATTTCCACAATGGTTTGAAACGTGATAAGATGTCTGATTTCCATAACAATCCTCCTCATGTAAGGTATATCGAAAAAAATGATAATACTTTTTATAATTTCAATTTTATTAATAGATATTTGTATTATACAATAACTATTGGACGGAAGTAAATTGGAATTGAAGGTGAAAATATGAATTTAGTAGCATTTCTTTCATATGTCATTATTACATCAATAACGCCTGGTCCGAGTAACATCTTAATGATGAATGAGTCGAGGCGATTTGGATTTACTGGAGTGTGGAGGTTTAGCAGCGGTATTTTATCGGGCTTTGCAGTTCTGGGGATTTTGAGTGGGATATTGACGACAGGACTTTACAATTGGATACCTGTTTTCGAACCATTTTTTAAAATTGCCGGTGCAGCATATTTGCTTTATCTGGCATGGCAAGTAGGGTTTGCAAAAGATTCAAAAAAAGATTCCACGAATGTGAAATCTTCTTTCCTGCCAGGTTTTATTATTCAGATTATCAATGTGAAAAGCATTTTGTTCTTTCTAACTGTGATGAGCGCATTTATTTTACCATTCAGTAATTCCATGAAATCAATTGGATTTTATTTGACGTTAACTATTATTTTGGGGTGGTCAGCATTGCTTTTATGGTCTGGTTTCGGCTCAATGTTCAAAAGGGTTTTTGCAAAACATGACAAATCGTTCCGGGTCGTAATGTGTTTGCTGCTCGTTTATTGTGCAGTGACTATCTTTATATAGCAGTTCCGAGACAAGCAGGCCTGAGTGGTTTTTTGAGGAGAAATAATGGCACTCTCAACCGTAATATAAGGCAGGACAGCTAATTCGAGTCCGCTTTAATTTAATATTTCTTCCTTCATATTGGAATTCATATCAAAAACAGATTAATTTAATCTAAATTATATATTGCTTTGAATGATTCGGAAACTTATAATTAGTAATATACAGTAAATTCAAAATAGGAGATTTTATATACAAGGCAAAATAGTAATAAACTAGTTAAAAACGGGATTACAGGAAAAGGTTTATGGTTGAAGGGGAGTTATTAACAGATACTAACTTTATGAGAATTTTATCCATGAATAAAGGGGCTGAATCTAATGTTGGAGTATGAAGTATTCCCTACGCGCTGGGGTCACGGACAAATTATTACTAGCCCGGTTAAAGGAAATGTGAAAAGTATTGAGGTGAAAACAGGAGAAAAAGTCAGCGATCAGCAATTGTTAGTATTGATTCGGGAAGAGCGGGGAAAGGTAAAGCAAGTTCTGACTGGTGCAAGTGGAATAGTCGAGACACTAAGTGTAAAAGTTGGTGACAAAGTAGTCCGTGGAGATGTACTCCTTTTTATAAGGGAAGATTAATAAGTAAAGAATATAATTAATGTAGATTAGAAAATATCTATTAAAAAAGCTGACCCAATGAGCCAGCTTTTTTTAATGGTTAAATAAGTTAAAAATTTCCTTATTGCATAGGTGCAACTAAACTTTGGCACTCGCTATAAGACGGAGCGAATGCAAAAGTTTTTCTAGTCATATTAAGTTCTGAATCTGTGCAGGAAGCTTTGCAGCCGTTCGTTTGTGGAGTTTTCCAATACCTCCATTGGCGGTCCCTGCTCAGCAATAACGCCATTATCAAGGAAAAGGATGCGGTCGGCAATGTCACGGGCGAATTCCATTTCATGGGTAACCAGTACCATTGCCATTTCACCTTCTTGTGCGATGCCACGGATAACTTCTAGAACTTCCCCCACAAGCTCAGGGTCCAATGCGGAAGTTACTTCGTCGAAAAGCATGATTTTTGGACGCATAACCAGTGCCCGGGCCATCGCCACACGCTGTTTCTGTCCGCCCGAAAGCTGGTCAGGGTAACTATCGAGCTTGTCACCAAGACCAACCTTTTCCAGCATTTCAATCGAACGCTTCTTGGCATCTTGTTTTTCCACTTTTTGTACGTTGATTGGTGCGGTCATACAGTTTTCAAGAATGGACATATGCGGAAATAGATTAAAGTGCTGAAAAACCATGCCGATATCACCGCGTACTTGTCGTAAGTGTTTTTCATTGGCAGGTACCATCGATCCGTTTTTTTCCATATGCCATAGATTTGTACCGTCTACAATGATGTCACCTGACGTTGGCTCTTCCAGAGTCATCAGCATTCGGATAATGGTTGTTTTACCAGATCCACTTGGACCGATAACGGCAACCTTTTCAGCTGGTTTTATATCCAAATCGATACCTTTGAGTACTTCAGTATCGCCGAATGATTTGTGTACATCCTGGTATCTTACTATAGGTTCAGACATTCCATCACGTCTCCCTTTTCTCTTAATTTGCTTTGCTTTCCGTTACAGCATTTTTATCAAGCCGTCTGTTAAATTTCTTCTCCAGTTTATTGACCAGTAGTGCTGAAGGGTAACTCAGCACAAGGAACAGGATTGCCACGATAGTAAGTGGTTCCAGGTATCTCCAGTGTTGTGCACCGTAATCGTTGGCCAATGCCAGAATTCCAAGGAAACCAATTGTCGATGCCAATGGAACTTCCTTAAACATAATAATTAAGTAGTTTCCAAGCATCGGAATGGTTGGCGGAATTGCTTGTGGAAGAATGATTTTGGTCCACTTCTTCCTTCTAGAATAGTTAAGCGCTGTTGCAGCCTCCCACTGGCCATTCGGCACTCCATCAATTCCGGATCGGTATACTTCGCCAATGTATGTGCTGTAGTGAATACCCAGACCGAGCACTGCGCTTGTAAATGGATCAAGTGCCATTCCGACAACAGGGACCATTGGCCATGCATAGTAAATGAAAAAGAGCTGTACCAATGGTGGCGTGGAACGGATAAATTCCATTATTCCAAGTAATGGAAGTCTGATTGCAGCTATCGGAAGTCTTTTGACGGCTGTCCAGAAGAACCCAACTATTAGTGCACAAAGGTAACATGCAATGGTCAGTAAAACGGTAATACCGAGACCTTCCAAAATAATTGGGAAAGCGTCAAAAAATGTTTCCCAGCTCCAGTTACTTAAACCACCGCTCATGAACTAGCCACCCCTTTCTTGGATGCAGCTTCCATTTTCTTGGTCAGCCAGATGAATGGAAGTGCAAGGATAAAGTAGAATACGAGCACAAGGAAATATACAGTTGGTGCCTGATCCAGGTTCGAACTGCGTAAAATATCTCCGTAGTATAAAATATCTGTCATACCAATCAATGAAACTAGTGATGTCGACTTTAGCATCAGAATAAGATAGTTACCAAATTCCGGCAGCATCATCCTTACAGCCTGTGGAAAAATGATCAGCCGCATCCGTTGAAATCTTGACATATTGAGTGCTGTTGAAGCTTCATATTGTCCTTCAGCAACAGACAAAATGGATGAGCGGACGATTTCAGACATGTATGCACCATAGTTTAGCGCTATGGCCAGAACGCCAGCCCAGAAGTTGCTTCCGATTTCCCAGCCGAATAAGATTGGCAATGCATAGTAAAACCAGAATAATTGTACGATCAGTGAGGTGCCACGAAAAACTTCAACATAAAAGCTTGTAAATTTTCTTATGATAACATTACGTGAGAGCTTACAAAACCCGGAAATAAATGCCATCAGATATCCCAGAACGATTGAAGCAAGCAGAACCTTGACAGTAATTTCTACCCCTTTTAGCAGGACGGGAAAAATTTCTGCTATTGCATCGATGATAATCACTCCTTTAGTGTTTACTATTACTTTATTAAAATAGTATTCGGTTTATACACCTTGTACAATTTTAGAGGTGGATTTTAAAAATTTGATCATGGATACATTGAGTTATGTGTACATTTCTTAAAACAAAATGAAAGGGTCAGACCCCCTGGGTGAGGGAGCCGGACCCTATGGAGTCGTTGTCAATGATCTTCGAGTTGTAAATCTAGTATTGTTCGCCGCTGCAAACTCCTTCAGCAGTGATGTCTTCCGGAACAGAGTTGTTTTCAGCACTGAAGCCATTCTTTTCGAGTAACTCTTTAACTGTTCCGTTTTCTTTCAATTTAGCCAATGCTTCATTATAAGCTTTACGCAGTTCATCGGCATCTTTATGGAAAGCAGCTGCACCATAGCTTGGAATACCTTCAATTTCAGGCTGTTTGAAGTCCTCCACGAACATCAGTTTATCATTTCCGGAAGATTCCAGAGCCATTTTAACCGTCATTTCTGTACCTGTTGTCGCATCTGCACGCCCCGATGCTACAGCAGAAAAAGTTGCCGGTATATCAGCAGCTGTTTGAATCTGGCTTTCTTTTACGCCCATTTTTTGTACGTACTCAATTTCAGTTGCTCCCTGCATGATGGAAACTGATGCACCTTTTTCAGCGATGTCTTTATAACTGTGCAGGTCCATTGGATTTCCTTTTTGTACGACTAATCCTTCCCCATACATCATGGATGGTTCAGCGAAATCAGCATTTTTACAGCGGTCCGGGTTAATTGCCATTCCTGCTGTGATTACGTCAAATTTTCCGGCATTCAAACCTGGAATCAGCTGACTGAAATCTGCCAATTTACTTTTAACGTTTTCAATCCCCATCTCTTTAAATGCTGCCTGTGCAATGTCCACTGCAGCACCTTTCAACTCACCGTTTTCCTGGTATGCATATGGTTCTTCATTGGCAAAACCTACCGTAACTGTGCCTGATTCTTTAAGCTTAGCTAGTTTGCTTTCGCCGCCGTCACTGCCGCTGCCGGATCCTTCTTCAGAACCTGACCCGCAGGCTGCCAGCAGTACAAGCGAAAAACAAACAACCGCAACTGCTAATAATTTTTTCATTTTCTAAATGACCTCCTCTTAATTTTGTTTCTCTTAAGACTTTATGACTAGAAAATGGATAGCTTTAACCCTGGGCAAGACCCCGAGCATAAATAAAGAGTAAATTGACGGGGAAATTCTTTCTAACAGTCATACTATAATAGTATAGATTTTGGCCTACTCATTCAAACAGTATATTTTTAGATAATTTGGAATTTCACTTCAAATTTGCTCATGAGACCAATAAATCTCAAACATGCCAATATATACTTGTTTATAATGTTTTAAGCTTTAATTTTCTCATTAATTGCTGTAATTATCCGAATTGTTTCATGGACAAATAAGCTTCAGCAGGCTACTATTGAATTTAATACCGAATAAATGGAGGGGAATGTATGCAGATAACCGTTTTAGGTGCAGGGGCATTAGGTGGTTATTTTGGATCACGGTGGGAAGAGGCTGGTGCGGATATTACATATCTTGTTCGCGAAAGAAGGGCAGAACAGCTGCGGCAGAATGGATTGAACATTTCAAGTACAATGGGTGATTACAAAAACAGTGAGCCAAAAGTTGTGACAGATGCACATCATATTGAAAATCCTGAGCTTGTATTTGTAAGTGTTAAAGGCTACCATCTAAAAAATACAATCGATGATTTGAGGATATTAACGGAAAAAGGAGCATATGTCCTGCCTGTATTAAATGGCATGGAACATTTTTCTGTGTTGCAAAAGGAACTGGGAGACGAAGCCGTACTTGGCGGATTGTCTTTTATTATGGCGACATTAGATGATTCCGGGCATGTTATTCATTCAAGCAACGTTCACCGTATTATTTTCGGAATGCTGCATGATTCGCAAAAGGAAATATGCAGTCGTTTAGAACAGCTCTGTGGAAAAACAGATTTGGAAGCTGTTAATAGTGATTCGATCTTACATGAGTTGTGGAAAAAATATACCTTTATTAACGCATTTTCAGGAATAACTACAGCAGCTGATTTGCCAATTGGTCCGATCCGGGAAAAACCGGACACTTTCCGGATAGCTGAGCGCATACTTCTCGAAATGCAGCAGTTGGCGGCGGAATATGGTGTTGAGGTATCTGATGCGGAGATTGAGGGAACGCGAAAAACACTGCTGAAGCTGGATCCGGAAGCAACGTCCTCCATGCATCAGGACCGGCGCAAGGAACTGTCGCTGGAGGTGGATCATCTGCATGGCGGAGCAATTCGGCTGGCAAAAGATAAGGGCGTGGCTGTGCCATATTTAGATGCAGTTCATGGAATTATCAAACCATATGAAAGGATATAATCAGATGTACAAGATACGTGAAATGAAAAAAACTGATATTAATGCAATTAATACATTGGCTGAGGGTGAAGGGAATGTTCACTTGCATAAAAAGGAGCAGCCTGTCAGCGAAGTCACGATTGAAAATATACTTGCGGGAAATTTAGAAAGGCTTTATGTCATTGAGGAGAGTGGGGCAGTCCGTGCATTCATTCTGTTTGAATTGGATAAGGAATCAAAACAAGTTCACATTAACAAGCTGACGGTTGAGGCGAGTTATGTTAAAAAAGGTCTCGATGAGCATTTATACAGCAAGGTGGAGCGGCTGGCTGATCGCGGCGGTTATGAACAAATTATGGCTGAAATTACAACAACAAGCCCAGTCGTTCATACCTTTTTTGAGGAAAAGGGCTGGTATCGATTAAATGACAGTGATGAATTTTGTAAAGGGGTTAACGGATGATTTTCTATGTGATAGTTTGCATCGCAATTGTCCTGGGAGTTCTTGTTATGACGTTAATCGCCATTTCCAAAGGATACGCTTATAAACATTCCATTGACCCGCTGCCGGATGATGAACAGCGAATGAAAGATAATATAGAGCAAGACCGCACCGATTAAGAGTGCGGTCTTGTTGTATCCAGTGGCTTAAGTTTTGCTTCAATTTCATCACGCTGGTTTTCAAAAAACGGGGGCAGTGCCAATGACTCACCAAGATGATTGATATCTTCATCGGTTGCAAATCCCGGCCCATCCGTCGCCAGCTCAAAAAGAATTCCATTCGGTTCCCTGAAATAAAGCGATTTAAAGTAAAAGCGATCTACCAGTCCTGAATTTGGGATGCGTGCTTCTCGGATGCGGTTTTCCCATAAGACCAATTCTTCCTCATCCTGAACGCGGAAGGCAACATGGTGGACACTTCCCCGGCCGGGACGTTCGCGGGGTAAGTCAGGATTGGTTTCCAGGTGAATTTCAGCGCCGGTTCCACCTTCTGCAGTTGAAAAGACAAGTGTGTCATCCTTGCTGTCTGATGCAGATGAATAGGTACCTGCTTTTTTAAAGGTCAGCAGTTCCGTTAAAACCTGTTCCGTTGGCTGCGGGTCTTTGACGGTTAATTTTACAGGGCCTAGTCCATGAATTCCTTTTTCAACAGAAACCGGACTCCTGTTCCATGCTTTTCCGCCGGCGACGCCTTGATTATTTTCATCCGAGACAAAGGATAAACGCTGCCCTTCAGGATCGCGAAATGGCAGTATTTTTCGTCCGTACTGTTCTGTTATTTCGTCATGCTCAACGCTGTATTTCTGTAATCGTTGGAGCCAGTATTCCAGCGCCTGGTCATTCGGAACCCTTAATGATGTTGTGGAAATACTGCTGCTTCCGGGATAGGTATGCCCGGCATTGGGTATTTCAAAAAAGGTAAAGTCTGTCCCTGGATTGCCCGCTTCATCAGCGTAGAACAGATGATACACAGAAGTATCATCCTGATTAACCGTCTTTTTAACAAGCCGCATTCCAAGAATTTCGGTGTAAAAATGATGATTATTTTTTGCGTTTGCAGTGATTGCTGATACATGGTGAATACCTTTTATTTCCATTGGTAACCCTCCTGACGGGTGAAAAAATTATTTTGAATTCAAAATAATTATAAGCTATAATTTCGGAAGTGTCCATTATCCTGTTTGATTCTTCTTGTCTCTATGCTTTGGCCGCAGCCCATTCTGAAGTTGCCTGATACTTAGACCAAAATCCATTTGCAGGTGCGGGTAATCAGGGTTTCTCCAGTCACCACCCCATTCAAATCCCAATTTTTTGGCCATATCGGCCACCTCGAACCAGTCCGCTTGTCCATTATTATTTCCGTCATAGTTTGTATCCCAAATAATTTCGCCATTGTCATTTTTTAAAGCATAATCCACTGCCAGTCCATAATTGTGATAGGATTCGCCTCCTTTGGCATACGTTACGATATTGCCGCCGGTAGTTCTTCCTTGTGCATATAATTGGTTTTGTTCCTTTTTGGTGCGAACCTTATCTGTGATGACGACATTAATGCCATTCCGGGCAGCCATTTGTACCAACTGCCTGGTTTTTTTAGCCACAACAGGATCAAGTTGCTTCGTTTCCGGCTGATTTTTGTCAAGTTTGACATAGCGGTCATTTTTTTGTTCATATATGATGAAAAGAATGGCAACGAACAGAATAATTAAGATCCAGGCAATCATGTCTTTACGAAATAATTTCAATGTTAAATCTCCCCGGGTGTATGTTACTCCTTATTATATCTTATCTACTCAATCACGTGTGACCCGGTAGAAGTGACAAAAGATTGAAAAATTCACCTTGCACGTTGATTGGTGCTGTGTATATTATAAGACGAAAGGAGGGGGTTACATGTATGTGCTTCTTGTCATATTTATTGGTTATCTAACCGGTTGTATTCATGGGTCTCAATTGGTTGGCAAAATGAAAAAGATAGATATAAAAAACAGTGGCGTGAAAAATTCAGGAGCATCAAATACAACTATTTTGCTGGGGTGGAAATTTGGTATTGTTGTCGCACTTATTGATATTTTAAAAGCAACATTATCGATCTTATTCGTTTTATATATTCTTGAAGGCCAAGGTATAACTGGAGAGACACAGACATTGCTGGTGTACGTAAATGCCCTGTTTATTATAATTGGTCATAATTATCCGATTCAGATGCGTTTCAGTGGCGGTAAAGGAACAGCTTCCCTGGTCGGGGTGCTGCTGGCAATTGACTGGAAAATAGCCTTAATAGGAATCGGGATATTGCTGTTGCTTTCATTGGCAACGGATTATCTGGTGGTCGGTGTTTTGTTTATGTATATTTCTTTCCTGGTGACTACCTATTTATTCTTTGGAATCGAACCAGCAATGGTCGTTGTGTTATTATCAATTATGAGCATAATGAAACATCTGGAAAACTATAAACGTATATTCAGTCAGAAAGAAACAAGAATATCCAGTATGTTTAAAAAAGAATCATAGTTGGAGGAAGCAAATGCTTGATATCATTATTTGGATTGTCATTGCAGCAATGTTTATTTTAAGTTTTGTCTCGATAATTTTTCCGATTATTCCGGGCCCGCTGGTATTGTGGATCGGTTATCTGTTATATCATTTTGTGATTAATGACGGGGAGCTGACAGTGCTGTTTTGGATCGGAATGGCGATTTTAACAGTAATCCTCATTGTAGCGGACATCATTGCGAACAGCTACTTTGTTAAAAAATTCGGCGGCAGTAAATGGGGTGAACGTGGTGCCGGGATTGCCGTTATTATCGGCTCGTTTATTTATCCGCCATTTGGCATTTTGGTGCTGCCATTCATCGTTGTCATTATCATCGAGCTGGTACAGAAACGAACGACGAATGAAGCGTTTCGTGCTTCAGTTGGTTCGCTGATCGGCTTTCTTGGCGGAGCAGTGGCCAAAGTAGTGCTGCAGCTCGTCATGATTGGCTGGTTCTTCATTGAAGTTATTTTTTAATACGGTTTTAGGATAGAAAGGATCTTGGTTATATGAATTATCCATCACGTGTTATGACAATTGCCGGGTCTGCAGCCGGGGGAAGTGCCGGCATTCAGGCAGATCTGAAGACATTTCAAGAGTTTGATGTTTATGGAATGAGTGCCATTACTGCAATTGTGGCGTATCATCAGGAAATCGGAAAAAACGTCCATCCACAGTCAATCGAGGCAATTGAAGCTCAATTTTCAACCGCCGTTCAACAGGTCGGAATGGATGCACTAAAAACAGGGATGCTTTTTTCCAAAGAAGTTATAGACAAGGTGGCAGCAATTATTTCAGAGTCAAAAGTGGAAACGGTCATAGTTGATCCGGTCATGGTTGGAAAACTGGACTCGAAGTTACTGGAGGATGACGCCATTGATGCCTTGAAAGCGAAGCTCATTCCGCTGGCGACGGTCATTACGCCGAATATCCCGGAAGCATCCATCCTGCTTGACGGGCGGAAGCTGGAATCGGTGGAAGATCTGAAGCAGGCTGCGATTGATTTACATCAGCTTGGCACAAGATATGTACTGGTGAAAGGCGGCAGATTGGAAGGTCCGGCAGTGGATGTGCTGTACGATGGGGAAACTTTGACTACATATGAAGCACCGAGGATTGATACAGTTAACACGAGCGGAGCCGGATGTACATACTCGGCAGCTATTGCCGCTGAAATGGCAAAAGGCAAGACTGTTTTGAATGCTGTTCATTCAGCGAAAAGCTTTGTTACCACCGCAATCACCAATGGATTCTCATACACAGAAATGGTGGGGCCGACATACCATGCGGCTGCCCGTAAGTTTGGCGAAGCACACCAAATTAAGGTGAAAGGGGATTGAGGATGGTTAAAAGAGCCTTAATAAATGTTGATTATACGGTTGATTTTGTTGCCGATGAAGGTAAGCTGACTTGCGGCAAGCCCGGGCAGGCTATCGAAGGGAAAGTGATTTCACTGACGAAGGAATTTTTGAAAGCGGGGGAATATGTCGTTTTTGCCATTGATGCACATCATGAAGGCGACTCGTATCATCCGGAGTCGGAATTGTTTCCGCCACATAATATTATCGGTACGAAGGGGCAGGAGCTCTACGGGGAACTGGCCGAGGTATATCAATCGAATCGAAATGCGCAGAATGTATATTATTTTGATAAAACCCGGTACAGTGCATTTGCCGGAACCGATTTGGAACTGAAACTGCGTGAGCGTGGAATAGAAGAACTTCATCTCGTCGGAGTCTGTACGGATATTTGTGTGCTGCATACCGCCGTTGATGCGTACAACAAAGGATTTAAAATTGTTGTTCATAAAGATGCTGTCGCCAGCTTTAATGCTGCCGGGCATGACTGGGCGCTTGGGCATTTTGAAAATACCCTGGGTGCGGAAGTGATTTAGGAAGTAGTAATAGCCAGATGAAATATTCACGATTACGGATGAAGTGAGCGTGATGGGCAAGGCTTGACTTTGCCCTCACATCCATTTATATTTAAAAATATAATATGTGAAACGTTGACTGGGATTAGTACTGTTTGAATGTCTTTTGCAGAGAGGAAATAGCTGCTGAAAAATTTCCAGAGACATAAATGGGAACCTGCCTTGTAGTTCGCCATCGGAAAAGCATCTTGCTGTAAGATGTGCGCGGTTCATGACCGTTATCATGCCAAGTGTACAGAGGGGTTCTCTGTAAACAAGGGTGGTACCACCAGACCTCGGTCCCTTATCAGGATGGAGGTTTTTTTGTATACAAATATCATTCGTATTTGCTAAATCAAAGCCAACAGGATGGCAGGTTTCGAATAAATAAATTTTAAATATAGGAGTGTTTGGATTGGGTAAAAAAAATAAACAGTTTGTTGAAAAAATCACTGCGATGGAAGATGATTTTGCACAATGGTATACCGATGTGGTCAAACAGGCGGAACTGGTTGACTATGGTGCTGTTCGTGGCACGATGGTGATCAAGCCGCATGGATACGCAATCTGGGAAAATATCCAGGCAGAACTGGATCGCAAATTTAAGGAAACCGGGCATTCCAACGTTTATTTTCCACTGTTCATTCCGGAAAGTATGCTGCAAAAAGAGAAGGATCATATTGAAGGATTTGCACCGGAAGTAGCATGGGTTACACATGGCGGCGAAGAGGAGCTGGCGGAGCGGATTTGTGTCCGTCCGACTTCCGAAGTTCTTTTCGGTGAATATTATGCAAAAAACATTCATTCCTATCGTGACCTGCCAATGCTTTATAATCAGTGGAGCAATGTTGTCCGGTGGGAAAAAACGACACGTCCATTTTTGCGTACTTCCGAGTTTTTATGGCAGGAAGGGCATACATGCCATGCGACAGCTGACGATGCACAGGAAGAAACCGCGAGAATGCTGGAAGTGTACAAAGATGTCGCTGAAAATTATTTGGCTATTCCGGTACTCAGCGGCAGGAAAACCGAGAAAGAAAAGTTCGCCGGTGCGGACTATACGCTAACAATTGAAGCGCTGATGCACGACGGAAAGGCGCTGCAGTCGGGGACATCGCATTATTTGGGCACAGGATTTGCCGAAGCTTTTGATATCCGCTATTTGGATAAAGAAGGCGACCAACAACCTGTCCATCAAACATCATGGGGCATGTCGACCCGTATTATGGGAGCTTTAATCATGGTGCACGGTGATAATCGCGGGCTGGTCATCCCGCCGCGAATTGCACCAACCCAGGCGATGATTGTTCCGGTTGCCCAGCATAAAGAAGGTGTTCTCGATAAAGCGTATGACCTTCGTGATCAACTGAAAGATTTGGCACGTGTCGGAATCGATTCGAGCGATAAAATGCCGGGCTGGAAATTTAACGAGTATGAAATGAAAGGCATACCGGTCAGAATCGAAATGGGGCCGAAAGATATAGAGAAAGATCAGGTTGTCCTTGTTCGCCGTGATACGGGTGAAAAAGAATTTGTTGGACTCGACAAGCTGGAGCTGCGGCTGCCGGAACTGCTTGAAGAAATTCAGCAGGGACTTTTTGAAAAAGCACTCGCGCACCGCAATGACAAAACGACCACTGCAACGGATATGGAAGAATTTAAAAAGAACCTGGAAGAAACACCAGGGTTTATCAAGGCAATGTGGTGCGGTGATATGGAGTGTGAGGAAAAAATCAAGGAAGAAACAGCAGCAACATCCCGATGCATCCCGTTTGAACAGGAAACTGTTTCCGATAAATGCATATGCTGCGGTAAAGAAGCCAAAGAACTTGTCTACTGGTCAAAAGCATATTAATGTTAAAAATCGAGCGCGCCTGCTGCGCTCGATTTTTTTACGAGGCAAACATCAACCGCACGAGGCAAACATCAACCGCACGAGGCAAACATCAACCGCACGAGGCAAACATCAACCGCACGAGGCAAACATCAACCGCACGAGGCAAACATCAGTCAAGTCCTTATCTATGTGTAAAAGTCCAATACAAGTTTTCAACCTTATGATGGTATTTATGTGAATTTGATGTGGTGGGAAGGGCCCTTCCCACCACATCAAATTTTCGCGCGCTGGAATCCTCTTCAACTTTTGTTTCGAATAAACCTTTTTTTATTCTTTTGTTGCCCTTCATAATCCATTAGTACTGCGCCAATTAGACGGAAGGCGGATTGTGTATTCGGAAATATACGAATGACTCTTTCCCGCCTTCTAACTTCTTCATTTAGGCGTTCCAATGAATTCGTGCTGCGTATGAATGTATGATATTTCTCTTCTTCATTGAGATACTGAATGGCATCATCGAAGCCTTCTTCCAATGTCTTAAGTGCTTGATTTAGCTTTGGATCTTCTTCGTAACGCGTGACGAACTCCTCCTTGAAGTTTCTTGCGTCATCTGGTGTAACGGCTTTAAAAATCCGTTTTAACCCCGTGATTACCTCTGACATACCCTTCTTTGGCAGTTGATCCACAATATTTCGTTTAAAATGAACGGTGCAGCGTTGCCATGAGGTTCCGAGGAATTCCTCCTGTATTGCTTTTTTGAGCCCTTTATGGGCATCTGAAATCATAAGTCTTGGTGAATGCAGCCCCCGGCCTTTCAGCTCTTTTAAAAAGCTTTTCCAAGCTTCGTAACTTTCGGTATGGTCAACCTTTAATCCGAGCACTTCCCGTTGGTTATCCTCGCTTATCGCTGTCGCAATGTAGACAGCTTTGGATACAACCTTACGATGCTCGCGAACTTTGATATACATGGCATCTACAAAAATGTACGGATAATAGGTGTTTGCCAAATTTCGATTCGCCCATTTATTGACGATAGGGTCTAGTTTCTCTGTAAGCGATGATACAAAGGACTTGGATACGCTCTCTCCACACAATTCTTCTACTACATTTCGAACCTTGCGTGTGGAGACCCCGTTCACCACCATTTCAAGCAGGGCAAGAACGAAAGCCTGGTCACAGCGTTGATACTTTTCAAAAATACTTGGTGAAAACTCACCGCTGCGAGTCCGTGGAACCCGTAACTTGATCTTTCCAATACTCATCAAATATTCTCTTTCATAATAGCCGTTTCGATAATCACGTGAACTACCAGTACGGGCGTATGGCGGAACGTCCAAAAATTCATCCCGTTCCTTTTCCATATACTCATTCAGAATTAATACAGCTGTTGATTTATAGATAGCGTTCATATTGGAGTTCATAATCTCATCTTTTAACTTGTCCATGTTTAGGTTAAAATGTAGTTGGGTCATCATTAATTCCTCCTTATGTTTTTGTGGTTGAAAACATTGTATCATAGGAATTAATATGGCCCTTTCTTATTTCGCTTTTACACAATTATACGGACTTAACCCAAACATCAACCGCCCCGACTGTAGAAAATTTTATGTTTACAAGCCTTGGGTAGCAGGGAACCGCTTATTACATACCGATGTTTCCAACGGAGGTGAGTAATTGTGCCGTGGACTATGAATGATTATCCGAGTTCCTTAAAAAACCTGGATATTGCAGTCCGAAAAAAAGCGATAGATATTGCTAATGCGATGGTAGACGAGGGATATGATGAGAGTCGCGCAATCCCGATAGCTACCAGACAGGCAAAAGAGTGGTATGAAAATGCTGACAGCAATAAGGTTCGTGAATTTAAAAATCAAGGCGATCCAACCAAAAGATCCGAAAAGGATAAAAACTATGAAAGTCGCCCGGAACTTCTTGAAAAAGGAGAGCATGTTGTACCACATGATGATGGATGGGCAGTTCAGGCTAAAGATGCAAAACAGCCGAGTGATATTTTTGAAGCAAAGTCAGATGCTGTTGAGCGTGGAAAAGAAATTGCCCGGAACAAAGGCACCGATGTCACGATTCACCGAAAAGATGGAACAATCGAAGTACACAATTCATACAAGTGATTTTTTACAGGAGGAGTTAATAAAATGAAACATTATACAGTAGCACCAAATAAAGATGCGACCGCATGGTATGTTAAAATAGAAGATGTAGCACCGACAGAGGAATATGATAAACGGGATAAGGCAATCGAGGCGGCTGAGGAAACCGCAAAGGAAAATAAACCCAGCACGTTGTCAATTCTGACAAAAGAGCATGAAGTGGAAGAAAAACGCACTTACGAACAATAATAGGGTTAGCCGGTTTAACAAGCCGGTTAGCCTTTTTTTCTGTATATATCCAGCAGGGATCAAACAACAGGTGGACGAAAAAATAAAATACACTCAGTAGGTGGCCCTATGAGTGTGACAAGATTTACATGCTCAATGTATTTTCTATTTCTGTGGTAATACTTTCCGGTTTGGTCTGCGGGGCAAATCGGTTAATCACTTCACCATCTCTTCCCACGAGAAACTTGGTAAAATTCCATTTGATTTGCTTCGTCACCATCCCCGTCGCCTGATTGGTTAGGTGAACAAACAGGGGATGGGCATGCTCACCTTTTACGTCTATTTTACTGAACATCTGGAATGTAACTCCATAGTTGTTTTGGCAAAAATTGGATATTTCTGCATCTGTACCCGGATCCTGGCTATGAAATTGATTACATGGAAAACCTAGAACTTCAAATCCCTGATCTTTATATTGATCGTATAATTTCTGAAGACCGTCCAGCTGAGGTGTGAATCCACATTCACTCGCAGTATTCACAATCAAAAGAACCTTTCCTTCATATTCTCCCAACGATTTTAAATCACCTAGAATAGTTACCGCGGAAAAATCATATACACTAATCGGAACCCCCTCCTTTACCAAAATAATAGCAATTTTAATGCATATATGTCAAAAACAGGTAATTTTAATCAAATATAAATCATAATTTTCTAAAAACTTGAATCCTGGACTAATAAAAGGTAAAATACATAAATAAAGCGTTTTCTATACCATAGTATTTTGGAAGAGAGCGTCTTCATTTGGGTGAAACATGTTGTTTACGACAACGTGTTTCCAATAATAAACATAAAAGGGGGAGTTACTTTGAGAAAAAGAACTCTAATTTCAGTCATGTTAGTTCTGGCCATTGGCATGATTCTAAGTGCGTGCGGTGACAGCGGCCAAGGCTCTGGTTCAGGCTCTGGCGGAGGAGAGACAACCAACCTGACAATGGGGACAGGGAGTGTTGGCGGCGTTTACTATCCACTCGGTGGTGAAATGGCTAACTTATGGACCGATAACATTGATGTGGAAGGTTTTGACGTAAGTTCCGTTGAATCCGGGGCTTCAGTTGAAAACATTGCAAAAATCCAGGCAGGAGAATTCCAGCTTGGGATTGCACAAAATACCACAATGGTTAATGCTGTTAACCAAAAAGGTGAATTTAAGGGCAAAGAAATTAATAACGTTGGAGTCATTGGTTCTCTATATCCCGAAGCGCTTCAGGTAGTTACGCTTGAATCCACAGGAATTGATTCAATTGAAGATCTGAAAGGCAAAAAGGTAGCAATCGGACCTCCAGGCGGCGCGACCCGTGAAGCTGCTGAACTTGTTTTGCAAGCCTACGGTATTGAAGAAGGAGATTTCACTGCCTATGAAGAAGGATTTGGCGATGCGAAGAGTAAATTGCAGAATGGTACCATTGACGCTTCATTTGCAGTTGTAGGTGTCCCTTCATCAACAACGAATGAGCTTGCCAACGCAACCGGGGAAGTGAAATTCCTGGATATTGAAGGTGAGGCGCTGGATAAAGTGCTTGAAAAGAGTCAATATGAAGCGTACACGGTAAAACCTGGAACATACGAATGGCAGGAAGAACCTGTTCAAACCATTACAGCAATGGCACTATTGCTTGCGTCAACTGAGCAGGTAAGTAAAGATCTTGGTTATAAACTGACGAAAACGCTTTATGAAAAAGCCGGCGATATGACCATTGCACAGGCTAAATTGATTACCAAAGATGGTGCTCTAACTGGTGTAAGTGATGACCTGCCGCTGCACCCCGGTGCTGAAAAATACTTCAAAGAAATCGGCGTTATTGAGTAAACGGGAGAACCGGGCAATGCTGCCCGGTTCTTTCCCCTCAATATCCTAACAAGACAGAACGGAGGGGAAAACAGTGAGTGTTCAAGACACACAACAAATCGACAAAGACGAACTGATGGCGAAATACGATAAAGAGAGTGCATTCAGGACAAATCTTGGACCATGGGGTTGGGTAACGCTTATACTTGGTGGTGCACTGACCATTTTCCAGCTTTATACGGCTCTTCGCGGAGCATATGTTTCAATGATTCAGGGTGCGATTCATCTTGGAGCTGCATTATGTTTGGTATATTTGCTTTATCCGATTAAATCATCGATGACTAAAAAACGAGGCGTTCCGTGGTATGATGCGCTGCTCGCAATTATTGCGTTATTTACCAACTTTTATATTGTCTACAATTATGAACGATTAATAAATGAAGCAATTATATTCGGGTTTACTGCGTTTGATCAGATTGTTGCAACGGCTGGTATTATTTTATTACTTGAAGCAACTAGAAGGGTCGTTGGTCTTCCAATCGTTATCATCGCAATTTTAGCACTGCTTTACGGATTGTTTGGTGCGTACATCCCGGTTATCGGCCATGCTGGCTATGATTGGCCATCGCTGGCGACAGAAATGTTCTTCAGCTCAAGTTCCATTTTTGGTATCCCAATTCAAATTTCATCCACATATATCTATCTGTTCCTCTTCTTCGGGGTAATGCTGGTAAAGACAAACATTGGCCAGTTTTTTAACGATATTGCGCTGCGCTTAACCGGTCGTTACACAGGTGGTACGGCCAAAGCGGCAGTTGCGGCCAGTGGTTTGCAGGGAATGGTGAGCGGAAGTTCGGTTGCGAATACGGTGGGATCCGGTTCCTTCACGATCCCGATGATGAAAAATGCAGGGTTTAAACCTCATTTTGCAGCTGCAACGGAAGCATCAGCTTCCACCGGTGGGCAGATTATGCCACCGATCATGGGAGCAGCTGCCTTTATCATGGCATCCTATACGGGCGTACCATATAATGAAATAATAATAATCGCAATTATTCCAGCGGTTTTATATTTTTCCGGTGTATTTATGGGAACACACTTTGAAGCCAGGAAGCAAGGGATTTTAGGACTGGCAAAAGAACAACTTCCAAAGACAAAAAATTTAATTAAGAGGTTTGATTTGTTTGCACCGCTTGTCCTCATTATAGGAATGCTGCTGCTCGGATTTACACCGACATATGCGGCATTATACGCAATAGGTGCTGCTTTTGTTATAAGTTTCTTCAGAAAAGATACAAGAATGAACTTTAAGGAAATTATTAATATTCTTGAAGAAGGCGCACGTACCGCATTACCGGTTATTGCTGCCTGTGCTACGGCAGGTATTATTGCTGGTACGGTAACAACTACAGGGCTTGGACCGAAGATTGCAGGCGGTATTATTGATCTGGCACAAGGTGAATTCTTCCTGGTCATGTTCTTTACCATGATTGCTTGTATTATACTTGGAATGGGTCTGCCGACAACTGCAAACTATGTTGTTACAGCAACCATGGCAGCTCCGGCTTTGCTGGCGTTTGATGTTCCGGTAATTGCGGTTCATATGTTTGTATTCTATTTCGGGATTGTAGCGGATATCACACCGCCTGTTTGTCTGGCTGCATATGCCGGTGCAGGGATAGCGAAGGCGAACCCGATGAAGGCCGGGGTGACTGCGGTCAAATTAGCCATCGCGGCATTCATCATTCCATATATGTTCGTGTCGCAGCCGATTCTGCTTCTGCAGGGTGATGCCAATGCAGTGAATGTTTCGATTGCTGTAATTAGTGCAATGTTAGGAATGGCGGCGATCAGTTCAAGTATGATTGGTTACTTTGTCAGCAGTTTAAGCTGGCTGGAACGGATTATACTTGTTGCAGCAGGATTACTGCTTGTATACCCGGACATAACATTATCACTTATCGGTCTGGCAATCTTTGCAGTAATCACTGTAATTCAGTTCATGCGGGGAAAACCTAATCACTTAAAAGAACAAACTTCTTAAAAATAAAAAATGGGCAGGCGATTCAATTCGCCTGCCCATAAAATTTATTTGCCCTTAACTGGCATTATAAAAAATGGGATAAATTTTCAGGAAAATGTTCGATTCGTTCAACTAAAAAACGGTAAGGGTAAAACCCCCACCGTTTCACATTACACTTCCTGTTTAATCTTTTCATCTTCAATATTCATCAGTCTCTGCTGAATTTCTTCTTCTGAAAGGTCGTGTTCCTTCACGTACATATTACGGGGGCTGACACGGCATTCATGCGAGCAGCCGCGCATATATTTATGCTCATTTTCCTCAGAGCAGATAATCTGTTTGTTGCATTCCGGATTAGCGCAGTTTACATACCGTTCACATGGTTTTCCGTCAAAGTAATCCTCACCGACAATAACGTGGTCTTTTTTGTTGATTGGTACGGAGATACGTTCGTCAAACACGTAGCACCGTCCGTCCCACAGTTCGCCTTGCACTTCCGGATCTTTGCCGTATGTGACGATTCCACCGTGCAGTTGAGCTACATCTTCAAAGCCTTCTTTAATCAGCCATCCGGAAAATTTTTCGCAACGGATTCCCCCGGTGCAATAAGTCAGAATTCGTTTGCCTTCAATCAGGTGTTTGTTCTTTTCCACCCATTCAGGCAGTTCGCGGAAAGCTTCGATATCCGGGCGAATAGCACCACGAAAATGTCCAAGGTCATATTCGTAGTCGTTTCTAGCGTCTAATACGACTGTATTGTCATCCTGCATTGCCTCAAAAAATTCTTTTGGTTCAAAATATTGACCTGTCGTTTGTTTCGGATTGATATCATCTTCGAGCCGAAGTGAAACCAGCTCATTACGCGGACGCACATGCATTTTTTTGAACGCGTGCCCGTCATGCGGGTCAATTTTGAATTCCATTTCCGCAAAACGCGGATCATTGTGCATCTCTTCCATATATTTGTTCGTTTGTTCAACCGTACCGGATACGGTGCCGTTGATTCCTTCATGTGCTACAAGAATGCGTCCTTTCAATTCCAAGTCATTGCAAAATTGCAGATGCTCACTTGCATATTCTGCAGGGTCCTCTATCGATACATACTTGTAGTACAGTAAAACCTGATACTCATTACTGCTTGTCATGTTACTACCACCTGTCATTCATATTTGCAAGATACAAATGTGTATGGTTTTTATTATTCATTTTTACTCTTGCAATTGTTTATTTTATCACTTTCTTAGGCTTTCTTCCAGTTTGTAAAAGTACATCAAAAATGATAAGAGCATAGGTGGCCATATACCTTCCTGATCAATGTGGTCTATGTCATATTGTTATTACTTATAATTGTTTTTGTTATACTTTCAATTAGAAAAAGAGAATTAAGAATTAAAGGAAAAGAATACAAAAACGCTGCAAAAGATATTCGTTCTAGTGAAGATTGATTCCGTAAAATTCAACTTAATCAAATAAAAATAAATTTATTTTCAGAATCACTTGCTTTTTAGCGCTGGAAGGTTTAAAGTTAGAAGTGCAATAGGAAATTGAAATTAGTAATACTTTACGATCTCTTTCACAAAGTGGTGTAAAAGTATTTATGGTTCAATTACTTTGCACATATTTGTATAAGGAGGTCGTTTATTATGATGACTGGTAAAGTAAAATGGTTTAACGCTGAAAAAGGGTTCGGTTTCATCGAGCGCGAAGACGGAGACGACGTATTCGTACACTTCTCAGCAATCAATGCTGAAGGTTTCAAAACGCTTGAAGAAGGTCAAGACGTTGAATTTGAAATCGTTGAAGGAAACCGCGGACCGCAAGCAGCTAACGTAAACGCTCAATAATAGAAGTTTTCAAAAAGGCTTATCTCATTTGTGAGATGAGTCTTTTTTTGTTTGGATAATTAACCTTAAGGTAAATAATTGAAGCGGACAGGAGAATAATTCAGCTGCGTGTTCGTGGCGGCAAATGTTTTTTTCGTTTATAATTAAAATGAGGAGGTATCTCATGACTGAGTCGTTTGATTGGCATAAGGAAGCAGAAGTTCAATGGGACGGACGTGCCGGCTTCTGGAATGAACGGAGTAAGACAATGTGGGATGACGGCAGCCGAAAAGATATCATTCCATTTATTGAGAAGCATTTGCAGAAAGAAAACAGTATTCTTGATATTGGCTGTGGAGATGGTTATGGTACATACAGACTGCATAAATCGGGATATATTGCGACTGGGATGGATCTGTCCAATGAAATGATCAGTAAGGCGAGGGAACGGCTGAATCAGAATGAAATCCACTTCATCCAAGGTGATATTTCCAATATGCCATTTTCGGATGGTAGTTTTGATGCGGTAATGGCAATCAATGTATTGGAATGGACAGAAAAGCCTGCGGTTGCATTGCAGGAGTTGTTTCGTGTGTTGAAGCGCGGCGGGACTCTGTATTGCGGAATTCTTGGGCCGGCAGCAGGTCCACGGGCAAACAGCTATCCGCGCCTGCATGGTGAAAAGGCGATTTGCAACACAATGATGCCATGGGAATTCGAAAAGCTGGCGGCAGACTATAATTTTACATATCTGGACGGATTCGGTGTTTACAAAGAAGGTGTAAAACCACATCATCACGAAGGTTTGTCACCTGATTTAAGGCAGGCATTATCATTTTTGTGGTTGTTTATGCTCAGGAAAGAAGGTGAATAAAATGAGCAGAGAAGAGATGGAACAAAAAATAATTGAAGGCTATAAGCAAGATGAGAAAATGATGATTTTAGTCTTTGCCCAATGGAGCGTGAATCATAATCTGGACCCGGAAGAATTGTATCAAAAAGCATATCCAAACCAAATAAACAATCAGGCACTTCGGGAGGCATTGGAACTGACTGTCCCCAGAAAAGAGTCGGAAGATATACCTGATCAGACCGTTTTGAATGTACTGCAGCTATTTGGAAATGATGATTTGGCCTTTATTGTTCAGGAAGAAATCGAAAAGCGGGGGAAAAACCAGTGAAATGGAAAGTCAAATCATTTTCGGAATTAACAACGAATGAGTTATACGAACTACTGAAGGCAAGGGTTGATGTTTTCGTGGTCGAACAGGATTGTCCATACCCGGAATTGGATAATTATGATCAGGAGGCAATGCATTATTTTTTAAAAATTAATGAAGAGATTGCAGCAAATGTACGTATATTACCGGCTGGCTCAAAGTTTGAGAATGTCTCGATTGGCAGGGTTCTGGTGACTGGAAAATTTCGGGGGAACGGATATGCAAAACAGCTTATGCAAAAGGCGATTGCCTATAGTGTCGAGCAATGGCATGCGCCAACCATTCAAATTCAGGGGCAGGAATATTTGAAGAAATTTTACACGGAATTAGGTTTCAGACAAGTTTCAGCATCATATATGGAGGATGGAATTCCCCACATTGACATGATTTGGGAGCAGAATTGAAGTATCAACTGTTTTGTTTTACACATAGTATAATTAGCGGTATTTATTCTGCTGAAATGGAGGCTGAATGCTATGCTAACAAACGAACAGATGAACCAGTGCAAAGCTGCTCTGACGGAGCGGCAGGACGAACTTATTAATCATGTCAACGATCATTTCGGAATGACCCAAGCTTTTTGGAAGGAATCGATGCATGAATTATCCAGTTATGATAATCATCCGGGCGATATGGGGACAGAAATGTTTGAGCGGGAAAAGGACACGGCATTAAATGAGCATGCTGAGAAGGAACTCGAAGATATTAATGCCGCACTGCATGCGCTGGAAAATGGGACATACGGAATTTGCGCAGAATGCGGAAGAGATATTCCCTATGAACGACTTGCTGCTATGCCGACTGCGGATAGATGTCTCGAACATGCTGAACATCGTAACCCAATTAATGACCGTCCGATTGAGGAGCAGGTGTTCAGTCCGAATATAAATCCCGATGAAGTGACACCTGAGGAACAGACGGGATATGACGCCGAGGATGCCTGGCAGGAAGTCGGCAGATACGGCACGTCAGAAACACCATCAGACTTCTTTGGTGACCGGGATAATTATGATGAAATGTACCCTAATAGTGATGAAAATATTGGCAGTGTCGAGGATGAAGAAAGCTTTCTTGCAGCAGACCGATACGGCAAATTTACAGGTGTAACACCGAACCATAATAAATTTGAAGAATAAATATGCACAGCCACAGTTATGTGCTGTGCATATTCTTATATACACATCAGAACCCGCCCATAAATGAATTCATGAGCGCCCCCATAAGGGCATCCAGAAAGATTCGCATGAAAAAGCCATAGACCAGTAAGATGGTGATATATAGTCCCAGCAGTATATATATTCGGTCAAACCCGTCGGATGGCTGCTCCAACAGGATGAAAGTCGGAGCGATAAGCAGCATCCCCAGTATACTTATGAATGTAAGCAATAGTGCAAAAGCTGGAAATCCAACCAGCGAAAAAACGATGCCTGCAATATGAAATATAAAAAACGGGACCAGATATGCACCGTACTTCGCAACGATATCAGGAAACTTTGCAGCCTGGATAGTCAATTTGGAACATAGAAATGTTAATCCTGCGATTAAGAAGAAGAGCAGGATTAACAAAATAAACGGGATGACAAAACTATCCAGAAATGAGAGTTCAATCATGACAGATAGCCCCATAGGTCCCAATGACACTGAATTGATGACAAAATGGTAACTAATAGCTATCAGCAGTGAAAACAGACCAAACATAATGATTCCGGAACTGAAATCCGATTTATTGGCTTTTCTTGCTTCACTCGGGTTTTTAAGAAGGGCCATAAAAAAGTGGCCAAAATTCGCACCTGTTGTTTTCAGTTTTTCTGACTTTTCATAATGCTGGTTCTTATTTTGTTCTTTGGTGGATGTGGCACCCGTGACAGTCTCAGACAAGGAAGAGTTGTTATCGTCGTGAAACGGCAGTTCTGCTCCACAATTTGTGCAATACTTTCCTTCATCTGATTCAAGACCGCAACTTGGACATTGCATAAGAAATCACTTCCTTTCTTATTATTACCCTTATTTTATACACTTTCGACAATGATAGCCAATTTTCCTGTCACGTCAAAAAGAGGCAGGGACAAATCAAAAAGTGTAATACAAAAAGACGAACAATATTAGAGTCTAGCGGAGGAAATATACGTAGACTCCTGCGGGGGAACAGGCCTAGATGAGACCCCGCAGTGCGTAAGCACGAGGAGGGCTCAACAACCGCCCGCGGAAAGCGAAGTATATTTCCGGAGCGGCTGAGTTCACCATTTAATTCGTTTTTTCTTTTGATAAATCACTTTTTGTCCCAGCCTCTTTTTGGTATATAAGCAAGTATAAAACTTTCTCATCACATTAGTGCAACTAAGACTTTGACAGCATCTTAGTTTTGTTGTGCACGTTTAGCTAATGTCAATTCGACTGTTTGGGGTTCTCCATTTCGGTAAACTTCCATCTCGACCGTTTCACCGATCTCGGTTTCGGTGTACATATATTTTCGTAAATCAAGAATGGACTTGATTTCGTGACCATTGATTTTTGTAATCACATCAAATTGCTGCAAGTTTGCTTCTGCAGCTGGTGAACCAGGCTCAACCTGTGCAACAACCATACCGCCTTTGACAGAATCCGGCAGTTGTATTTGATCACGGTACTGCAGCGGCACCTGACTGATTCCTACCGTGCTGATTCCGATATATGGCCGGGCAACTTTTCCGTTCTCCTCAAGCTGTTTCATAATTGGTTTTGCCTGGCCAATTGGTATGGCGAATCCAATTCCTTCCACATTACGGCGGGCAATTTTCATCGAGTTTATTCCAATAACCTCGCCATCAGCATTCAATAGTGCTCCACCACTGTTTCCTGGATTAATGGCTGCATCCGTTTGAATCACTTCGGTAACCCAGTCAGGGCGGCCGTCCCCGTCAACATCAACTTTAACGGAACGGTTCAGTCCGCTGATAATTCCTTTCGTTACTGAGTTTGCAAAATTCATACCGAGCGGGTTTCCAACAGCGATAACCGTTTGCCCGACTTTAAGGTTTTTGGATGATCCAAGATCTGCCACTGTGTTAATTTTTTTACCGTCAACCTGAAGTACCGCCAAATCTGTTAATGGGTCCGAACCAAGAACTTTTGCATTAATTCTATCTCCATTGTTCAGTACAATCTTTACTTCTTCAGCGCCTTCCACCACATGGTGGTTTGTTACGACATAGGCTTTACCATTTTCTTCTTTATAAATGATGCCTGAACCAGAACCAGCTTCCATACTTTTTGTCCATATGTTTTTCTGTTGCATGTTCAATACACCTACAACCGCTTTGGATGCCTCATCAATAGTTGAGGCCACATTGACATTGCTTGAAGTTACGGTCTCGGCAATTGGAGGCGTTGCAGATTCGTTTGCGTTTGCCGAGTCTGTATTGCTGCTGTTGGTAGTATTCGTTGGAATTACATTTGTGACGAACAATAGTGCAACAATCACTGCCGCGATAACACCTCCAACTAATCCGCTGACAAGGGATGAAAAACCGCTTTTTTGTTTTTTGATTTTCGGCTTCTTGGCTTGTGTGTTTGCTCTTGCTGATTCCGCCACACCTTTATTTTCTTGTTCATGGGAGGCTGTAGGTTCCTGCTGCGTGTGAAAAGTGTTTTCCTGTTCAGTCTGATTCCCATTGTCAGAAGGACTTTCCTTCATTTCATGATGCATATCTGAAGAATTTTCGTTGGAATCCTGTTGATTATTGGAAGAGTCGTTTTCAAATTCATGCTGATTATCATTTCGTTCCATTTTATGACCACCTTTCGATTAAGTTAAATTATAATTACAGTATTTATTATACCCATGCGGTTTGGCAGGCTATTGGTATAAATAAGTAAAAAGTGTGTAATCTACCTTTTTAGTGTTCACTACCCTTTTTTTATGTAAAAATAACAGTAAGATAACAATTTGATAAGGAGTTCGGACTTATGAGCAAGCATATTGGAATTGTGGAAGATGATGCAAATATCCGAAATATTGTATCCGCATATTTAAAGAAGGAGGATTATCAGGTAACGGTACTGGGGTCTGCGGAAGATGCCTGGGAACTGTGGGAAACGCAACCTCCGGATATGTGGGTGCTGGACATTATGCTTCCTGGAATGGATGGATATGAGTTTTGTAAAAAAATCCGAAATGAAAGTGACGTTCCAATTATTATTATCTCAGCAAAAGATGATGAGATTGATAAAATACTCGGCCTGGAGCTTGGCGGTGATGATTATTTGACGAAACCGTTCAGCCCAAGGGAATTACTCGCACGGGTTAAGCGTGTTTTTAAACGAGTACAGCCAAAAGAAGCGCAGAAAGAACCGTCTGAAGGCAAGCTGAAGGTGGATAACCTTCTGATTTATGAGAATGAGCGGCGGATTTTCTGGAATGGGGAGGAACAGGAGGTAACAGCAAAAGAGTATGAAATGATTCTTTTGTTCGCCGAAAACAGGAATCGTGCGTTCTCCCGTGAAGAGCTGCTTGTGAAAATTTGGGGGGAAAACTACTTTGGAAGTGATCGTGCGGTAGATGATCTCGTCAAACGTATTCGAAAAAAATTGAAAGGTATCTCCCTGGAGACCGTTTGGGGTTATGGATACCGGCTGCGCAGTGAAGAGGATTAACGTATGAAACTTCAATCACAGCTTAATCTGGCATTTTCTGCACTTTTGCTCGTTATTCTCACAGCTGCGGGCTTTGTTACATATTCATTAATTCTGGATATGCTGATTGATGATGAAAAAGCAGAACTTAGGCAAAAAGGGGAGCTGCTTGTCCAGTTAATTAATGAAGAGTATGGGTCACTGCAAAATGATCAGCAGCTTAGTGCATTTTTGGAAGATCAGGACTTGCAATTGTTTTTATATAATCGACAACAGGACAGTGTCTTGTTTTATACGATGCCGCGTCAGTTTGTCGAAGGATTTTCAAGAGAGGATTACTTCGAGAATAAAGAAGAGCAATTGTGGGAGATTGGTAACAGGAAATATGTTACATCGCGAATATTGTTTTACCCGGAAAGTTCCGGCATGGAGCTTATTCTGCTTACGCCATTGAATGATTTGCAAAAAGTTCAACAGGATTTTTTCAGGCGCCTGTTGATTGTATTTATCATTGGAGCAATTGCTGCAATGATGCTCAGTTATTTTTTGACAAATAAATTGGTCACCCCGCTGAGCAGACTGAAGCACCAACTGAAAAAGATTGAAAAACGAAAATTTGTTGATGTCGAACCGATTAAGGCAACGGGTGAAATCCGTGAGGTTGCCGAGAGTGTATATGATATGGCAACGGAATTGCAGCGCTATATTAACACACAGCAGGCTTTTTTTCAGAATGCCAGCCATGAGTTGAAAACTCCGCTGATGACCATCCAGGGATATGCGGAAGGAATCAGGGATAAGGTTTTTGATCAGGCTGATGAAGAAAAAGGACTGGAAATGATGGTAACTGAAGTAAATCGGTTGAAGACAATTATCAATGAAATGATTTTGCTTGCCAAACTGGATAGCTCCCAGGCTGCATACCAGCCGGAAAAAATCCGGACATCCGATTTGATTCAGCAAGTAATGGACCGAACCTTGCCAACAGTCAATGAGAAGGGTGTTGAACTGACATATGATGAAGACCCGGAAAGCAGACTGTATGTTGACCAGGAGAAGCTGTTGCGCGCATTGTTGAATATTACCGTGAACGCGATACGGCATGCAGTGTCACAGGTTAATATCTCGGTAGAGGGTAAAACCGTTATAATAGAAGATGACGGAAATGGGATTGCGGATGATTTGATTCCACATATTTTCCACCGGTTTGTTAAAGGTAAGAATGGTGAAACCGGGCTGGGACTGGCGATAGCGAGAGCGATTATCGAACAGTCCGGAGGGAAAATATCAGTAGAAGATTCAGAACTGGGCGGTGCTAAGTTTATCATCCGGTTTCAGTAGGGTATACGAATTTTACAATTAATTTATTTGTGATATAATAGGATAGTTTGATTCATCTCGAAATCACAGAGGAGCGTACTTTTTTATGCAATTAAGAGAAGATATCCGCAACATCGCTATTATTGCCCACGTTGACCATGGCAAAACAACACTTGTCGATCAGCTTTTAAAATACTCCGGAACTTTCCGGGAAAACGAGCAAGTAAATGAACGGGCCATGGACTCAAATGATATAGAGCGGGAACGCGGGATTACCATTTTAGCGAAAAATACTGCGATAAAATATAATGATACAGCCATAAATATTCTCGATACCCCGGGACACGCAGATTTTGGCGGGGAAGTCGAACGGATTATGAAGATGGTTGATGGTGTAATTTTGGTCGTCGATGCCTATGAAGGAACAATGCCGCAAACACGTTTTGTGTTAAAAAAAGCACTGGAACAGAAATTAACGCCAATTGTTGTTTTAAATAAAATCGACCGTCCCAATGCGCGCCCGAATGATGTTGTCGATGAAGTACTGGACTTGTTCATTGAACTGGGAGCAGACGATGAACAGCTGGAATTTCCGGTTGTTTATGCGTCTGCATTGAATGGTACATCCGGTACAGAGCCGGATAATCAGACGGAAACGATGGATCCGGTGTTTACGACAATTATGGATCATATTCCTGCACCAATAGATACACAGGATGATCCATTACAGTTCCAGATTACGCTGCTGGATTATAATGATTATGTCGGACGAATCGGTGTCGGACGTGTTGTGCGGGGAAAAATCAGTGTCGGTCAACAAGTGGTTGTCATGAAAAAAGACGGATCGACAAAAAATTTCCGTATCAGCAAGCTTTTTGGTTTTATCGGACTGAAACGGATGGAGATCCAGGAAGCAAAAGCCGGTGATATTGTGGCGATTGCCGGTATGGATGATATTAATATCGGGGAAACAATTTGTGACCGGGATCATGCAGAGGGGCTGCCATGGCTCCGTATTGACGAACCGACCCTGCAAATGACGTTTCTTGTTAATAACAGTCCATTTGCCGGCCGGGAAGGTAATTATATAACATCACGTCGAATTGAAGAGCGTCTTATGAAACAGCTGGAAACGGATGTGAGTTTACGTGTTGATCCGACCGATTCTCCTGATGCATGGACCGTATCGGGACGTGGTGAACTGCACTTGTCGATTCTGATTGAAAATATGCGCCGGGAAGGCTATGAACTGCAGCTTTCTAAACCACAAGTTATCATTAAAGAAATCGATGGTGTAAAATGCGAGCCTTATGAACGTGTGCAAGTAGATGTTCCGGAAGAATATACAGGTGGTGTTATGGAATCACTTGGTGCACGTAAAGGTGAAATGCTTGATATGGTGAATCAGGGAAACGGCCAGGTTCGTATCGAGTTTAAGGTTCCATCGCGCGGTCTTATCGGCTATTCTACTGAATTCATGTCTCAAACCCGTGGTTATGGTATTATAAACCATACATTTGACGCATATGAACCAATTGCCAATGGCCCGGTTGGAGGACGTCGTGAAGGTGTACTTGTCGGAATGGAACATGGCAAAGCATCGACATACGGCATTATGCAGCTTGAGGATCGTGGTGTTATTTTTGTCGAGCCGGGAACCGAGATTTATGCGGGTATGATCGTCGGCGAGCATAACCGTGAAAATGATCTGACCGTTAACATTACCAAGGAAAAACATCTGACCAATGTTCGTTCGGCAACAAAGGATCAGACAGCAACGATCCGAAAGACGCGTCAGATGTCATTGGAAGAAGCAATCGAATACTTGAATGATGATGAATATTGTGAAGTAACACCAGAATCGATTCGTCTTCGCAAAAAAATTTTAAATAAAAATGAACGTGAGAAAGCAGCGAAAAAATCCAAGCTAGGATAAGTTGCTGTTGTGATATGCGGCGGAAGTGCATTTATGCGCTTCCGCCGTTTTTTATGGGCGGAACATCAACCGTACGGGAGAAACATCAACCGTACGAGCAGAACATCAACCGCAGGGGAGAAACATCAACCATACGAGGTAGAACATCAACCATACGAGCATAAACTTCAAACCACTGTTCCTGTAATAGTTGAAGTGGTATGCATAAGCAGGTAAACTGAAACAAACTATCATGCAAAGGGTGATCCAGATCCGATATCTTCTCATATTATTGGCGGTCGTATGTGTGACAAGTGCCTGTTCACAGCAAGAGAAGCCTAATCCGGAGACAACAATGCAGGAAGCTTCTGATTCCGAACAAAGCCTAAAGGTCATTGCACAAAATCTTGATGAACCTTGGGAGATTGTGAAAAATGGGGAGACTTTTTATATAAGTGAGCGGACAGGCAGTATTGTCAAAGTTCAGAATGGGGAGAAAACCCGTATGCCGGTGGAGTTTTCGGAAAACCTTTCCGATCAGCCGGAAGCCGGGCTGCTCGGAATTGATTTTCCAAAAAACTTCAGTGAGACTAGAACGGCATATGCTTATTACTCCTATCAGGAGAATGAACAATATTATCAACGGGTTGTAACCATCCGGGCGCGAAATGGAAAGTGGACAGAGATGGAAACACTGCTGGATAAAATTCCTGGTGGTACATTTCATCAGGGTGGACGAATTGAGATCGGTCCGGATAATAAATTGTATATTACTACCGGTGACGCAACGAACCCTGAATTGGCACAGGACAGGAGCAGTTTGGCCGGAAAAATTCTGCGGATGAATCTAGACGGTTCAGTTCCTGAGAATAACCCTTTTACTGATTCGTATGTTTATTCCTATGGACACCGTAATCCACAGGGACTCGCCTGGAATGATGATAATCAGCTGTATGCGACGGAACATGGCTCAAGTGCATATGATGAAGTTAACCGGATCATTAAAGGGGAGAATTATGGATGGCCAGCTATCCGCGGAGATGAATCGGCACCGGACATGAAAGAGCCGGTAATTCATTCAGGAAACGATACGTGGGCACCGTCCGGCATGACATTTTTTAATGGTGATTTCTACTTTGCTTCATTGGCAGGAGAAGGCTTGCGGCGGTTTGATCCGGAAGGCGGGGAGCTGGAACTGATTGTCTCGGATGTTGGCCGTGTACGGGACGCACGCGCTGCTGAGAACGGTATCTATTTTATAACCAATAATACGGACGGCAGGGGAATGCCGGATAAGAAGGATGATCGACTGCTGTTCATATCCGAAACTGAATTAGATTGAGGGAAAAAGCTGCTATGCAAAGTTTTGCACGGCAGCTTTTTTATAGTTGTTATCTAAACGTAATAGAAGTGAAATGCAATGATAACTCAACCATTTGAAGCAACGTGAAATTCCTTTGATGATGGGAAAAAATTATTACAATGGAGAGAAAAAATTGTTTAAGATTAAGACTATTTTCGAAAATCCGTTATATTTTCAGCTTTTGGAAGTTTTGATAAATATAGAAAGGGTTAAAGGTTACAAAATTTAATATTAAGTCCTGATGGAGGGAGGAAATTCATGAGTGTCGAGCCGGTAAAAAAGAAAGCTGGCAAGTTAGCAAAAAAAGCAATGAAGAAAGTGCCGGACGAATGGAAGGAAAAAGCAAAGGACGAAATACAGGAAGAATCAGCAAAGCAGATTGAAGAAAAGGTGGAATCCAAAGCGAATCATGCTTCGGAAAAGCTTGCAAAAATGAAAAACAGGAATGCGGACAAAGTACATGCTAATGCAGAAACTGCCAAAGAGAAAACACAGGATGCTTTATTGACACTCAGAGACAAGCTGAAAAAGGTTAAAAATGCTGGAGATGAATTCCAGGATAAAATATCTTCTTCCACTAACGAAAACAATTCGAGAGTGAAAGGAGTTCATGATATAAAAGGAATTTCAAATGTAAAAAGTCCCTCAAACATGAAAGGGCCGGCGGACGTCAAAAAATCATCAAACATCAAGTCGATTACATCAATTAAAAAGATAGGTTGATGACGATTAAAAGGAGGAGATTTTACGATGGCTATTCAAAAGTCAACTGATAGTTCCAGTCTCGCTGAAGTAATTGACCGAATATTGGATAAAGGGATTGTAATTGATGCGTATGCAAGAGTTTCTGTGGTAGGTATTGAGATTCTCACTGTGGAAGCAAGGGTGGTTATTGCCAGTGTTGATACATGGCTCCGTTATGCAGAAGCGGTTGGCTTATTGCGTGACGATGTCGAAGAAGAAGGTCTCCCGGTACAGCCAAATGAACGAAGCGCACAATTCAGTATATAGGAGAAGGATTCCATCCCTCTGGGTGGTTCCTTCCCTTTTTACTACTAATTAACGGGAGGAAGACAATGGAAATAAAAGAAGTGATGCAAAGTGTAAACGATTTTTTTGCAGAACATGTAGCTCCTTTGCACAAAATAACTGCAGTGGAGGCAGACGAAAAAGATGGCTGGCGAATCATGCTCGAGGTAATTGAAGAAAAGGATTATATGAAGAAGTATGCAAAGGATGAAATGGTGGGGATTTATCAGGTGATGGTAAATAACAAGAAAGAGGTTACCACTTTTAAACGACAGGAAATACGGTACCGGAGTAAAATTGAAAATTGACCGGTTGGTGATCAAAAAGGTGCATTGAATCAAGCAAAGGTTGGAATGGAGAGGAAACAATGGAACAACAAACAGAAACAGGTATCTATTTGTTTTGTGGAATCCAAACAACGGATAAAACAAATTTTGGGGACATCGACTTGGAGGGAAGTCAATATGGGACATTTACGATACATTATCGCGATGCAGCTATGGTTGCAGCAGAAGTTCCCATGAAAATCTACCATCCGAATAAAGAAAATTTAATGATGCATCAACAAGTCATGTCCCAGGTGATGGAGCAGAATGATACTGTAATTCCCATCAGTTTCGGCAACATTTTTCATTCAAAAGAGGATGTCGAGGTACTGCTTGAAAATCTGTATCCGCAATTTGAAGCGCTTTTCCCGAAAATTAAAGGGAAAATGGAGCTTGGTTTGAAAGTGATCGGGAAAAAAGATTGGTTGGACAAAAGAGTAAACAAGCATCCGGAAGTGGAAGAGATGGCAAAAACTGTTCAGGGTAAATCAGAGGCTGCCGGTTATTATGACCGAATTAGATTAGGTGGAGCGGCTCAGGAAATTTTCACCAGGCTTCAGGAGGAAGTAAAAGTTAATATTTTCGCTCCGCTGGAGGAAAACGCGGAGGCTGCCAAAATAAATGATCCGTTAAGTGAAACGATGCTGTTAAATGCCTCTTTCTTAATAGATCGTGACAACGAATCAGCATTTGACGGTCTAGTAAATGACGTTCATGAGAAATGGAAGGCGTACACAGATTTTAATTATTCAGGTCCATGGCCTGCCTACAATTTTATTAATATTAGGCTAACAGTGGAGGAAACGTAATGCTGCACAAATTGGTTACTGGTCCGATGAAGTTGATTAAGAACGTTGGAGAACGAGTGCAGGAAGAAGCGGATAAGCAATTATATGACCTTTCCACCATTCAGAAAAAACTGGCGCAGCAGCAAATGATGTATGAACTCGGGGAAGTTTCCAGGGAAGTTTATGAAGAACAGGAAGCGGAACTTTTACACCGCTATGAAATTGCAAAACAAAAAGAGCTAGAGCAATGGGAAGAATTAACGAAACCAAAGGAAGAGTGAACGACGATGGATAAGAAAATATATGTATATGGATTTGTTCCTGCGAATGAAGTGCAGAATCAGCCTATTCCAGAACATGAGGGCTTCGATGAATCGGAAAATTTGTATTCAATCAACATGGGAACAGTTACCGCTCTCGTGGCTGATTTGGAACCTGAAGCCTATACCGAGGAAATAGTGGAAGAAAAAATGAACAATGATTTGGAATGGCTCCAGAAAAAGGCATTTCATCACCATGAGATTTTGATGGAGCTGAATAAACTGTACACCGTAATTCCATTATCTTTTTGTACCATTTACAACAATCAGAACAGCCTGGTTCAATCGGTCACCCCGGAACTCAATGGTTTGTTTGAGTCTTTTGAACGAATAAATGGTAAAGAGGAATGGAATTTGAAAATCTACTGCAACGATGACAAGCTCAAAGAAACAGTAAACGAACGGAACCCTGTTATAAATGAGAAAAGAGCGGAGATACGAAAGTTATCGCCAGGTCGACAATTTTTCGAAAAAAAGAAGATAGAGCAACTAGTGAATAAGGAACTGGAAAAGGAACGGGATAAGCTTTGTGAACAGATTCATAATGAGTTTAAATTGATGGCGGCTCAGGCAGATGTGAAGAAAACTTTAGGCAAGGATGTAACTGGAAGGAAAGAACGCATGGGCTGGAACAGTGTCTATTTGGTTGCAGTTTCTGATGTAAATCTGTTTTTGGAAAAAATAGAGCGGAAAGAGCAAGAGATGCAATATTCGGGTATTCAAATCGAAATAACAGGTCCATGGCCAAGCTATCATTTTGTCAGTTTGACTACAATGGAAAAGTGAGGAAAATCCAATGCCAAATGTAAGAGAAACTGTTGAGGATAAGGAAGTCGGACTGATTGATATTCTGGATGTCATACTGGACAAAGGTGTAGCCATCAAAGGGGATTTAATTATTTCAATTGCAAGAGTTGATCTCGTTTATCTTGATTTGCGTGTGTTAATCTCCTCAGTGGAGAAATTGGTGCAATTTTATGAAACTAATCAAACCGAGGTTTCTTCCAACCGGTTTGATGTTGAAAGGAGGATGTTGGAGGATGCAGCCAGCCAACCAAGCGGATGGTCGAATAAATCTAGATCCGGATAATGCAGAAGATGGTCTTGCCCAACTGGTTATGACTGTGATTGAATTACTTCGGCAAATCGTTGAAAGGCATGCAATGAGGCGTGTGGAAGGTGGAACCTTGTCTGAGGAACAGGTGGAAGATTTAGGAGTGGCTTTGATGAATCTTGAAGAAAAAATGGACGAGTTAAAAGAAGTTTTTGGTTTAGATGCAGAAGACTTGAATATTGATCTGGGGCCATTAGGTAATCTGTTGTAATTATACCGGAAATTGCTACGAAGAAGGAAGGTGACAGTAATGGCAGTCGAACATCCCATGCAGTCCAGTACGATTGTGGATGTACTTGAAAAAGTACTTGACAAAGGCGTCGTAATTGCCGGGGACATTCGGGTTGGGGTTGCGGATGTTGAGTTGATCACCATTAAAATCCGGCTAATCGTTGCGTCAGTTGATAAAGCGAAAGAAATTGGGATGGATTGGTGGGAAACTGACCCTTATTTAAGCTCAAAAGCGAATGACAATATACAATCATTGGAAGAAGAGAATCGAATGCTGAAAGATCGGCTCGATGATCTGGAAAATATGGTCGACAATAATAATCGGGTTACCACTAATGATAAGGGAGAGATTCAGAATGATAAAAAGGTCTGATGTGAACAATGAAGAGACGAAATCAAATGTTGAAACAGATAATAAAGGCAAATCTTTAAAAGGGGCTCTGGCTGGGGGTGTAGTAGGTTTAGCAATCGGCTGTATCTCCAGTGAAAAGAATCGGCAAAAGCTGGTTAAGGCAGCTAACAAGGAGTTCTTGAAGGAAAAAGGTTCCGAGGTTAGTTCAAAAACGAAATCGAAAATGAATTATTGGAAAGAATCCGGAATGGAAAAATCAAACCAGGCATTGCAGGGAGTAAAAACTTCTACAGGTAATCTATTTTCCAGCCAAAAACAGGAAGACTTTGAAAATCTGAAACTGGAGCAGGAAAATATGTATCATCGACTGCAAAGCCTGGAAGAAAAAATCGATAAACTGCTGAAGATGAATGGATTAAATGAAATAGACGAAAACCCCGAAAGAAGTGAATTGGAGGGTGATAAAACTACGAACACAAAGTCATCAACCAATAAGAGCAAAAATAAAAAACAACAAAGCGGTAAAACAGCAGCAGAAAAAGAAACGGCAGTGACAAGCGATGACGATACATCTTCATAGAAAGGGGAGAAAAGGATGAGTGAAGGTATGAAAGATAATGTATTGGAACACTTTGTAATGGCAGCCAATAAATATGAGTTTGAACTAGATATTTCATTGGTAATTCATGGGATTATAGTGACCGGAACGTTAATTTCCGCCGGCGATTATTTTGAGAATATAAGCAAGTCGTTTGAAGACGGAAGTGAAGTTTCCCATAAATTAAGCAAACAGCTTTCAAAAGCAGGAGAAGCGGTTGAATCAGGAAATCATAGTGATGTACATTACATTCACTTAAAAAATACCCGAATTTATTGCGGTGACAGTAAGCCGACACCATCCAAAGGAAAGATCCTCTGGCGTGGCAAGCTAAGTGAAGTAGACAGTTTTTTTCTTGGTAAAATTGCAGAGCCAAAGTCAAAATCATCCACATCCAAAAGCTAGCAAACGCGTTTGAACGCATTCTGATCGGATGCGTTTTTTTCTGGGCAGATATAATATAATACTGTCTAGCTTAACGCCTTGTCATATAAGTCGATTGTTTCAATGCCTGATGACACTTGAATTTTGTCGAATAATATTATGTATTTCCGGCAATATATGTTGTAAGCCCTTGCACAACCTGTATATACAAGTTATACTAGTCAATGAAACATGTATATACAAGTTGCAAAGAAAAGCAGCTAAAATAAGGGAGGCACTCCTATGGTTAGTAACCAGGAAAAAATTTTTGCACCACTGAATGGAACAATCAAATCGCTGGAAGACGTTCCGGATCCGACATTTTCCCAAAAAATGATGGGTGACGGCCTGGCGATTGATCCTGAAGATGGAAAAGTGGTTGCACCGCTTGATGGGGAAATTGTGCAGATATTCCCGACAAAACATGCGGTTGGCATCCTTAGTGATGAAGGCACAGAAGTACTTATTCATATAGGTTTGGAAACGGTTAATTTAGATGGAGATGGCTTTGAAGCACATGTTCAGCAAGGGGATAAAGTCAAGGCAGGCGATCCGCTCATTACATTTGATGTGGAGTTTGTCCGTGAAAAGGCTGCCGGTATCATTACGCCGGTTATCATTACGAATGGAGAGCAAGTCGGTTTTTTGGAAAAAACAAAAGAAGCCACTGCTATTGCCGGAGAAACAGTGCTGCTTACAGCAGAAAGACAGGAAAAGTCCGGTGAAAAAGCAAGTGAGAAAACATCAGCATCATCAGATACACCGTACAGCAAAGAAGCAAGTGAAATTGTGGAAGCACTTGGCGGCGAGGAAAATATCAATGTTGCGACGCACTGTATTACACGGCTGCGGTTCGCGTTAAATGATGAGGATAATGTGAATCAGGAATCGCTTGAAAATATGGATCTTGTCAAAGGCTCCTTTTCGGCCAACGGGCAGTTCCAGGTTGTTATCGGGCAGGGAACCGTTGATAAAGTATATGCCGCGATGCTGAACGAAACAAACATGGGTGAAGCATCAAAAGATGATGTAAAAGCGGCTGTCGGCAAAAAACAAAACTGGCTGCAGCGTGGTGTCAAGGTTCTTGCGGATATTTTCATTCCGATACTACCGGCAATCGTAACAGCCGGTCTGTTAATGGGGATTAATAACGTATTAGTTAATCCAGTATTCAGTGAACAGTCCATTATTGAAATGTATCCGCAATGGTCCGGAATAGCTAATATGATTATCATCATTGCCAATACCGCATTCGTGTTTTTACCTGCTTTAATCGGTTGGTCTGCAGTGAAACGGTTTGGCGGTAATGAGCTGCTCGGGGTAGTACTTGGTTTAATTATGGTACATCCGGAACTTCTTAATGCGTGGTCATATGGCGATGCGTTGAAATCGGGTGACATTCCGACATGGAATCTGTTTGGATTTGAAGTTGATAAAATAGGTTATCAGGGACAAGTATTACCGGTGTTATTTGCATCATGGGTACTGGCGAAAATTGAGATTTTCATGAAAAAACGGGTGATGGATTCACTGCAACTGCTGGTGGTAGGTCCGGTTGCATTGCTAGTAACAGGGTTTCTCACGTTTATTATCATTGGCCCAATCACATTTGCGATTGGAAATTGGATAACAGACGGGCTGGTTGCAATATTTGAACAGTATGCACTTCTTGGCGGGCTGATTTATGGAGCGCTTTATGCACCAATGGTTATCACAGGTATGCATCATACTTTCCTTGCAGTTGATTTACAGTTAATTGGAAGTACTGGTTCAACATTCCTATGGCCGATCACGGCACTTTCCAATATTGCTCAAGGTTCAGCTGCATTTGCAATGATGATGGTGGCACGAGAGGAAAAATTAAAAGGTTTGGCAGGGACTTCAGGTCTTTCGGCTTGGCTTGGCATCACCGAACCAGCGATGTTTGGTGTTAATTTGCTGTATAAATATCCATTTATTGCGGCAGTAGGTGGTTCTTCTATTGCAGGTGCTTTCATTACAATGCAGCATGTTACAGCAGCATCTATTGGTATTGGCGGTGTTCCCGGATTCTTATCTATTGAAAACGGGATGGCTTCATTCTTTATCGGAATGGGCATCGTTATTGTCATTCCATTTATCATTACGTTCCTTATCGCAAAACGTAAACTTAACAAATAAATATGTAACATGAACAAAGAGGTGATAACAATGCATGAATCATGGTGGCAAAAAGCTGTTGTGTATCAAATTTATCCAAAAAGCTTTAATGATACAACCGGAAGTGGCACCGGGGATATTCAGGGAATTATTCAGAAACTGGATTACATCAAAAAGCTTGGTGTTGATGTGATTTGGCTGACCCCTGTTTACCAGTCACCACAACATGATAATGGATACGATATCAGCAACTATTTCGATATTGAGCCTGATTACGGAACGATGAAAGATTTTGAGGAGTTGCTCGAGGAAACCCATAAGCGTGATATGAAGCTGATTATGGATCTTGTCATAAATCATACATCGACTGAACATGAATGGTTTAAACAGGCATCAGCTTCTCAGGATAATCCATACCGTGATTTTTATATTTGGAAGGATGGTCCCGAACTGCCAAATAACTGGCAGTCCAAGTTCGGGGGACCTGCATGGGAACTGGATGAACAGACCAATCAATATTATTTGCATTTATTTGATACGACTCAGGCGGATTTGAACTGGGAAAATGAACAACTGAGGGAAAAACTGTTTGACATGATGCGCTTTTGGGCGGAAAAAGGAATTGATGGATTCCGTCTGGATGTTATCAACCTGATTTCCAAAAACCAGGATTTTCCCAATGATGACAGTGGGGACGGTCGCAAATTTTATACCGATGGACCGCGAATTCATGAATATTTGCATGAAATGAATCAGGCGGTTTTTTCCCGGTACAACATGATGACCGTCGGTGAAATGTCGTCGACAACGTTGGATAATTGCGTGCTGTATACCCGTCCGGAACGCCAGGAACTGGATATGACGTTTCAGTTTCATCACTTGAAAGTTGATTATGCCAATGGTGAAAAATGGACCAAAGCACCGTTTGACTTTGTTGAATTAAAACGAATTTTATCCAACTGGCAAGTCGGTATGCATGAAGGCGGGGGATGGAATGCACTGTTCTGGTGCAACCATGATCAGCCGCGTGTCGTTTCCCGCTTCGGTAATGATGGGCAATACCACCG